>NZ_JXSS01000022.1 GCF_000855665.1 Lysobacter sp. A03
GGCATGCAGGCGCAGCGGGATGTCGCGCAGGTCGAGCTCGGCTTGCAGCGCCGCCACGGCGGCACGTATCCCGGCAGCGTCGTTCTCGTACATGCCCGGATAGATATGCGGGCTGCAGGCGATTTCGCGGATGCCGTCGGCGGCGGCGATGCGCGCCATGTCCAGCGCCATGTCGAGATCAACCGCGCCATCGTCGATGCCGGGAAGGATGTGGCAGTGGAGATCAAGCATCGGGGAGGTCGATCATCGTGAAGTGTCCCGCAGTTGCAATGCAAAAAGCCCCGGCAGGGCCGAGGCTTTGCATCTGGTGCCGCAAGGCGGAATCGAACCGTCGACCTACTGATTACGAATCAGTTGCTCTACCAACTGAGCTATTGCGGCAAAGAGGCGGAATTGTAGGCGTCCGCCGGACCCCGGTCAAACCCGCGCGTTGCGGGGACGGGATTCCTTGAGGGTGTAAGTAACGCGTTTACGGTTTCAGCGGGCGCAGTTCCCTGGGCAGGGCGAACACCATGTTTTCCGGCTCGCCCTTCAAGTCCATCAGGTTGTCGGCGCCCAGCTCGCGCAGGCGCTCGATCACGCCGCGCACCAGAATCTCCGGCGCGGAGGCGCCCGCGGTGATGCCGATCTTGCGGCGCCCAGTCAGCCAGGCCGGATCGATCTCGTCCGCGCCGTCGATCAGGTGCGCTTCCACGCCCTCGCGCTCGGCCAGCTCACGCAGGCGGTTGGAGTTGGAACTGTTGACCGAACCCACCACCAGCACCAGGTCGCACTCGCGGGTGAGCTCGCGCACCGCGTCCTGACGGTTCTGGGTGGCGTAGCAGATGTCGTCCTTCTTCGGCCCCTCGATCATCGGGTAGCGCTCGCGCAGCGCGGCGATAATGGCGCGGGTGTCATCCACCGACAGCGTGGTCTGGGTGGTGTAGGACACATGCTCCGGCTGGTCGATCTGCAGGGTCTGGACGTCGTCCAGATTCTCGACCAGGTGGATTTTGCCGGCGGTCTCGCTCGCCTTCCACTGACCCATGGTGCCCTCCACTTCCGGATGCCCGGCGTGGCCGATCAGCACCATGTCGCGGCCGGCGCGACACTCGCGGCTGACCTCCAGGTGCACCTTGGTGACCAGCGGGCACGTCGCGTCGAACACCTTCAGCCCGCGGCGGTCGGCCTCGGCCCGCACCGCGCGCGAGACGCCGTGTGCGCTGAAAATGACCGTGGCGCCGTCGGGCACCTCGTCGAGCTCCTCGACGAACACCGCGCCGCGCTGCTTGAGGTCGTCGACCACGAATTTGTTGTGCACGACTTCGTGGCGCACATAGATCGGCGCGCCGAACAGTTCCAGCGAGCGGTTGACGATCTCGATGGCGCGGTCGACGCCGGCGCAGAAACCCCGGGGGTTGGCAAGAATCAGGTCCATGCCGTTGATTTTACGCCTTTCGTCCGGACAGCAGGCCAAACAGCGCGATACCGATGGCGCCGCCGACGATTGCCGCGTCCGCGATGTTGAACGCGGGCCAGTACCAGTCCTGCCAATGCCACTGGATGAAATCCACCACGTGGCCGTGGATCAATCGGTCAACCACGTTGCCGATCGCCCCACCGATCACCAGCGCGTACGGCAGCGCGGTTTTCCAGTCGCCGCGCGGGGTGCGCCACAGCCAGTAGCCGAGCAGTCCGCTGATGGCGGCGGCAAGGACCACGAAAAAGTACTTCTGCCAGCCGCCAGCGTCGCTGAGGAAGCTGAACGCCGCGCCGGTGTTGTAGGTGCGGTACCAGTTCCAGAACCCCTCGATCACCGGGACGGCGGTGTATTCGGGCAGCGATGACAGCACCCAGGCCTTGCTGAGCTGGTCGAGCACGATCACCACGAGCGACAGCGCGAGCCAGACCAGCGCGTTGGGTTTCGGACCGGTGCGTGGGGTTGCAGTCATCAGAACCACTTCCGGTGTTCGCCGTTGCCGTCAACGTTGTCGACGCAGCGGCCGCACAGGGTCGGATGTGCCGCGTGGGTACCGACGTCCTCGCGGTGATGCCAGCAGCGGCCGCACTTGGGCTTGATGCTGGGAATGGCGATCACCTCGATCTCCGACGCCGCGTCGTTGGAGGACATGTACACGTCGCCGCTGATGAACAGGAAGCGCAACTCGTCCACGAACGGCGACAACCAGTTCTGGTCGGCGACGCCGCAGCGCAGGGCGATCTCGGCATCCAGCGCGGCGCCGATCTTGCCTTGCGCGCGCATCGGCTCCAGCACCTTGCTCATCTGCTCGCGCAGGGCCAGCAGGCGCTTGAAATCGTCCGCCGACAGCGGCGCGTCGTCCGGCAACGGGGCCAGACCGTCGTACCAGGTGGCGAACAGCACGTTGGCCTCGCGCGGGCCGTTTGCGGTCACGGCCGGCAGGTGGTTCCACATCTCCTCGGCAGTGAAGCTGAGGATCGGCGCGATCCAGCGCACGAACGCCTCGGCGATGCGGTACATCGCCGCCTGCGCCGAACGCCGGCCCGGCGAGTTCTCCTGCATCGTGTACAGGCGATCCTTGGTGACATCCAGATACAGCGAGCCCAGGTCGACACTGCAGAAGTTGGCCAGGATCTGCACGATCTCGGGGAAGTCGTAGGCCGCGTAGGCGTCCACGATCCGCTGCTGCAGGCCATGGGCACGGTGCACGATCCAGCGGTCCAGCTCGACCATTTCGTCGACCGGCATCAGGTGCGTGGCCGGATCGAAGCCGTGCAGGTTGCCCAGCAGGAAGCGCGCGGTGTTGCGGATGCGGCGGTAGCCATCGCCGCTGCGCTTGAGGATCTCGTCGGAGACCGACATCTCGTTGCGGTAGTCGGCCGAGGCGATCCACAGCCGCAGCACGTCGGCGCCCATCGCGTCGATGACCTTCTGCGGCGCGACCACGTTGCCCAGCGACTTGGACATCTTGCGACCGTCGGCATCCACCGCGAAGCCGTGCGTCAGCACCTGCCGGAAGGGCGCGGCGCCATCCATCGCGACACCGGTCAGCAGCGAGGACTGGAACCAGCCGCGATGCTGGTCGGAGCCTTCCAGGTACAGGTCGGCCGGCTTGCGCAGCCCGTCTTCAGGCCGCTGCGCCAGCACGCACTCGTGGGTGACGCCCGAATCGAACCAGACATCGAGGATGTCGGTGACCTTGTCGTAGTCGCCCGCCTCATCGCCCAGCAGGCTGGCCGGGTCCAGCGAGTACCAGACATCAATGCCCTCGGCCTCCACCAGCGCGGCGACCTGGTGCATCAACTCGACCGAACGCGGGTGCGGCTCACCGGTAATCCGGTGGATGAACAAGGCGATCGGCACGCCCCAGGTGCGCTGGCGGCTGATGCACCAGTCCGGGCGGCCCTCGACCATCCCGGCAATGCGCGCCTGGCCCCACTCCGGGGTCCAGGCCACGTCCTTGATCGCCTGCAGCGCGTCGGTGCGCAGGTTGGCCTTGTCCATCGAGATGAACCACTGCGGCGTGGCCCGGAACGCGACCGGGGTCTTGTGCCGCCAGCAGTGCGGGTAGCTGTGCTCGGTGCGGGTGGCGGCCAGCAGCGCGTCGGTACCGCGCAGGGCATCGATGATGATGTCGTTGGCCTTCCAGATGTGGTTGCCTTCCAGCGCGGTGTCGCCGATTGGCGGCGTGCCGGGCAGGTAGACGCCGCGGGCGTCCACCGGGTTGATCTGCGCCGCGGTGTACTGCTGTACCAGGCCGTAGTGCTGGGCGACCGCGAAATCTTCCTGGCCGTGACCGGGCGCGGTGTGCACGTTGCCGGTACCGTCCTCGTCGGAGACGTGGTCACCCAACAGCAGCGGGATCTCGCGATCGGCATAGAACGGGTGCTGGACGACGAGAGACTCCAGATCCTCGCCCTTGGCGTGACCGTGCACGACGAGCTCATCCACGCCGTAGCGGGCGAGTGCGTCCGACGCCAGTGCCTCGGCCAGAACCAGCCAGCGACGACCGCCATCGGCACGTGCCGGGCCTTCGACCAGCACGTAGTCGATCGCCGGACCGACGCTGATTGCCAGGCTCGCCGGCAGCGTCCACGGCGTGGTGGTCCAGATCGGCACCGCGACGTGCACGTCGTCATCGGCGACGGCGCCGAAGCGGGTGGCGAACTTCTCCGCCGACAGCGCCGTGTAGGCCACATCCACCGCCGGGGAGACCTTGTCGGCGTACTCGATCTCCGCCTCGGCCAGCGCCGAGCCGCAGTCAAAGCACCAGTGCACCGGCTTGGAACCGCGCACCAGGTGGCCGCGCTCGATGATCTTCGCCAGCGAGCGCAGCATGCCCGCCTCGTAGCTGAAATCCATCGAGCGGTACGGGTTGTCCCAGTCGCCGATCACGCCCAGGCGCTTGAAGTCCGCACGCTGCAATTCGATCTGCTCGGCGGCGTATTCGCGGCACTTCTGGCGGAATTCGACCGCGTCCAGCTTGGTGCCAACCTTGCCGTACTTCTTCTCGACCGCGATCTCGATCGGCAGGCCGTGGCAATCCCAACCCGGCACGTAGGGCGCGTCGAAGCCCGACAGCAGCTTGGACTTGACCACCAGGTCCTTGAGCACCTTGTTGACCGCGTGGCCGATGTGGATCACGCCGTTCGCATACGGAGGACCGTCGTGCAGGACGAAGGTCTCGCGCGACGCGGTGTGCTCGCGGATGCGGTCGTACAGGCCTTCTTCCTCCCAGCGGGCCAGCGTCACCGGCTCGCGCTTGGGCAGGTCGCCGCGCATCGGGAAGTCCGTCGATGGCAGGTTCAGGGTGGACTTGTAGGGATTGGCGTTTTTATCGCTCACGCAGTGGCTCGCGGTGTTGGGGTCAGGATGGCGCGCGCCTGTTCGGCGTCGCGGTGCATCTGCGCGGTCAGCGCCGGCAGATCGTCGAAGGTTTCCTCATCGCGCAGCTTCGCGACGAATTCCACCTTGATCCGGCGACCGTACAGGTCACCGCGGAAGTCGAAAAGATGGGCTTCCAGCAACGGCTCGGTGCCGTTCACCGTGGGGCGGGTGCCGAGGCTGGACACCGAGGCGATGGGCTCCTCGCCCACCCCATGCACCCAGGTGGCGTAGATTCCCGACAGCGCGGGGGTCTTGCCGCCAAAGCGGATGTTGGCAGTGGGATAGCCGAGCGTGCGGCCCAGTTGCGCGCCCCGCACAACACGGCCGCTGATCGCGTACGGACGACCCAGCAGGCGGGTGGCGGTGGCAAAGTCGCCGGCCTGCAGCGCCTCGCGGATGCGGGTACTGGACACACGCTCGCCGTCCAGCGTCACCGGCTCGATAGCGCCCGCGGTGAAGCCGGGACCGGCCTGTTTGCCCATTTGCTGCAATAGGTCCAGGTCGCCGCCGCGGTTCTTGCCGAACTGGAAGCCCGGCCCGACCCACACCTCGCGCGCCTGCAACAGACGCACCAGCACCTCGCTGACGAAATCCTCCGCGCTCATCGAGGCCATGCGCTTGCGGAAGCGGAGCAGCCCGACCTGGTCGATGCCCAGATCGCACAGCCCTTCGGCCTTGGCCCGCGGCGAGAGCAGTCGCGGCGGCGGCGCGCCACGGGCGAACAGCTCGCGCGGCAGCGGCTCGAAACTCAGCGCGATGGCCGGCACCTGCAAGGCCTGCGCACGCTCCACCGCATGGCCGACCAGTGCCCGATGGCCGCGGTGCAGACCATCAAACGCGCCGATGCAGACCACGCTCCCGCGTGGGCACCGGGTCCCGCCTTCGATATCCCTGAACAGCTTGCTCATCGTCGCGGAGTATAGCCGCCGCGCAGCGGGCGTCGGCGCCGCAGGCCCCGACCCGTCACTGGCGCAGGTGCCTGGGTCGCACGCCGGCGATCAGCAGCACCGCGCCGTAAGCGGCAGCGCCCGCGCCGATCACGCCCAGCAGCCACGCCCAGCGCATCCAGCCGGCCATCACCGACCAGTCGCCGACCCACTCGCGCAGCAACACCACCGTCACCGCCATCGCCGCCAGCCCCAGGCCGATGCGGGTCAGCCAGCCGGCCCAGCCGGGCTGGACCTGGTAGACCCCGTCACGTTTGAGGAACCGCCACAGCAGCGCCGCATTGATGATGCCGGCAATGGCCGTCGCCCCGGCAATCCCCGCATGGGCGTAGGGCACCTCCAGCCACCACAGCGGGGTCACAATCAGCACCGTCAGCAGCACGTTGGCGACCACGGTGATGATTGCCGCGCGCATCGGGGTCCTCGTGTCCTGGCGCGAATAGAACGCCGGCAGCAGCACCTTGCTCAGCATGAAGGCCGGGATGCCGACGCTCATCGCGGTAAGCGCGTAGCCGACCATCCGAGTGTCGTCCGGGGTGAATTTGCCATAGCGGAACAGCGAGGCGGTCAGCGGCTCGGCCAGCAGCGCTAGCCCCAAGGCGGCCGGCAGGCCAACCAGCAGGACCATGCGCAGGCCCCAGTCCAGCGAGCGCGAATAACCGTCGCCATCGCGGTCGGCGTGCATGCGCGACAGCTGGGGCAGGATCACGGTGCCGATGGCCACGCCGAACAGGCCCAGCGGCAGCTCGGTGAGGCGGTCGGAGTAGTACAGCCACGACTGCGCGGCCGGCACCAGCAGGGACGCGAACACCGTGCCCACCAGCAGGTTCACCTGCGATACCGAGGACGAGAAGATGGTCGGCAGCATCAGGGTCATCACCCGGCGCACGCCCTTGTGGCGGAGGTTGAACTTGAACCGCGTGCGCAGGCCCAGCCGCGACATCGCCGGCCACAGCACCAGCAGCTGCAGGATGCCGGCCAGCAGCACGCCCCACGCCAGCGCCTTCTCGGGCACCTCCAGGTAGCCGGCCAGGAACAGCATCGCGCCGATCATCGCCAGGTTGTGCAGCACCGGCGTCAGCGCTGGCAGGCCGAACTGCTTGAAACTGTTCAGCACCGAGCCGGCCAGCGCGGTCATCGAGATGAATACCAGGTACGGGAAGGTGATCCGCAGCATCTGCGCGGTCAGCGGTACGAGGTCGGACTCGGACTGGTCGGCGAAGGCCAGGAACAGCCGCGCGACCCACGGCGCGGCCAGGATGCCCAGCCCACTGACCACGACCACCACCGCGAGCAGCGCGCCGGCGACGTGGTCGAGGAAATCCTGCAACGCCTCGTCGTCGCCTTTTTGCTTGAGTTCCGACAGCAAGGGCACGAACGCCGAGGAAAACGAGCCTTCCGCGAAGATCCGGCGCAGGTAGTTGGGAATGCGGTAGGCGACGACGAAGGCGCTGACGGCCGGACCGGCGCCAAACAGGCTGGCCTGGAGCCAGTCACGCAGGTAGCCGGCGATGCGTGAGATGAAGGTCATCACGCTGAACACGGCCGTGGAACGCAACATCCCGCCTTGCTTGACCAATCCCGCCGGCCCCGCCATACTTTCCGGTCTGATTTTACGCCGTACCATATTCTCTTCTTCCAGCACCAACAATATTCAGGAATACGCCGTGGCAAACATCAAGTCCGCCAAGAAGCGCGCCAAGCAGACCGTCGTGCGCAATGCCCGCAACGCGAGCCAGCGCTCGATGCTGCGCACCTCCGTCAAGAAGGTGCTCAAGGCCCTTGGCGAAAACGACGCCGAGAGCGCCGAGGCCGCCTTCAAGGTTGCCCAGCCGATCCTTGATCGCTTCAGCTCGCGCGGCCTGATCCACAAGAACAAGGCAGCCCGTCACAAGGCCCGCCTGAACGCCCGCATCAAGGCGCTGAAGGCCGCCTGATCCGTTTGCCGCGCGCCGGTTCACACCGGCCGCTGCGGCAGCAATCACGGCGACAGGAAAAACCCGGCTCAGGCCGGGTTTTTTCGTGGGTGGGGAAATGCGGAGGAAACTCTGCAGCCGCGTCGTGCCAAGCGCCCGCTCCGCCATCGGGCGGGTCTCAGCCTTCGGCATCGCGGCGTGCCGCGTCCGCGTCCGCGCTGGCTTGGGCTGCGGCCTCGGTTGCGGCTTCCTGCTCGTCGGCCTTCTGGCGATCAAAGAACGCCATGATCTCCAGCATGATCGGCCAGGTGCCGTCGCGGCCGATCGCCGAGGCGAGGAACCAGCGGTCCTTCCAACCCAGCTCGTCGACTATGTCCTGCACGATCTGCTCGCGCTCGTCGCCGGGCAACAGGTCGGACTTGTTGAACACCAGCCAGCGTGGCTTGGCCAGCAGCTCGGGATCATGTTTCTCCAGCTCGCGCTCGATCGCACGCACCTGGTCGGCAGGGCTCATTTCCACCCCACCCTCCATGGGCGCCACATCGACCAGATGCAGCAGTAGTCGCGTGCGCTGCAGGTGGCGCAGGAACTGCGCGCCCAGGCCCGCACCGTCGGCGGCACCTTCGATCAGGCCGGGAATGTCGGCGATCACGAAGCTGCGATATTTCTCGACACTGACCACGCCCAGGTTCGGGTAGAGGGTGGTGAACGGGTAATCGGCGACCTTGGGCGTGGCGGCCGAGACGGCGCGGATCAGGGTGCTCTTGCCGGCGTTGGGGAAGCCCAGCAGGCCGACATCGGCCAGCAGCTTGAGCTCCAGCTTCAGCTCGCGCTCCTCCCCTGGAAGGCCGGGCAGCGCCTTGCGCGGGGCTCGGTTGACCGAGGTCTTGAAGTGCATGTTGCCCAGGCCGCCCTTGCCGCCCTGGGCGACCAGCAGGCGCTCGCCGTGGGTGATCATGTCGCCGATCACCTCGTCGGTTTCCACGTTCACCACCACGGTGCCGACCGGCACGGTAATGACGGTGTCTTCGCCACCCTTGCCGTACATCTGCCGACCCCGGCCGTCTTCACCGCGCTGGGCGCGGAAGCGGCGCTGATGACGGAAGTCCACGAGCGTGTTGAGGTTCTCGTCGGCCTCCAGCCAGACGCTGCCGCCCGCACCGCCGTCACCGCCGTCCGGCCCGCCCAGCGGGATGTACTTCTCACGGCGGAACCCGACGCAGCCGTTGCCGCCGTTGCCTGCTGAGACCTGGATTTCGGCTTCGTCGACCAGCTTCATGGAAAACCTCGATAAATGGATGCATGTGCTGCCCGGACGTATTGTGCCCGGGAAACGAAAAGCCCCGCCGTAGCGGGGCCTTCGCAGCACGCGTGCCGGACCAGGCCGAAGCCCGGTCCGCAGCGGTTACTCGCTGACGACGCTGACGGTGCGGCGCTTCTTCAGGCCCTTGACCGAGAACTCGACCTTGCCGTCGACCAGCGCAAACAGGGTGTGGTCGCGGCCCAGGCCGACGCCGCTGCCCGGGTGGAACTGGGTGCCGCGCTGACGCACGATGATGTTGCCGGCGTCGATCGCCTGACCACCGTAGATCTTCACGCCGAGGTATTTCGGGTTGGAGTCGCGACCGTTGCGGGTCGAGCCTCCGGACTTTTTATGTGCCATGGCTGCTGCTCCTTACTTCTTGTCGCCACCGGCAATGCCGGTGATCTCGATTTCGGTGTAGTGCTGACGGTGACCCATCTGCTTGCGGTGGTGCTTGCGGCGACGGAACTTGATGATGCGGATCTTGTCCGCACGTCCGTGGCCGACCACCTTTGCACTGACCGTGGCACCCTTGAGTTCGTCGCCGAGCTTCACGCCCTCGCCGTCGCCCAGCATCAGGATGTTGTCGAACTTGATCTCGCTGCCGGCTTCGGCTTCGAGCAGCTCAACGCGCAGGGTCTCGCCCTGCATGACGCGGTATTGCTTACCGCCGGTGACTACCACTGCGTACATGACCATATTCCTCTGTAGTTATTTTTGGTCGCTGCCGCGCCGTCGAGGGCGGACAGAAGCGGAATTGTAATGGGTTCATGGGCTTGCGACAAGCATGCGGCCCCTTTCGCAGACCTTGGGGGCCGCAAACCTTCCATTTGCGACGATTGCCCCCATTTCCTCCACTCAATACGCTTACCTGTTCGCTTCCGCGCCGTCTTCGCGCGAGCTTCTCCCCCTACCCCACAGGCTTCCTCGATGGCGATGGAATTCATCAGCATCCGCGGTGCGCGGACGCACAACCTCAAGAACATCGATCTCGACATCCCGCGCGACAAGCTGATCGTGATCACCGGCCTGTCGGGTTCGGGCAAGTCGTCGCTGGCGTTCGACACGATCTACGCCGAGGGCCAGCGCCGCTACGTGGAGTCGCTGTCGGCGTACGCGCGGCAGTTCCTGTCGGTGATGGAAAAGCCCGACCTGGATCATATCGAAGGCCTGAGCCCGGCGATCTCGATCGAGCAGAAATCCACCTCGCACAACCCCCGCTCCACCGTGGGCACGATCACCGAGATCTACGACTACCTGCGACTGCTGTATGCCCGCGTGGGCACGCCGCGCTGCCCCGACCACGGCTACCCGTTGGAGGCGCAGACGGTCAGCCAGATGGTCGACCATGTCATCGCGCTGGCCGACAACCCGGCGACCGCCGAGCAGCGCTACATGCTGCTGGCGCCGGTGATCCGCGAACGCAAGGGCGAGCATGCGCAGGTGTTCGACCAGTTGCGCGCGCAGGGCTACGTGCGCGTTCGCGTCGATGGCGAACTGCACGAGATCGACGCGGTGCCGCCGCTGGCGCTGCGCTCCAAGCACACCATCGAGGCGGTGATCGACCGCTTCCGTCCGCGCGAGGACCTCAAGCAACGCCTGGCCGAATCCTTCGAGACCGCACTCAAGCTCGGCGACGGCATGGCCCAGGTCGTGTCGCTGGACGATGCCTCCGCCACGCCGATGCTGTTCTCGTCCAAGTACAGCTGCCCGGTCTGCGACTACTCGTTGCAGGAACTGGAGCCGCGCCTGTTCTCGTTCAACTCGCCGGTGGGCGCCTGCCCGACCTGCGATGGCCTGGGCATGGCCGAGTACTTCGATCCCGCGCGCGTGGTCGTGCATCCCGAGCTGGGGCTGGCGGCCGGCGCGGTGCGGGGCTGGGACCGTCGCAACGCCTACTACTTCCAGTTGATCCAGTCGCTGTCCAAGCACTACGGCTTCGACGTCAACACGCCGTGGAACCAGTTGCCCGAGGACGTCCGCCAGGCGGTGCTGTTCGGCAGCGGCACCGACCAGATCTCCTTTACCTACCTCACCGAGGGCGGCACGCGCCACCAGCGCAAGCACCGCTTCGAAGGCATCGTGCCGAACCTGGAACGGCGCTACAAGGAGACCGAGTCGGCCGCGGTGCGCGACGAGCTGACCAAGTACATCAGCGAGCGGTCCTGCATCGATTGCGGCGGCCAGCGCCTGAACCGCGCCGCGCGCAACGTGTTCGTCGGCGACCATCCGCTGCCGGACATCGTCGTGCTGCCGATTGACGAGGCACTTACCTTCTTCAAGCAACTGCATCTGGCCGGCTGGCGCGGCGAGATCGCCGAGCGCATCGTCAAGGAGATCAGTGACCGCCTGCGCTTCCTGGTGGACGTCGGTCTGGATTACCTGACCCTTGAGCGCAAGGCCGACTCGCTGTCCGGCGGTGAGGCGCAGCGCATCCGGCTGGCCTCGCAGATCGGCGCCGGGCTGGTGGGCGTGATGTACGTGCTCGATGAGCCCTCCATCGGCCTGCACCAGCGCGACAACGAGCGCCTGCTGGGCACCCTCACCCGCCTGCGCGACCTGGGCAACACGGTGATCGTGGTCGAGCATGACGAGGACGCGATCCGCCTGGCCGACCACATCATCGACATTGGTCCGCGCGCGGGCGTGCACGGCGGCGAGATCGTGGCCCAGGGATCGTTCGAGGACATCCTGGCGGCGCCGCGGTCACTGACCGGCGATTACCTCAGTGGCCGCAAGCGCATCGAGGTGCCGAGCAAGCGGCACAAGCCCAATCCCGACCAGATCCTGCACCTGCGCGGGGCGACCGGCAACAACCTCAAGGACGTCGACCTGGCGATCCCGGCCGGCCTGCTGACCTGCATCACGGGCGTGTCAGGTTCGGGCAAGTCGACTCTGATCAACGCGACGCTGTACGAGCTGGCGGCGAACGAGCTCAACGGTGCAGCGCGCGCAGTTGCGCCGTACCGCTCGGTCGAGGGGATGGACCTGTTCGACAAGGTCGTGGACATCAACCAGTCGCCGATCGGACGCACTCCGCGCAGCAATCCGGCCACCTACACCGGCCTGTTCACGCCGTTGCGTGAGCTGTTCGCGCAGGTGCCCGAATCGCGCGCGCGCGGCTATGCGCCGGGACGCTTCAGCTTCAACGTCCGCGGCGGCCGTTGCGAAGCGTGCCAGGGCGATGGCCTGATCAAGGTCGAGATGCACTTCCTGCCGGACGTGTACGTGCCGTGCGATGTGTGTGGCGGCAAGCGCTACAACCGCGAGACCCTGCAGATCCTCTACAAGGGCTACAGCATCAGCGACGTGCTGGACATGACCGTGGAGGACGCGCTGGAGTTGTTCGATGCGATCCCGTCCATCTCGCGCAAGCTGGAGACGCTGGTCGATGTCGGTCTGAGCTACGTCAAGCTCGGTCAGTCGGCGACCACGCTGTCAGGTGGCGAAGCGCAGCGGGTCAAGCTGTCCAAGGAACTCTCGCGCCGCGACACCGGGCGCACGCTGTACATCCTGGATGAGCCGACCACCGGCCTGCACTTCCACGATATCGAGGCGCTGCTGGCGGTCCTGCACCGGTTGCGCGACGACGGCAACACCGTGGTGGTGATCGAGCACAACCTGGACGTGATCAAGACCGCCGACTGGATCGTCGACCTGGGACCCGAAGGCGGGCATCGCGGGGGTAAGATCCTTGCCAGCGGAACGCCGGAACACATCGCCGGGCTGAAGCACTCGCACACGGGGCATTTCCTCGCCCCGGTGCTGGCCCGCGCAGCTGCCGATGGTGATGCGCGGAAAGCCACGCCCCACGACGCCACGCCCCGCGCGAGCAAGACGCCGCGCAAGACTGCCAGGAAGACGACCAAAGCATGAGCGACAAGTCCTCACCCGCGAATCCGGACAAGCCCGGCGCCAAACCGCGCGCAACCACGGCGAAGAAAACGCCGGCCAAAAAGGCTGCATCCAACAAGGCCGCGGCGGAAAAACCTGCGGTGAAGAAGGCAGCTGCGCGTAAGACGACCGCGAAGAAGGCCGCGGCGGGACAGCGCCCTGCCAAACAGCCGGATGCGACCCACGCGGACGCTGGCAGTCACAACAAGGGGAAGAAGGCGCAGCCACCGGCAGTGGCCAAGCCCGCGGCGGAAGTGCGGGAGCGTGCACCGGGCGCGCAGCAGTCCGCCGACGCCGCACCAACGCCATCGCCATCGCCATCGCCATCGCAGAAGGATGCCGTTGCCGCTCCCAGCGCGGACCTGATTCGGGTGCCGATGGCGGTGCGCTGGCGTGATCTGGACGCGTTCAACCACGTCAACAACTCCAAGTACCTGAGCTATCTCGAAGAGGCGCGACTGCACTGGATGATGGGCGTGCCCGGCCAGGGCCTGGACGATCACGTGGCCCCGGTGGTGGCCGCGGCGCAGCTCAATTACCGCCGGCCGATCACCTGGCCGGCCGAGGTGGTGGTCGAGTTGTTCGTGGAGCGGCTGGGCAATACCAGCCTGAGCATCGGCCACCGCATCGTTGATGACGAGGACCGCTCGATCGTCTATTGCGACGGCAACGTGGTCATGGTGTGGATCGACCGCGACAGCGGGCGCGCGGCCGAGCTGCCGAAAAACGTGCGCGAAGCCTGCTCGCGCTGATCAGCCTGGCCGATAGCGCCACATCGCCAGCGCGCCGTAAACCAGCGCCAGCAGGGCCAGATTGACGAGTTCGCCCGACACCTCGGCCACGCTCGCTCCCATCTGGTTGACCTTGACCAACGCGTTGATCCCCGGCGTGCTCGGCAGCAGCTGGGCCAGGCGCACCAGCAAGGCTGGCGTGGCCTCCGCCGGCCACGACAGGTTGGACAGGAAGAACAGCGGCAGCGATGTGACCGTAATCAGCTGGAAGGCGCGCTCGCGGGTCCGGAAAAAACTGCCGAAAAACAGCGCGAAGCCGACTACCGCCGCGATGAACATCGCTCCGGCGACCAGCAGGCCGGGCAGGTTGCCGGCGCGCGGATAGTCCTGGAACCAGTACACGAACCCGCTGAAATACAGCAGGCTCAGCATCCCCATCATCGCGAAGGCGGTGGCGATGCCGCACAGGCCCGGCCGCGACAGCCGCAGCTTGCCGTGCCGCTCACGCCGGGCGGCGGCCATGAGCGCCACCCCGATCAGCAGGGTCTGCTGAACAATCAGGGCGGCAACGCCGGGAACAATGCTGCTGCCATAGCCTTCGGCGGTATTGAACAGCGGACGCTCGATCAGCTGCAGTGGTGGAGCTGCCGGAGCCCCGGCAAACTGCGCCTGGCTGACCGCCACCTCCTGGCCGAAAGCCGTGATTGCCGTCGCCGCTCCCTGCAGCACCACGCTCGCCCGACCCAGCAGCGTCCCATTGCCGATCAACGCCAAGCGGCCCTGGCCGCCGCGCAGGATGTCGCGCTCGAAATCTGCCGGCACCAGCAGTATCGCTTCGGCGTCGCCGCGCTCCACCACGGCGCGCGCGTCGTCCATCGATCCCAGCACGCCGACGACGTGCAGCGCACGCACCGCATCGAGCTTGCGCAGCAGGTCGCGGCTCATAGGACTGTGATCCTGATCGACCACCACCAGCGGCAGGTGCACCGCGACCTGGTGGCGATACGCGGTGGGGTAGAAGAACGAGTACAGCAGCACCGCACCAACCAGGATCAGCAGCGCCACCCGATCAGCGGCAATCGCTCGCAGCGTCTCGCCAAAGGCAAACGCGAACCGGTTCATCGCCGGCCCCATGCCGCGGGGTCGCGCGAGGCCCGGCCCAGCAGCGGGATGCCGATGATGCCGGGAACCAGCACGAACAGCAGCAAAGCAGTCAGTGGCCACGCCGAAACCGCCAGGGACGACCCCATGTCCAGTTGCTGCGCCTGCACCTTGAGGTAGGCGGTGAACGGCAGCAGAGCGCTCCACAGGCGGGTAAACCAGGACGCCCCCTGCAACGGGAAGGTCGCCGCTGAGAACGCCAGCGAAGTGCCCGCATACAGGCCGGCCGCCGACAGCGCCGAGGCCATGTTGCGACTGACGGCCACGAACAGCAGCGCGATAACGGCATAGGCCAGGTACATCAACGCCTGCCCCAGCATCAACCAGGCAAATCCGCCCGCGAGCCCGCCGCCACGGATGGCGCCCAGCCACAACAGGCTGACGGCGCCGTACACGGTGAACAACACGAAGTAAGGGGCGATCTTGCCCAGCACCGCGGGCACCAGACGGTCATGGCTTTCGTGTAGCCAGGCCTGGATGGTTGCGTCGCGCAGCTCACGGCCGAAGGCACCCACCATCGCCACGCACAGGGCGAGATGCAGGATGGCCGGAAACAGCAGGCCGAGCAGGAACTGCTCATAACTTCGCGCCGAATTGAACAGCACACCCGTCTGCACCGCGATCGGCGCGGCGCGCACGCTCGCCGGCCCGCGGGTCAGGGCAATCTCCGTCACTGCCAACTGCGCGGACACCGCCTGCACGGCGCTGTCGATGTCGCGCGCCGCGGCTTGCCCGGCCACCTGATAGCTGGCGTTGAAATAGCTCAGAACCGCAGCGCTGCCGTCGCGCTGGATGTCGCGACCGGTACCGGCCGGGATGTTAACAACGGCATACACCTTCAGCGCACGGGCCAGGGAAAACGCCTGCTCCAGCGTTGCGGGCTGCTCGGACACAGTCAGCCCCGGCGATGCCTGCAGGTGGCGAACCAGCTCACGGCTGGTCGTGCTGCGATCCAGGTCGACCACGGCGACCGGCAGCTCGCGCGGCACCCCGCTGCTGAACATCCAGGCCACGATCAGCAGCAACAGGCAAGGGATCCACGTGGCCAGCGCCAGATCCCAGGGGCTCGCACGCAAGAACCGGCACTCGCGACGTGCCGACGCCAACAGCGCCTGCATCGGCGTTGCCCTGTCCGTTGCCTCGGCTAATCCGCCGGCGGCCATGCAAACAGAACGCTCATGCCGGGCCGGAAGCCGTCCACCTTCTGCACCGGACGTACCCGAACCTCGAAACTCTTCACGTCGTAACCGCTGGACTGGCGGGTCGAGCGCCAGGTCGCGAAATCGCCGGCGGGACTGATGAAATACACCTCGAACGCGACGTCTTCCATCTCCAGCGCAGGAATGTCACCGCGCAGCCGGGTTCCCATCCGGATGCCGCCGAACTGGTCCTCTCTCAGGTTCAACGAGACCCACATGCGATCGATATCGACCAGCGCAAAAACCGGGTATCCGGCGGGCACCAGTTCGCCGACGTCCACCAGACGCTTGCCGACCTCGCCGGTGATCGGCGCGCGGCCCTCGATCTCCGCCTTCGCGGCGCTCACCTCGGCCACCGCGCCTTCGGCCTGTCGCACCTGGGCCTGCGCGGCGGCCTTGTCCTCGCCGCGCGCACCGGCCAGGGCCATGTCGTACTGCGCGCGCGCGGCGGCCTCCAGCTCATTGGAACTGCGCTGCTGGGCCAGGGCCTCGTCGCGCTTCTGCCGGGTCATCCCGCCTTGGCGGTGGAAATTCTCCACCCGCCGGTAGGTGGCTCGGGATAGCTCGGCACCGGCTCGCGCGCGCCGCCAGTTGGCTTCCGCAGCGCGGATGTCCTCCGAGCGTGCGCCCTCCTCGGCCTTGCTGGCCTGCGCGCGCGCCGCGTCCAGCACCGCGTCCGCCTGCTCCTGCTTGGCGGCGACCTCGGGACTGTCGAGCTCGAACAACACCTGTCCGGCCTCGACCCGGTCACCCTCGTGCACGAGCAGTTTCGAGACGCGCGCACTGATTTTTGTCGATACGTTGATGCTGTCCGCGTCTGCCATGCCCTGCACGACGTCCGCGGGGGCGCGGAAGGCCAGCCACAGACCGGCCACGACGAGCGCCACGACGACCACGATTGCGCCAACGCCCACCCACCGGCGCAGGTGGGCCGGCTGCGCTGCGTTACCGGCGGTCCCGTTCTCGCTCATTGCTCCAGCACCTTGTCGGCCTTGCGGAAATAGTCGTGGTACTCGTCGAGTCGGCCGCTGATTTCCAGCAGGCGCGCCAGCGCCACGTCGTAGTCGTAGGCCGCCTGCGCGCGCTCGACCATCGCGCCACCCAGCTGCAGGCGGGCATCGATGACGTCGAGCGAGGTCACCTGGCCTTCGCGAAACGACAGCTCCTGCAGGCGCAGGTTCTCCCGGGACAATTCGATCGAGCTGTCCAGCAACAGGTACTGCTGGCGTGCCGATTCCAGCTCGTTGTAGGCCTTGCTTACGCCCGAAGTGATCTGGTTGCGTGCCTCGCGCAGCCCGGCCTCGGCCGCGAGCTCCTGCTCGCGGGCGGCAGCAATCTGGGCGGGCCGGTTGCTGCCCGACAGGAACGTGTATTTCACGCCGATGCCGAATGCCCAGTCGGGATCCGTGATCAGCGCATCCTCGCGATGCAGGTCGTACTGGCCGAAGGCATACACCTGCGGCTTCAACTTGGCCTGCTGCACCTTCACGCCCTCGCTCGCCTGCTCACCGAGCGCCTGCAGGCGCCGGATCTGCGGGTGCCGGGAAAGCGCCTGATCGCGGTACATCTCCATCGGCTCCGTCGAGTTGCTGATCACGAACAATGGGGTCGTGGTGGCGATGGGTCGATCGCTGCGCAACAGGTTGGCCAGCGACTCACTGATGGTGTCCAGATCGTTGATCGCGCGCTGGTAGTCGCGCTCGGCCTGATCGCGGGCCACGGTCGCCTGCAGTCGCTGCGCCCGGGTCGCAAAGCCTTCGCGTTCGAGCTTTTCGGCATTCTCCACATGGCGCTGCAAGCCGTCGCGCACATCGCGGCGAACCTCCAGCGCCTGTCGCGCCAGTTGCTGACCGAAATACCGCTGCACCAGTTGCAGCACCTGCGATTGCGACTCAAGGTCTCGCTCCGCCGTTGCCTGGCGCACCGCGGCAGCAGCGGCCGCCTGCGCCGCCGGAATCTGCCCGCCGCTGTAGATCGGCACCACGGTGCTCAACACCGGGCGCAACCGCCAGTCGCGTTCGCGGAACTGCAGCGGGCTGGGAATACCAAACGCCCCGGCGACCGGCGCCAATGAGCCCAGCGGCAGGGACAGCGTTTTCTGGAACTGCATCTCCCGCACGTCGATCGACACCTCGGGAACCCGGAGCGAGCGGGTGGCCTGGGCCAGGTCGAGCTTGCCCCGCACGCTCGCGTCAGCAGCGGCCAGCGCGTCGGATGAATGCTCGAGCGTCCAACGGGCTTCTTCGAAGCTCAGTGCCTGCGCCGCCGGCTCCTGCGACCACGCGGCGCCGAACAGCGATATACCGAGAAGGCAGAACAGTGCGCCGGAAGATTTGCGTGGATGGCGATTTCCCGGCATTCCAATCATTCCCCGACCTCATCGCGAAATCGCCTGATCAAACCACGATGCCTGGATGAAACCCACATCAGACGCCGGCGACAGAGATGGTTCGCCTACTTGCGGATCTCAAAATCGCCGGAAACCGTCCTGCCATCGTCAAGTTTGAAATCGATCCGGATCACATCGCCGGCCACGGGCGTGCGTTTGGGCTTCATCAGCATCATATGCAGGCCACCGGGTTTGAGCGTGACGCTCTCACCGGCGGGCACTGTGAGCTTCGGAATCGCGCGCATCTTCGCGATGCCATCCTCGAAGCGGGTCTCGTGGATGGACACGTCATCAAAGCCGGGACTGCTGCCCGACACCACCGTCATCCCAGTGTCGCAGGGGTTGGCGATGGCACCGAACCCCGCGAGTACCGGGATGTTGGCGGGTGGCACGCGGATCCAGCCATCGTTGATTTTCGGCAGACACTCGGCATCGGCCGCCGCGGCCACTGGCGAGACCAGGCTGAATGCGACGGCGACGAGGGAACACAGCAGGGAAACGCGGAGGGTGTTCATGCCCTTATGATACCGACAGGTTGAGACTGGAGTCCGAGATGCGCCGAACGCTGCCCTTCCTTGCTGTCGCCGTTGCGCTCGCCGCCTGTTCGGGCAAGCCTGCATCCGACTCCGAAGCCCCGCCTCCCGCCGCGAAACCCACGCCGCCGCCCGCGAGCACGGACGCCAATCCCGAAAGCGGCACCACGCGCCTGACCATCTACAGCGGCGATTACGAGTCGTTGTCGGGCGATACCCTGGCGCGCCCCGGCATGCCGGGTTTTGCGCTGGTGGAGCGCCCCTTGCATTACAGCCTCCAGTCGGGCGTGAACTCCGTGTCGGCCAATGGCATGCCGCGCTCGATGGACGTGGAGGCCGCCCAGCTGCAGCCGCGCTCGGACGGCATCACCCTGGTGTCGCAACGCTTCGTCGCGCCCCTGTCGGGCACCGACGAGGTGATCGCCCAGGTGATCGGCCAGCGGATCGTGGTGGAGCACACCGCCGGCACCGCCAAACAGAGCGACAACGGCGTGTTGCTGGCCGCCAATGACGGGCTGACCCTGGCGCTGGGCGACGGCCGCATCAAGGTCATCCGCGATTACGACAACTTCAGCGTGGTCGATGGCAGCAAGCTGGTGCCGCAGCAGGCAGAGCTGCGCTGGACCGTGCAGGCGGACAACGCCGGCGACGCCAACTTCCTGCTCAGCTACCCGATGGGCGGCATGGCATGGCGCGCGGAGTATCGCGCCACGCTGGCCAATGCGGACGCCGAGGCCCAGGGCTGCACGCTGGCGCTGGACGGCGCCGCGCTGCTGGTCAACCGCGCCGGCGTCGGATTTGGCAATGCGCGGATCACGCTGGTCGCCGGCGAGCCCGCACGCGCCAGCGGCCGTCCCGAGATGGCCATGCGCGGCAGCTATGACGCCGCTTCCACTGCGGCGCCCAAGATGATGGACATGCCGTCGGTGCGTCAGTCCGGCGAGTACCACGCCTACGAACTGCCCAACAGCATCACCGTCGCCAATGGCGTGGTGGAGCGCGTGCCGCTGTTCGCCCAGTTGCCGGCGGTGGCCTGCGAGCGCGCATACACGGTCGGCCAGAGCGGCGAACCATGGATTCCGCCGCGGCCCCAGATCGAACCCGTACAGCGCGGCCAGACCGGCAAGCTGCCGGTTACCGCCACCGTATCGGTGAGTAATTCGAAGGACGCGGGACTGGGCCAGCCACTGCCGGCCGGCCGCGTGCGGGTGTTCGACGGCAGCGACTTCCTCGGCGAATCGATGCTGGCGCATACCGCCGAGGGCGCCGACATCACCCTGGAAGTCGGCCGGCCCTTTGACCTGCGCGCCGAGCGCGAAGCCACCGATTTCCGCCTGGATCGGGCTGGACGCACGATCACCGAGTCATTCGCGATCACCCTGGGCAACGCCAAGGACAAGGACGCGACCATCCAGGTGTTGGAAAACCTGCCGCGCTGGAGCGACTGGGAAATCATCGAGTCCAGCGTGCCGGCGACGAGGAAGGGCGCGAACCAGGTGGAGTTCGACGTGCCGGTACCGGCCAAGGGCGAGACCGTGCTGACCTATACCGTCCGCTATCGCTGGACCCAGGGCGACACGCCGTGAGCCACGTCAAGGCCACGGTCCATGGCGACGTGGTCGAGTTGCAACTGGCACGTGCGCCGGTCAACGCGCTGGACCCGGCCCTGTGCCGGGAGTTGCACCACGCGGTGGCTTCGGCGATCGGCGAGGGCGCGCGCGGCATTGTGCTGACCGGCTCGCCGCGGATCTTCTCCGCCGGACTGGATGTTCCCCACCTGCTCTCACTGGGTGATGACCGCAAGGCCATCACCGAGGCCTGGCAGGCGTTTTTCGGCGCGGCTCGCGCGCTCGCGGCGAGCCCGATCCCGGTGGTTGCCGCGATCACTGGCCACGCGCCGGCGGGTGGGTGCGTGTACGCGCTGTGCTGCGACTACCGGATCATGGCGGCCGGGGATTTCCGTATCGGGCTGAATGAGACCCGGGTCGGCCTGATCGCCCCCGAGGGCATCCAGCGCCTGATGCGCCGTGTGGTCGGGCCGCACCGCGCCGAGCGCTTGCTGGTGTCCGGAGAGATGGTCGATGCGGCCACTGCGCTGCGGATCGGGCTGGTCGATGAGCTGATCGACATGGGCCCTGAGCACGACACCAGCGGCCTCGTCGGGCGCGCGCATGAGTGGCTGCAAGCGCTGTTGGCCCTGCCGCACGACGCCATGCGCCATACGCGTGATATTGCCCGCACCGAGGTGGTCGAAGCCCTGCAGCCCGAGCACGTGGATCTGGAGCGTTTCGTGGATGCCTGGTTTGAACCCGGCACGCAGAGCGCACTGAAGGCGCTGGTGGCACAGCTGGGTAAAAAATAGGACTTCGCCTATAGCAGGGGGGGAAAGCGCCGCACCTTCCGAATAGCCGAGGCGCCCGAGGGTGAATGTCCTTGTTTGCGAATGTCCCCCGGCACCGATGAAGCCGGTGCCTCCTCCTTTATTTCGCACCCAAGGGCATTCACCCCCGCCGTTTCAGCATGACGGTGGTTGTAGAAGCAAAAGCCCAGCCGTTCGATGTCCGCGTAACGCTGCGATCTGACAGCGGGACCTGTTGGCCTTCGGGGCGAAATAAAGGAGGAGGCATCCGCCACCGGGTGCCGGGGGACATTCGCCCGGAAGGTCGGCAGGTCGCGCCCCTCGGCGGCCCACAGATCTCCCCCGCCCAGCAGGTCACAGCCTGCGCGCTGGTTACGCGCCGGTCGCGACCGGGCGCGACGGGTCCTCGATCCAACCACTCCAGGAACCGGTGAACAACTTCGCGCCGGGCAGTCCGGCGTGCTCCATCGCGAGCAGGTGATGGCAGGCGGTCACGCCGGAGCCGCACATCACTACGACATCGTGCGGGTCACGCCCTTCGAGCAGATCGGTGAACTCCTGCCGGAGCGTGGTCGCGGGTTTGAATCGGCCGTCGTCCAGGTTTTCCGCGTAGGGCCGGTTGATCGCGCCGGGGACGTGCCCGGCGACCTTGTCGATCGGCTCCACGTCGCCGCGGTACCGCTCGCTGGCGCGCGCATCCAGCAGCATTCCGCCAGCGGCCAGATGCGCCTGGACCTGCGGCGCATCGAACAGGAGCGCCCGGTCGAAGTCGGCGTGGTAGGCCACCGGCGTCGACGAGACGGGCGTACCGACCTCCACCAGGCATCCCTGCGCGGTCCAGCTTTTCCAGCCTCCATCCAGCACCGCGACGTCGCGGTGCCCGAGCGCACGCAGCAGGAACCACGCGCGTGCGGCTGAAAGCCCGCCGTCGCCGGCGTCGTAGACCACCACCTGGTGATCCGGGGTGATGCCCCACTCGCCCAGCCTGGCGGTAAAGTCCTCAGCCGATGGCCAGGGATGGCGGCCGCCGGGACGCGAATGGTCCGACAGATCGCGATCCAGGGCGGCGAAGTACGCGCCGGGGACATGGGACTGGCGATACGCGCGCTCGCATGCGGCCGGGTCGGCGAGCGACGACCGCGCGTCAAGCACCACTACATCCGGACGACCCAGCGCCGTGGCCAGCTCCTCCACCGATAGCAGGGTTTGCCACCTCGGCTCGGAACCAGGATTGGAAACCTGATCAGTCATGACACGTGCTCCAGTCGCTGCCGCAGGTTCATCAGGATAGAGGCGGTGACGCCCCAGATGCGTTGGGCGGGATAGCGATACTCCCAGACTTCGCGTGTACGGCCCCGGTAATCCACGCGCTGGCCGACCAGGTTGGCCGGGTCAAGCAGGAACTCCAGCGGCACCTCGAACACCTCGGCGACCTCGCCGGGATCGGCATGGATGCGGTGTGCCGGGTCGATCATCGCGACCACCGGAATCACCCGGAAGCCGGTGACAGTAAGCAGCGGATCCAGCAGACCCAAGGGGGTGACCTGCGTCGGGGACACGCCGATTTCCTCGTCGGTCTCGCGCAGGGCAGCGGCGACGGCATCCGCGTCGAACGGCTCCACCCGGCCGCCGGGAAACGCCACCTGCCCGCCGTGATGGCGCAATGCATCGGTACGTCGGGTCAGGATGACCTGGGTCGCGTCCGGCCGCGGCACGAGGCCGACCAGGACCGCGGCATCCAACTGCGGGTCACCCGGCAACAGAAGATCATCCAGTTCGGCCAGGTTCCAGGCCGGACCGGTCGGCGGCGTCCACAGCGGATGCAGTGCGCGCCGGAGCCGGCCGCTGGCGTCCAGGCGCGCAACCAGCGCCGGGTCGCTCACCCGCGCCCTGCCTCGCGATCGGGCAATACGACGTCCATCAGGTGCGTACGCTCGCGATCGTCCATCTGCGACCAGCGGGCAATCTCGTCGCCGGTGCGGTGGCAGCCGTCGCACCGGCCGCGCTCATCCAGACAACACACGCCGGTGCAGGGAGTGAGCATGGGCGGCAAGGGCTGGTACACGGCGAGACTCCTGAAAGCGATATTCCATATGCCAGAAACGCGTTGCGCCGGACAGGGCCGGCGCAACGTTTGGGACGGGTCGCGGACCAAGCCGCGGGTACACGTTTTTACTTGACGCTGACCAGCTTGATCTCGAACTGCACCGCCATGTTGGGCGGAATGCCGGTACGCGGATCGGCACCGTAGGCCTTGTCAGCCGGCAAGGTGACTTCCCACTTGGAACCGGCGGGCATCATCTGCAGTGCTTCGCGCATTGCCGGCATCTCGACTTCGGTGAGCTTGATGTCGGGCATCGGACGCGCCTGCGACGCTTCGCCTTGCTGGCGCTGGCCCCACGGGAACGGACCGGCCACTTCCAGCGAAACGGTGCTGGCTGCGGTCGGCTTGGCACCCTTGCCCGCTTCGATCACGCGGTACTGGACGCCGCTGGGCAGCGCCTGCACGCCCGCCTTGGACTTGTTCTGGGCGATGAAGGAGTCGCTGCGGGTCTTGTTTTCAGCCGCCGCGGAATCCCAGGCTGCCTTGGCCTTGGCCTGCTGGCGCTTCTGCATGTTCTCCACGGCGCTGCGGAGCTGGTCGACCGGCACGGCCGGATCCTTCTTCGCATAGCCGTCCTGCAGGCCCTTGGTGATGGTGCCGACGTCGAGCGCTTCGCCGCTTTCGCTGGCATTGCGTCCCAGGTCATAACCAAGCGCGTAGCTCAGCTTGCCTTTCTCGGATGAGGTGTCCTGGGCGAAGGCTTGGCCTGCGGTCAGGGTCAAGGCCGCAACGGCGACCGCAATCAAACGCAACTTCATTCGGTAAAACCTCCGGAGGTGACGCGAAGCGGACGCACCGCCCCGATTGGGATGCCACGCCGGTCAACAGCCCCGGGCGGACACGATAGGATAACGACGCGAGGGCTTAACCGCCACTGACGACTCAAGTCCGACCACTCGATGGCCGGCAAGTTCCGCAATCCACCCGTTTATTCTTTTCCGGACCCGACCTGATGCCCGAAACCGCTGCTTCCACCATCGTCACCGTCGCCGACCACGCTGCCGTCCGCGTGATCACCGTCAACCGCCCGGACAAGTTGAACGCCCTGAATGCCGCCACGCTGGACGCGCTGTTCGCGGCGTTTGAGGCGGCCGACAGCGACCCAGGCGTTCGCTGCGTGGTCCTTACCGGTGCCGGTGAGAAAGCCTTTGTCGCCGGGGCGGACATCAGCGAAATGAACACGCTGACCGCGGTCCAGGGTCGGGACTTCTCGCTGCGCGGCCAGCGCT
Organism: Lysobacter sp. A03; assembly: GCF_000855665.1. Classification (GTDB taxonomy): domain Bacteria; phylum Pseudomonadota; class Gammaproteobacteria; order Xanthomonadales; family Xanthomonadaceae; genus Novilysobacter. Next base: position 24,612 of record NZ_JXSS01000022.1, read on the forward strand.
TGATGCGACGCATCGAGAAACTCGGCAAGCCGGTGATCGCCATGGTCAACGGCTTCGCGCTGGGCGGAGGGCTGGAGCTGGCGATGTGCTGCCACCTGCGAATCGCTTCCGACCGGGCCAAGGTCGGCCAGCCTGAGGTGAACCTGGGGCTGATCCCGGGCTTTGGCGGCACCCAGCGTCTGCTGCGGCTCGCCGGCCGTGCCGCGACACTGGAGCTGTGCCTGGTCGGCGCACCCGTGGACGCTGCACGCGCGCTGGAGCTGGGCATCGTCAATCGGGTCGTTGCCGCCGCTGAGCTGCACGACGAGACCATGAAGCTGGCCAACCAGCTGGCGGCATCCGCGCCGCTGGCCCTGCGCGGCGTGCTCGACTGCGTCAACGTGGGCGGCGAGTGCGGTATCGAGGAAGGCCTTGAGTACGAGACCGCGCAGTTCGGCCTGATGTTCTCCACCGACGACATGCGTGAGGGAACCACCGCGTTCCTTGAGCGCCGCAAGCCGGCCTTCCAGGGCAGCTGAACGAGGTGGTTCCGCAGATGGCTTGCGCTGCGACCTCATCGTCCGCGCCGGCCTGTGCCTGCGGCTGCATGGATCCGTGCGGCAGCGCCGCCCATCCGGTAGGCAACGCACTGGCGGTGGGCGATCTGGACCGTGCCTTCGCGTTGGGGCTGATGGACGCCATCCCCTGCCCCGCGTGCAGCGCGGACTGCGTGGCGCGGCTGGATCGCGTGCAGGGCGAGCGCCAGCAGGCGCTGGCCGCGCGGGAGCGATATCGCCAGCGCGAAGCAAGGCTGGCGCGTCGGCGCCTGGAGCGTGAGCAGCGCAGGGCGGCGCCGACCGTGGCCGTCGAAGACCAGCATCAGCCAGCGGCAAGCGCAGTGGTAACGGCGCGCCCGTTCGAGGCGCCACGCGTGGTGAGCCCGGCCCTTCCGCCTGCCGCGGCCGCGGCACTGGCGCGGGCGCAGGCAAAGGCGGCAGCGCGGGCGCAGGGAACGACGTCGCCAGGATCAGCAGCCCTGAAGCCGCCCTCGCAGGGAGAACCCGAGCGTTGAGCATCCCCGCACGACGCAAGACCCGGCCGCGCTCCAGGCTGCGCAAGGCCGAGATCGAGGAGATGTTCGCCCGGCTGCGCGAGCTCAATCCGCAGCCCACCACCGAGCTGGAGTTTGCGAACCCCTACGAGTTGCTGGTCGCGGTGACGCTGTCGGCGCAGTCCACCGATGTGGGCGTCAACAAGGCGACCCGGAAGCTGTTCCCGATCGCCAACACCCCTGCGGCCATTGCGGCGCTCGGCGTGGAAGGTTTGAAGCCGTACATCGCCACCATCGGCCTGTACAACACCAAAGCGGCCAATGTCGTGGCGATGGCCGAGCTGCTCCTGCAGCGGCACGACGGCCAGGTGCCCAACGACCGCGCCGCACTGGAAGCACTGCCCGGCGTGGGCCGGAAGACCGCCAACGTGGTCCTGAACACCGCCTTCGGCGAGCCGACCATGGCGGTCGACACCCACATCTTCCGGGTGTCCAACCGCACCGGCCTTGCGCCGGGCAAGAACGTGCGCGGGGTGGAGGACCTGCTGGTGCGGGTGATCCCCGAGGAGTACCTGCGCGACGCGCACCACTGGCTGATCCTGCACGGGCGCTACGTGTGCAAGGCGCGCACGCCGGACTGTCCGCATTGCGTGATCCGTGACATCTGCCGCTACCGCGACAAGACTCCCGGCGAGCCGGAGGCGCCACCAGGCACCGCGCGCGCGCTCCAAAGTCAGGGCTGAATCGGGCGCACACGCGGGCGCCGCCCCATTGCCTGCGTCCCCGTGCTGCCTTTGTCATATCGCTGCAATGTTGCCTCGCCACACTGCGGGCACTTTCCCGATATGACCTTCCGCCCCATGTCCATTGCCCGCAACCGCCTCGCCATCGCCCTGCTGCTGGCAGGTGCCGCACCGCTCGCCCATGCCGAAATCGCCATCGATGTGATCGGTGGCTCGGAGATCAGCTTCGAAGGCCTGATCCAGGCCGATTACAACCACTTCGGCAGCGACGTGGCCGACCTCAATGGCGATGCGCTGGATGGCCGCAATGCCGACCAGGAACTGCGCCGCGCCGAGCTGGTGCTCAAGGGCAAGGGCCCGGGTAACATCGACTGGGTGATGGGCTATGACGCCAAGGCCGACAAGTGGCTCGACGTCAATGCGAAGTACAAGCTCGGCGGCAACAAGCAGCACTACCTGCAGATGGGCCAGTTCAAGCAGCCCAACAGCCTGGAGGAGCTTTCGTCGACCAAGAACAACGACTTCATCTCCAAGGCCACCATCACCAACAGCTTCGCCACCGGTCGTCGCCTGGGCGCGGCCTACTCCTATGGCAGCGGCCCGTTCGCCATCACCGCCAGCTTCTTCGGCAGGGAACTGACCCGCAACAAGGCCGCCGGGGACGGTTACGGCGTGCGCGGCACCTTTGCGCCGATCAACCAGGACGGCACCATCCTCCACTTCGGCCTGTCGTACGTGAACCGCGATGTCGATGGCGACGAGATCAAGTTGTCGGCCAAGCCCAATGCCGACCTGACCAAGGCCAGCCTGGTCAGCACCGGCTCCCTGGCCAACGCGGATCGCATGGCGACGATCGGGCTGGAGAGCTTCTGGGCACGCGGGCCGGTCAAGCTGCAAGGCGAGTACATGCAGGTCGACGTCGACCGCTACGGCGCCGGTGCGTCCGACTTCCGCGGCAGCGGCGGTTACCTGAGTGCATTGTGGAACGTCACCGGCGAAGGCTGGAAGTACAAGGACGGCGTCCCCGGCACCGAAGCCCCCAGCGACCCGGCGGCCGGCATGTGGCAGCTCGGGATGCGCTACGACACCATCGATCTGGACGACGGCGCCGTGCAGGGCGGCCAGATGGACGCGATCACCGCCGGGGTGAACTACTACTGGCGCTCCAACTTCAAGCTCGCGCTGAACTACGTGAAGGTCGACAGCCAGCGCGCCGGCATCGACGACAACCCGGATATCACCGAAGCCCGCCTGCAGTTCTTCTGGTAAGCGACTGCCATTCCTGCCGCCGGCTTGACCCCTCCCTTCCTCCTACCCACCTTCCCGGAGCCCTCCGTGACCCAGTTCCGTACCTTCCGTTTCACCGCGCTGGCCCTGGCCGCCGCGCTCTGTGCCAGTGCGACCGCCTCCGCCGCCGAGATCACCGGTGCCGGCGCGTCCTTCATCTACCCGGTCATGACCCAGTGGTCGGCCGACTACGCCAAGGCAACCGGCAACCGCGTCAACTACCAGTCGATCGGCTCCGGCGGCGGCATCGCCCAGATCAAGGCCGCCACGGTCGACTTTGGTTCCTCGGATGCCCCGCTGAAGCCCGAAGAGCTTTCCAAGCATGGCCTGGCGCAGTTTCCGTCGGTGATCGGCGGCGTGGTGCCGGTGCTGAACGTGCCGGGCATTGCCGCCGGCGCGCTGAAGCTTGACGGCGACGTGCTGGCGGACATCTTCCTGGGCAAGATTGCCAATTGGAACGACCCGCGCATCGTCGCCACCAACTCGGGACTGAAGCTGCCGGACCTGAAGATCACCATCGTCCACCGCTCCGACGGCTCGGGCACGACCTTCAACTTCGTCAACTACCTGTCCAAGGTCAGCCCGGCGTGGAAGTCCCAAGTCGGTGAAGGCACCTCGGTAAAGTGGCCCGGCGGCATCGGCGGCAAGGGCAACGAGGGTGTCGCGGCCTACGTCAAGCAGATCAAGGGCGGTATCGGCTACGTCGAGATGTCCTACGCACTGCAGAACAAGATGACCTACTCGCGGCTGAAGAATGCCGCCGGCAACTACATCGTCCCGAGCGACAAGACGTTCTCGGCGGCTGCCGCCAGCGCCGAATGGGGCTCGGCCGATGACTTCTACCTGGTGATGACCAATGCCCCGGGCCAGGACGCCTGGCCGATCACCGCCACCAACTTCATCCTGATGTACAAGCAGCCCAAGGATGCCGCCGGAGCGCGTTCGGCGAAGGAGTTCTTCCGCTGGGTCTATGCCAACGGCGACGCCCAGGCCAGCAAGCTCGACTACGTGCCGCTGCCCGACGCGCTGGTCCGGCAGATCGAGACCTACTGGTCGAAGGAAATGACGTACTGAGTGGCATCTGAGCATGTGTGGTGCACCACGGGCCTTCGGGCCCGTTGTGCTGTCTGCGCGGTGGAATTGCGCGACACCCGGCGCGGTAATGTCCGGATGAGCCGCCATCTGCCGTAGTTGGCATGGTGAATACGGCGCAGTCCCGCTGAACAACCGCACGCTCGGAGCAAGCACACATGAATCACGAAGGTCTCATCTCCCGGGTCAAGTCCATCCTGTTCGACCCGCGGCGCACCTGGCCGCTGATCGGCGAGGAACCGGCAACCGTCGCCGGCCTCTACAGCCGATACATCATGATCCTGGCCGCGCTGCCGGCCATCTTCACCTTCATCAAGACCAGCCTGATCGGCTCCGGCATGTTCGGGGTGACCGTGCGCACCGGGATCGTGGCCGGCCTCTTCGGCGCGGTGTTGACCTACGCGCTCAGCCTGGTGCTGGTGTACGTGGTGGCGCTGATCGTCAATGCGCTGGCGCCGAGCTTCCGCGGCCAGAAGAACCAGGTGCAGGCCCTGAAGACGATCGCCTACGCCTACACCGCAGCGTGGGTGGCCGGCATTGGCGTCATCATCCCGTGGCTGGGCGGCATCATCGGACTGGTCGGTGGGATCTACTCGATCTACCTGCTGTACCTCGGCCTGTCCCATACGATGAAAAACCCACCGGAGAAGTCGCTGGGCTACACCGTGGTGATCGTGGTGATCACGCTGGTGCTGAGCCTGCTGATCGGCGTGGTGGTGGCCGGGGTGACCGGCATCGGCGCAATGGGCGCCGGCGCGCTGGGCAACAGCTCCAACAGCTCCAGCGTCGTCTTCGACAAGGACAGCAAGCTGGGCCAGCTGGCCGTGTTTGGCGAGCAGATGAAAGCCGCCGGCGAGCGGATGGAAGCGGCCGAGTCCCGGAGCCGCGGCAAGGCCGGCAGCGATTCGAAGGATTCCGGCTCATCGGGCAGCTCGCGCGACGCCGACATGGCGTCCGCGGAAGCGGCGATGGCCGCGCTGTTCGGCGGCAAGGACGGCGAGCCACTGGAGGCGTTGGAGCCCGAGCAGCTCAAGAGCCTGCTACCCGCCTCGGTCGCCGGGATGCAGCGCACCGGCACCAGCGCCAACCGCGAGAGCGGCATGGGCATGCAGATCAGCAACGCCTCGGCGGACTACGCCAGTGATGACGGCAAGCAGCGCATCAAGCTCAGCCTGTCGGACGCGCCGATGATGGCAAAGCTGGGCGCGTTCCGGGGCCTGGTGAGCTCGGAGTCCTCATCGGAAACGCAGGATGGCTTTGAGAAGACCTACACCCGCAACGGACGCCAAATCGAGGAGAAGTGGAACAGCCGCAGCGGCCGGGGCACCTACGGGGTCATGGTCGGCAGCCGCTTCACGGTGAAGGCCGAGGGCACTGCGGAGAGCTTCCAGCAGATCCAGTCCGCAGTGGAAAGCATCGACCTGACCAAGCTGGAGGCCGTCGCCAAGGCAGGGGCCGAGCAGCACTAGCCCGCCGGCAAGGCACCTTACCGGCGGGTCATGCCCGCGGTGCGACATCAAAAAGGGCGCGCTCCTGCAGGAGGCGCCCTTTTTCATTGTTCAGCCGGCTTCGTTCAGCCAGCCGCCATCGCTGTCATATGCCGGTAACACAAACGTCCTTTCATGGTGCCAACGCCGGCGACCCCGGCCCTGACGAGCAGCCCATGAAACCCCATCGCATCGCCGCCCTGTCCTTCGTTTTCGCTCTTGCCGCCGGTGTCATCGGCTGCACGGCGCCCACCGACGGCAGCACGTCCGACGCCAACACCGGTGCCCCGCGTGCTGCGCAGATCACCGGTGCGGGTGCGACCTTCATCTTCCCGCTGGTGTCGCGCTGGTCGGCCGACTACCACGCCGCGACCGGAAACCAGGTCAACTACCAATCCATCGGCTCCGGCGGCGGGATCGCCCAGATCACCGCCGCCACGGTCGACTTCGGCTCCTCCGACGCCCCCCTGTCCAGCACGGAGCTTGCCGAAGCCGGGCTGGGCCAGTTCCCCTCGGCGATCGGCGGCGTGGTGCCGGTGGTCAATGTCGCCGGTATCGAGCCGGGCCAGCTGCGCCTGACCGGACCGCTGCTCGCGGACATCTACCTGGGCAAGCTGACGCGCTGGAACGACCCCGCGATCACCGCGCTCAACCCCAACCTGGCGCTGCCGGCGACCGACATCAGCCTGGTGCAGCGCTCCGACGGTTCGGGCACGACCTTCAACTTCACCAACTATCTGTCCAAGGTCAGCACCGCATGGCGGGACGCGGTTGGCGAAGGCAAGTCGGTGCAGTGGCCGGCCGGCGTGGGCGGCAAGGGCAACGAGGGCGTGGCCTCCTACGTCCAGCAGATCGACGGCGCGATCGGCTACGTCGAGCTGGCCTACGCGGTCCAGAACGCCATGTCGCACGCGCTGCTGCAGAACGCGGCCGGCAACTTCGTCGCGCCCAATGCCGACACCTTCCAGGCCGCGGCGGCCACGGCCGACTGGGCCGGCGCCAGCGACTTCAATCTGGTCATCACCAATGCGCCCGGCGAGCAGGCGTGGCCGATCACTGCAACCAACTTCATCCTGATGCACAAGCAGCCGGCCGACGTCGAGCGCAGCCGCAACGCGCTGGCGTTCTTCCAGTGGTCACTGCACAACGGCCAGGCGCAGGCCGACGCGCTGCATTACGTGCCGCTGCCGGCGCCACTGGTGGACCAGGTGGAGCGCTACTGGGCCAGCGAGTTCGGCTTTACCACCGGCGCGCAGTGACCCGCGATCACACATGAGCACAAGCGTCCTGACCAACGCCGGCGTCCTTGCGCGCGACAACGCCGACGCCCGCAATGACCGCTGGTTCCGCTACGCGCTGGCCGCAGCCGTCGCGCTGGTGCTGTTGCTGCTGGCCGGCGCCGCCCTGTCCATGCTCTGGGGCGGCCGCGCGGTGTTGCAGGCGAGCGGCCTGGACTTCTTCTTCTCCGCCGACTGGAATCCGGTCCAGGGCCGTTACGGGGCGCTGGTCCCGATATTCGGCACGCTGGTCACCGCCGCCATCGCGATGCTGCTGGCGGTGCCGCTGAGCTTCGGTATCGCCTTCCACCTCACCGAAGTCGCGCCGCGCTGGCTGCGCGGCCCGGTCGGCACCGCGATCGAGCTGCTGGCCGGCATCCCTTCCATCATCTACGGCCTGTGGGGATTGTTCGTGCTGGTGCCGGTGATGACCCGCCATGTCACGCCGTGGGCCAACGACCACCTCGGCCCGCTGCCGGTGATCGGTCCCTTGTTCCAGGGGCCGCCGATCGGCATCGGCATGCTCACCGCCGGGATCGTGCTGGCGATCATGGTGGTGCCCTTCATCAGCTCGGTGATGCGCGAGGTCTTCCTGACCGTGCCGACGCGGCTGAAGGAATCGGCCTACGCGCTGGGTTCGACCAAGTGGGAAGTCAGCTGGAACATCGTGCTGCCCTACACCCGTTCGGCGGTGATCGGCGGCATCTTCCTGGGCCTGGGCCGGGCGCTGGGCGAGACCATGGCGGTGGCGTTCGTCATCGGCAACTCGACCCGCTTCACGGCGTCGCTGCTGGAGCCGGGCACCACCATTGCGGCGCTGATCGCCAATGATTTCGGCGAGGCCACGGGCGAGTACCGCTCCGCCCTGCTGCTGCTGGGCTTCGTGCTGTTCATCGTCACCTTTGTCGTGCTGGCACTGGCGCGCGTCATGCTCGCCCGCCTGGCCCGCCGGGAGGGCAGCTGATGACCACCTTGCGTAACGTCGCCGTCGCTGACGGGCTGTATCGCCGCCGCCGGATGGGCAACGTGTTGGCGCTGGTGCTGTCGAACGTGGCGACCGTGATCGGCCTGCTGTGCCTGGGCTGGATCCTGTGGACACTGCTGGCCAAAGGCATTGGCGGCATCGAGGTCGCACTGTTCACCCGCGACACGCCGCCGCCGATGACCGCGGGCGGCCTGCGCAACGCGTTCTTCGGCAGCGCCGTGATGTGCCTGATGGCCATCGCGATCGGCACCCCGCTGGGCATCGCCGCCGGCACCTGGCTGGCCGAATACGGCCGCGGCACCCGCATCGGCACGGTCGTGCGGTTTGTCAACGACATCCTGCTCTCCGCACCGTCGATCGTGCTGGGCCTGTTCGTCTACACGCTGGTGGTGATGCGCACCGGCGGCAATTTCTCCGCCATCGCCGGTGCCATCGCGCTGGCCTTCATCGTCGTGCCGGTGGTGCTGCGGACCACCGACGAGATGCTGCGGCTGGTCCCGGGCCAGATGCGCGAGGCGGCCCTGTCACTGGGCGTGCCGCACTGGAAGGTGGTGCTGCAGGTGATGTTCCGCTCGGCACTGCCCGGCGTCATGACCGGCATCCTGCTGGCACTGGCCCGCATCTCCGGTGAGACCGCGCCGCTGCTGTTCACCGCGTTCGGCAACCAGTACTGGAGCGCCGACCTGACCGGTCCGATGGCCAGCGTTCCGGTGGTTATGTACCAGTACGCCAGCAGCCCGTACCAGTCCTGGCAGGACCTCGCCTGGGCCGGCGCGCTGGTCCTGACCACCTTCGTCCTGCTGACCAGTCTGGTCGCCCGCGCCATCGTCGCCCGTCACCGGGTGCCGCATGACTGACGCACCTTCCTTCCCGTTACCACCCGAGGCACCACCGATGAACGCCACCGCCGTGCTCGACCTGCCCCGCTCTCCCGCCGTGCGTGCGCACGTGGCGCCCGGTGCGCCCGTCGATGCGCGGGCCACCCGGTCAATGCCGCCCGTTGCCGATGCCGTGCAGGCCCCGCCCAAACTCGCGGTTCGCGGGCTGGACTTCCACTACGACCGGTTCCACGCGCTCAAGGACATCAACCTGTCGATCCCGGAGAAACAGGTCACCGCCCTCATCGGCCCGTCCGGCTGCGGCAAATCCACGCTGCTGCGCGTGTTCAACCGGATCTACGCGCTGTATCCGAAGATGCGCGCCACCGGCCAGGTGCTGCTGGACGGCGCCGACATCCTGGATCCGCGCTACCCCCTGAACCGTCTGCGCAGCCGTGTCGGCATGGTCTTCCAGAAACCGGTGCCGTTCCCGATGACGATCTTCGAGAACGTCGCCTACGCCATCCGCCACCACGAGAAGCTCTCCAAGGCGGAGATGGCCGTGCGCGTGGAGCAGGCCCTCCACCAGGCGGCCCTGTGGGACGAGGTCAAGGACAAGCTGGGCGCCAGCGCCCTGGGCCTGTCGGGTGGGCAACAGCAGCGCCTCTGCATCGCGCGGGCGGTTGCCCTTCGTCCGGATGTGCTGCTGCTGGACGAGCCGACCTCAGCGCTGGACCCGATCTCCACCAGCCGCATTGAGCAGCTGATCGCCGGCCTCAAGAGCGAGTTCACCATCGTCATGGTCACCCACAACATGCAGCAGGCGGCGCGCGTGTCGGACTACACCGCTTTCATGTATCTGGGCGATCTGATCGAACACGATGCGACCGAGACGATCTTCTCCAACCCCTCGCAGCGCCAGACCGAGGACTACATCACCGGCCGGTTCGGATGAGCACCATGACCCTGAATGACCCCCGTTACGACGGTCCGCAGATCGCCGATGAGGAACAGCAGCGGTTGCTGGACGAAACGGTGCGGATGGGCGAGCTGGCCGCCACCCAGCTGGAGGCCGCCCTTGGCCTGCTCGGAAGCGACGACCCGGCGGCGGCGCAGCGCATCATCGCCGGCGATGCCGCCATCGACGCGCTTGAGCAGCAGATCAGCCACGACGTGATGCGGCTCGCCCTGCACGGCCCGATGGCGCGCGACCTGCGCGGCATCCTCGCCGCGATCCGGATCACCTCCGACATCGAGCGCATCGGTGACTTCGCGGCCAACATCGCCAAGCGCTCGACCGTGATGGGGACCCCCCCGCCACTGCTGCGCATCACCGCGCTGCACGCCATCGGCACCCTGGCGGTGGATCAGCTGCGGCAGGTGCTGGCCGCCTATCGCGACCACGACGCGGCCTCGGCGCTGCGTGTGCGCGAGCGCGACGTGGCCATCGACACTGCCTACACGAGGGTGTTCGGCGACCTGCTCGAGGACATGAGGACGGACCCCTACGCGGTCCCGGCGTGCACCCATCTGCTGTTCATCGCCAAGAACCTGGAGCGCATCGGCGACCACGCCACCAACATCGCCGAGAACGTCTGGTTCCTGGTGCATGGCGACGACCCGCTTCCCCCGCGGGAGAAGCGCGACCACAGCAGCACGCTTGGGGCGGGCAGCGCCGGCAACCCGGCGGGTTGAACTTCCGTTTTCCAGACCGCAGCGGGTGGCGTCGGGACCCTGCCCGAACCGGGGCACTCGCCCGCCTCTGCTACGCTTTCCGCCATGACCGACGCCGCGCCCCCCGCCTCCACGCCAGACTCCCCCGACACGCCCACGATCTCGCCGCTGGCCACGCGCTTCCGCGGCTACCTGCCGGTGGTGGTCGACGTGGAGACCGGCGGTTTTGACTGGAACCGCCACGCGCTGCTGGAAATCGCGGTCGTGCCGGTGGATATCGACGAGAACGGCCTGCTGATTCCCGGCAAGACGGCGAGCGCGCATGTCATCCCGGCGCCCGGCCTGGACATTGATCCCAAGTCGCTGGAGATCACCGGCATCGTGCTGGACCACCCGTTCCGCTTCGCCAAGGAAGAGCGCGCCGCGCTGGATCACGTGTTCGCTCCGGTGCGCGAGGCCTGCAAAAAGCACGGCTGCCAGCGGGCGATCCTGGTCGGCCACAACGCGCATTTCGACCTGAACTTCCTCAACGCCGCGGTGGCCCGGACCGGCCACAAGCGCAATCCGTTCCACCCCTTCAGCGTGTTCGACACGGTCACCCTGGCCGGCGTCGCCTACGGGCAGACGGTGCTGGCGCGCGCCGCGGCGGCGGCGGGCATCGAGTGGGACGCCAATGAGGCCCATTCGGCCGTGTACGACACCGAACGCACGGCCGAGCTGTTCTGCCAGATCGTCAATGCGTGGCCGACGCCGATGCCCGGCGTGGCGCCACTGACGCGGGCACCCGCGTCGCGCTGAGCCGGCGTCGGTCCGCGGATTGCCGCGGCGGGTTTACGGGGTGGCGAGTTTCAGGCCGATCATGCCGGCGATGATCAGGGCGACGCTGCCGATGCGCAGGGCGTTGACGGGTTCGTCAAACAGGACTACGCCGAGGATCACGGTGCCGACGGCGCCGACGCCGACCCAGATCGCATAGGCGGTGCCGACGGGCAGGTTTTTCATCGCGATACCGAGCATCCAGACGCTGATGGCCATCGCCACGAGGGTGCCGACGGTGGGCCACAGGCGGGTGAAGCCTTCGGAGTATTTGAGGCCGATGGCCCAGGCGATTTCGAACAGGCCGGCGGTGAGGAGGAGGATCCAGTTCATTACTTGCTCCGAAACAATGGGGTCGTCCCCGGGTGTGAATACCCTTGGATGTGAATGTCCCCCGGCACCGATGAAGCCGGTGCCTCCTCCTTGACTTCACACCCAAGGGCATTCACACCCGCCGTTCCAGCATGGCGGTGGTTCCGAGAGCACAAACCCGGCTGTGCGATCCGTCGGCACCGAGGTCGCGCCCAACCCTTCGCACGTCAGCCGGTGACGCGCTGGCGGACAGCTTCGAAGAGGGTGACGCCGGCGGCTACGGAGACGTTGAGGCTTTCCACGCCGGCACCGCCGTCGGCGCCGGGCATGGGGATGTTGACGAGCTGGTCGCAGTTTTCGCGGGTCAGGCGGCGCAGGCCGTCGCCTTCGCCGCCGAGTACGAGGCCGACGTTGCCGCGCAGGTCCACGTTGTACAGGGAGCCTTTCGCTTCGCCGGCCAGGCCGTACAGCCAGACGCCCTGCTTCTGCAGGTCGCGCATGGTGCGGGCCAGGTTGGTGACGGGGATCACCGCGACGCTGTCGGCGGCGCCGGCGGAGGTCTTGCGCACGGTCGCGTTGACCTGCACGGCCTTGTCCTTGGGGAAGATCACCGCGGTCACGCCGGCGGCCGCCGCGCTGCGCAGGCAGGCGCCGAGGTTGTGGGGGTCCTGCACGCCGTCGAGGATCAGCAGCAGGGCGCGACCTTCGGCGGCGGTGACGAGGTCTTCCAGTTCGTTCTCGTCCCAGGTCTTGGCCGCTTCATAGCGGGCGACGACGCCCTGGTGGCGCAGGTTGCCGGCGACGCCGGAGAGCGCCTGCTGGTTGACCCGGCGCACGTCGATCCCGAAGCGGCGGGCGGAGCCTTCGATCTCGGTCAGGCGCGGGTTCTTCCCGCCCGCCTCGATCAGCACCTCGCGCACGTTCTCGGCGTCGTGCTCGATCGCGGCGGCGACGGCGTTGATGCCGGCGATCCATTGTTTCTGGCTCATGGGGGTCGGGAGCGAGTGTGGGGGCGGCCATTGTAGGCGGGCGCGTTGACGCTCGCCTCATACCGGTGAGCGGATCACGCGTGCCGATGGCCCGGCGATGCCTGCATTCGGCTTTACCGGTAGGGTTGCGGATGCACCGCGCCAGGGAATCCAACATGTACTTTCGCCTGCTCGTTCTCGCCCTGCTGTGGCCCGCCTGCATGCCTGCACAGGCCCAGCAGAAAAACCTGCGCGACCATGGCATCGCCGTCGGGGTGCTGACGCCCGGCCCGTGGAACGCGATCACCGATGTGCCGGGGGTTGCGGTCGGCCATACGACCCTGGTGCGCGGGACGGACGTGCGCACCGGGGTCACCGCGGTACTGCCGCATGCCGGCAATATCTTCCAGGACAAGGTCCCGGCCGCGGTGTACGTGGGCAACGGCTTCGGCAAGCTGGCCGGATCGACCCAGGTCGCGGAGCTCGGCACGCTGGAGACGCCGATTATCCTGACCAACACCCTCGGCGTGCCGATCGCGGCGGACGCGCTGATCGACCACGCCTTCTCGTTTGCCGACAACGACGAGGTCGGCTCGGTCAACCCGGTGGTGGGGGAAACCAACGACGGTTATCTCAACGACATCCGCAGCCGACATGTGACCAAGAGCGATGTTCTGGCGGCGATCAAGTCGGCAAAGGACGGCAGCGTCGCCCAAGGCAATGTCGGCGCCGGCACCGGCACGGTCGCGTTCGGCTTCAAGGGCGGCATTGGCACGGCCTCGCGCAAGCTGCCCGGCAATCTGGGCGGCCATACCGTGGGCGTGCTGGTGCAGACCAACTTCGGCGGCGTGCTGAGCGTGGACGGCGTGCCGATCGGCAAGGTGCTGGGCAAGCACTACCTGAGCGACGCGCTCAACGACTCGGCCGACGGCTCGTGCATGATCATCGTGGCGACCGACGCGCCGCTGGACGCCCGCAACCTGGAGCGGCTGGCCAAGCGCGCCATGCTCGGGCTGGCCCGGACCGGTGGCATCGCCTCCAACGGCAGCGGCGACTACGTAATCGCGTTCTCGGCCAACGAATCGGTGCGCGTGCCGCACGACTCCGACAGCCCGACCCAGCAGCTGACCGTGATGCGCAACGACGCGATGTCCCCGTTGTTCATGGCCGCCATCGAAGCGACCGAAGAAGCCATCCTCAACTCGCTGTTCCAAGCCGAAACCACGATCGGCCGTGACGGCCACGAGGTCCGCGCGCTGCCGGTCGATGAGGTACTGGGGATCATGGAGGCGCGGGGGTATCGGGTTTTGCGTTGAGGGTAGCTGACCGTGCTGCCGCGGCCGATTCGCGCGCTACATCTCGGGTGTCGACGCCTCGATCAATCGCATCGCCTCGTCCGCACGTCGCTTTGATTCCGCGGGATCGTCCTCGGTGGCGTTGAGCATCTTGTGTCGCGCGCGGATGGCGGGATCTATAACGTCAAGGTCTCGCCTGGACTGGGCCAGCGCGAGCTCACCCGGCTTCAACTGGCAATTGCGGCTGATGGTTTCGAGTTCGTCACCCGTGCGCGCGGTCGCATCCTGCAGATGCACGACAACCGCCAGCGTGTCGCCCAGTGGCTCCAATTGCTGGCAGATGCCGCTGATGGTCTGTTGACTGCGATACCCGCCGCCATTCACGAGCGCGAGCAGGTGATGCCGGTCAATCCACACCACGGTCCGAACGCCGGCCACCTGCCCTGCCGCTGCTCGCGCAGCTTCACGGTCAATCGGGCGACGGCTATCGGCGACTTTCATCGAGCGCATCACGTCGGAGTGAGCGGCCTGAAACTGGCCGTCCGCGGTAGCGCTGTCGCCGAGCGCGGTGGCTACTGGGATCGCGAGCAGACGTGCCGCGAGCGTTACCGGGTTGATCGGCTGCCCTGCCTGCGCTTCAACCTCCCCGTCTGTTCCGTCCTTCGGGCCACTGCACCCGCCAACTGCCAACACCAGCGAGGCGAAAAGACTGAGACGGGCAAGCTTCTGGATTGTCATTGCACTTCGCCTTTCCGCCGATCAACCAAGCACGTAGCTGGCCAGCACTGACTGAACCTCGTAGATGCTCAGCTTCTTGTTGAATGTCTTCTGGACCGGCGTTGCCGTGCCGGAAATCCAGATCTTCAACTCCGCGTCCAGATCGAAGCTCCCTGCGGTCTCGACGCTGAAGTGGGTGATGCTCCGGTATGGAATCGAGTGGTACTCGACCTTGCTGCCAGTCAGGCCCTGCTTGTCGACCAGCACCAAGCGCTTGTTGGTGAAAACGAAGTAGTCGCGGATGAGTTTGTACACGTGCTCCACCACCTCGTTGGGGGCGAGCACCTGCGCGAATTCCTGCTGGATTGCCGTCGTGTCGATCTTGGATGCGTTGCCGAGCAGTCCGTCAAACAGTCCCATGGTTTTCCCTTCTGTGGTGTCGCAGGCGCGACCCGCGGCTTACACGGTGTCGCGAAATATGCAGTTCGACAGCTGGTCCGGCATCACATTCGCCTTTTAAAAACCGGTCACACGTCCCTCGTTCGTTCAACGTCGGGCAGCGTTGGCGCCATTGCGGTCCGAGTTGCGGCCAGTTCCGCAGCAATGCGGGCAAGCTCGGCGTTGGTCTTCTTCGATTCGGCGATGATCTCGGCCAGCTTGTCCTTGGTCCCGAAAATCGCGAACGGCAGGAAGAACCACAGCACCGCGAGCACGAACGCGAAAATTGTGAATGCGAGGCCCAGGCCTCCGGTCATCATTCCCATCTCAATCCCCTTGTAGAAGTCAAAAAATCCCCAGAGCGAGTAGACCACGGATAACCGTGCGCGGCACCCGACTACGGTCGATGAGGGCCTGTTTCTAGCGAGCCTTGCCGGGAAATTCCCCGTCGACATACAACCAGACTCCGTCACGGCAATCGAAACGGCTTATCTCGTGCATCCGCACCGCCGGGGCGCCGCCCACCTTGTAGCGGGCGACGAACTCCACCAGCGCGGTGCCATCGCCGGCGTCGACGTGGCGCTTCACGTCCAGTCCGAGCCACTTCGTGTCCGGGCTGTCGTCCAGGTCCAACGCGGTCGGTCGGGTGTCGGGGTGCCATGTCGCCAGCAGGTAATCGCGCAGACAGAGGACGTAGGCGCTGTAACGCGAACGCATCAAGGCCTCGGCGCTGCCCGCCGGGGCATGGCCTTCGTGCAGCGGCTGGCAGCAGGCCGCATAGGCGGCGGAGGGGTTGCGGGGGCAAGCCTGGGGCATTGGG
>NZ_JXSS01000003.1 GCF_000855665.1 Lysobacter sp. A03
CGGGCGCACCGACAGCCGGGACAGCTTGCGCAACTTCGAGGGCCTGCATGCCATCGGCAGCAAGGTGCAGCTGGATATCCGCCGCGACGGCACGCCGCTGCGGCTGACCGCCACCCTGAAGGAACAGCCGCGCGCACTCGACGGCGCCAGCCTGGATCCGCGGCTTTCCGGCGCTGGTTTCAGCGAACTGCCGGAGCGCCTGCGTCAGGCCGGCGTGTCCGGCGTCCTGGTCGAGTCGGTCGCCCAGGGCAGTCGCGCCGCGGCCAGTGGCATGCGCGAGGGTGATGTGGTGATGGCTTCCAGCGCCGGCGCGTTCGAGGATCTGGCCGGCTTCCGCGCGGGCTTCACACGACCTCCTGCACAGTTGGTTTTGCAGATCGTTCGCGGCAATCAACGCGGTGTGCTGCAGATGCAATAAATCCCAAGATCCCCCATCAGGAGCGATAGCAATGAATCCGACCGATACCACCGCCAACAATCCGTCCAGCACCCTCGGCACCAATCCGACCCAGTCGGTGAAGTCCAACCTCGGCGAGGCCGGCAACCACCTCAAGCAGGCGGCCCAGCACACCGGCGAGACATTGAAGGGCGCGGCCAGCGCTGCCGGCGAAGAGCTCCGCTCCGGCCAGACCAGCATCAAGTCCGAGCTGTCCGAGAGCGCATCGGCAACCAGGAAGGCCGCGGGCGATGTCGCCGGCGCCGCGCGTGAACAGGCCGACGAGTTGATGGAGAAAGGCCGCGACCTGCTGGACAGCGCGTCGGAGTTGATCCGCGAGCGTCCGATGGCCGCCTTCGGTGCCGCTCTCGCCGCCGGCTGGGTGCTTGCCAAGCTCACCCGCAACAACGACTAAGCCGCCGCGATGCAAAGCCACGGCGAAGACGAGCGGCGTCAGGATGATCCACCCGTGGCCGATGAGCTGCGGGAGGCTTTGCGCCAGATCGGCCAGACCGGTCAGGCGAGCCTCTCCGCAGTAGGGGATACGGCCAAGGCACTGCGTGCACTGGTGGCGGCGGATGTGTCGCTGGCACGCAGCGCCTTGGGCCGCACCCTGGCGATGAGCGGGGTGGCGATCGTTTGCGGGGCCACCGCGTGGCTGTTCCTGATGGGCGCCCTGGTGGTGTTCCTCAACGGTGCCACTGTGCTGACCTGGACTGCCGCGCTGCTCATCCCGGCGGCCTTGAGCCTGGTGGCGGCCAGCATTGCCACATGGGCTGCCGTCCACTACTTCGGACATACCCGTCTGGATGCAACCCGACGCCAACTTGCCAGACTCGGGATCGGCGAACTTTCTGACGTGATGCCGTCCCCGGATTCAGCCGAGTGCGCGCGCGATGCGGAGTCCGCGAATGATGAGAAGCGACGTGCCGTGAAGCAGGCACAGGAAGTGTCCACCGGGCAGCCAGGTTCGTGAACTGCGTGCCGGGCTGCTGGGACCGGGGTACTTCGGCAGGCTTCACTTCTGCGGAGAGCCGCCCGTATGTGTCGCAATGCCGTGACGGCGCAGGGAACGAACGATGAACTTCGAAAAGCTCAAGAACAAGGTCGATCAGGCAGAGAACACGTTGGAGGCCAACGAGCGCCGGGTCGGCGCGGACCTGCGCCAACTCAAGGACTCTTGGCGGGCACTGTGGTCGCCGGGCCGGATTATCGTGGTCGGAATGGCAAGCGGGTTCCTGATCGGGCGCGCTGAACCATTGCAGACAGTGGCCCGCAGCGGCGGCTTGCTGCGCATGAGCAGCACGCTGATGAGCTTGTTTTCCGGGGTGACGGCCGCTTCCGCGGCAAGCGATGCAGAGGATGCAGAGGATGCGGAGGAAGCGGTCGAGGAGAAAGCCCGACGATCCGGTTTGGCCGATGACCCCGCTGCTGCACCCGCGCCCCGGGTTGCGGCGAGCGCCGATTCGGCACGCCGTCAGCGACGCCAGTTGCCCCCTGACACCAACGACAGCGCGGCACAGGACTATCTGGAGCGGTTGGCCTCCGCCGCCCGCCAAGCGGGAGGCAACGGCTGAACATGGCGGCAGGGCCTGCGGACCCCGGCTCACCTTCCACCCAGGGTGATCCGTCCCTACCGCTCCCTGCCACCGTGGAAGGCGACGCGGCGGCGTTGGCCGGCGATGAGGATCCGCCGCTTTCCGCGGTGCGTCCGCGGGCATCCCACGCGCTCAACCTCCTCGCCACGCTCGCGGTGGGCTACACGCTCTGGAAGGCGCAGGGGGTAGTCCTGCCCATTCTGCTGGGGATGTTCTTCGCCCTGATCGGCAACCCCATCATCCGCGGCCTGCGGCGCCTGCATCTGCCGCGCGTGCTCGGCGCAACGATCGTTTTGCTGGGCGGTCTCGCCGCCACTGTCGCGCTGGGCTACCAACTGGCCCAGCCAGCCGCCGAGTGGGCGCGCCAGGTGCCCAAGGAGCTGAGCCGGCTGGCGCCGAAATTGCGCCAGATGAGCAAGCCGGTGCACGCCGCCAGTGAAGCGGCGGAGAGCATCGCGCGCGCCACCGAGTCCGGCGATGGCAAGAAAGTCAACGTCGTCCGGACCGAGGTCAACGATCCCTACAAGTCGCTGACTGCCACGCCCATGATGCTGACCTCCCTGCTGGCGGTCGTCCTGCTGACCTTCTTCTTCATGGTCTACGGCGAAAACCTGCAACGCAACGCGATATCGCTCTTGCCCAGTCGCCAGCAAAAGCGCGTCACCGTGGAGATCATGCAATCCATCGAGCGCGAGATCTCGCGCTACGTGCTCACCATCAGTGCGATCAACCTGCTACTCGGCCTGGCGCTGGCGGGATCGTTCTATCTGCTTGGCGTCCCGTTGGCCGAAGCCCTTCTGTGGGGCACCATGGCGGCAGTGCTCAACTTCGCCCCCTACGTCGGGCCGTTGATGGGCATCATCATCATGTTGCTGATGGGCTTCGTGGCCTTCGACGAGGCCTGGATGTCGCTGGTGCCCGCCGGTATCTACCTCGCCCTGCACACGGTGGAGGGCCAGATCCTGACTCCGGTCATCCTGGGTCGGCAGATGCGGCTCTCGCCGCTGGTGCTGATCATGGCGCTGATGGCATTCGGCTCGCTGTGGGGCATCGTCGGCCTGCTGCTGGCGGTACCCTTGCTGGTCTGCGTGAAAATCAGCCTGTCCCGCATCGAGGGCTTGGAAGGCTGGGCGCGTCTGCTGGAATGATCGGCGTTTTTCGACGGGCTAGAATGACCGCGTGAACTTTCCCGTCCGCGCCATCACCCTCGACCTTGACGACACGATCTGGCCCATCGCGCCGGCCATCGTGGGTGCGGAAGCCGCATTGGAGGCGTGGATGGCGGAAAACGCACCACGTGCGGCCCGGATGTGGCCGCCCAGCGAGCGCCAGCGGCTGCGTGAGCTGGCCAACAGCGAGCGTCCGCGACTTGCCCACGACATGACCGCGCAGCGCCAGTGGATGATCGAACGCATGCTGGTGCTCGCCGACGAAGACGTCGATCTGGCTGATTCGGCCTATGACGCGTACTTCGCCGCCCGCTGCGATGTCGAGCACTACCCCGACAGCGTCGCCGCGCTGGAACGCCTGGCGGCAAGGGTCCCGCTGGCAGCCGTCAGCAACGGCAACGCCTGTCTGGACACCATCGGCCTGATGCACCTGTTCCGGTTCCAGCTCGGCGCCCGCGAACACGGTGCCGCCAAGCCGGACGCGAGCATTTTCCACGCCGCCTGCGAGCGTCTCGGTCTACCCCGCGACCAAGTCCTGCACGTCGGGGACGATCCCTATATGGACGTGATCGGCGCACGCCGGGCCGGCCTGCGCGCCTGCTGGATCAACCGCCCCGACGAGCGCGGCCGGTCCCAGCCGTGGCCCGATGCTCGGCCTTGTCCCGACCTCGAATTTCCCACACTTGCCGCGTTGGCCGACTGGCTCGACGCAGCACACTCCAAGGAGTCGATCCGCCAATGAGTCTGCCGTCTGGCTTTACCGATGCCACCGCCGATGCCCTGCCCCTGCACATCGTCAGCCCCCACGGGCTGCAGCAGTGGCGCGCGGCGCAACCACCGGAGCATGGCAAATGGCTGGACGCGCAGGCGTTCGATGCCAGCGCCGGTTCGGTGGTGTTGCTGTCAGCGGAGGATGGCAGCATCGCCGGCGCCGTGATCGGCGTGGCCGACCGGGTCGACCCCTATTGCTACGCCCATGCGCCTTTTGCACTGCCCGCAGGCACTGTCTGGAAGCCCGCGGAAGCGCTGGATCCGGCAGACGCCACCCACCTGCAAGTGGGCTGGGGGCTGGGAAGCTACCGGTTCTCCCGCTACCGAAAGCCCAAGCGCGCACCGGCCGAGCTCGCGGCGGCTCCGACGCAGGAAGTGTGTGATGTCATCGCTGCGTGCCTGCGGGTGCGCGACTGGGTCACCACGCCCACCGAAGAAATGGGACCGCAGCAGCTGGAAGATGCCGCGCGCGGCCTTGCCGAGAGTCACGGCGCCGAGCTTGAAGTGGTTGCCGGCGACGCCCTGCTGGAGCAGAACTTTCCCACCATCCACGCCGTGGGCCGCACATCCCATCGGGCACCCCGCCTGATCGCCCTGCGCTGGGGCAAGCCTGAACACCCGCACCTGGCCCTGGTCGGCAAGGGCGTGTGCTTCGACACCGGCGGG
Source organism: Lysobacter sp. A03 (assembly GCF_000855665.1). GTDB lineage: Bacteria > Pseudomonadota > Gammaproteobacteria > Xanthomonadales > Xanthomonadaceae > Novilysobacter. Next base: position 4,641 of record NZ_JXSS01000003.1, read on the forward strand.
CTGGACATGAAGGCCGCCGAGGGCATGCGCAACATGAAGAAGGACATGGGCGGCGCGGCGCACGCGCTCGCGTTGGCCGGGCTGGTGATGGCGCAGGCCTTGCCGGTCCAGCTGACCGTGCTGGTGGCGGCAGTGGAGAACGCGGTCGGCCCCGATTCCTTCCGTCCCGGCGACGTCATCACCACACGCAAGGGCATCACGGTGGAAGTGGACAACACCGACGCCGAAGGCCGGCTGGTGCTGTGCGATGCGCTGGCCTACGCCTGCGAGCAGCACCCCGACACGATCATCGATTTCGCGACCCTCACCGGCGCCGCCCGCGTAGCCCTCGGCCCGGACCTGCCGGCGCTGTTCGCCAACGACGATACGCTCGCCCGGCAGTGGCTCGACGCCGGCGAGGCGACCCGTGATCCGGTCTGGCGCATGCCGCTGTGGCGCCCCTACCTGCGCTACCTGGACAGCAGCATTGCCGACATCGCCAACGCCGGTTCGCGCATGGCCGGCTCGGTGACGGCTGCGCTCTACCTGGAGCGTTTCATCAGCGAGGGCCAGAAGTGGGCTCACCTGGATGTCTACGCGTGGAACGACAAGGACCGCCCGGGACGCCCGGCCGGCGGCGAGGCGCTCGCGCTGCGCTCGGCTTGGATGATGCTCAAGGCCCGCTACAACAGCTGAGTAACCACTGATTGCGGCCGGATGCCCCCTTGACTGGGGTCATCCGGCGCTGCGCAACAACGGCGCCAACTGCCGCATCCGCGCTTGCGTGGCCGGTCCGACCAGGGCGAAGGCGGTCGTGCCCTCCGCCCAGTACTGCGCGAGCAGACGCCCATCACGGCGCTCGCCCTGTTTGAAGCGCTCGCTGCGTGGACGCAGATACAGGCCGATGCGGGCGCCATCAGCATCAGCGTATACCAGCATCGCCGCCGCACCTTCCGGGGTCGACAGCATCCGTCCCCCCTGCAGGCGGAAGCCCTGCGATCGCAGGTCCGGCGCGTCACCGGCGGCACCGAAGTGCGCCTGCAACCAGCCCTGCAATTGGTCACGATCGCCGGTATCGAATTCCAACGGGACGCTCACGTCGGCAAACAGCCGATAGGCCGTCACAGCGTCGGCCATCGGCAGACTCTCGCTGGCCATGCGCACCTCGCGCGCCTGCCAGCCAAGCCCCGTCCCCAGACCCAGTGCAAGCACGCAGCTGGCGACCATGGCCAGGCGCGCCCGGCGCTGCCGGTGCAGCCGGCGCCGGATCTGCTGCGGCGCCAGCATGGCGTCGGCAGGCACCGTCTCCAACCCGGCCCACGCCGCGCGCAGCGACGCGGCATCGCGCTTCCATCCCGCCACCCGGGCCGCTTGTTGCGGATGCTCCTGCAGCCAGTGCTCCAGCGCGCTGACCCGCTCGGCATCCAGGCGTCCATCCACGTAGGCGTGCAGTTCTTCGTCGTCAGGGGGGCGTGCGTTCATTTGAGTACCCGCAGTACGGCAGAGAGATCGGTGTGGCCTTCATCCATGGTTCGCAACCGGTCGCGGGCACGCGACAGGCGGGACATCACGGTGCCGATCGGCACGCCCAGCGCATCGGCCGCCTCGCGGTAGGTGAAGCCCTCGATGCTGACCATCATCAGCAAGGCCCGTTGCTCCGTCGGCAGCTGCTCGAACGCGTCCAGCACCGCGCGACCGTCATGGACCCGCTCAGCCGATGGCGAGCTGGCCTCCTGCTGCGGGGCAACCAATGCCAGCACCCGGTGCCATCGCGCCGCGCGCCGACGCTCGTCCATGAACTGGCGATACAGGATGGAGAACAGCCAGGCCTGGAGCGCGGCATCCTCGCGGCGGGTGTGCCTCCGCCGCAGTGCCCGCTCCAGTGTGGACTGCACAAGATCGTCCGCACTGGCCGCATCGGCGGTCAGGGAGCGGGCGAAGCGGCGCAGTCGGGGCAACAGCGCGCGCAGGCGTTCGTCGTCGAGAGGTTCCATCACAGTCACAGTGGGGCGATACAGGTATGACGTACCCAGTAGCGGGATTATTCCCGTGCCGGCGTAAACAGGGCGGCAGTGGGTTGCCCGGTGGTGGAATAAGTGGCGGCCCCGCGCGTCTCACCAGTCAATGCACCCCGGACACAGCCATGACTCCCGACTCCCAACCGCCTTCCACTCCGCCGCGCCGACATCCATGGCTCCCTTTGGCCGGCATCGGCGCCATCGCCCTGCTGGGCGCCGGCGCGTTCGCCTGGTCCGCCGGCGGGATCGGCAGCAGCCAACGCCTGACATCGCAGACCTTCGTCGACACCATCGAAGCCACCGGGGCGGACCATCCCGGCTATCGCCGCGCACACAGCAAGGGCATCTGCGTGAGTGGCAGCTTCCAGGGCACCTCCGAGGGAACCGCCCTGTCCACCGCGCGGGCCTTCTCGCAGACGGCCGTGCCCGTGTTGGGCAGGATGTCGATCGGTGGCGGCGACCCGCATGGCGCCGACGCCTCAGCACGCGTGCGAAGCATGGCTCTGCTGCTCCGCACCGACGACGGCCAGCAGTGGCGGATGGCGATGAACAGCTTTCCGTTCTTCGGCGCGCGAACGACGGCGGCGTTCCTGGAGCAGACCCGCGCCGGCATTCCGGATCCAGCGACGGGCAAGCCCGACCCGGCGAAAATGGCCGCATTCCTTGCCAAGTATCCGCAGGCACGCCGCTTCCAGGCGTGGGCCAAATCCGCGCCCTGGTCGGACAGCTGGGCCAACACGGACTACAACGGGGTCCACACCTTCACCTTCGTCAGCGTCGCCGGCGAGCGCCAGCCGGTACGCTGGTCGATGCGACCGCACGCGCCCTTCGTCGAGATGGACAAGGCGCAGCGCGAGCAGGCCTCCGCAGACTACCTCGCCGAGGAGCTCGAGCGTCGACTGGCCACCGGCCCGCTGCGCTGGGACATGGTTGTGACACTGCCCGAAGCCGGCGATGCGCTGGACGATCCATCGCAACCGTGGCCCGAGGCTCGCCGGGAGATCACGGTCGGCACGCTCAGCCTTGAGCAGGCGCAGCCGCAGGCCACGGGCCCGTGCCGGGATGTGAACTTCGATCCTCTGATCCTGCCCACCGGCATTGCCGCGTCGGATGACCCGATCCTGGCCGCCCGCTCTGGCGTATACGCGCAGTCCTTCTTCCGCCGCGAGCGGGAGATCGCCAGCGGCAAGGCCACCGACGCCACGGGCCAGGGGGTGTCGCCATGAACCTCAGTCGGCCTGCGCATTTCAACCTGCTGGCGCGCGTGCTGCACTGGAGCATGGCGGTGCTGATCCTGACCATGCTTTTTGTCGGCGTCACCATGGTCGCGTCGTTGACTTTGCGCCCGATGCTGATCGAGCTGCATCGGCCGATCGGTATTGCCATCCTGCTGCTGGCACTGCTGCGGCTGGGCAACCGCCTGACCCATCGACCGCCGCCCCTGCCTGACGACCTGCCCGCCATCCAGAAGACCGCCGCCCTTGCGTCGCACTGGGTGCTGTATGCGCTGATGCTGTCGATGCCGCTGATCGGCTGGGGAATGCTGTCGGCGGGCGGCTATCCCATCGTGATGTTCGGCAGCGTCCATCTTCCGGCCATCCTGCCGCATTCGCCGACGCTGTTCGCTCTGCTCCGCGGTGCACACGGGCTGTTGGCGTACCTGCTGTTTGCCGCGGTACTGCTGCACCTGTCGGCGGCGCTGTACCACGCCTGGGTGCGGCGCGACGGTGTGTTCGCCAGCATGGCGCGCGGTCCGGGCCACGACGAGAGCCGATAAAGCAGCGAATCTTCGGGACGTCCAGGCGGCGCCTGGGTGAGAGATCTGGCCACCTCGGTGGTTGACAACTCTGAAAACCAGAGTACTTTGTCATCCATCAACCGGAGGAACAAAACCATGCAACAGGCCGAGCAGCTCAAACAGGATCTGGATTACGTAGTCGGCGCGGTACGCCGGCACGACCGCAGCGCGGGCGTCCCGTCGATCTACTTCATGTGGGCGGCGATCATCGCTGTCGGTTGGGCCTTGCCCGACTTCGCGCCGCAACTGGCCGCACCGTTTTGGGTGCTGTTCGGCATCGGCGGTGGGCTGGTCAGCATCTGGCTGGCGGCGCGGGATACGAAACGCAGCGGCTCGGTGGATCAGGAACTCGGGCGTCGCCACGGCCTGCATTGGCTGGTGACCGGTGCGGCATTCCTGGTGTGCTGGCTGCCGGTGATGCGTGGCGCGCCGATTGAGACCGCGGTGGGCAACTTCATGTTGGTGGCCGCGATTTCCTATGCCTTGGCCGGCGTGCACCTGGAGCGTCCGCTGCTGTGGACCGGCCTGCTGATGCTGGCGGCCTACGTCGTGCTGACGATGTTTGCATGGCCCTACACCTGGACCGCCACCGGTCTGCTGGTCGCCATTGCGCTGGCCTGGGCCGGTTTCAGCAGCCAGCGCTCGCGGTCGCCGGCCCATTCGGAATGAAAGCACTGGACGGCCTCGACAGCGCGTTCGAGCATCGCGCGCGACTGGCGATCGGGGTGTTGCTGGCACGTCACGACGAGATCAGCTTCGCCCGTTTCAAGCAGAGCCTGTCGCTTACCGACGGCAACCTTGGAGCGCAACTGCGCAAGCTCGAGGACACTGGCTACGTGGCGCTGCGGCGCGACTTCGTCGAACGCAAGCCGGTCACCTGGTACCGCCTCACCGATGCCGGACGAGCCGCCCTCGACAGCCATCTTGGCGCGCTGCAGTCGATGATCGCGACCGCGGCCGGTTAGCCATGACGGTGTCGCGAAGAGGCACCCCGGTCCGGTGCGATGGCAAGGCTACGGGCCGCCCGGTTGGCCGACGCGGCTTGGCACTGAACGAGCCCCGCGTCACACTCGGGCGACCACCACTGCAAGGGCGCATATGACCGACTCGGCCGAGCTGCTCAAGTCGCTCAAGATCGACCGCACGGCGCCGCCACCGCCGCGCAAGCGGTGGCCCTGGCTCGCCGCCGCTGCCGTGCTGCTGGCAGTGATCGCCGTCGGTGGGTTCTTCCTGCGCGGCCAGGGCGGTATCGAGGTGCGCACCGCGCCTGCGGTGGCGACGTCCAGCGGCAGCGCGGCGGTGCTGGATGCCACCGGCTATGTGGTCGCCCGCCGCATGGCCACCGTGTCGTCCAAGATCACCGGCAAGGTGCGCGAGGTGATGATCGAGGAGGGCCAGCAGGTCCAGGCCGGGGACATCATGGCCACGCTGGACCCGATCGATGCCAATGCCGAGCGCAGCCTCGCGCGCGCCCAGCTCGCCGCAGCGCGCAGCCAGATAGACGCGGCCCAGGCCCAGTCCCGCGAGGCCGCTGCCAACGCCGCCCGTCTGCAGCCACTGGCGCGGCAACAGCTGGTGCCCGCGGCGCAGTACGACCAGGCCGTCGCCGAGCGTGACGCGTTGCGCTCCCAACTGCAGACCGCGCAACGCAACGCCCAGGTCGCCGCCGACCGCCTGGCCATCGCCGACAACGGCGTCGACAATACCGTGGTGCGTGCGCCCTTCACCGGCGTGGTCATCGCCAAGGCGGCCCAGCCCGGCGAGATCATCTCGCCCCTCTCGGCGGGCGGCGGCTTCACCCGCACCGGCATCGGCACCATCGTGGACATGGACTCCCTGGAAGTCGAGGTCGATGTCGGCGAGGCCTACATCGGCCGGGTGACGCCGAAGATGCCGGTCGAGGCTGTGCTCAACGCCTATCCGGACTGGCGCATTCCCGGTTCGGTGATCGCGATCATCCCGACCGCCGACCGTGGCAAGGCGACGGTCAAGGTGCGTGTCGCGCTGGACGAAAAGGATCCACGGATCGTCCCCGACATGGGCGTGCGGGTCAGCTTCATGGAACAGGCCAAGAGCGGCGAGCAAGCACCGCCGGGAGTGCGCGTGCCAGCGGCGGCAGTGATCACCCGCGACGGCAAGGACATCGCCTTCGTGCTGGGCAGCGATGACACCGTCGCCCAGCGCGCCGTGGAAGCCGGCATCACCACCGGCAGCGACCGCCAGGTGCTTTCGGGGCTGAAGGCCGGCGAAACCGTGGTACTGGATCCACCGACGGAGCTCAAGGACGGCGCCAAGGTCCGGCTGGCAAAGGACGGCTCGCCATGACGCCGCTGGTCAGCCTCCGCAACCTGACCAAGACCTACCAGCGCGGGCCGGAGAAGATCGAGGTGCTGCACGGAATCGATCTGGACATTGCCGAGGGCGACTTCGTGGCCCTGATGGGACCGTCCGGCTCGGGCAAGACCACCCTGCTGAACCTGATTGGCGGCCTGGACACCCCGACCGGCGGCGAGATCTCGATCGAAGGCGAGCGCATCGACCGCATGGGCGCTGGCCAGCTGGCCAACTGGCGCAGCCGGCATGTCGGCTTCGTGTTCCAGTTCTACAACCTGATGCCGATGCTGACCGCGCAGAAGAACGTCGAGCTGCCGCTGCTGCTGACACCGCTCAAGGCGGCGCAGCGCAAGCGCAATGCCGGCATCGCCCTGCAGCTGGTGGGCCTGGCCGATCGCACCTCGCACAAGCCCAACGAACTGTCCGGCGGCCAGCAGCAGCGCGTCGCGATTGCGCGGGCCATCGTGTCCGACCCGACCTTCCTGATCTGCGACGAACCCACCGGCGACCTGGACCGGCATTCCGCCGAGGAGATCCTGACCCTGCTGCAGTCGCTCAACCGCGACCACGGCAAGACCATCATCATGGTCACCCACGATCCGAAGGCAGCCGAATACGCCACCCACACCGTCCACCTCGACAAGGGCGAGCTGGTCGACGCGCCCGAGCTGGCGCGCTGAGGCGGCGATGAAATACCTCTGGCTGGTCTGGGCCCAACTGCGGCGCAGCAAGACCCGCACCCTGCTGACGCTGCTGTCGGTGGTCGCCGCCTTCCTGCTGTTCGGCATGCTCGATTCGGTCCGCGTGGCGTTCAATTCCGGCGGCAGCGTGGACGGTGCAAACCGGCTGGTGGTGGCCTCGCGGCTATCGATCACCCAGACCCTGCCGATCCGACTGTTGAACCAGATCGAGGGCGTGCCGGGCGTGCGCAAGGCGACCTACGCGATGTGGTTCGGCGGCATCTACCAGGACCCGAAGAACTTCTTCCCCAACTTCTCGGTGGGCGACAACTACTTTGATGTCTACGCGGATTTCGACATCCCGGCGGACCAGCTGAAAGCCTGGCAGGACAACCAGACCGGTGCGGTGGTGGGCGAGGCGCTGGCGCAAAAGTTCGACTGGAAGATCGGCGACACCATTCCGCTGCAGGCGACGATCTTCCCCCGCAGCGGCAGCAACGATTGGCCGCTGCAGCTCGAGGCCATCTACCGCTCGCGCGACCGCGACAACGTCGGCGCCGAGCAGCAACTGCTGATGCACTGGAAGTACTTCGACGAGGCCAACGACTACATCAAGAACCAGGTCAGCTTCTTCACCGTGCAACTGGCCGACCCCGACCAGGCCTCCCGCGTGGCACAGGCCATCGACGCGCTGTCGGCCAACTCCGACCACGAGACCAAGAGCCAGACCGAGTCCGCGTTCCAGCAGTCGTTTGCCAAGCAGTTCGCCGACATCGGCCTGATCGTCACCGCCATCATGGGCGCGGTGTTCTTCACCCTGCTGCTGCTCACCGGCAACACCATGGCCCAGGCCGTGCGCGAGCGCGTGCCGGAGCTGGCGACCCTGAAGACGCTGGGCTTCCGCGACTCCACCATGCTCGGGCTGGTGATGGCCGAGTCGGTACTGCTGGTGGTGATCGGCGGCCTGACCGGGCTGACCCTCGCAGCGCTGGCGATGCCGGGCATCTCCGCCGCCAGCGGCGGGATGATCGGCCTGCCGCAGGTGCCGGCGCAGACCTGGCTGGTCGGGATCGGATTGATGGTCGCCATCGGCGTGGTGGTGGGTCTGCTGCCGGCGCTGCGCGCCAAGCACCTGAAGATCGTCGATGCGCTGGCGGGCCGATGACGATGCGGGCGATGAACAAGCACCGCTTGTGGAACCTGCTCACCATCGTGCTGCTGGTGGTCGGACTGGCGGCGTGGATCGTGTTGCCGTGGTGGGGCCTGCTCGCCCTGGCGGTCGCGCTGGCCGCATGGCTGAGCCTGACCCGCAACGGTCGCCTGTCCCTTGCCGCCACGCGGATCGGCATTGCCAGCCTGCCGCAGCGTTGGGGCGCCTGCTCGGTGATCATCGTCGGCATCGCCGGTGTGGTCGGCGTGCTGGTGGCGATGCTGGCGATGGGCGAAGGCTTCAAGGCGACCCTGCAGGCCACCGGCAGCGACGACACGGCGATCATCCTGCGCGGTGGTTCCCAGGCGGAAACCAACTCGGTGATCCTGCGCGACCAGGTACCACTCGTCTCCAGCCTGCCCGGCATCGCCCGCGACGCGCAGGGCAAACCGCTGCTGACCGCCGAACTCTCGCAGGTGGTCGCGCTGAAGGCGCGCTCCGACGGCAGCGACTCCAACGCGCAGCTGCGCGGCGTCGGCGAGGAAGCCTGGCAGGTGCGTCCGGGCGTGCGCCTGGTGGAAGGCCGCAAGTTCCAGCCGGGGCTGCAGGAGCTGGTGGTCGGTCAGGGCGCGCAGTCGCAGTTCCTCGGGCTGGAGGTCGGCAGCACCTTGGAATTCGCCAACCAGCAGTGGACGGTGGTGGGCAAGTTCGCCTCCGGGGACGCCTACGACTCGGAGCTGTGGGGCGATGCCCAGACCATCGCCTCGACCTACCGTCGCAACGCCTACCAATCCATCACCGTGCGTACCGACGGCACGGACGGGTTCCGGCGCCTCAAGGCGGCAATGGATGCCGACCCGCGACTGAAGCTCGATGTGGAGACCACGCGCAGCTACTACCGCAAGCAATCCGGCCAGCTCAGCACCCTGATCAATGTCCTGGGCACGGTGATCGGCGCGATCATGGCGGTGGGCGCGGTGTTCGGCGCACTCAATACGATGTACGCCGCGGTGGCGGGACGTGCGCGGGAGATCGCAACGATGCGCGCGATCGGATTCCGCAGCCTGCCGGTCGTGCTCGCGGTCATGCTGGAAACGATGCTGCTGGCACTACTGGGCGGCGTTCTGGGCGGCTTGATCGCCTGGGCGATCTTCAACGGCTACACGGTCTCGACCCTGGGCAACAACTTCAGCCAGGTGGTGTTCCAGTTCAAGGTCTCGCCGCAGTTGCTGTGGACCGGCCTGAAGTGGGCGCTGGGCATCGGTCTGGTCGGCGGCCTGTTTCCGGCCCTGCGCGCCGCCCGGTTGCCGGTGACGGTCGCGTTGCGGGACGCCTGAAACTCGACGGGCACCCGAAGGTGCCCGACAAGTGTTTTCGATACGGGCGACCCGGCAAGCCCGACCGCGGCAGTGCCCCCCGACGGTGCGCGCCCTCAGTCGGCCCAGTGCCCGGCGCGGGTCGAGACGGGCAATACCAGCGCCGAGAGCTTGCGGTCGTTGGCGAGCAGGTGGATCGCATCGGCGAGGATGGCCGCGGACTCCTGCAGCAACGGATCCGGACGGTCCTCGGCGGCCTTTTCGCGCGCCGCGTCCTGGACGATGTCGCGCTCGTTGGCGGTCAGTCCGTCGTCGGCTGAGATCAACGCCAGCGGGTCCAGCGCCAGGCCCAACTCCTCGCGGGTTTCCTGACGCTTCTTGCGCCGCGCCTCGCTGGCATCGCGTTCGCGACGCCGCTCGCCTTCGTTGAGCGAGATCGTGGTCTTTGCCGACTCCTCACGGAACCTGGCCACGTCCTCACGCCACCACTGGAACTCCAGATTGTTGGCGACCCGGGCCGAGTGCAACTTGTCCAGTGCTCCCAGTATGTGGCTGAAGTCGCCGTAGACCTTATGCGGCACCGCGGCGATCCGGGTCCACGGCAGCGCGTTGTCGTAGGTGCTCTCGCCGTATTCGGTGGCATCCACCGAGGCGGGGAACTCGATGTCGGGCACCACGCCCTTGTTCTGGGTCGAGCTGCCGCCGGGCAGGAAGAACTGGGCGACGGTCAGCTTGACCTGCCCAAAACGCTCTTCCTCACCGCCCGGCCAGCGGTCCAGGTCGACCAGATTCTGCACCGTGCCCTTGCCGAAGGTGTTCTCGCCGATCACCAGCCCGCGCCCGTAGTCCTGAATCGCGCCGGCGAAGATCTCCGATGCCGACGCCGAACCGCGGTTGACCAGCACCGCCAGCGGCCCGTCCCAGGCCACGCCAGGCTCATCGTCGCCGTTGACGGTGACCCGACCACCGGACTCGCGCACCTGCACCACCGGGCCCTGGTCGATGAACAGGCCGGTCAGCTCGATCGCCTCGTTCAGCGAGCCACCGCCGTTGTTGCGCAGGTCCAGCACGACGCCGTCGACGCCCTGCTGCTTCATGTCCACCAACAGCTTGGCGACGTCGCGGGTGGCCGAGGCGTAATCGCCGTTGTTGAGGCGGCGGCCTTCGAAGTCCTGATAGAAGCCGGGCAGCTCGATCACACCCACGTGCTTGGCCGGTGCATCGCCAATGCCGGGAATCTCCAGGACCTTGGACTTGGCGGCCTGGTCTTCCAGGCGCACCTTGTCACGGGTGATCACCACCCGAACCGGCTCGCTGTCCAGCCCAGCGCTGGCGGGGACCACGTCCAGGCGCACCTTGGAATCCTTGGGCCCGCGGATCTTCTCGACCACGTTGTCGATGCGCCAGCCGATCACGTCTTCCATGGTGCCGCTGGTACCCTGCCCCACCGCCACGACGCGGTCACCGGGGGCAAGCACGCCAGACTTGTCGGCCGGGCCGCCGGGCACGATCTCGCGGATCGCGACGATGTCGTCCTGCTTCTGCAGCACCGCGCCGATGCCTTCCAGCGACAGCGACATGGACAGGTTGAAGTTCTCCGCCGAACGGGGGGTGAAGTAGCTGGTGTGTGGATCGATCTCGTTGGTGTAGCTGTTGAGGAAGGTCTGGAACACGTCCTGCCCTTCCAACTGGGCGACGTTGTCGGCCAGGTTGGCGTAGCGCTTGTCCAGCGTCTTGGCGATGTCCTTGGATTCCTTGCCCGCCAGCTTCAGGCGCAGCCAGTCGTTGCGGACCGACTGCTTCCACAGCTCGTCCAGCTCGGCGGTGTCAGCCGCCCACGGGGCCTTCTTGCGGTCGTAGTGGAATTGCTCATCGCCGCTGAAATCGAAGATGTCCTGTTTGAGCAGTTCGCGGGCGTAGCGGATGCGCTCGTTCACACGCTCGCGGTAGAGCGCGAAGATGGCGTAACCCGGCTCCAGCTCGCCGCTCTTGATGGCGTCGTCCAGCCGGGTCTTGTAGCGGTCGAACCCGGCGATGTCGGCACTGGTGAAGAACTGTTTGCCGCCGTCCAGCGCCTCCAGGTAGCGCTTGTAGATGTCGGCCGAGAGCGCATCGTCCAGCGGCTGCGGGCGGTAGGCATAGCGACTGTCGGACAACAGCCCATAGACCAGCTTGGCCGCAGTGGCCTGGTCGGCAGTCGGGCCGCTGGGCAGGACCGCGGGCTTGCTGCTGGTGGTGCGGGTAGTGCTCGCCGGCGCCTCAATGGCGGTCGGCGCGGCCACCGGCGCATTGTCAGCGCGCGCCAGCAGCGCCAACGGAGCGGTCAACAGCAGGGCAAGCAGGGGAGTCTTTGAGATCATGTAATCGAGGCTGGAGGGCCGACAGTGAAGGGGATGCAACGGACTGGCGCAGTACCGGAAATTCAGATTGCTGACCGCTGCGACTCCCTGACAGTGCCGAAAGTCGCGGGCGCTGTCACGCCGTCATGGCACGGTCAGGAAACGATCACGAGCACGTTCGAGGCGAAGCTTAGACACGTCAATGCGAAGAACGTGTACGCAAGCAGCAACCGGACGGATGCGCCGGGTTGGCTAGCGCTTACGTCGACGCACCACACCAGGTTTTCTCATCGCTCAGGCGGAAACGGCCAGACCGGCCTCCGCGGCACTGCGGTCGGCGTGGTAGGACGAGCGCACCAGCGGGCCGGAGGCGACGTGGGTGAACCCCAACGCCAGGCCAAAGGTCTCGAAATGCTTGTACTCCTCGGGCGTCCAGTAACGCATCACCGGATGGTGGTGGGCGCTGGGCTGCAGGTACTGGCCGATGGTGATCATGTCCACGTCGTGGGCGCGAAGGTCGCGCAGGGTCTGCTCGACCTGTTCGCGTTCCTCGCCCAGTCCCAGCATGATCCCGGACTTGGTCACCACGTCGGGGTGCTGGGCCTTGAACTTCTGCAGCAGGGTCAGTGACCACTGGTAGTCCGCGCCGGGACGGACGTTGCGGTACAGCTCGGGCACCGTTTCCAGGTTGTGGTTGAACACATCCGGCGGATTGGCCGCGAGGATTTCCAGCGCGCGCTCCATCCGTCCCTTGCCACGGAAGTCCGGGGTCAGGATCTCGATCCGGGTACCCGGACTCTGGGCGCGGATCGCGGCGATGCACTCCACGAAATGGCCGGCCCCGCCGTCACGCAGGTCGTCGCGATCGACCGAGGTCACGACCACGTATTTCAGGCCCATGTCGGCGACGGTGCGCGCCAGATTGGCCGGCTCGGACGCATCCGGCGGCTTGGGCCGGCCGTGGGCGACATCGCAGAAGCTGCAGCGGCGGGTGCAGACCTCGCCCAGGATCATGAACGTCGCGGTGCCGTGGCCGAAGCACTCGTGGATGTTGGGGCAGCTGGCTTCCTCGCAGACGGTGACCAGACGGTTTGCGCGCAGTTTCTCCTTGAGCTTGGCGACCGCGTTGCCCGACGGGATACGGACGCGGATCCAGGACGGCTTGCGCAGCACCGGTGCTTCGGCGAACTGCACCGGCGAGCGGCTGATCTTGTCGCCGGCCAACTGCTTCACGCCCGGCTGCAGGGACGCGGGAGCGTCGCCGCTGACAATCGCGAGGGGGATGGACTTGCTGACGCTATCGCTCATGGAGAATCCGGGACGTGGATGCGGGGGCGCCGGTCAGAGCGTGGGCAGGGCCGGCGGCGGGGCCTCGTCGACCTTCAGGCCAAACTGCGCGGTAAAGTGTTCGACCAGCGCCGGCTTGACGGCCTGCAGCCCCGAGGGACCTCCCAAGTCTACCATCGAGGTCACCCGCAGACCCGCGTAACCACAGGGGTTGATGCGCGTGAACGGGGACAGGTCCATATCGATGTTGAAGGCCAGGCCGTGGAAGGTGCAGCCGCGCCGGACGCGGATGCCAAGCGCGGCGATCTTGGCTCCGGCGACGTATACACCGGGTGCACCCTCGCGGCGCACGGCCTCGATGTTCCAATCGGCCAGGGTGTCGATGACGGCCTGCTCGACCCGGGATACATACTCGCGCACGCCGATCCTGAGCCGGCGCAGGTCCAGCAACGGATACAGCACCAGCTGACCGGGGCCGTGGTAGGTCACCTGGCCGCCGCGGTCGACCTGGATCACGGGAATGTCGCCGGGCGCGAGGACGTGTTCGGTCCGCCCGGCCTGGCCCAGGGTGAACACCGGATCGTGTTCCACCAGCCACAGCTCATCGGGCGCATCGCCATTGCGGCGATCGGTGAAGTCCTGCATCGCGCGCCAGACCGGCTCATAAGGCTGCCGACCCAGATCGCGCAGCAAGGCGTTCGGCGGCGTTCGCGCGACCGTGCCTGGCGGGACTGCCGCGGACGCGCCCGCGGAAAGGGCGGGGTCGACGGTGTCGGAGGCGATTGCAGACGGCGTTACAGCGTCCACTTCACTTCCGGATGGTCGCGCAGCAGCTGGTGGGCAAAGTCGTATTGCTCCCGGCTTACGGCGCGGAAGGTCAGGCGCACCGACACGTAGCGGCGGTTGCTGGAGTGCTTCCAGTCGATGCGTTCGGTCAGCACGTCGATGCCGCCGTCGATCAGTCGCTGCGGCAACTCCGTCTCCAGCCCGGCGTCGGCCGCGCCCATCGCGCTGAGCTCGAACTCACCGGGAAACTGGAAACCGTGCTCGGGATTGTCGGATATCAGTTCCATGGCTCACTCCGCTATCGGTGCGGGTCCGGGTCCGAGTTGGGGCCCGGGGGTCTGGGGTCAGGTCGACTTCCACCACATCAGCAGCTCGTGCCACAGACGCTTGAAGAAGCCTGCGCGCTCGACCGCCTGCAGTGCCACCAGCGGACGCTCGGCGACGACCTCGCCGTCCAGCATCACTTTCACGGTGCCGATCGCCTGCCCCTTCTCGATCGGGGCGACCAGGGTGGCCGGCACGTCCATGGTTGGCTGCAGCTGCTCGTAACGGCCGCGCGGCACGGTCACCAGCAACGGTTCGGCGACGCCCAGCTCCAGCGTGTCCGCGGCGCCCTTCCACAGCTTGTGGGTCGCCACCTCGGTGTTGCCGTCGTACAGCTTGTGGGTCTCGTAGAAGCGGAAGCCCCAGTTGAGCAGCGCCTGGCTGTCGCTGGCCCGCTGCTTCTCGGAGGTGGAGCCGAGCACGACGGAAACCAGGCGCTGATCGTCCCGCTTGGCGGAGGCCATCAGGCAGTATCCGGCGCCGGAGGTATGCCCGGTCTTGATCCCGTCCACGGTGCTGTCGCGCCACAGGAGCACGTTGCGGTTGGGCTGGGTGATCGGCCCCACCGTAAATTCCTTGATCTTGTTGTAGGAGTAAGTCTCGGGGAAATCGCGCGCAAGGCCGATGCCGAGCAGCGCCAGGTCGTGCGCCGAGGACAGGTGGCCCTCGTCGGGCAGTCCGGTCGCGTTGGCGAAGTGGGAGTTCTTCATGCCCAGGCGCTTGGCGTACTGGTTCATCAGCGCGGCGAATGCGGACTCGCTGCCGGCCACGTGTTCGGCCAGGGCGATCGCGGCGTCATTGCCGGACTGAACCACCATGCCTTTTTCCATCTCCAGCAGCGGAGCGGTCTGGTTGACCTGGAAGCCCGAGTAGCTGCCGTCAGTGCCCGCCCCGCCCTTGCGCCACGCGTTCTCGGTCATCATCACCTGGTCGGTCGGCTTGACCTTGCCACCGGCCATTTCGGCGGCGATGACGTAGCTGGTCATCACCTTGGTGATGCTGGCCGGCTCCAGTGGTTCGTCGATGTTCTCGCCCGCCAGGACATTGCCGCTGGCCGCATCCATCAGGATCCACGCCGTGCCCACGATCGCCGGTGGGGGCGGTACCGGCAGCGCCTCGCTGGCCGGTGCCTGCTCGGCGGCCTGTGGCTGGGGAGTCGGTTGCGGGGTGGGCTGCGGCGCCGGAGTCTGTGCGAACGCGATGCCGAAAGCGAAGGTGGTGAGCGCGGCGATGCCAAGTGCGCGGTAGGACTTCATTGGTGAACTGCTCCGGGTCGGCACTGGGCCGATGGGTATCGATGTCGGGAGGGAGGCGAAACTAGTCTTTGACGCGTTGCGGCGTGCCGAAGCCGAGGCCGGCGATACGGCTGGCCAGGCCGTTGGCGGCCGCCGCTTCCAGCGGACCGACCCGCACGCGCCAGACCTGGCGGCCGTTGGCGATGCCATCGTGCAGGTTGGCGGCGGCGATGCCGGCGCCACGCAAGGTGGCCAACGCGCGGTCGGCATTGTCGCGCGCGGTGAAGCTGGCGACCTGCAGGACCACGCCCTCGCCGACCTCGCTGGCCTGGATGACACCGGCGGTGGCGGCAGCAGCCGGTGGGGGTGATCGGACGGCGCTCGCCGTGACCGGAACTATCGGTGCCGCGGGAGTGGCGGGTATGGCAGCAGTCGCCTTCTCAGGAGCTTTCGCGGCCTCGGGAGCGTTTCTCACGACATGGCCACCAACGATGCTGATGTGGCGCTCGGCCATCCACGCATCGAAATCATCGGCTGTCATCGCCCGGCCGTCGCGGCTCATCTGGAAGCGCCAGTCTTCGGCGTCGCCCTTGGCCGCGACGGGCGCGGGGCCGGGGGCGGGGGCGGGAGCTGCGACAACGGTTACAGGCGCAGCAGTAGCGGCATTGGACGTGGACGTGGCTGCAGGCAGTTTGGCGACCAGCGAATCCATCGAAGTGGTCGGTGCCGGCGTCGGCGCGGCCACAAATTGCGTCGGCGGCGACTCACCTGGTTGCAGCGCACGCACCTCGACCCGGCCGGTACCGGCCTGCTGGACGCCCAGCTTCACCGCTGCGGCGTAGCTCAGGTCCACCACCCGCCCGTCATGGAATGGTCCGCGGTCGTTGACCCGGACCACCACCGAGCGGCCGTTGTCCAGATTGGTGACCCGGGCAAAGCTGGGCAGCGGCAGTGACTTGTGGGCGGCGGTGAAGGCGTACATGTCGTAGACCTCCATATTGGAGGTGCGCCGGCCGTGGAACTTGTTGCCGTAATAGGAGGCCGTGCCGCGCTCGACAAAACCCTTGGTGTCGTCCAGCACCCGGTACTTCTTGCCCAGCACGGCATACGTCGGGCGGTTGCCGTAGGCCGAGCGCGGTTCGGCGACGACCTCAGGCTCCGGGATCAGCGATACGTCGATGTCGATGTCCGGCGCGGAGTCCTTGATGTGCGGCGCGTAAAGCCCGCCTGCCGTGTAGTGGCCGCGCTTGGAAAGGTCTTCCTGCGCCGGCGGGTACGGAGACTTCCCGCGCGCGGCCGGGCTGCCTGCCGTGGCCGCGCCGGTCTTGTCAGCGGGGGGATCGGACTTCTTGCCGGGGCCGCTGGCGCAGGCGGCCAGGCCGAGGACAAGGCTGGCCGCCAGCAGCCGCTTCATGCGCCTGGACGGCCACTGGCCGGAGCCGCCGCGAGCGGGTTCTCGCGCCCCGCGATCGCCTCGGACAACTGGTACACCGCCATCGCGTAATGCTTGGAGATGTTGTAGCGGGTGATGGCATAGAAGTTCTGGTAGCCGAGCCAGTACTCCGGCCCATTCACGCCGTCCAGGTTGAGCAGGGTTGCGTTGCCGGCGCCCGCCACGGCGGCGCTGGGCTTGTAGCCGCGGGCAGCGAGCTGCTCCAGGGTGTAGCGCGGCTCCAGGCCTTCCGGCTCGAACGCGGCGGCACCCTTGGCCCGCACCGCGCGCGAGACGATCGGCTCGCCGCGCTTCCAGCCGCCCTTCTTGACGAAGTAGTTGGCCACCGAGGCGAACACGTCATCGAGGTTGTTGAACAGGTCCACCTTGCCGTCGCCATCGCCGTCCACGGCGTAGTCGCGGTAGCTGGACGGCATGAACTGGCCCCAGCCCATCGCCCCGGCATAGCTGCCCTTGAGCGTGGTCACGTCGAAGCCGTTTTCCTTGCCCATGGCGAACAGCTGCGCGAGCTCGTCGCGGAAGAACTGCTCGCGATTGTTCTCGCGCTCGATCCGGCCCGGCTCGTTGGTGCGCGGGTAGGCAAATGCGAGGGTGTAGAGGGCATCCACCACCGGGTAGCTGCCGGTGTTGCCGCCGTAGCTGGTTTCCACACCGATGATGGCGACGATGATCTCGGCCGGGACGCCGTAGTGCGCTTCGACCTTGTCCAGCGCGGCGCGATGCTTGGCGAGAAACGCCTTGCCGGCGGTGATGCGCTGCTGGGAGATGAAAATCGGCCGATAGTCTTTCCACGGCTTGGCTTCGGCAGGGCGCGACATCGCCTTGATGATGCCCTCGCGCATCTGCGCCTTCGCCATCACGGAAGTGATGTAGGCGGCATCGACGTCGTACTTGGCCGACGTGGTGCGGATGAACTCCGGGACGGCGACCGAAATCGGCTGCGCGTTGGACACCACCGGCTGGCTCGGCGGCTTCGGCGGCGTGGTCTCGTCGGGCACCAGGATCGTCGGTGCGGAGGACGGCTTTTCAGGTGGCTGGACGGGCGTGGCGCAGGCGACCAGGGCGAACGGGAGCGCACATAACAGGGCGCGGCTGGCAAGGGTTCGGCTCATTGGGACGAGGTTAGCACTTGTTCGCAAATGCCTGAACCGCCGACGGGCGATGAATGACGCCCAGTCAGCGTGTGTTGTCGATGCATCCGGACCGCCGTTTTCAGTGCCCGTGGACCGGGCGGTGGGCGCGCACCGCCATGACCACGCCCATCCCGGCCAGCAGCGAGACCGCCGAGGTACCGCCGTAACTGAGCAGTGGCATCGGTACGCCGACTACCGGCAACATGCCGGCGACCATGCCGCCGTTGACCACCACGTAGACGAAGAACGCCAGACCCAGCGCACCGGTCAACAGTCGCGAATAACCGTCCCGCGCCTGCGCCGAGATCCACAGACAGCGTCCCACCACGAACAGGTAAAGGCCCAGCGTGACTGCCACGCCGATCCAGCCGAACTCCTCGCTGAGCACGGCGAAGATGAAGTCGGTGGTGTGCTCGGGAATGTAGTTCAGATGCGACTGGCTGCCATCGCCCCAGCCCTTGCCGGTGAGGCCGCCGCCGCCGATGGCGATCTTGGACTGGATGATGTTCCAGCCCGCGCCCAAGGGGTCGCGCTCGGGATCCAGGAACATCAGGATGCGGTCCTTCTGGTAGGGCATGAACATCCAGAACCAGGCCGCCGGCGCGGCCACGGCGATGCTTCCCGCCGCGGCGGCGAACCACCACCACGACAGCCCGGCCAGGTAGAGCACAAACGCGCCGCTGATGCCGACCAGCAGCGCAGTGCCCAGGTCCGGTTGGAGGAGCACCAACCCGGTCGGCAGCCCGATCAGGAGCATCGCAATCACGGTAGCGCCGAAGGACGGCGGCAGGGGCCCGCGGTTGAGTTGCCAGGCGACCATCATCGGCAGGCTCAGCTTGAGCACCTCGGCCGGCTGGAAGTAGAACACCCCCAGGTTGATCCAGTGCCCGCCGTGGCGGCCCTGGCCAATGAACAGCACGATCAGCAGCGGCACGATCGTCGCCGCGTAGGCCAGCGGCGTCCAGTTGCGCAGTTGCAGCGGCGATACCCGCGATAGCAGCCACATCACGCCCAGGCCGATGACGAAGCGCGACGCCTGCGCCATCACCAGCACCTCGGACTTGCCGCCGGCGCTGTACAGCACGGCCAGGCCGATGCCCATCAGCGCCAGCAGGGCGGCCAGCAAGGCCAGATCCAGGGTGCGGGTGAAGCGCGCGCCCATGTCCAACAACCAGCGCAGGATGGTCCTCATCGTGCGGGCTCCGCGGCGCCTTCAACGGCGTCCGCGCTGGCTTCCGCGTCAACTTCCGCATCGACCCCGTCCCGCGCCATCTCCACCGCGGCGTCCAATGGATCGCTCACCACGTCATCGGTCGGCTCCATGCCCTCGGGCATCTTGCCCAGCAACCAGGCATCGAAAATCGTGCGTGCGATGGGCGCGGCGGCGCTGCCGCCGTAACCGCCGTGCTCCACCACCACGGCAACCGCGATCTGCGGATCCTCGGCCGGGGCATAGCCGGTGAACAGCGCGGTGTGGCGCAGGTGGTAGGGCAGCGTATGCGGGTTGAGGCTGACGTTGCCCTTGCGGCTGGAGCGCTGCGCCGTGCCGGTCTTGCCCGCCATCGTGTAGGAAGCGCCAACGGCCATGCGGCGGGCGGTGCCGCCTGGCCCGTTGACGGTAGCGATCATCCCCTCCTGCACCGCGCGCAGGTTGGCCGGCTTGTCGGTGATGCGGTGGCTGGGCGTGGCCGGCAGGTCCTGCCACGGTGCCTCGTAGCCATCCCGGCGCGACTCCAGCAGGCGCAGCTTGTGGAGGTCGCCGCCGTTGGCGATGGCCGCGGTGGAGCGCGCGATCTGCAGGGCGGTGGCGATCCAGAAGCCCTGGCCGATACCCGAAATCACCGTCTCGCCCGGGTACCAGGACTCCTTGCTGATGGTGCGCTTGTACTCGCGCGACGGCACCACGCCGGCGTTCTCGCCCAGCAGGTCGATGCCGGTCTTCTCGCCGAACCCATAGAGATGCATGTACTCCGAGAGCCGGTCGATGCCCATGTCCAAGGCGAGCTTGTAGTAGTAGGTGTTGACCGAGCGGGAGATCGAATCGCGCAGATCGGTCCAGCCGTGACCGCCGCCGGATGCATCGCGGTAGCCACGCGCCTGGCCGGGGATGCGGAACTCGCCGGTCGAGAGAATGCGGTCGGACGGCGTGCGCAGTCCGCTGTCGAGCCCGGCCAATGCCATCACCGGCTTGATCGTCGAACCCGGCGGGCCGCCGCCGAGCACATTGCGGTTGAACAATGGACGCGAGGGATTGTTGATCAGTCCGTTGTAGTCGGCGTGGGAAATGCCGTTGACGAACAGGTTGGTGTCATACGACGGCAGGCTGACCATGGCCAGTACCTGGCCGGTTTTGATGTCCACCGCGATCGCCGAGCCGTCGGCGTCGCCGAACGCCGCCACCATCGCCCGCTGCAGGTCCAGATCCACCGACAGGCGCAGATCCGCGCCAGGCACTGCCGGCACCCGGCCGACGATCCGCATCGGCCGGCCATCGACGTTGGTCTCGACCTTCTCGTAGCCCAGCTTGCCGCGTAGCGCTTCCTCGTAGGAACGCTCCAGCCCGGTCTTGCCGGTGTGGCTGAACACGCTGCCGGACTCGCCCATCTCGGCCAGGTCGGCCTCGTCGATGCGGCCCACGTAGCCGATCACGTGGGCGAACAGCTCGCCATGCACGTAGCGCCGCTGCAGGTAGGAGACCACCTCGACGCCGGGATACTTCCAGCGGTCCACGGCGAGCCGGGCCAGTTCGTCGGGCTTCACCCGCAACTTGAGGATGATCGGCTTGTAGCTGCGGGTTACCTTGCGCGCGGCCAGGAAGTCCTCGATCTCCTGTTCGGACAGGTCGATGATTCCGGCCAGCCCGGGCAGCCAGCCCTCCGGGTCACCGGCCTCGCGCGGGGTGACCTCCAGGCGGAACGCGGGCACGTTATCGGCCAGGATGCGGCCCTTGCGGTCGTAGATCAGGCCCCGACCGGGGACCACCGGACGCAGCTTGATCCGGTTCTGCTCGGCGCGCGTGGCGTACTCGTCGTGATGCCACACTTGCAGGCGGTAGTAGCCCAGCGCCAGTCCAGACAGGACCAGGGTGACGCCGATGAAGGCGATGATCACGCGGGTGCGGAAGTGGCGGACTTCGGCCGCGGCGTCCTTGAGAACGCGCCGTGGGCGGCGGCGGATCGGGCGCATCACTCAGCTCCTGCGCCAGCTGCCCAGACGCAATGCGTCCAGCAGCAGGAACACCGGCGGCCACAGTGCCATCCCGGTCAGCGGTGCCAGCCAGAACATCGCCGGCAGCGAGGGAATGCCCAGGGCCACGTGCACTGCAGCGACCACGATTCGGTCATTCAGCAACAGCCCGCCGATCGCCAGGGCCTGCTGCCACAGCGGAAAGAAGCGCAGGCGCGCGCGGAAGCGCTGGATGATGAAGGTCATTACCACCAGCCGCAGCGCCTGCTCGCCGAGCAGGCCGCCGAAGGTGATGTCGGCCAGCACACCGGCCAGGAAGGCGAATCCCAGGCCCACGCGCTCGGGATCCTCGATCACCCAGTAAGCGACCATCAGCGCGAGCCAGTAGGGGCGCAGCGGCTGCAGCAGCAGCGGCAGCGGCAACAACCCCAACAGCAGGGCGGCGACGATGCTGGCCGGCAGCAGCCACGGCTGGTAGCGACGGGTCATCGCCGGTCACCGGATGCGGGCGTATCCGCGGTTTCGGGTGGCGCGTCGGCAGCGACCTCGGGTGCAGCGGCTGCCGAGAGCTCGTGGGGACCGCCGCGCAGCAGCAGCACGTCGCGGCCGCGATCCAGCTGCGCTGCCGGCATCACCTCGCCGATCAGGAACGCGCGACTGTCATCGGGCTGCAGGGACACGATCGTGCCGACCGGGAAGCCGGCGACAAAGCGCCCGCCCAGCCCGGAGGTGAGCAGGCGGTCACCCACCTTGACGTCGCTGGACAAGGGAATGCTGTGCAGGCGCAGCATGTCGCTGCGTCCCTCGCCATAGGCCACCAGCCGAACGCCGTTGCGCTCGATCGCCACCGGCACCGCGTGCGCCGCGTCGGTGACCAGCAGGACGGTGGCCACCGCGGGCTGCACGTCGATGATCTGGCCCAGCAACCCGCCGGCATCGATCACGCTCTGGCCCAGGCGCACCGACTCGTTGCTGCCCGCGCCCAGCACCAGGCGTTGCCGGGTGGGGTCCAGGTCGATGTCCAGGATCGGTGCCAGCTGCACGTCCAGCTGGTTGTTGTGGGCGGCATCAAGCAGCCCGCGCAGGCGCGTGTTGTCAGAGGCGAGTGTCTGCAGGCGGGCCATGCGCGCGCTGTTGACCAGCAGCTCGTTGCGCAGGCGGCGATTGTCCTCGGTCAACTGGCGCATGGTGCCGGCGTCGTCGTACAACCGGGTGATCGCCCGGCCCGGCCAGCCGGCGGCGATCCACAGCGGCTGCACCAGCAAGGTGGCGTGGCCGCGCGCCTGGTTCAGCCAGCCGCCCCGATGGTCGAGCACGATCAGCACCACCGCCAATGCCAGGTACGCCGACAGCCACAGCGTTGCGGACACGTCGCCGGGACGGTTCGGAGTGGAAGGGCTGGCGTAGGAGCGCAATGGAAGGGAAACCGGCTGATCTGGCGTGGCGGGCCGTCATGGTGGCACAGGCCGCCGGCCCACCCGCCGCGGCATGCTCCGGTGTCGCGGCAAGCGGGCGCGGCACGCAGCCGCGCCGGTCACCGCATCGCCATTACTCGGGAGCGAAGAACTCGTTGCCGTGCATATCCAGCAGGTCCAGCGCGCGACCGCCGCCACGGGCGACGCAGGTCAGCGGGTCCTCGGCGACCTGCACGTGGACGCCGGTCTCCTCGCTCACCAGCCGGTCGAAGTCGGCCAGCAACGCACCGCCGCCGGTCAGCACGATGCCGCGCTCGGCGACGTCCGCACCCAGCTCCGGCGGGGTCTGCTCCAGGGCCAGCTTGATCGCGGTGACGATGCCGGCCAGCGGCTCGTGCAGCGCCTCAAGCACTTCGTTCGCGGTGATGGTGATCATCTTGGGCACGCCCTCGGCGAGGTTGCGCCCGGTGATCTCCATGCTGGTGTTTTCTTCCTGCTGGTAGGCGCAGCCCAGGGTCTCCTTGATGCGCTCGGCCGTGGCCTCGCCGATCAGGGTGCCGTAGGTGCGCCGGACGTAGGCGATGATCGCCTCGTCAAACCGGTCGCCGCCGATGCGCACGGACGCGGCATAGACGATGCCGTTGAGCGCGATCACGGCCACTTCCGTCGTGCCGCCGCCGATATCGACCACCATCGAGCCGCGCGCCTCGGCCACCGGCATGCCGGCACCGATCGCCGCCGCCATTGGCTCCTCGATGAGGTAGAC
Source organism: Lysobacter sp. A03 (assembly GCF_000855665.1). Taxonomy (GTDB): domain Bacteria; phylum Pseudomonadota; class Gammaproteobacteria; order Xanthomonadales; family Xanthomonadaceae; genus Novilysobacter. The sequence continues at coordinate 27,840 of NZ_JXSS01000003.1, forward strand.
CTCGCGGGCGCCGGCCTCCTCGGCCGATTCCTTGATCGCGCGGCGCTCGACCTGGGTCGAGCCGCACGGCACGCACACCAGCACCCGCGGGCTGGGCCGCAGGAAACGCGACTTGTGCGCCTTGCGGATGAAATGCTTGAGCATTTCCTCGGTGTAGGTGAAGTCGGCGATGACGCCGTCCTTCATCGGCCGGATCGTGGTGATGTGACCGGGCGTGCGGCCCAGCATCAGCTTGGCTTCCATGCCGACCGCGGCGACGGTGCGGTTGCCGCCAACCACGCGGTCCTGGCGCACCGCGACCACCGAAGGCTCGTTCAGCACGATTCCCTGGCCGCGGACGTAGATCAACGTGTTCGCCGTGCCCAGATCGATGGACAGGTCGTTGGAAAACATGCCGCGAAACTTCTTGAACATCGTCGATGGGGCCGTGGGAGGGGTGCCGGAAGCGGTCGACAAGACTAGCAACCGCCCCCTTGCCGGGCAAGGAGAAATGGCGTAACCCGTCATTAATGGGCGTTTCTGGTCGCCCACCCCCGGCCGGGACTCCACGCCCGCAACGAAGGCCGCGCGGCAGGCGCGCGAATGCGGTCCGGCTGGCCGCGACCCCGGCCAGCGGATATTCTATGCGGTGCGCGCCAAGCGGTGACCTGCGCCCCCACCCATCCGTCAAACCACGCTCCTGCCAGGACCACGCCGGCGGAGCTCCCCGGAGTGCGATTACCGATGTCAGCCCTGATCTGCGGCTCGCTGGCCTACGACACCATCATGGTGTTTCCCGACCAGTTCAAGAACCACATCCTGCCGGACAAGGTGCACATCCTGAACGTCTCCTTCCTGGTGCCGCGGATGCGGCGCGAGTTTGGCGGCTGCGCGGGCAACATCGCCTACAACCTCAAGCTGCTGGGCGGCGACCCGATCCCGATGGCGACCGTCGGCCAGGATTTCGGGCCGTACCGCGAGTGGTTCGAGCAGCAGCAGATCCGCCTGGACCACGTCAAGGTGATCGACGAGCTGTTCACACCGCAGGCGTTCATCACCACCGACCACGACAACAACCAGATCACCGCCTTCCACCCCGGCGCGATGATGCGTTCCTACGAAAACCACGTGCGCGACGTGCCCGGCGTCACCATCGGCATCGTCAGCCCGGACGGCTACGAGGGCATGATCCAGAACGCCAACGAGTTCGCCGAGGCCGGCATTCCCTTCATCTTCGATCCCGGCCAGGCCATGCCGCTGTTCAACGGCGAGGAGCTGCGCGCCTTCATCGAGCAGGCCGACTACGTCACCGTCAACGACTACGAGTCCAACCTGCTGCAGGAGCGCACCGGCTGGGACGAGGCGACGATCGCCAGCAAGGTCAAGGCGTACATCGCGACCCGCGGGCCCAAGGGGGTCATGATCCACGCCGACGGCGAGGTGCATGATGTGGCTCCCGCGCACGAGAGCCGCATCACCGACCCGACCGGCTGCGGCGACGCGTTCCGCGCCGGGCTGATCTTCGGCATCCAGAAGGGCTACGACTGGCCGACCATCGGCCGCATCGGCAACCTGATGGGCGCGCTCAAGGTCGAGCACCCCGGCACCCAGAACCAGCGCTTCGATTACGACGAGTTCGCCGAACAGTTCGTGCAGCAGTTCGGGTACGCGCTGTAGCTGCACGCCGACGGCGCATGCGAATCGACCGGTTACCACTTCGGTTCGCACTGCTTGCCGCACTGACGCTGGCGCTGGCGGGCTGTGGAATCCGGCAACTGGCGCGCGCCGAGGCCCTGGTGCCTGATCACGGCGGGCACGCCGTCAGGGTGCAGACGATCGGCAACGTGGCGCTCTACGACTTCATGTCGGTCCTGCCCGGCGGCGAAGGAGATAGGTGCCTGGTGGCTGAGGCCAGCTCAAACGGGATCACGGTTCGCGGCTGCGGCAACGATGCGCGGGAGATGCTGCCCTGGCTTGACGCCTCGTTACCTGCGATCGAGGCCTATCTTCCGGAGATCCACGTGTCCCGGCTGCGGGTGTCCCTACACCGGCCCGGCTCCAGGGTGCTGACGAGGGGATGGCGAACGTCGGCACTGGTCAACATGATGATCGAGATGTCATTTCGCTACGCGCCGGGGAGCGATCGACATGCGAGATACGCGGTGCGCGCCATGGCGCACGAGCTGACCCATGTCGCGTACAAGCGCAGACCCGCGCAGGACGAATCAGAAGAGTATTTCGGCGCGATCGCCGAATCCTGCGTTGAGTACGCCGTATTCGGGTCCACGTCTGGCTACGCGTTCGAAGCCGACGTGAAGGGAACAATCTCCGACGGATTTGACGACGCGCAACGGGAATCGGCGACGGAGGCCAAGCGCGCTTACAGGTCGGTCATCGAGTTTGCGGGCGATGACGGAACCGTCCGCCAGCCCAACGGGTACTTTGAAGCGTTTTGCACCGCAACGATCGGAGCACCGCGGCCAGACCGTCGCACTGCCTCGCAGCAATTCCAATGACTGCTGAGACCGACGCTTTGCTAGCTGTCGCGTTTCAAACCGTGCTGACGAGACTGGTTACGCCCCTCCCGGAGCTTTGTTCCCGTCGAAATTGAGCATCCATGGGGTGCCATATCGGTCGGTGAACATGGAAAAGCGCTCGGCCCAGAAGGTCTCACCCGCAGGCATCTCGACCGAACGTGCGTCTTTCGCCAGCGCGGCGTGCACGCGGTCGAACTCCGCCAGCGATAGCGGGGAAATGGCCACGCGGAAGCCCTGCGGTTTCTCGTACATCTCGCCGACCCCGTCAGAGGCCATGACCGTGGCGCTACCCAGCGTCATGGCCATGTTGAGAACCAGGTTGTCGCCGCCGGGCATCCGGCTTTCCGGATCCGGCGCGTCGCCGTTGCGGGATACGTCGGTAATCTGACCGCCAAGCACCTCGGCGTAATGGGTCATCGCCTCAAGGCAGTTTCCCTCGAAGAAGAGATAGATGGTCGGTTCCATGGTCTGTTCTCCCGTGCATCGGTGTTGCGTTACTTGCGGCCGGATGCGATCCGGATGGCCAGGACGGCCGGTCCCCTGATCTTCAGTTCCAGCCCGGCATCCGCTCCGGATCCAGGCCACCGACTTGGAACGACGCGGTGCGTTTGCCGCCGGCCTTGACCGGGAATTCTATGCTGAGCACGCCCGCCTGTTTGGCCAGCTTCCACAGCGTCTTCTCGTCCTCGACGAACATGGCGATTGCATCGTCGGTGTCGGGGCGGCTGCCGGCCATTGTGCGCGGCTTGTCCTCGTCGACGGTGACCGCGAGCTTGCAGCCCTTGTAGCAGTCGAAGTCGCCGGCCTCCAGGACGAGGTAGCTGCTGCGGCCCCACTCGGGATGGTCGCGGAAAATCAAGCGCACCGGCCGTGCGGCCTTGCCGTCGGTCTCGACGTTTTCACGCGCGTAGATCGCCGCCGACAGCTGCTCCTTCTTGCCGACCGGCTGCGTCTGATAGGACCACAGCCCGGTCAGCCGCCGGGTCTCGCGTATCTCATTGGCTTTCGCCGCCGCCTCCTCGTGGCGCCCAGCAATCCGTTCGGCCGCTGCGCTGTCGGGGTATTCGGCCATCAGCACATCACCATGGGCCTTGGCCAGGTCCCACTTGCCGGCATCGAACTGCACGTCGAACTCGGCCGCCATCGCCTCGGCCTGGCGGTCCAGCGCAGCGGCCTGCTCGGCGCGCGCAATTTCGGGGTCGGGCTCGGGCTTGCATCCGCCAAGGAGCACCGCGCACATCAGGGCGACAAGCACCGGCCATCCTGCGCGCGTCAATTGCGGACCAGATTGCGGTGGATGGTCGGCGGGCTCGAAGGGCTTACAGGTCATCGCGGGCTTCTCTTGAGTGCAGGACTCAAGCGTGCCTGATTTTCAGTCGTTCTTCCCGCATCTGAAGGGGCCAGCGGCGCCGCTGCTGTGTGGCCTTGTGGTGTCGATTGGATCTCTTGCCGGGGCTTTGGCGGGAGAGCCGGGGGTGAACGCCCTTGCGGCGAATGTCCCCCGGCACCGATGAAACCGGTGCCTCCTCCTTTATTTCGCCCCAAGGACATTCACCCCCGTCATTGCGACAACGCGGTGGTTGCAAGGGCGAAATCTGCTACCGCTGGCGCGGTCTGTATGCCTTCGGGGCGAAGTAAAGGAGGAGGCCTCCGCCGCAGGCGGAGGCCGGGGGACATTCGCCCGGAAGGCATGCAGATCGCGCGTCCGAAATCCGACCGGATCAGCGCGGATACTAAAGCCGGATACAACGCGACCGCCCGGAGGCGGCCGCGAAGAACACATCCAATCAAACGAGTGATCAGTCGACCGGCTGGGTCACCGTGTCATCGCCCTTGGCCTTGGCGATCACCGCCTCCACCGAACCGGTGGTGATCGGATGGTAGCCGGGGCGTGCCTGGGCGAGGACCTTCTCGGCCATTGCCAGGCCTTCGGGGGTTTTCACCAGCTCGGCGTAGGTCGGCATGATCAGCTTGCGGCGACCGACGCGCTCCAGGAACGCAGCAATTGCGTCGTTGGCTTCCGGGTAACCGCTGCGCACGGTCAGCGGGTACCAGCGCATCGCGATCTCGCCGTTCGGGGTGCCGGTGAACTTGTAGGCGGCGTCCAGCGCGGCCAGCTGCTCGTGGCTCAGCGTCTCCGGCATGCCTTCCAGGAAGTGCAGCCACTCCTGCGTGCTCCACTTGGCGGTGGCGTCGCCGGCCGGCAGGGTGCCGTCGTCCAGCCAGGCCTTGCGGACCGTGTCGACCGCGTCGAACTGCGGCGACTTGGTCACCGGCGCGGACTCGGGGATGCCCTGGCCGTAGATCCACTCGTCCAGCTCGGCCTCGGTGACCTTGCCGGGATGCTTGGCTAGCAGCTTGTCCTTGGCGTACTGGATGAAGGTCGTGGTCGGGATCGACTGGAACGCGAAGTGGTCAAAGTAGCCGCGCAGGAACGGGTCGAAGTCCTCGCGGCCGAAGCGGTGCTCCAGGAACATCATGAACCAGGCGCCCTTGTCGTAGGCGACCTCGGTCAGGGTGTCGCCGGCCTTGACGTGGATGTCGGGACGGATCGCCAGCGCCTGCGCCTGCGGCTCCATGTCGCCGATGGTCTTGCGCAGCTCGTTCTGGGCAATCGCCGCTTCCATGTTGGCGAAGTCCTTGCCGTACAAGGATTCGATGATGCGGTTCTCGACGTAGCTGGTGATGCCCTCGTTCATCCACTGGTCTTTCGGGCTGGAGAAGGTCACCAGGTTGCCGGCCCAGCTGTGCGCCAGCTCGTGGGCGATCAGCGACACCAGCGACTTGTCGCCGACGATCACGGTCGGGGTGGCGAAGGTCAGGCGCGGGTTTTCCATGCCGCCGTACGGGAACGACGGCGGCAGCACGAGGATGTCGTAGCGGCCCCAGCGGTACGGGCCGTACATGGCCTCGGTGGCCTCGATCATCTTCTCGGTGTCGGCGAACTCGGCAGTGGCCTTGGCGACCATGGCCGGTTCGGCCCAGACGCCGCTGCGGTCGGAGATCGGCTTGAACACCAGGTCGCCGGCGGCGATCGCCAGCAGGTAGGACGGGATCGCCTGCGGCATGGCGAAGGTGTAGTCGCCGTCACGCTCGGCCTTGGGGTCGTTGTCGGCGCTCATCAGCACCATCACGTCCTTGGGGCTGGTGACGTGCGCGGTGTAGGTGAAACGCACCCGCGGCGTGTCCTGCAGCGGCACCCAGGAACGGGCGTGGATCTGCTGCGACTGGCTGAACATGAAGGGCTGCTCGCCGCCCTCGGTCATCGCCGGGGTCAGCCACTGCAGGCCGGATGCATCCGGCGAGGTCCGGTAGGTCACGCGGACGCGCTGGTTGCGGTCCGGCACCTGGATGGTCAGCTTGCTGCCCAGGCGCTTGTCGGCGTCGGCCAGCTCGTACTTGAGGTCGGTCCACTTCTCGTCGCTGCGCTCGCCGACCACCTTCTCGATGGTCAGGTCACGGGTGTCGAGCACCAGTTCGTTGGCGTCATCGGCGACCCAATCCAGGTCGTAGGTGGCACTGCCGCTGATTTCCTTCGCATCGAAATCGACGTCCAGCGCCAGCGCGAGGTCCTTGATGCGGACCTTGTCGGGCTCGGCATAGGACAGCGAGTCGTATTCGGCCGGCGCAGCGGTAGCCGCGTCGGTATCGGGTTTGGCGGCGGTATCGGCGGCCGGCGCGTTGTCGCGCGAGCAGCCACCCAGTACCACGGCAGCGGCGAAGCACAGGGTCAGGATCGAGGAACGCATGGGCAGGCCCGGGGTTGCAGGACAATCCCCGAGTGTAGCCGCGCCCGCGCGGGGCGCGAAGTGACTTCCGTCCTACACCTTGTAGCCGGTGTGGATGGCAACGATGCCGGCGGACAGGTTGCGGTAGCTGCAGCGGGCGAAACCGGCGGTTTCCATCATCGCCTTCAGCTCCTCCTGCGGCGGATGCTTGCGGATGCTCTCGGCCAGGTACTGGTAGCTGTCGGCGTCCTTGGCGAACAGCTGGCCCAGGCGCGGCAGGATCTTGAATGAGTGGAAGTCGTAGATCGGCTTGAACCACTCCGGCCTGACCTCGGAGAACTCCAGCACCCGCGCCTGACCACCGACCTTCAGCACACGGTGCATCTCGGCCAGTGCGGCGTCCTTGTCGGTCACGTTGCGCAGGCCGAAGGCGATGGTGACCAGATCGAAGGTGGCATCCGGGAACGGCAGCTTTTCGGCATTCATCTGCACGTATTCAAAACCGGCGACCTTGCCCTTGTCGGTCATCCGGTCGCGGCCCACCCGCAACATCGCGCCGTTGATGTCGCCCAGCACGATCGAGCCGGTGTCGCCCACGCGGTCCTTGAGCAGCAACGCGATATCGCCGGTGCCGCCGGCCAGGTCGAGCACCCGGTCACCTCGCTTGACCTGCGCAGTGGCAACGAAGAAACGCTTCCAGACGCGGTGGATGCCCATCGACATCAGGTCGTTCATCAGGTCGTAACTGCCGGCGACCGAGGAGAACACTTCCCCGACCAGCTTCTGCTTGTCCGCGGTCGGGACATCGCGGAACCCGAAATGGGTCGTGCCGGCGGGGTTGGCATCCAGCACCGGGCCAGCGGTGGATACGTCGGGCGCGCGGGTGGTGTCGGGGGCGGTATCAGGGCTTGGATCGTTCATGGGCCGATTATCGCACCGCCCCGCCGACGCTGCGCTCACGCGCTCGACATCGCGCACACCCGCGGCGACGATCACTCCATTCACCGCCACCGGCCGACCGATGATGAACGCTCCCGACTACCCCGCCCTGCTCGCCATCGCCGTCGCCGAAGCCCGCCAGGGGCTGGCCGAAGGCGGCATCCCGATCGGTGCCGCGCTCTACCACGCCGATGGGCGCCTACTGGGCTGCGGCCACAACCGCCGTGTGCAGGACGGCGACCCGTCCAGCCACGGCGAAACGGACGCCTTCCGCAAGGCCGGCCGCCAGCGCAGCTATCGCGACACCATCATGGTCACAACGCTGGCCCCGTGCTGGTACTGCAGCGGCCTGATCCGGCAGTTCAATATCGGCACCGTGGTGGTCGGCGAGTCGGAGACGTTCCGTGGTGGTATCGACTGGTTGCGGGAAAACGGCACCACCGTGATCGATCTGGCGGACAAGGATTGCATGGAGATGATGCAGGGGTATATTGCGGCTAATCCTGAGGTCTGGAACGAGGATATTGGGGAGTGATGGACGTTTGCTACCCGAAACAGACGGCGCCTTGTCTGTAACGGATTGGTTGCATTGAGGCGACTCTCGTAAATTGCGCCGGGTAGCTGGAAATAGACACAAGGAATAGGCACCAATTTGGTGTCTAATAGGTGTTAGGCACAACTGAGAAGTCATCGCAGCCCATGCAGATACCAGCCCAGATTCTTGATGCGTACTATCAACTGCAACAGTTCGTCAATATAGGGTGGCTTTCCACCCAAGCAGTCCTGATTGCAGGGCTCCTCTTTATGGGCTTGTCCACTTTTGGACAGCGAGTTCTTATATCGATATCGAAGAAGGCCAAGCCATGGCCGCTGGCTGCTTTCTTCTTCTACGTATCGATAGCGGTCGTGCTCAAGCTGGTTCAATCGACAATCGTCCACCTGCTCATAGTTGAAAAATCAGAGCTTGAGGCCACCCAAGCTCCTTCTCTTATCGCTTTTCTCGGATCGAATACGCCTGAGATCGTTGTGTCGGCGCTACTGCTTTCCGCCGTTGGCCTGATCCTTGTCTTGATTTTGCGAAAACTAACCTCGCTCACATGGCTCTGGCTGGCGATTGCGATCACGATCGTTGTAAGCGCAACTCTCACGGCTCGCCCGTATTTCCGCGACACCATTCCGTTGGGCGATTCGCCGACTGAGCAGAAGGTTGTTCAGCTGCTTCAGCGAGCCGGTATTCCAGCAGATCGAGTTGTCCTTGAGGATTGTCGCAGCCCAGCCGACTGCCCTCCGGGCCAAGTCATCGGTCTTGGACCCACAAAGTTGATGGTGTTTGACCGCCGCTTGACTACCCGGACTCCTGAAGACCAACTTCTTCAGGTCGCAGCCCATGAGGCCAAACACTTCCTGATTGATAATGATCTGAAGCCCGTCATCGCGGTCTTCCTGATTTGCGGCTTTATTTTCTTCGTTAGCCAAATGTTGGTCCGTTTGGTTCGCCGCAAAGTAGGGGACCAGGGTGCTGTGGTGCAGCTTGCACTCACTGTCTATGCGTTTGGGACGGTGGCGTTCTTGCTTGCACAGCCTGTGGTGACGACCTGGCATCGAAACCTAGAGATTGAGGCGGATCGCTTCGGACTCGAGTTCAATCGTGACAACCAAGCGCTCATCGACATCATGTGGACGGATGCCAAGCAGAACCCGATGGCGTACAGATATACGCCCATTACCAAGTTTCTTCGAGCTACTCACCCGCAAATCAAGGACCGAATTAAGTTAGCGGAAACTTATCGCCCTTGGCTCGACGGCGGTCCCCTAAAGTACGGTGCGTACGTTTCCGATTAACTGGAGCTTGTAGGTGAATTCAACCACCAAGTGCGACAACCATCAGTATCCGAATAGCTTTTGGAGTGGCGTTTCGTACCCATAGCGTTTCCTCGGCCTCGTATTGAGTTTGTAAGCAATGGCATCACATTGCTTTTGGGTCAGATTCGCCATGCTTTTGCCCTTGGGCAAGTACTGGCGGATCAGGCCGTGGGTGTTCTCGTTGGTGCCTCGCTCCCACGGGTGGTGCGGGCGGGCGAAGTACACGACGTTTCCTGTAACGGCTTCGATATGCGGATAGCCATGGAATTCGGTGCCGTTGTCGGAAGTGATGGTCAGAAACGGCGCGCCAGTCCGTTGCATCAAGCCAATGGTCCGTCGGTTCAATACCTTGGTTGTCCGGTTGGGCAGTTTTCCAATCAGCAAGTAACCACTTGCGCGCTCCACCAGCGTCACGATGCACGGCTTCTCCCAGGAGGCGCCCCACACGGTGTCGATCTCCCAGTGGCCTTGTACTTGCCTGGACTCAACTTCCACGGGTCGCTCGTCAATCATTCGCTTGCCCTGCATCCTCCCGCGGCGTTCCGGGCCGTAGTGGCGCTTGCGCCGCTTGTAACGTCGGCGCAGCTGGACATACAGCTTTCCGCCGGCTCGCCAGTCGCGCCGCACGTGACGGTAGATGGTCTGGAAGCTGATCCGGAACTCGCCTTGCTTATGCAGCGTGCTGGCAATTTGCTCCGGGCTCCACTGTTGCTTGAGCAGTTCCTCCACCCGGGCGTACTGGACGGCATCATGGTGTGGGCCGCGGTGTAATGACCCAGCCCTTCCTGCACAGGTCAGATCGCTAAAGCATAAGCCTCGGCGGGGGTCTTCATGCCCAGCGCCTGGTGTGGTCGCCGGTGGTTATAGAACTGGATCCAATCGCCGATCACCCG
>NZ_JXSS01000080.1 GCF_000855665.1 Lysobacter sp. A03
ACCTCGGCCCCCAGTGTGCTGCTCATGCCGAACAGCGTGATGAAGCCTTCCGCCTCGGCCACGCCCCAATCCGCGGCCTGGGCGTAGGTGGCGCCCTTGGCGTTGAGGATGTGCGGCGAATCAATCGCCGCCGCGGTGACGCTGCCACCGTGGGTCTCCACGACGACCTCACCGTTGACGGTTGTCTGACTGGACGCCAGGAAGGCTTCCAGGTCGGTCTTCAGCGGGTCATGGAAGAAGCCCTCGTACACCAGCTCGACCCACTTGCGCGCGACCTCGGGCTTGAAGCGGTTCTGGTGCTTGCTCAGCACCGTCTCCTCCAATGCCCGATGCGCGGTCTGCAGTGCGGCCAGGCCGGGCGCTTCGTAAATGATCCGGCCCTTGAGGCCGATGGTGGTGTCGCCGGTGTAGATCCCGCGGCCGACGCCGTACTCCGCAAACAGCGCGTTGAGCTTGGCCAGCATGGTGTGTCCGGGCATGCGGGCGCCGTCCAGGCTGACCGCCTCGCCGGCCTCGAATCCGACGCGCACCTGCAGCGGCTGCTCCGGCCATTGCGCACGTGGCTTGCACCAGCCGGTCGCGCCTTCACCGGGCGCCTGCCAGCGGTCGATCTCGCCGCCGGACATGGTCAGGCCGAGCAGGTTCTCGTTGATCGTGTAGGCCTGCTGCTTGGCGCGCACGCCAAAGCCGCGGTCCTCCAGGTACTTCTGCTCGTAGGCACGCACTTCGGTGTGCTCCTTCTGGATCTCGCGGATCGGCGCGATGATCTCGTAGTCGCCCAGCGACTTCACGGTCAGGTCGAAGCGCACCTGGTCGTTGCCCATGCCGGTGCAGCCATGCGCGATGACCCGGGTGCCCAGCTCGTCGCAGCGCTTCAGCGCGGCATCGACGATCAGGTAACGGTCGGACACCAGCAGCGGGTATTGCGCCTGATAGCCTTCGCCTGCCCAGATGAACGGCTTGACGAAGCCTTCCCAGATCGCCGGGCCGCCATCCACGGTCACATGCGAGGCGACCCCCAGCTCGGCCGCGCGCTGCTCGATGAACGCGCGCTCCTCTTCGTCCACGCCGCCGGTATCGGCAAACACGGTGTGGACCTGCCAACCGCGTTCCTGCAGGTAGGGCACGCAGAAGCTGGTGTCGAGTCCGCCGGAAAAAGCGAGGACGATATTCTTGTCGGTCATGGGAGAGTCTCGGTGTGGCGGTGGCCCGTCGGTCGCCGGGCATTGGGATGTGGGGTAAGCGGTCAGACGGCAGCAGCTAGCGACCCGCCAGGGCGGTCATGATCGCTTTTTGCACGTGCAGCCGGTTCTCGGCCTCGTTGATCGCGATGCACTGCGGCGAGTCCATCACCGCATCGGTCGCCTTGACGTTGCGACGCAGCGGCAGGCAGTGACTGAACACGCCATTGTTGGTCAGCGCCATCTTGGCTTCGTCCACGATGAAGTGCTGGTACTGGTCACGGATGGGTTTTTCCGGCGCCCAGTTGCCGAAGTACGGTAGCGCGCCCCAGCTCTTGGCATACACCACATCGGCACCGGCGTAGGCGCTGGCGATGTCATGGCTGACCGCCAGCGAGCCGCCGCTTTCGGCGACGTTGTCCGCCGCCCAGCCCATGTAACGCTCATCGAGCACGTACTCGGGCGTGGGGCACAGCAGGGTCACGTCCATGCCCATGCGCGTGGCGATGGTGAGCGCCGAGTTCGCTACCGCCGTGTTGAGCGGCTTGGGGTGGTAGGTCCAGGTCAGCACGAACTTCTTGCCACGCAGGTCGGCGGTGCCGAAGTGCTCCTGCAGCGCCATCACGTGAGCCAGCTCCTGACAAGGATGGGTGATGGTCTCCATGTTGATCACCGGCACCGGCGAATACTGCGCAAATGCCTGCAGCACGCGGTCCTGGCGGTCCAGCGACCAGTCGACGAACTTCGGGAAGGCGCGCACGCCGATCATGTCCACATAGCGCCCCAGCACCTGGGCGACTTCCGCGATGTGCTCCTCGGTATCGCCGTCCATCACCGTGCCCAGGTCGAATTCGATGGGCCATGCATCCTTGCCGGGTTGCAACACGATCGCATGGGCACAGAGTTGGAACGCGCCCAGCTCGAAGCTGGTGCGGGTGCGCATGGACGGGTTGAAGAACACCAGCGCGATCGACTTGCCCTTGAGCTGGTCACCCAGCTTGTCGCGCTTGAACGCCGCTGCCTGCACCAGAAGCGCGTCGAGGTCGAATCGGGACCAGTCCTGGGTATTGAGGAAGTGCCTGGGGGTCATGCGTCAGTCCGGAGGTGAGTGAGCGGTTGAAGGTGACGGCGGGGAATGCGGGCGCCGGGAACAAAAAAACCCAGCTCGGTGGCTGGGCTTTTTTCGTCTGTGACGCTTGTCTTGCGTGCACGTGCGATGAGCTACCCGGCCGGAGTGGTGGGCAACGGTCGGCGCGCGCGCGAGGTCATGCCCGCCGCCATGTAGGCGGAGGTCAGGATGTCGGCGTTGGCGCGGATGGCAATCATTGACCGCTGATGCTCGCACGCACCGACAGCGACCGCAAGCACCCGTTGGCGGACCGGCTAGTCTTCACGGCTGCTGCTGACAACCGGGGTGACCCCGATACGGATCCGCAGGCGGTTGCCGGGGTCCTCGGCCAGGCGCGAACGGTATTTGGAGCCCTTGTAGACATAGTCCACGTCATAGGCGATCGGACGCTGGAACTCGCGCCGAACAGGCACCACCGTGCAATCGCGCTCGTTCACTTCCTCCGGCTCTTCGGGCTCGCGGCCCAGCACACCCCTCACCGCTCCCACAACCCGCGACAGGCGCGAACCAACGTCTTCTTCCTCCGGATCCGGCGTGCATGTTTCCACCATCGCCGTTGCGGTGAGGGTCTGGTACACCGGCGTCACCCGCAGCACCTGCGCGTAGGCGAAGCGCACGTTCTCCAACTGGGTCAGGGTCACGTCCTGCGCGCTGGCGGGAGCCGCTGCCACGGCAAACAACAACAGGGGCAGCAGGCGAAGACACATCATCGTGTTGGCGGACTCGGGCAGCAGGATGCCCAAGTGTATGCGGCAACGACAGGGGACAAATGAATCACTGCTGTAGTGACGCCCACCAGTCGCGCGGCTGACCCTTCCGCCGGCGGACGCTAGAATGCCGCAACGTCCTTTTCCCGTGCCCCATGAGCCTGCATCTCTACAACAGCCTGAGCCGACGGCTCGAAGCGTTTACGCCGACCGACCCGGGCCACCCGACCATGTATGTCTGCGGGCCGACGGTCTACAACTACGTCCATATCGGCAATGCACGCGGCCCGGTGGTCTTCGGTGTGCTGGCGGACCTGTTGCGGCGGCGCTACGGCGCGCTGACCTATGCCCGCAACATCACCGACGTGGACGACAAGATCAACGCCGCCGCACGCGAGCAGCAGGTGCCGATCTCGGTCATCACCGACCGCTTCGCCGCCGCCTACCGCGATGACATGGCCGCGCTGGGCGTCGCTCCGCCCGACATCGAACCGGAGGCGACCGCACACATCGGCCCGATGATCGCGATGATCGAGCAACTGATCGCCTCCGGGCACGCCTACGCCGCCGAAGGCCACGTGCTGTTCGCCGTTTCCAGCTTCGAAGGCTACGGCAAGCTCTCGCGTCGCAACATCGAGGACATGCTCGCCGGGGCGCGCGTCGACGTGGCCCCCTACAAGCGCGACCCCGGTGATTTCGTCCTGTGGAAGCCCTCCGACGAAGGGCTGCCGGGCTGGGAATCGCCGTGGGGCCGAGGCCGCCCAGGCTGGCACATCGAATGCTCCGCGATGGCCGCCGCCCACCTGGGCGAGACCATCGATATCCATGCCGGCGGCGTGGACCTGCAGTTCCCCCACCACGAGAACGAGATCGCTCAGAGCGAGTGCGCCCATGGCGGGAAGCCGTTCGCGCGCTGGTGGCTGCACAACGGCATGCTCAACTTCGACGGCGCGAAGATGAGCAAGTCGGTCGGCAACATCGAGCGCGTCCATGACCTGGTGCAAAGGCACCCACCTGAAGCACTGCGCTACGCCCTCCTGTCCGCCCACTACCGTCAGCCATTGGACTGGTCGGATGCGCTGATCGAGCGCTCCACGCGCACCCTGGACCGCCTGTACGGCACGCTGCGCGACATCGATGCGCTCGCGGACGATGCCGCGCCGGCCAGTGCTGTGGATGTGCCCATACCGGCCGCGATCGAAGCGGCGCTCGACGACGACCTCAATACGCCACAGGCGCTGTCGGAGCTGGCATCCATCGCTACCAGGGCGCGCGGGATGCGCAACACGCTCGCTGCTGCAGGCGGAAACCCAAACCCGGCACAGTTTGTCCCGCTGCTGGCGTCCGCGACCGATCTGCGCGCCGCAGGACGCGCGCTCGGGCTGCTGCAGCAGTCGCCCGAAGCGTGGTTCAACCGCGGCGGCGATGACGATGCCCATATCCAGGCGCTGATCGACGAGCGCACCGCCGCCAAGGCCGCCAAGGACTTCGCCCGCGCCGACGCCATTCGCGACCAGCTGGCAAGCGAAGGCGTGGTGCTTGAAGACACGCCAGGAGGCGTGCGCTGGAAACGTGCCTGAGCTGGACACCCATTTTTAAAAGCGAGCCGTACCGTGACTGAAGCCAAGCTACCCACCCCGTTCCCGCTGGAAGACAGCGCCGCCGAAGCGCAAGTCGCGATTCGCGACGAGTTCGCGTTCTTCGGCGACTGGTCGGAGCGCTACCAGTACCTCATCGACCTGGGGCGGAAACTGCCTGATCTTCCCGCCGGGATGAAGACCGAGGAGCATCGACTGCTTGGTTGCCAGTCGATGGTCTGGATCGTCAGCAGCGGCGATAGCGACAGGCTCGACTTCCACGCGATCAGCGATTCGGCCATCGTCTCCGGACTCATCTACCTGGCGCTGCGGGTCTACTCGGGGCGCAGCGCCCGCGAGATCGTCGCTACCGATGCGGACTACATCGGCGACATCGGCCTGGCAAAACATCTATCGCCCACCCGCAACAACGGCCTGGCGGCGCTGCTCGCCTTCATCCGCGAGACGGCTACCCAAGCCTCGGGCGAGGCCTGACCTCCTGCTGGGCTGAAAATGGAAAACCCCGCCATGGGCGGGGTTCCGAATACGTCATTCGCGCGGAACCCGCCGCGCAATGCAGCAGGATCAGTCGCCCATCTGCTTGCGCAGGTGCTCCCAACGTTCCTGTGCGTCAATCGTGCGTTCGGCTGTCAGCCTCGCGTCCAGACGCTCCAACCCGATTTCCTCGCCGGTGTCCACGCAGTAGCCATAATCGCCGGTGTCCACGCGCTTGAGCGTGCTGTCGATCTTGCTGATCAGCTTGCGGTAGCGATCCCGGGTACGCAGTTCCAGCGAGTTCTCGGTCTCGCGGGTCGCGCGCTCGGCCTCGTCGCCGACGTCGCGGACCTCTTCCTTCAGGTTTTCGATGGTCTGCTTGGATTCTTCAACCAAATCCTCACGCCACTGCAGCAGACGTTGGCGGAAGTACTCCAGCTGAAGGGCGCTCATGTACTCCTCATCCTCCGAGGGGAAGTAATCCTTCGGCACGATGGGGCGACCGGATGCCTTGTCGATCTTGTGCGGGACGACCTTGAACTTGGTCTTTACCGCCGGCGGTTGCGACTTGCCGACAACGGCGACGGCCACCTTGCTCAAACGGCGCTTGGACGGTGCCGCGGACTTCACGGTTTCCTTGGCCGGTGCGGCGGTTTTGGCTGGCGCCTTGGCGCTCCTGGCAACTTTCTTCACAGCGGTTTTCTTGGCTGGCGCCTTCTTCGGCGGAGCGGGCGTCGCCGCTGCGGTCATGGCGGGCGCTTCCTTCTTTACGGCAACTTTTTCCCCGGCAACCTTTTTGGCCGTGGCCTTTTTGGCTACCGGCGCCTGCTTCGTCGCCGCAGCGGTTTTAGTGGTTGTTTTCTTGGCACTGGGCTTGCTGTCGATGGTACTGGCTACCTTCTTTTTCGCGGCCGCCTTGCTGGCAGGGGCCGTCCTGGATGGGGACTTGGCGACCGGTTTCGTGGCCGCGGCGGACTTGGTGGCGACGGGAGACTTCGCTGTCTTTGCCGACGTCCTGGCCGCGGTCTTGCCTGACGCCAGACCGGACGTGTTGCTTGTTTTCTTGGCGACCTTCGTCGCGGATTTTTTCACGGCCACGAGCCACCTGTCCTGTTTCGATTCCCTTGTGACGGGAAAGCGCGCTGTTATACCCTGCCCCAGCACCCGCGGCAACTACGCGAGGACGATGCCGCAAGTTTTTTACCCGTATGGCGCTGGCTGCAAGGCCATCGCTGCCGCTGGACAGAGCGGTTATTCGGTCCATTCTACATTTCGCGCGTGATGACTGCCTGACATGAACTTCCGTGATTGACCGTCTGCTCATCGCGTTGCTGCGAGGATACAAGCGCTGGATCAGTCCCCTGCTGGGGCCGCGCTGCCGATTCCACCCCACCTGCTCGGAGTACGCGATGCAGGCCATTGCCCGCTTCGGTGCGTTCAAGGGCGGCTGGCTGGCGCTGCGCCGCATCCTGCGTTGCCATCCGCTGCACCCGGGCGGCAATGATCCCGTCCCACCTGCGTCCTGACACCCTATCTCCGAGGACTTCCATCGATGCCATCCCCCCCCACGCTCATCGTCAACGCCCGCCTGGTCAATGAAGGTCGCGAGTACGACTCCGACCTGCGCATTATCGATGGTCGCATCGCCGAGATTGCCCGCGGCCTCTCGGCCCGCCACGGCGAGACGGTGGTCGACGCCGCCGGGCGAAGGCTGTTGCCCGGCATGATCGATGACCAGGTCCACTTCCGCGAGCCCGGGATGGAATACAAGGCCGACATGGCCGTCGAGTCCGGCGCCGCAGTGGCTGGCGGCCTGACCAGCTTCATGGACATGCCCAACACCAGTCCGCCAACGCTGGACGCGACCGCGCTGGAAGACAAGTACGCACGCGCCGCCGGCCGCGTCTGGGGCAACCACGGCTTCTACCTGGGCACCAGCACCGACAACCTGGAGGCGATCCAGCGGCTGGATCCGCGCTCGGCGCCGGGGGTCAAGGTGTTCATGGGCGCGTCCACCGGCAACATGCTGGTCGATGATCCCGAGGTGCTGGACGCGGTTTTCCGCGATGTCCCCACGCCGATCATCACCCACTGCGAAGACACGCCGATGATCGAGGCGGCGACCGCGGTCTACAAGGCGAAATACGGCGACGACATCCCCGCCGAGTGCCATCCCGATATCCGCTCGCGCGAGGCATGCATCAAGTCGACCCGGCTGGCCATCGAGTTGGCCCGCCGCCATGGCACCCGGCTGCACGTGCTGCACATTTCCACCGCTGACGAGCTGGCGCTGTTCGAGCGCGGCCCGCTGATTCGCGCCGACGGCAGCCGCAAGCAGATCACCGCCGAGACGTGTATCCACTTCCTGCGTTTCGATCGCAACGACTACGCCACGCTCGGCCACCTGATCAAGTGCAACCCGGCGATCAAGGACCCGGCCGATCGCGAGGCGCTGATCCGCGCGCTGGCCGATGACGTGATCGATGTGCTCGCGACCGACCATGCACCCCATCTGCTGGAAGAGAAGCAGAACGTCTACACCCGGGCTCCGAGCGGTTTGCCATTGGTCCAGTACGCACTCAACGCGGCGCTGGAACTGGTCCACGAGGGGCACCTCACGACCGCCCAGGTGGTGCAGAAGTTTGCCCACGCACCTGCCCAGCTGTTCGACGTCAGCCAGCGCGGTTTCCTGCGCGAAGGCTATGCCGCCGACCTGGTCCTGATCGACGACGTGCCACTGACGGTCCGCCGCGAGGACGTGCTGTCCCGATGCGGCTGGTCCCCCTTTGAGGGGAAAACCTTCCACAGCCGCATCGGGGCCACCTGGGTCAACGGCACGCTCGCGTGGGACGGCGAACGCCTGGTCGGATCACCCAACGGCCAGCGCCTGGCGTTTGATCGATGAGGGCAGGTTTCGCTGCCACTCTGCTGGTCCTGTCCGCGTGTGCGTCCAGCAGCGCAATGACCACGGCGCGGGCGGTTGCCGCCGACCCGGCCCCAGTGGATGCACCCTCGGCCGCTCCCTCCTCCACCGCAAGTGGGACGCAGGTCGTTTTCCCGACCAGTGTCGAACAGGGTTCGCTGGTGATCGGCAAGGTGCCTGTCGGCAGCCGCGTGCGCCATTCCGGGCGGGACCTGCTGGTGACTCCGTATGGCACCGTGGTGTTCGGTATCGCGCGCGATGCGGCAGGCACCACCACCGTTGAGGTCACCCCTCCTGCCGGCGCGCCAACCACGGCAACGATCACGGTCACGCCCCGCGATTGGCCGATCGAGCGCGTCAACGGCGTGCCGCCCGGCACGGTGAAGCCGGCGCCGGCGCTGGCGGCACGGATTGCGCGTGAGCAGGCGCTGGTCACCGCCGCACGCAAGCGCGAGGACGCCCGCACCGACTTCACCCAGATGTTCATCTGGCCGGTCAAGGGCCGGATCAGCGGCCGATTCGGTAACCAACGCGTGTACAACGGCACTCCCGGCTCGGCCCACTCCGGCATGGACATCGCCGTACCGACCGGCACGCCCGTGAAAGCACCCGCCGCCGGCGTGGTGACCTTTGCCGACGACCTGTACCTGACCGGCGGGACGGTCCTGCTGGACCATGGCCACGGCGTCAGCTCGAACTTCCTCCACCTCTCGCGCATAGACGTGGCCGTGGGCGACCGCGTCGAGCAAGGCCAGGTGATCGCCGCAGTTGGCGCGACCGGGCGCGCGACCGGGCCGCACCTGCACTGGGGCATGAACTGGCTGGATGTTCGCGTGGATCCACTGCTGGTGCTTGAGCGCACCCGCTGAGTGCGGTAATCGCGCCTATCCCGGTGCGGCCGTCGCCACCAGCCGACCGGTCACCCGGTCCCGGCCAGCGGCCTTGCTGGCGTAGAGGGCAGCATCGACGCGATCGAGAAGCTGCGCCGCGGTTTCGCCCTCGGCGAGTTCAGCGACACCCAGGCTGAGCGAGGCATCGAAGAGGTGGCCATCGATCGAAAGCGGCCGGCAGTTGACTGCCGAGCGCAAGTTCTCTGCAACTCCCATTGCCTCCTCCAGATGGGTATCGGGCAACACCACCAGCAACTCGTCTCCGCCCCAGCGACCAAGGCTGTCGTAGGTCCGTAGCCGGTTGCGGGTTCGCAGGGCAATGATTTTCAGGCATGAATCGCCGATGCCGTGCCCGTACTCATCGTTGATGCGCTTGAACCGGTCGATATCGAAGAACACCACCGACATCGGAATCCTCCGGCGATGCGATTCCTCCACGCAGGCCTGGAGGCGGTTCTGTATCGCGGGTCGCGACATCGAACCGGTGAGCACATCCACGCTCGCCAAGCGGCTGGCACGGTCACGATCGCGACGCAATTGCTGCAGGGTATCGCTCAGTCCGATCATGAAAACCAGGCCGGCAAGCACCAACGTGCCCGGCAGAGCATGCATCAGCCAGGGCGGCCCCGACCACAGACCGCTGGTCTCACCCACCCGGACGATCAACAGCGCCATCATCGGCAGCCACGCCACCAACACGAAGTACGCCGAGCGCCGGCGTTGAAGGCAGCCATGCACGGCCGCCACCATGATCAGCACCGCTCCGAGCAGCAATATCAGGTTGCCCACCACCGGCACCCACTCGGCCTCGCTGAGCCAGGTACTGACTGTAAATATCGCGAACAGGGCCACGCAGACCGACACCATCTTCCACAACGCCGGCTGCCGGACCCGCATGTCCAGATAGCGGGTGAGGAAGACCACGCTGAGGATCGCAATCGCCACCACAAACAGGCGCGGCAACCGCCAGTCCGCGCCGAGTTGCTCCGCCAACGCCGGCACCATGCGGATATCGCCACTGTGGGTGGCAAAGAATCCGACCTGGGCGAGCATGCCCAGACTCAGGTACGCATAACCGCGCTCGCCGATACCGATCCAGAACCCCAGTGCCAGCAGCGCCATCAACGCAAGGCCGCCCAGCAATACCGCCCGCCACGCTACATGGGCCAGGTCGGCACGATGGACCTCGTAGAGCGACTCGATCGATACCGCCATCGGCGTGCTGACCGGGGACTGGACGCGCAAGTAGATGGACTCCCCTGCCGCCAGTCCCGAGGGAAGCGGAATCACCAGGCCGCGGCTGGAAAAGCCGTGGTCGGCGTCGGGGCCAAGCAGCGCACGCGTAATCGGCGCGCTGCTGCCGGGCAGCCATGCTTCCACCCTGTTGTGACCCGGGGAATGCAGCACCAGCTGCGGCTGATCCGTCGCGCTCACCCAACGGTCCGCGGTGATTCTCCACCAGCGCGGCCGGGGCGTGAACTCGTGGATGATGCCGCCTGCAACGGGGGCGAATCCCGCATCCGACGCACCGTCGATAACCGCCACCGGAGGCGGTTCCGGGTCCAGTCGGGACACCGTGAGCTGGGCTAGAGTTCCCGGCGGAGGCGCACTGGCGGCCTGTCCGGCCATCGCCATCACCAGCCCTGGCAACAGGAAAAACAGCATCAGGACGGCCAAACGTCCTGACACGGAACGTCCCGGTCCGGCCGGCGTCGCTGTTGATTTCGATAGTGTCATACGCCCCCCGCGCACTGGTTCGCAGCATAACGGGCAAACAGTGCCGAGAACACCGGAGAGGCCGGATGCGCGTATGCGCCGGCAGCCGGAGACCGGCTCAGTCGCGGGCGGATCGCCACGCGATCCAGAGCGTCTGTACGGCAGGCAAGGGTGCGGTGGCGGCACCGGCGGCCAGCCGCTTGCGGGCGAGGGCCGCCCAGATCCGTCGAACGCGGCTACCCGGACGCTCCATGGGCCACTGCCGGCCGAGCTCTGCCGCCCATACGGCGACCGGATGCCCATCGGCGGCGCGGGCGAGCATGTCCAGCGGCACGCCGCCGTCGCCCTCGTGGGCCATCCGCCAGTGAAGCAGGTTCGCCGCCACCACCCGCCCGTCGCCGGCGACGGACCGCGTATCGAACAGGGCATTGTCCACCTGGGCCACGGCAGTGGCGAAAGGTTCCAGCGTGTCGAATGCGGCGGCGACGCTCGCCGGTCGTTCGCGCGCGTCGGCGAGCGCTGGCAGCGCATTTGCCAGTAACTGCCACGGCGCCGGAAAGGCCTGGAGCACAGTGGCGAGGGGATGGCGGCGTGCGCCCCGGGTCCACCCGCTCAACTCTTCCTGCCACCATCCGAGCTTTGCCTTGCCGGGGATAGGGTCGGACCCGCCCCAGGCCGCATCGACCAGTTCCTGTTGCAATGTCGCCCACGCAAGGGCCACGTCGCGCTGGTCGGCGGGAACAAAGGCCTCGGCGATATTCCACTCGGGCCAGCGGCCGCGCCACTTGGCGAGGAAGTCGGCCAGAGCGGCCGAACCATCGTCACGCGCGTCGGCAGGACGATCCACATCCTCGGTGGTGTTGGATTCGCTCATCGGATCGCTGGCCAGATGGCGGGGTCGGCAAGCGCATCCGGATCACGCACCAAAACATTGCCACCCCACTCCGCCGGGTCGTCACCATCCAGGCGATACCCCCAGAGCGCCACGACCGACGGCATCCCGGCGGCGCGCGCCGCGATAATGTCGCGTTCGTCATCGCCAACGTAGACGCACGATGGGGCCGCGACGCCGAGCCGCTCGGCGGCCACCGTCAGCGGCAACGGGTCTGGCTTGCGGGCGGCCAAGGTGTCACCGCCGATGAGTACCGCACAGCGCTCCTCCCAGCCGAGTATGGGGATCAATCGCTTCGCCAGATATTCGGGCTTGTTGGTCACGATGCCCCAGACCGTGCCTGCCGACTCCAGCTTTCCGAGCACCGCCTCGATGCCGTCGAAGGGAGCGCCATGAAGGCCCAGCTCCTGCTCGTACCGATTCAGGAACTCTGGAATCCAGCTCTCCCGCTCGTCCGCATCAACTTCTGGAAACGCCGCGGCGGCCATCGCGCGGGCGCCCTTGGACACGTGCGGGCGCAATTCGCCGAGTGTCATCGGCTGACGTCCACGCGACTCGCGCATGGCATTGATCGTGGCAAGCATGTCGGGTGCGCTGTCCAGCAGGGTGCCATCAAGATCGAACAGGACGGTGCGGGGGAATTCCACGCTCAGATTGCCTTGCGCGCGGCCGCCAGGTAGTTGACGCCCGTGCGGCTGGTCAACCGGGCGGCGTTGCGCCAGGGCTCGTACATCAGGCCACTGACGTCCTCCAGCTGCAGTCCGGCGGCGCGCAGCCAGCTGCCCAGTTCGGAGGGCTTGATGAAGTCCCGGTAGCGGTGCGTGCCCTTGGGCAACAGCCGGGCGACATATTCCGCGCCAACAATTGCCAGCGCGAACGCAGCCGGTGTGCGATTGAGCGTGGACAGGAACAGCTGGCCGCCGGGCTTGAGCAAGGTGGCGCAGGCCTCGATCACCGCGCCGGGATCGGGGACGTGCTCGAGCATCTCCATGCAGGTGACCACGTCGAAATGGCCCGGTAGCTCGGCGGCAAGCGACTCGGCCGATTGCAGCCGATAGGTGACCGCCGCTCCACTTTCCAGCGCGTGCAAACGCGCGACCTTGATCAATTCCGGGGCCAGGTCGATGGCGGTGACCTGGGCGCCTTCGCCGGCCAGCGCTTCACTGAGCAGGCCACCGCCGCAGCCGATATCCAAAACCTGCTTGCCGGCCAATCCCACTTGCCCGGCGACATAGGCCAGGCGCGGTGGATTGAGTGCGTGGAGGGCCTTTTGCGGACCGTGCGGGTCCCACCAGCGGCTCGCCAGGGCGCCGAACTTGTCCAGCTCGGCCTGGCTGAAGTTGTCATCACGCACGCGGTCGGTGGTGCTCATCGGGGGTAACTCCGGGTGTTCAAGCTTGGATCGCGGCGATCCGGGTGCGCCATTGGCGCGCGTTGGCAATAAGTGCCTGGCAGTCCATGCCAACCAGTTCGCGCTGCTGCAGGCGCGCCTTGCCGTCGATCCAGACATCGGTGACCTGATGGCGGCCGGTGGCATAGACCAGCTGGGATACGACGTCGTGCAGCGGCTGGGTCTCGATCTGCTGCAGATCCACGCAGGCCAGGTCGGCGCGTTTGCCGACCTCGATCGAGCCGATGCTGTCGTCCAGCCCCATCGCCCTGGCACCGCCCAGGGTCGCGGCCCGCAACGCGCTGACGGCGCTGAACGCGGTCGCGTCGCCCGCCACGGCCTTGGCCAACTGCGCTGCGGTGCGCATCTCGCCGAACATGTCCAGGTCGTTGTTGCTGGCCGCGCCGTCGGTGCCGATGGCGATGTTGATGCCGGCCTGCTCCAGCTTGCCGACCGGGCAGAACCCGGACGCCAGCTTGAGATTCGACTCGGGGCAGTGCACCACGCTGACGCCGCGCTCCGCGCACAGCGCAATCTCGGCATCGGTCAACGACGTCATGTGGACGGCGATCAGACGGTCATTGACCAGGCCGAGCCGGTCCAGGCGTGCCAGAGGGCGCTGGCCGTACTTCTGTAGCGACTCCTCGACCTCGTGCGCGGTCTCGTGTGTATGCAGGTGCACCGGGATGTCCAACTGGTCCGACAGCATCCGGATCCGCTCGAAGCTGGCGTCTGACACGGTGTACGGCGCGTGCGGAACGAAAGCCATCGTCACCAGCGGGTTCTCCCGCCACTGGTCGTGGACATCGATGGCGCGATCGAAGTACTCCGCATCGGTCTTCGCCCACGCGGTGGGGAAATCGATGACCGGCAATCCGACTCGCGCGCGGAAGCCGAGCTTCTCGTACGTCGCCGCCTGTACGTCCGGGAAAAAGTAGTTCTCGTTGGCGCAGGTGGTACCGCCGCGAAGCATCTCCGCCACTGCCAGCGTCACACCGTCGGCGACGAACTCAGGACCAATGACTTCCCCCTCGATCGGCCAGATGTGCTCCTGCAGCCACACCATCAACGGCAGGTCATCGGCGATGCCGCGCAGCAGCGTCATCGGATTGTGC
The DNA here is from genome assembly GCF_000855665.1 of Lysobacter sp. A03. Classification (GTDB taxonomy): domain Bacteria; phylum Pseudomonadota; class Gammaproteobacteria; order Xanthomonadales; family Xanthomonadaceae; genus Novilysobacter. The sequence goes on from NZ_JXSS01000080.1 coordinate 14,016, forward strand.
GTGTGCGCATTGACCAGGCCGGGGATCAGCACCGAACCGGGCCGGGCGGCCGTTTCACGGGCGTGGAAATGCTGCCTGGCCTCGGCCGTCGGCAGCAACCCGACAATCGCACCGTCCTTGACCGCGACGGCATGGTCCTCCAGCACGGGATCGTCAGGTGCGACCGGAACCACCCAGCCTGCCTCGATCAGCAGGTCGCATTCACGCGGCGCGATATCGGTCATTACTTGACCCGGCTGACGTATTCGCCGGAGCGCGTGTCGACCTTGATGATTTCGTCCTGGGCCACGAACAGCGGCACGCGCACGACGGCGCCGGTTTCCAGGGTGGCCGGCTTGCCGCCGCCGCCCGAGGTGTCGCCACGCACGCCCGGATCCGTCTCGACGATTTTCAGATCGACAAAGTTCGGCGGCGCCACGAAGATTGGATTGCCGTTCCACAACGTGACCACGCAGTCTTCCTCGCCCTTGAGCCACTTGGCGGCATCACCCACGCCGTTCTTGTCGGCCTGGACCTGCTCGAAGGTCTCCGGGTCCATGAAGTGCCAGTGCTCACCGTCGGTGTACAGGAACTGCATGTCGGTATCCATCACGTCCGCGCCTTCCAGCGAGTCGGTCGCCTTCATGGTGACTTCCTGCGTGCGCCCGGTCTTGATGCTGCGGTACTTCACGCGGGTGAAAGCCTGGCCCTTGCCGGGCTTGATGAAGTCCGTATCAGTAATGACGCAAGGCTCATTATTGATCAGGATCTTCAGGCCGTTCTTGACGTCGTTCAAGCCGTAGGTGGCCATCGGGAACTCCTGGAGTGTGGTGGAAAGCGGGATGCCGCAGGCCGCGCATTTGACGGCCCGCTAGAATGGACGGCTGCGCCCGGTCGATCGGTTGCAGGCAAAACTGGATACGAATGATAACCGCAGGCCCCTCGCCCATACAGCCAGACCCCGCGCCGCAACGTTGGCAACAGTTGTGGCGCGACGCGGTGCGCGATCCGCGCGAGCTGGCCGGTCTGCTTGGGCTGGACCCGGAGCTTCTCGGCATCAGCGACACGGCGGCGACCCAGTTTGCGTTGCGCGTGCCACGCGGGTTCATCGCCCGCATGCGCCGCGGCGATCCGCACGACCCGCTGCTGCGTCAGGTGCTGCCGCTGGATGCGGAGATGCAACCGAGCCCCGGATTCAGTCTCGACGCGGTGGGCGATGGTCCGGCCAACGCCGGCACCGGGGTGATCCGCAAGTACCACGGCCGCGCCTTGCTGGTCGCCACCGGCAGCTGCGCGATCAATTGCCGCTACTGTTTCCGCCGCCACTTCCCGTATGCCGAACAGAATGCGGCGGCGGCAGGATGGAGCGAAGCGCTCGCCGCAATTGCCGCCGACCCGGGCATCGACGAGGTGATCCTCTCCGGCGGGGATCCGTGGTCGCTGGCAACCGCAAAGCTCGCCGCGCTCACCGACGCACTGGCGGACATTCCGCATATCCGCCGTCTGCGCGTGCACACCCGCCTGCCGGTGGTACTGCCCGAACGGGTGGATGCGCAGCTGGTCCAGTGGCTGGCCGACCTGCCGTGGCCGGTTGCGGTCGTCCTGCACGCCAACCACGCCAACGAGTTCGACGAACACGTCGATGCCGCAGTCGCAAACCTGCGCGGTACAGGAGCGACGGTGCTAAACCAGGCCGTGTTGCTGCGCGGCGTCAACGACTCGGTGGACGCGCTGGCGGCGCTGAGCGAGCGTGGCTTTGCGGCGGGTGTGCTGCCGTATTACCTGCACCAGCTGGACCGCGTTCAGGGCGCCGCGCATTTCGAAGTCGACGATGCCCGCGCCCTGGAGCTGCACGCGCAGCTCGCCGTGCGCCTGTCGGGCTATCTGGTGCCTCGACTGGTGCGCGAGGTGGCCGGTGACACCGGCAAACGCCCACTGACAGTACTGAGCGAAGGCAACCAGTCCACCGCTGGATAGCCAAGATCGTTGGTCACCACGCGGCATGAAGTGACCCAACGCAAGTCTTGGGTGACACTCTTGCGCGATACTCGCCGTCCAAAGCACCGGGAAGGAACGCAGATGCAATTGGGGAAGGACAAAACGCTGCGCGTGATGATCGTTGACGACAGCGTCGATGACGCCGAGGCCATCGCCAACACACTGCGCAACAGCGGAATCGCAGTGCGTCCCAGTCGCCCGGAGACCCCGGAGGAGCTTGCCGGCTTGCTCGCCAGCCAGCCGCTGGACCTGCTGCTGGTGGCCCGAAGCTCGCAAGCGATCCCGCTGGAGCAGGTGGTTGCCCAAGTGGGCAGCAGCGGCAAGGACCTGCCGATGCTGGCGATGGTCGAGACCATGGATACCCAGCAGATGCTGGAAATGGCCAACCTTGGCATCCGCGCCGCCATCCTGCGCGGCCAGCCCGCGCACATGGAAGCGGTGATCCGCCGCGAGTGGAGCGACCTGGAGGCCCGGCGCGCGCTGCGCCGGCTGGAATCGCAGGTGCGCGAAACCGAACGCCGCTGCGACGCATTGATCGACTCCTCCCGCGACCCGATCGCCTACGTGCACGAGGGCATGCACATCCGCGCCAACGGTGCCTATCTGGAGATCTTCGGCTTCGAGTCCTTCGAGGACATCGAGGGAATGTCCCTGCTGGATCTGATCGCGCCGCAGCACATCGACGAATTCCGCGACCTGTTGAAGCGTCTTGGCAAGGGCGAAGCGCCACCGCCACGCCACGAAATCGAAGCGCGCACGCTGGACGGCACCGGCTTCCCGGCGGTGATGGAGTTCACTTCGGCCAGCTACGAGGGCGAGGCCTGCCAGCAGGTCGTGTTGCGCCGCCAGGAGCTGGATCCCGAGCTGGCGCGGGAGGTCGAGGAACTGCGCCATCGCGACCAGGTCACCGGCCTGCTCAATCGCGCCAGCTTCCTGCGCACGCTGGAGGACGCCGTTACCGATGCCGCCCGTGATGCGGGCCGCCAGGGTTTCCTGCTGGTGGAGCCAGACCACTATGCCCACCTGCTGCAGGACATCGGCCTGGACGCCGCCGATGAGCTGATCGCCGCGTGCGCGAAACGGCTACAGAGCGCGCTGGGGGAAAACGACATTGCGGCGCGTTTCGGCGAACACCAGTTCGCCGTCCTGCGTCCGGACAGCGATTACCACGACACCACCGCGCTGGCCGAGTCGATCCGCGCGGCCTTCGCCAACCATGTGCTGGAGACCGAGGCCCATTCGCTCACCGCCACGGTCAGCATCGGCGGCGTCCAGATCGGGCAGAAGATCGCCAGCGTCACCGAAGTGCTGGGCAAGGCGCATGAAGCGGTGCAGGCCAACCTGGCCGTTGGTGGCAACAGGGTGGACATCTTCGACCCCGGTGCGGTGGACCGGGCCGAGCAGGAGCGGATCGAGGCGTGGGTGACGCGGATCCGCGACGCCATCGACGGTGACCGCTTCACCCTGCACTACCAGCCGCTGATCGGCCTGCATGGCGAGCCGATCGAGATCTACGACGCGTACCTGCGCATGCTCGGCGAACACGGCGAGTTGGTCCCGCCGCCCGCGTTCCTGCCCATTGCCGAGGAACACGGCCTGCTGTGGGAGATCGATCGCTGGGTGGTGGGCAAGGCCATCAATGCGATCGGCGCGCGCATGAAGGCCGGCCATCGCACGACCCTCATGGTGCGCATCAGTGAAGTGTCCCTGCAGGATGACAGCCTGGCCCAGCACATCACCGAACGCCTGGCAACGTTCGGCGCCGACGGCGCCCTGCTGGTCCTGCAGTTGCCCGAGTCGAAGGTGTTCACCCACCTCAAGGCGGCCAAGGATTTCCAGCAACAGATGGCAAAGCTGGGCGTGCGGGTCGGCCTGGAACAGTTCGGCAGCGGGCTGAACTCCTTCCAGCTGCTGAGTCATTTCGATGCGGCGTTCCTGAAGCTCGACCGCAGCTTCATGGAAGACCTGCCGGCCAACCCCGAATACCAGACCCGGATCCGCGAGATTGCCGCCAAGGCGCGGGAAACCGGGCCGCAGACGATCGCCGAATTCGTCCAGGACGCGGCCAGCATGAGCGTGCTGTTTGCCGCCGGGATCGATTACGCGCAGGGCCAGTTCCTTGCCGCCGCTGGGCCGGAGATGGACTACAGCTTCGGCTGAGCCAGGTCGCCCGACGCTGGTTAAAACCGGTGAAACAGAGAAACCCGCCAGATGGCGGGTTTCTCCTGGCGTGCAGAGCGCTGCTCAGGCCACCGTACGCACCGTGTTCGCCCGCGCGCGCAGTGCATCGATACGCTCCTCCAGCGGCGGGTGGCTGAGCATCAGGCGGCGCATGCCATGGCCCACCGCGCCGCTGATGCCGAACGCCGCCACCTGGTTGGGCAGGGTGTTGACGCCGTGGTTCTGGCCGAGCCTTTGCAGCGCGGCAATCATCTTGTCCCGACCCGCCAGGCTGGCACCGCCGGCATCGGCGCGGAACTCGCGGTACCGCGAGAACCACATCGCGATCATGTTCGCCAGCAGGCCAAACACCATGTCCAGCACGAATACGGTGATGTAGTAGCCAAAGCCCACTCCGCTGCTCTCGCGGTTGCCGCTCAGGTAGCTGTCGACAATCCGGCCCACGATCCGGGCCGCCACGATCACGAACGTGTTGAGCACGCCCTGCACCAACGCCATCGTCACCATGTCGCCGTTGGCCACGTGACTGACCTCGTGGGCAAGCACCGCCTCCGCCTCGGCCCGGCTCATGGCGCCCAGCAGGCCGGTGGATACCGCCACCAGTGAATTGTTGCGGGTCGGTCCGGTCGCGAAGGCATTGATCTCCGGCGCCTCATAGATGGCGACCTCCGGCATCTTGATCCCGGCTGCCTCGGCCTGCCTGCGCACCGTGGCGACCAGCCACTGCTCGGCCTCGTTGCGCGGGGTCTCGATCACCTGTGCACCGGTAGAGCGTTTGGCCGCCCACTTGGAAATCATCAACGAGATCAGTGAACCGCCGAAACCGAAGATCATCGCGAATACGAGCAAGGTGCCGTTGTCACCCAGCCGGATACCAAAAACACCCTGCAGCACGCTCAACACCACGCCCAGCAGCACCATCACTGCCAGGTTGGTGGCCAGGAACAACCCGATCCGCTTGAACATCGATACATCCCTTCCTGCGCGGGTTGCGCAGCCGTACCGCAATCTGTGGCACGCTCGGGCGGAATTCAAGAGCCAGCGATCCCTGAGACACCATGGCATCAGACCCGGATTGCCCGCATTTGGTGACCGAAGGACAGGACCTGAGCACGGCCGGGCCGCGGAGCGGCTACCGCGGCCGGTTCGCGCCCTCACCCACAGGGCCACTGCACGCGGGCTCGCTGCTGTCCGCGTTCGGCAGCTGGTTGCTCGCCCGCTCTGCCGGGGGTGAATGGCTGGTACGCATCGAGGACGTTGACCGCACCCGCGAAGTCGCCGGCGCCGCGGCGGCGCAGCTGTCGGCGTTGGAAGCTTTCGGACTGCGCCCTGACGCGCCGGTGGTGTACCAGGCGCAGCGCGAACCGATCTACCAGCAGGCACTGGAAAAATTGCTCGACGACCGGGTCGCCTTCGAATGCCATTGCAGCCGTGGCCAGCTGGCCGCTGTGGGCGGAGTCCATCGCCGCTGCGTGGCACGGTCGAACCGCCGCGACCCCGCGATCCGCTTCCGGGTCCCCGATAACAGCGCGATCTCCATCACCGACCGGATCCGCGGACACGTACAGCAGTACGTCGATCGCGAGGTCGGCGATTTCGTCCTCCGCCGGTCGGATGGATGCTGGGCCTATCAGATGGCGGTAGTGGTGGACGACGCAGCGCAGGGCATCAGCGAAGTGGTCCGGGGGGCGGACCTGATCGGATCCACTGCGCGCCAGATCCTGCTGCAACGTGCCCTGGGCCTGCCGACCCCGCGCTACGCCCACCTGCCGCTGTTGCTCGACGCGGCCGGGAGAAAGCTCTCCAAGTCCGCGCGCGCCGAGCCACTGGACCCTTCCGATCCAATTCCCGCGCTGCGCAGCGCGTGGAGGATCCTGGGCCAGGATGTCGCCTGCCTGCTCGACGCCACCGACGTGAAGACGCTTCTGGAGCGGGCCGTGTCGAACTTTGAACCCGGCCGGATACCGGTCAAACCAGGACGAAGTGAACCGCCGGCGACCTCGCACAAACGCTGACGCTCTGATACACCTTAGAGTCCCACACCAACATCACCGGCCCACCCATCAACTGCCTGCCCGAACCCGGAAGCCCACCGGCCCTCATATAGGAGAACACCATGTCGCAACGCATCGCCCTGGTCACCGGAGGTACCGGCGGCATCGGTACCGCAATCGTCAAGCGGCTCAGCAAGATGGGACACAAGGTGGCGACCAACTATCGCGATGAGGCCCGTGGACGCGCCTGGCAGGAAAAAATGAAGGCAGAGGGGTACGACGTCGCCCTCGCCGCCGGGGACGTGTCCTGCCCTGAGCAGGGCGCCGCCATGGTCCGCGACATCGAGAAGCAGCTCGGGCCGGTCGACATCCTGGTCAACAACGCCGGCATCACCCGCGACGCCACGTTCCACCGGATGACGTCGCAGCAATGGGACGAGGTGATCTGCACCAACCTCAACTCGTGCTTCAACATCACCCGCGCGGTCATCGAAGGGATGCGCGAGCGCAAGTGGGGCCGCATCGTCCAGATCAGCTCGATCAACGGTCAGAAGGGCCAGTACGGCCAGGCGAATTACGCCGCGGCCAAGGCGGGCATGCACGGCTTCACTATCTCGCTTGCGCAGGAAAACGCGCGGATGGGAATCACCGTCAATACGGTATCGCCGGGCTACATCGGCACCGAGATGGTGATGGCGGTGCCGGAGGAAATCCGCGAGAAGATCATCGCCCAGATCCCCACCGGCAGACTCGGTACGCCAGATGAAATCGCCTACGCGGTGAGCTTCTTCATTCCCGAGGAAGCCGGCTGGATCACCGGCGCGAACCTGTCGGCAAACGGTGGCCAATACATGGGTTGGTAACCTCGTCTGGACCTCTGGCGATGTTGCAAGGCTCCGGTTGCTCCGCCATGCTGCGGGGCATCATTGCTCCAGGCGACCTGTCGATGTCATCCAAGCGTGTCATCAAGAAGTACCCCAACCGGCGTCTCTACGACACCCGCATCTCCAGCTACATCACCATCGAGGATGTGCGCCAGCTGATCGTCGACGGCGAGGAGTTCGAGGTGGTGGATGCACGATCGGGCGATGACCTCACCCGCCAGGTGTTGCTGCAGATCATCACCGAGCACGAGCAGGATGGAGAGCCGATGCTCTCCACCGAGCTGTTGAGCCAGATCATCCGTTTCTACGGCGACTCGCTGCAGGGCTACATGGGAAGTTACCTGGAGCAGTCGATGCAGGCCTTCCTCGACCAGCAGCAGCAGTTCCGCAAGCAGATGGGCAACGTCCTCGGCCAGACGCCGTGGACGATGATGAATCAGCTCACCGAGCGCAACATGACCCTGTGGAAGGAGTTCCAGAAGAACTTCTCCGCCAGCGTCGGCCAGGCGCCCAGGTCCGAGCGCAAGACCGACGAGCCGTCGGATTCCTGATCGCTGCGCCTACTGCGGCGCGCCGCCGCAGTACTTCTCGTAGAATCCCACCGCCTGAGGCATGAGCCCCTGCAACGTCTGGATGCGGTTGTCCGGATCCGGATGGGTTGAGGCGAATTCCGGCGGGCGCGAACCACCTCCCAGCTTCGCCATGCGCTCCCACAACGGCACGGCCGCACGCGGGTCGTAGCAGGCCGCCGCGGCCAGCATCAATCCGACTTCGTCGGCCTGGGTCTCGTGGTTGCGACCGTACGGCAGGATCAGCCCGTACTGCGCGCCGGCGCCCAGGGCAGCCATTACCGCCTGTTGCTGCTGCGGATCCATGCCGTCCACGGCCATGCTCGCCGCGATCTGGCCCATCTGCACCAGGTTCTGCTGGGCCATTCGCTGCGAACCATGCCGCAGCAGCGCGTGGGCGATCTCATGCCCCATCACCACCGCCATCGCGTCCTCGGTCTGGGTAATCGGTATCAGGCCGGTGTAGACCGCCATCTTTCCGCCGGGGAGGCAGAAAGCGTTCGCCTCGTCGGACTGGATCACGCTGACATCCCATTTGAAGTCCTTGTAGGTGGTCGGCGCTTGCTGCTGATTCTGAGCAGCGAGATCCGCGGTCACCTGCGGCACCTTTTCGATCAGGCGATTGGCGATCTCCCGGATCTGGCGGCTGGCCGGCGCATCGGGCGGCAATAGCGCCCCCTGGCCCTGCGCGTCCGCCTGCACCTGGCGGTACGCCTGGGCACCCAGGTCGACCTCTTCACTGGTGCTGACGCCGTAGTGCGCGGTTTCGCCCGTATAGGGATCGGTCTCCGCAGAGCCAAACCACTGCCAGGCCGCGAAGGCGGCGAAGGCCACCAGGATCCACCAGCGCACGCCCACACGACGGCGACGCCCCGGCCCAGGCCGATTTCCCATGCGATCGGTGTTCATCTTGTTTCCTCGAAGGGGCCGGGGTGCCGCCGGCTCAGATCTCGCGCACCACGCGGAAGCCTACCCGCGCGTTTGTCGTGTTCGCGTCACTGCCAAGGCGCCACGAGGAACGGGTCTGTTCCGGCGAGCTGGCCCAGGAACCACCGCGAACCACGCGCTCGCGGCAACCGGGATTGACCCAGGCCTTGGCCGATGAAGGCGCCCGTCGATAGCTGCCGTGCCAGCAGTCCCCCACCCACTCGCTGACATTGCCGGCGATATCGAACAGGCCGTAGCCGTTGGGTGCAAAGCTTGCTGCGGGCGCCGGCCCCCAGGCACCGTCGCCGTAACCTTCAAATGCATTGCGCCAATGTCGACCGCTGGGCGACTCGTCCAGGGCACCGGTGTAGTTCCCGCTGCCGGGCGGAGGGGAACCTTCGCCCCAGGGATACGGACCCGGATTGCCGGCACGCAGCATGTACTCGAATTCGGCCTCGCTCGGGAGGCGGTAACGATGCCCGGTCTGATCGGTGAGCCACTCGGCATACGCGTCGGCATCGCCGGCACTGACGTGAATAACCGGCAATCGCTCCGCTGCCGGCCGCCCGGTGTAGTCATGCCGCCAGTCCACGCCGTTGCGGCGCACCAGGTTGCCGCTGCGCTCGTCGTAGATGGTCGAATATCCACGCCGCGCCGCGCGTGTGGTGTGCCCGGTGGCGGTGACGAAGCGACGGAACTCCGCGACCGTTACCTCGTGCTGGGCGACGGCCAGTCCGCGATCAAAGCGGATGCTGCGCGCCGGTCGCTCCGCATCCGTGGCTGCCGCGTCATCGTCACTTGCGCCCATGCGGAACCCACCGTGGGGGATGACCACCATCTCTGGCCCTCGCCCCCCCAGGCGGAGCGCTTCGGTGAACACCTGGCCGGGCCTGAAAAGGCCGTAGTGGCTGGCCAGCTCGATACGCTCACGCAGTTCCACGGCGGCCGGGTTGCCCTGCGGGGCGATGCGCAGCAGGTTGGCCAGATGGCCGCGCGCGACATCCACGCCACCTTCCGCACTCAACGCAGCGATGCCCTGGTCACGCAGGCTGCCGATGCGCGCGAGCCGCACGCGGGTGATCTGCGCGCGGGCGCGATCCACAGTGCCCATGTCAGGCCTGACCTTTTCGGCGCGGTCCAGCCAGCCCTCTGCAGCGTCGTAGTCATCGTCTTCCGCGGCTTTTTCCGCGCGCCGGATGAGCGCGCTCTCCGCGGCGGCCAGCCCTTGGGAGGCACGCGCATTGCCCGGGCGGAGCTCGAGTGACTCGCGGAACCATCCGATCGCTCCGCCATCGCCGGCTTCGCCGATATCGCCCTGGTTCAGTGCACGCTCTCCGCGAAGGCTGGCTTCCTGGGCGCGCTCAACCGTCTGCAGCTGATCCAGGTAGGCAATGACCCGGGGATCCTGAGGAGCGACGACGCGGACGACCGAGCCCACCTCCTGTGCCAGGCGCAAGCCCGATGGATCGTCTTCCACTGCCGCAAGCGTCTCGCCGGCCCGGGCGACCAGGGCATCGAGTGCGTCAACCAGGCCCTGGCGGATTTCAGGATCCCCCGGCGCGGTCTGGCGGAGCGCGAGATAGAGCGGGATGGCATCGGCGTCACCACCGAACAGACGTCCCTCTTCCAGCGCTACGCGAGCCTGCTCTTTCAACGCGTCGGTGTTTTCCTCATCCACATCAACGGCGGGCGCTTCCCACACCACGATTTCAGGCAGCGCCTCGTCGGGGCCGATGGTGACCACCGGGGCCGTCGCAACCGAATCGGCTGGAGCGGCGTCATCGACCGATGGGCCGTCACCGGAGCGCGAGCATGCCGAGCCGAGCAGGACCGCCACCAGCAACAATGCTTTCACTGCAAGACGAGCCTTCATGCCCTTCGCGCGCGACGATGCCGCTGGCACTGGGTTGCGCAATCGTCCTCCTCGCCTGTCGGCTGTCGCGGTGGGCGCGCCATAAAGGCACATTGAAAGTAGGCTATTGTCGCCGCTCGCGGCAACTCCCGTCTCCGGTCTACTCCACGTGACAGATTCCCAGAATTCCAAGCGTCATCACACCGACTCATCGCCCATCTGGATCGACTCTCCCCAGCAGCTCAGCGCGCAGCTCGCCCACCGACCCCGGCGGATCGGCGTGGACACCGAATTCATCCGCGAACGGACCTATTGGCCGAAACTGGCGCTGGTACAGATTGCGCTGGAGCGAGAGGGACAATTCGAGATCCTCCTGGTGGACAGCCTGGTGCCGGGCATCAACGAAGCGCTCGCATCGATCCTCGCCGATACAACGATCCTGAAGATCATGCACAGCCCCAGCGAGGACCTGGTCGCGTTCAAGCACGCCTGCGACGCGCTGCCGCGGCCGCTTTTCGACACCCAGCTGGCGGCCTCGCTGAGCGGCGTGGGCGGCGGGATGGGATACCAGAAGCTGGTGGAAAGCATCACCGGCGTGCCGCTGGCCAAGGGCGAGACACGCTCGGACTGGTTACGCCGACCGCTGTCGGCGTCGCAGCTGGAATACGCCGCGGACGACGTCCGCCATCTGTTCGAATTGCACGATGTGCTGGAAAGCATGCTGCAGAAGCAGGGCCGCCGTGACTGGCTCACTGCGGACGCCGAGCGCACCCTCGCCAACGCCGATGCGGACGGGCTGGAGCGCTGGCCACACCTGTCGCTGCGCGGTGCGCAGTTCCTTGATCCGGATGCCCAGCGCAGCGCTATCCGGCTGCTGCGCTGGCGCGACCGCTATGCGCGCGAGACCGACCGCCCGCGGGGTTGGATCCTCGACAACGAGCTGGCCCTGATGATCGCGCGGGAGCAGCCCGTCGACACTGCAGCGCTGCAGGAGTTGCTCGACGGCCATCCCAAGGCACCCCGGAAACTGACCCACGTCATCTGGAATGCGTTGCGCACGCCTGTCGATGACGAAGCGGGCGCGCCCGATGCGCGGCTGGCGGAGAAACGCGACAAAACACGCCTGCGCGCGTTGCAGGACGCCGTTTCTGCGCTCAGCGTCAAACTCGACCTGCCAGCCGGCGTGCTCGCCTCGCGCAAGCATCTGGAAAGCCTGCTCGACCACGGCGAGTGGCCCGACGCGCTTGCCGGCTGGCGGCAGGAAGTACTGGAGCCGGTGCTGGCGCCATTGCTGGCGGATAAACACTAGCGCTCCCGGCGCCGCCCCGTTAGACTTGGCTCCGCTTTCATGGGGCGGTAGCTCAGCTGGGAGAGCGCCACGTTCGCATCGTGGAGGTCAGGGGTTCGATCCCCCTCCGCTCCACCATGAAGCAATTCGGATCGCGTCCGAAACCGTAAAGAGCCCTGCCATCCGCGCAGGGCTTTTTGCTGTGTGTGCCATCCACCGGGTTCAGGCGGGTCTCCCGATACACTTTCGGAATGGCGTTGGTTTGTTTGCCTCATCAGGCCAAGTCACGCCGGATCCGGTTCTGTCCCACTCGATGTGCCGAAGGTCACTTGACGCCTGCCGGACTCCTCACCACAGTCGATTCACGCGGTTCTCCCTCCTGTCTCCAACGCTTTGTGTTCGTCAAAGCGGGTCGAGCACACCAGTGGCGCATGAACGATGGATAGACGGCAGTTTCTCACTCTCAGCAGCCTCGGCGTCGCCGGTCTGGCGATCCCCGGATGGGGTCACGCCATTGCAGCGGAGGCACTTCTGGATCCTGCGCTTGACGTGGCGATGAAAAAATCGCTCGCCGACACCGCGATGCAGGCGGCAACTGACAGCGGCGCGTCGTATTGCGATGTCCGCATCGGCCGCTACCTTCGCCAGTTCGTGATCACGCGCGAGGACAAGGTCCAGAACGTGGTCAGTACCGAATCCACCGGCATTGGCGTGCGTGTCATCGCCGATGGTGCGTGGGGTTTCGCGGCGACCAATGACATGGGCGCTGCGGGTGTCGCCGAGGCGGCCAGGCAGGCGACGGCCATCGCCAAGGCCAATGCGAAGACGCAGACGGCCCCGGTTGAGCTGGCCGCCACACCGGGCCTCGGCGAGGTGAGCTGGAAGACGCCGATCCGCAAGAACGCGATGGCCGTGCCGCTCAAGGAAAAGGCCGATCTTCTGCTCGGCGTCAACGCCGACGCGATGGGCGCCGGTGCGAGCTTCGTCAACTCGATGCTGTTCCTGGTCAACGAGCAGAAGTACTTCGCGTCCACCGATGGCTCCTACATCGATCAGGATGTGCACCGCATCTGGGCGCCAATGACAGTCACGGCGATCGACAAGGCCAGCGGCAAGTTCCGCACCCGCAGTGGCCTGTCGGCACCTATGGGCATGGGCTTCGAGTACCTCGACGGGGACGCCGCGGGTCGCTTCGTCCTGCCCAATGGCGTCACCGCCTACGGCCAGTCCTACGACATGCGCGCCGACGCGATCGCTGCCGCCAAGCAGACCCTGGAGAAGCTCAAGGCGCCTTCGGTCAAACCCGGCAAGTACGATCTGGTGCTCGATCCGTCGCACACCTGGTTGACCATCCATGAATCGATCGGCCATCCGCTGGAGCTGGACCGCGTCCTTGGTTACGAAGCCAACTACGCCGGCACCAGCTTTGTCACGCTGGACAAGGTCAGGGACCGGTTCCAGTACGGCAGCGGGCAGGTCAACATCTTCGCCGACAAGACCCAGCCCGGGAGCCTTGGCGCGGTGGGCTACGACGACGAGGGCGTAAAGACCCGGCGCTGGGACCTGATCAAGGACGGCAAGCTGGTGAACCTGCAGGCGACCCGCGACCAGGTCCACCTCCTTGGCGAGGATGCATCGCATGGGTGTTCCTACGCGGACTCGTGGTCGAGCGTGCAGTTCCAGCGCATGCCGAACGTGTCCATGGCCCCCGGCAACGCCAAACTCAGCGTCGCCGACATGATCAAGGACGTCGAGAAAGGCATCTACATCATCGGCGATGGCTCCTTCTCGATTGACCAGCAACGCTACAACGCGCAGTTCGGCGGCCAGTTGTTCTACGAAATCGAGGATGGAAAGATCACCGGGATGCTCGAGGACGTCGCCTACCAGATCCAGACGCCGGAGTTCTGGAACTCCTGCGTGGCGGTCTGCGACAAGAGCGACTACCGCTTCGGCGGTTCGTTCTTCGACGGCAAGGGCCAGCCCTCGCAGGTGTCGACGGTATCGCACGGTTCCAGCACCGCGCGCTTCAACGGCGTCAACGTCATCAACACCGCACGCAACCTGGGTTGATGGAAGGACACGAGCGATGATGCACCGACGCGATTTCCTCAAGGCCTCCAGCGCTGGATTTGGACTGTTGCTGCTGCCGGCGTTTGGTCGCGCTATCGCCGCGGAAGATCTAGTCGGCGGCATCGATGTCGCCTTGAAGAAGCGCCTGGCCGATACCGCGCTGGATACGGCCAAAGCCGGCGGTGCGAGCTATTGCGACGTGCGCATCGGTCGCTACCTGCGCCAGTTCATCACCACCCGCGAAGACAAGGTCGAAAACGTCGTCAACACCGAGTCAACGGGTGTCGGCATCCGTGTGCTGGCCGACGGCGCCTGGGGTTTTGCCGCCACCAACCAGCTCGGTACCGATGCGGTAGCCGAGGCGACCCGGCAGGCGCTTGCGATTGCGAAGGCCAATTCCGGCACGATCACCCAACCCGTCCAGCTGGCTCCGACGCGCGGCGTTGGCGAGGTCAGCTGGACGACGCCCATCCAGCGCAACGCGATGGAAGTACCGATCAAAGACAAGGTCGAGCTGCTGATGTCGGCCAATGCGGCCGCTACCGCCGCCGGTGCCAGCTTCGTCGCCTCGCGGATGTTCCAGGTCAACGAGCAGAAGTACTTCGCGTCCACTGATGGCTCCTATATCGACCAGGACATCCATCGCATCTGGACACCCTTCACGGTCACCGCGATCGACAAGGCCAGCGGCAAGTTCCGCAGCCGCGACGGCCTGTCTTCTCCGATGGGGATGGGCTATGAGTTCCTCGACCCGAAGCCGCAGCACCGCTTCGAGTTGCCCGGCGGCGTGGTGATGTACTCGGACTCCTACGACATCGTCGCCGATGCCGCGGCCGCGGCGCGCGATGCCAAGGCGAAGCTCAAGGCGCCGTCGGTGAAACCCGGCAAGTACGACCTGGTGCTCGACCCCAGCAACCTGTTCCTCACCATCCATGAGTCGGTCGGTCATCCGCTCGAACTCGACCGCGTGCTCGGCTATGAGGCCAACTACGCCGGCACCAGCTTCGCCACGCTCGACAAGTGGCGCTCGGGCGATTACCGCTACGGCAGCGACAAGGTGACCTTCGTCGCCGACCGGACCCAGCCGCACTCCCTCGGCGCGATCGGCTTTGATGACGAGGGCGTAGCGGCCAAGCGCTGGAACCTGGTCGAGGACGGCGTGCTGGTCAATTACCAGGCCACCCGCGACCAGGCCCACATCATCAACGAAGAACACTCGCACGGCTGTTCCTACGCCGACTCGTGGTCGAGCGTGCAGTTCCAGCGCATGCCCAACGTCTCCCTGGCGGCCGGAAAATCCGAGCTGTCGCCGGCGCAGATGATCAAGGATATCGACGATGGCATCTACATCTTCGGGCGTGGCTCCTACTCCATCGACCAGCAGCGCTACAACGCCCAGTTCGGGGGACAGCTGTTCTATGAGATCAAGGACGGCCAGGTCACCAACATGATCGAGGACGTGGCGTACCAGATCCGCACCCCGGAATTCTGGAACGCGTGCTCGGCCACCTGCGATCAGCGCGACTACCGCCTGGGCGGTTCGTTCTTCGACGGCAAGGGCCAGCCCTCGCAGGTTTCGGCGGTCTCACACGGATCCAGCACCACCCGCTTCGACGGCATCAACGTCATCAACACGGCACGTAACCTCGGCTGAGAAGCCAGGCACGCACCAATCAGGAGTTGCACAGATGGGTATGTTCACCGAACAGGAAGCCAAGGCGATCCTCGACAAGGTCATCGCCCTGTCGACGGCCGACGAGTGCACGGCGACGCTGACCGGCGCGATCGACGGCAACGTCCGCTTCGCGCTGAACAATATCTCCACCAGCGGCTTGGTCAGCAACACCGATCTGGGCGTGCAGGTAGCGTTCGGCAAGCGCGTCGGCACCGCGACGATCAACGAGTTCGACGACGCGGCGCTGAAGCGCGTGGTGCAGCGCGCCGAAGAGCTGGCCAAGCTGGCCCCGGAGAACCCCGAGTTCGTACCCGCCGTCGACAGGCAGGATTACCAGCCAAGCCCGACCTTCAACGCTGCGACCGCGACAATCACGCCCGAGTACCGCGCCAAGGTCGCTGCCGATTCGATCGCGCCCAGCAAGGCGGAGAACCTGGTTGCCGCCGGCTTCCTCAACGACGGCCAGCGCTTCTCCGCAATGGCAAACAGCAACGGCAACTTCGCCTACCAGAAGGCCGCTGCGATGGATTACACCTGCACCGTGCGTACCGAGGACGGCACCGGTTCGGGCTGGGTCGGACGCAACCTGGCCGATGTCAGCAACTTCAACGTGGGCAATGACATCCAGACCGCGATCCGCAAGGCGCGCAGCTCGTCGGGCGCCAAGGCGCTGGAGCCGGGCAAGTACACGGTGATCCTGGAGCCGGCCGCGGCCGCCGGCCTGGTGTCGTTCATGATGCGGTTCTTCGATGCGCGCCAGGCCGACGAGGGCCGCAGCTTCCTGTCTAAGAAAGGCGGCGGCAACAAGCTCGGCGAGCAGGTCTACGACCCGCGCGTGAACATCAGCTCCGACCCGTGGAACCCCGAAGCGGCGGTCCTGCCCTGGGACGAGGAGGGCCTGCCGCGCGAGAAGATGGCCCTGGTCAAGGATGGCAAGATCGCCAACCTGCAGTACTCGCGGTTCTGGGCCCAGCAGCAGGGCAAGCGTGCGGTCGGCCGGCCCGGCAACCTGCTTGTGGCCGGCGGGACCAAATCGACCGGCGACCTGGTGCGGGAAACGCAGCGCGGCATTCTGGTCACCCGTACCTGGTACATCCGCATGGTCGATCCGCAGACCGTGCTGTTGACCGGGCTGACCCGCGACGGCACGTTCTACATCGAGAACGGCGAGATCAAATACCCGGTCAAGAACTTCCGCTTCAACGAGTCGCCGGTGATCATGCTCAACAACATCGACGAGTTGGGCCGGCCAGTGCGCGTTGCCGGAGATGAGTCGGACATGGTGATGATGATCCCGCCGATGAAGCTGCGCGACTTCACCTTCACGTCGCTCTCGGACGCGGTCTAGCGGTGTTCGCGGCGCTTCATCGCCCGTGTTGAAGGGATGAGCAGCGTCGCTGATCGTCGGCACTTCCTGCGTGTGTTCGGGGCGGCCGCCGCGGGTGCCCTGCTCGGCCCGCTACCGTTCGCCACCCGCGCGCAGGCCACGAATTACGACTTCTGGTTCACCCGCCTGCGCTACGAATCGGGCGACTGGGACGTCGACGAGCGGATGCCGGCCAATGTGCTGACCTCGCTGATCGACTACACCAGCCTTCGCATCGACCCGAAGGAACACGTGCTCGACCTGGCCGACCCTAAAATGTTGATAGCCCCGTTCTGCTACCTCGCCGGGCACAAGCTGGTCGAGTTCAACCCGGCCGAACGCCGCAACTTCGAGCAGTACGTGCGCAACGGCGGGTTCGTGTTCGTCGATGACTGCAACCACGACATCGACGGCCTGTTCGCCAGGTCGTTCGAAGCGCAGATGGCGTCGATCTTCGGCAAGACCGCGATGAAGAAGCTTCCGAACAACCACGCGCTCTACCGCAGCTTCTTCATGTTCAAGGACGGCCCGCCGGCCACGACGTTCGAGCTCAACGGGTGGGGCGACGACCTGGTCCACGACTACCTCAAGGGCATCGAGGTCAACGGCCGCCTCGGCGTGCTCTACAGCAACAAGGACTACGGTTGCGAGTGGGACTACGACTGGCGCAACCGGCGTTTTCTGGCCGAGGACAACACCAAGCTCGCGGTCAACATCGTGATCTACGCACTGACCGCCTGAACCAACGGGATCCCCATGAACGACGCCCCCTCCGAAGTCGACATCCAGTCCGAGCTGGCCGGCCTGGACACCCTGCGCGCCGCCATCGCCAAGGCGATCGTGGGCCAGGACGAGGTGGTCGAACAGTTGCTGATCGGGCTGCTCGCCGGTGGCCACTGCCTGCTCGAAGGCGTGCCCGGGCTAGGCAAGACGCTGCTGGTGCGCTCGCTGGGGCAGGCGCTCGACCTGGGCTTTCGGCGCATCCAGTTCACCCCCGACCTGATGCCCAGCGACATCATCGGCACCGAAATCCTCGAGGAGGACCACGGCACCGGGCATCGCAGTTTCAAGTTCCAGCGCGGGCCGGTCTTCACCAACCTGTTGCTGGCGGACGAGCTCAACCGCACGCCGCCCAAGACCCAGGCCGCGCTGCTGGAGGCGATGCAGGAGCGTACCGTCACCTACGCGGGGGTCACCCATCCGTTGCCCTCGCCGTTCTTCGTGCTGGCGACCCAGAACCCGATCGAGCAGGCCGGCACCTACCCCCTGCCGGAGGCCCAGCTCGACCGCTTCCTGTTGCATGTGCGGGTGGCCTACCCCACCCAATCCGAGGAGCGCGACATCCTCGTCCAGACCACCGGCACCCACCACGCCCAAGTGCCTCGGGTGATGGGCGGCGACGCGATCCTGGCGTTGCAGGCGCGTGTGCGCGAGGTCCACCTGGGTGACGATCTGCTGGACTGGATCATCCGCCTGGTTCGAGCCACCCGTCCCGATGAGGGTGCACCGAGCGAAGTGCGGCAGTGGGTGAAATGGGGTGCCGGGCCACGCGCCGGACAGTCTCTGGTGCTCGCATCCAAGGCCCGGGCATTACTGCAAGGACGCCTGGCCGCCACCCGCGAGGACGTGCTTGCGCTGGCCGCGCCCGTCTTGCGACATCGCCTGCTGTTGTCTTTCACTGCCGAGGCCGAACAGAAAAGCACCGATGACGTCATCGCCGCCCTGTTGAGAGCCGTACCGCTGTCGCCGCGCTGAGTCGCGACCCCGTGGCCCAGTCACCTGCCGCCGTGCCCGACCTGATTCCACCGCAACTGCGTCCCCGGCTGAAAGGCATCCACATCTCGGCGCGCCAGGCAGCAGGCGCACAGAGCTTCGGGCTCCACCAGAGCCAGAACCGTGGGGCCGGGTTGGAGTTCTCCCAGTATCGGGCCTACGAACCCGGCGACGAGCTGCGTCAGGTCGACTGGAAGCTCTACGCGCGTTCGGACCGCTTCTTTGTCCGCGAGTCCGAGCGTGACAGTCCGCTGGACCTGTGGATCCTCATCGACACCAGCGTCTCGATGTCGCAGGAGGACCGCGCGCGCCCGGGGTGGTCGCGCCTTGACGCGGCCAAGGTGCTGGCCGCCGCCCTGATCGAAGTGGCGCTGCGCCAGGGCGACCGCTTCGGCCTGGCCATGATTGGCGGCGACGGGTTGCGGGTTTCCGGTCTCGGCGCCGGCGTGCGCCACCGTGATCGCTGCCTGCTTGAGCTCCACCGCGTGGCGGCAGCCGGCGCCTGGCCGGATGAAGCGCGGCTGCGGCCGGTGTGGGAGCACGTGGCTGCACGCAGCCTCGCCGTGTTCCTGGGCGACACCTTTGATGAAGAAGTCGTGCGGCTGGCCGAGCGCCTGGCCGCGGCCGGCCGCGAGGTGTTGAACCTGCAGATCCTCACCACCGAGGAGCGTGACTTCCCATTCATTGGGGGCCATCGTTTCCGCGATCCGGAAACCGGTGAGGAGCTGATCGCCGACGGTGCCGCAGTGCGCGACGGCTTCATTTCCCGCTTCGCCGCGGCGCGTTCAACCCTCGCCAAACGCTTCGCAGCCAGCGGTATCCGCCATGTGGAGTACGTGCTCGACGAATCACTCGAGCTGCCGCTGCGACGCCTGTTCAACACTGGCCCCGTCGCATGACCCTGTCGCTCACATTGCCGCTGGGTCTGGCGGCGTTGGCGTCGCTGCTGCTGCCAGTGCTGGTGCATTTGGCCCGGCGCAGCGAACAACGCGTGGTGGTATTCGCCGCCCTGCGCTGGCTGCAGGCAGAACCGCAGCCGCGACGCAAGCATCGCCTCGATGAAATTCCCCTTTTGCTGCTGCGCATGCTGATGCTGGCGGCGTTGGCCTTGCTGCTCGCCGAGCCGGTGCTGTTCGGGCGCCCGGATCGCACCCCACGCGTACTGGCAGCGCCCGAAGTCGACGTCGCTTCCCTTCGCCCCGACCGTGGTCTGAGCGATGCGCGTTGGCAACGACTGGCGCCCGGCTTTCCCACAATCGACGATGCCGATGCCGATGTGCCGGAGCTGCCACCCCCGGGCCAGGCGTCCCTTTCCAGCCTGTTGCGTGAGTTCGACTCGACGCTGCCCGCCGGCACGCCACTGACCGTGCTGGTGCCACCGGTCATCACCGGCGCAGATGCGGAACGGCCCGTCCTCAGCCGCGCGGTCGACTGGCGCGTCGTCGCCGGGAAAGGCCCGGCTTCCAGCGAGCCGGACACGAATGAGGCTCAGCCGGCCACTCCGACACTGATGGTCCGCTACGCGCCGGATCACCCGCAAGGGCTCAGGTATTTACGGGCCGCGGGTGCTGCGTGGCAGGTGGCGCGCGGCGACGATTCGCCGGGTCAGACCGACGCCGAGCCGGCAGTGACCGTCGCGATGGCATCCGCCCCACTCGATGGCCGCCGTCTGGCCTGGCTCGTGCCCGGCCCACTGCCCGATGCGGTGCGCCAGTGGGTTGCCGCGGGCGGGGATGCCCTGCTTGCGGCCGACACCATCGCACCTGAGATGGAGGGAGCGTCCGTCATCTGGCGCGATAGCACCGGCCCGCTTGCGCGCGGGACCCGTCTGGGGCGTGGCCGTCTGATGCGACTGGAGCGCGAACTTTCTCCCGCCGGGATGCCGATCCTGCTGGAGCCGGACTTCCCCCAACACCTGGCTGACCTGTTCGCCGAGGCGCCGCCGCAGCCGGCATGGGTCGATGGCAAAGCGCACGCGCCGCGCGTGGGCGCCACGCCTTACCCGGATCTCCCGCGTCCGCTCGCGCCGCTGTTGGCCGCGCTGATCGCCCTGTTGTTTCTTATCGAGCGATGGATGGCCAATGGCCCGCGCCGCAGGGCGGCTGCATGAGCACGGCCGACACCCGTCTGCGCCGCGCTCGCGAGGCTGCGGCCCGGCGCGCCCGCATCCAGGGCGCGCTGTTGGCACTGCCGTGGCTGCTGGTTGCAGTCGCCGCGGCCTGGCGCGCCAATGCTGCGGCCTGGTCGATGCTGTTGCTCGTCGCGATCGCGCTGGCTGCGGGCTGGCACGTCTGGCGGGTGGGACGCGCGTTCGATGACCGCTGGATGGCGCGGGCGCTCAACGCACGGCGGCGCGACATGGAAGACAGCGCGGACCTCCTGTTCCCGCACCGGCCCGCAACCAACCCCCTTGAGCATCTGCAACAGCAGCGATTGCGACAACGGGTGCAGGATGGCCCGCAGATCGACCTGCGGGCGCCGTGGCGACACCGCAGTCTAGTGCTCTGGGGCTCGCTTGCCGCCGCGCTCGCAGGCGCGATCGTCTTCTATCCGGAGCCGCAGCAGAAGCCCTCGCCCCCCAGCAGTGTCGGCCCCGAACGCGCTACGCCCAACCGTCCTGCGCAACTCACCGACGTTCGCATCGACATCCAACCCCCCGCCTACACCGGTGTGGCTGCAACCAATATCGACACACTCGCCGCGACGGTAAACGAAGGATCCGTCCTGCAATGGACGCTGCGCTTCGCGCCGATGCCGCGACAGGTCGAACTGGTTTTCCACGACGGCGAGCGGCTCCCGCTCGAGCGCGACGGGGACGTCTGGGTTGGCAGTCGCCGCATCGATCGCCCTGCCCTCTATCACCTGCAACTGGAGCACCCGCTGCCGGCGGCACAGGCCGGCGAGAGCCGGATCGACGTGATCCTCGACAGACCACCAGAGTTGCGGGTGTTGAAGCCGCTGCAAACCCTGACGATGGCAGCGTCCGGGCAGAGCCAGTGGGCGCTCGAGTTCGAGGCCAGCGATGACTACGGACTGTCGTCAACCGCGGAACTGGGAATTACCAGGACCATCGGCAGCGGGGAGAACATCACCACCCGCCAGCAGACGATCACCGTGCGCGGTCGAGGCAACTCCGCGCAGATGCGCTATGCCCATCAGATCGCGCTCGCCCCTTTGGGCATGGTCGCCGGCGAGGAACTGATCGTGCGGCTCAGCGTCAGTGACCGGCGAACGCCTTCGCCACACACCGTTGTCAGTCCCAGTTACATCCTGCGCTGGCCGACGCCGCCGGTCGTCGAGTCAGCAGACCTGGACGGCCAGGTCAAGCGGGTCATGCCTGCCTACTTCCGCAGCCAGCGTCAGATCATCATCGACGCGGAGGCGCTGCTGAAGGAGAAGCCGCGGCTGGCAGCGGATCGCTATCTGGAGCGTTCAGACAGGATCGGTGTGGACCAGCGGCTGCTTCGCCTGCGATACGGCCAGTTTCTCGGCGAGGAAACCGGAGGCACGCCCCAGCTGCTGCCAACCAACGACGCCCAGGACATGCACCAAACCGATCTGCCGATCGAAGTCGCATCCGAGGCACCTACGCCAGCACCAGCGCCGATTCCTGCGCAGGCGTCGGAAGACGCGGACGGGCACGACCACGCCGAGGTGATCCAGCGCCAGCCGACTTTCGGCGAGGAAGCCGCCGTGCTCGAACAGTTCGGCCACACCCACGACCATGCGGAGGCGGCGACCCTGCTGGATCCCGCAACCCGCGAACTGTTGCGATCCGCGCTCAACGAGATGTGGCAGTCCGAACTCAAGCTTCGCCAGGGCGAGCCGGACCGTGCGTTGCCATACGCACACCGGGCATTGGCGCTGATCAAGCAGGTGCAGGAAGCCGAGCGCATCTACCTGCCACGCGTGGGCAGCCAGGTGCCACCGATCGATCCCGGCCGGCGTCTGAGCGGCGACCGCAGCGGCATTGTCAGTCGTCGGGATCCGCTGCATCAGGCAACCGCGCCCGATCCGACCGCCGTCGATGCCTGGCGCGCGCTTGCGCCGACGCCCGCTGCCATCCCCGAGCTTGACCTCGACGAGCTCGCACGCTGGGTCGACTCGCAGGATCTCGCTGAAGGCGATCCGCTGCAGCTGGCGGCGGCCATCGCCGAAGTACGCCGCGACCCCGCCTGCCGCGAATGCCGCGAGCGCCTGCGCAGCGCGCTGTGGCCGCTGGTGACACGGCCACCCGCAGCGGCGTCGGAGCGGCCGGCTGCGGGTGGCCGTGTCACCAGCGG
>NZ_JXSS01000083.1 GCF_000855665.1 Lysobacter sp. A03
GAACCTGACCAGCCGCAACAAGGCGGGCAAGGCGATGCTGTCGCTGACCCCCAACGCGAGCGTGCTGCAGCCGGCCGCGGTGGACAATCCGGCGCAGGACCGCGTGGTGGTCGCCACCAGCGCGGGCCACCTGCTCGCGTTCCCGGTCGCGGAGTTGCCGGAACTCGACAAGGGCAAGGGCAACAAGCTGATCGACATTCCGCGCGCGAAGCTGGGCACCGAGCGGGTGATCGCGGTCGCCGTGGTCAACGAAGGCGGCTCACTTCTGGTCAAGTCCGGCGCGCGCACCATGACGCTCACCTGGAAGGATCTGGATGCCTACACCGGCGCCCGCGCCGCCCGCGGCGGCCTGCTGCCGCGCGGTTGGCAGAAGGTCGACGGCCTGCAGTCCGAATAGGAGCCGCACCGTTGGAACCCGACTTCTGGCAACAGCGCTGGCAGGAAGGCCGCATCGGCTTCCACCAGGACCGTGAAACCCCGTTGATGCTCAAGCACTGGCCGTCGCTGCAGGTGCCAGCAGGCAGCCGGGTGTTCGTTCCTCTGGCGGGGAAGACGCTGGACATGCTGTGGTTTGCCGATCAGGGCTACCGCGTGCTGGGAATTGAACTGGCGACGACGGCGATCCAACAATTCCTCGCCGAACACGGTCTGCAGGCGGAAATCACCGACGCCCCCGACGCCCGCCATTACCGGGCCGGTGATATCGAGTTGATCAACGGCGATGTGTTTGAGCAGGACCCCGCACAGCTGGCCGGGTGCGACGCCGTCTACGACCGCGCCGCGCTGATCGCGCTGCCGCCCGCCCTGCGCCAGCGCTACGTGCGCGAGGTGTACGGCCGGTTGCCCAGCGGCTGCCGTGGCCTGCTGATCACCCTGGAATACCCGCAGTCCGAGAAAGCCGGCCCGCCCTTCAGCGTCGAGGAAGACGAGGTGCGGGCGTTGTTCAGCCCCCAATGGGAGGTCGGCGTCCTCGAGCGTCGCGAGATCCTCGCCCAGCAGCCGAACTTCAGCGCCGAAGGCGTAAGCGCCCTGCACACCGTGGTGTACGAACTGCGCCGGCGATAGGTCTCTGCCGATACCTGATCGCCGGGCAGGAAATCACCTTACGCGTTGGCCGCCTGGTGCACGCCGCGCATCGCCCGTCCCGACGGGTCCGCCGCATTGGCAAACGATGCATCCCACGCCAGCGCGGTCTCGGTCGAGCAGGCGATCGACTTGCCACCGGGCACCGTACGGGCGCAGACATCGCCGGGAAAATGCTGCTCGAACAGCTCGCGATACCAGTAACCCTCCTTGGTCACGGGGGTGTTGATGGGAAATCGGGTTGCCGCATCCGCCAGCTGCGCGTCACTGACCATCGCTTCTGCGTGATCCTTGAGGCCGTCGATCCAGCCGTAGCCGACGCCGTCGCTGAACTGCTCCTTCTGCCGCCACAGGATCGAGTCGGGCAGGTAGCCCTCGAAGGCCTCGCGCAGCACCGCCTTCTCGATGCGAACCGTGCCGTCCGCGCGCATACCCACCATCTTGGCGCTGGCATCCATCTTCATGGCGACCTCCATGAAGGCCACGTCCAAGAACGGCACCCGCGGCTCCACGCCCCAGGCCATCATCGACTTGTTGGCACGCAGGCAGTCGTAGTTATGCAGCGCGTCGATCTTGCGCACCAGCTCCTCGTGGAACTCGCGCGCGTTGGGCGCCTTGTGGAAGTACAGGTAGCCGCCGAAGATCTCGTCGCTGCCCTCGCCCGAGAGGACCATCTTCACGCCCATCGCCTTGATCCGCCGCGCGAGCAGGAACATCGGGGTGGAGGCGCGGATGGTGGTGACGTCATAGGTCTCGATATGCCGGATCACCTCGGGAATGGCGTCAATACCCTCCTCCTGGGTGTAGGTGAAACCGTGGTGGACGGTGCCCAGCGCCTCGGCCGCGATCTCGGCAGCGGCCAGATCGGGGGAGCCTTCCAGCCCGATGGCGAACGAATGCAGTCGCGGCCACCACGCCTCGGCCTGGTCGTCCTCCTCGATGCGCTTGCGTGCGAACCGCGCGGCGCAGGCGGCGACCAGTGAGGAATCCAGCCCACCTGACAACAGCACGCCGTACGGCACATCGCACATCAGCTGGCGATGCACGGCCGCCTCGAAGGCTTCGCGAAGCTCGGCCGGATCGACCCGAACGCCGACGGTGGCGGCGTGGTCACGCCACGGCCGCTGGTAGTAACGGACCACTTCGCCGTGTGCGCTGTCGTAGAAATGCCCGGGTGGAAACTGGGCGACGTCATCGCAGATGTCGGCCAGCGCTTTCATCTCCGAGGCCACGCACAGGCGTCCGGCGGCATCGTGGCCCCAATACAGGGGCACCACGCCGATCGGATCGCGCGCGATCAGCACCCGCTGCGCGGCCCGATCCCACAACGCGAAGGCAAAGATGCCGTTGAGGCGGTTCAACCAGCCACCGATGTCGGCGTCCTCGCGGAACAGCGCGCTGATGACCTCGCAGTCCGACTCGGTCTGGAAGTCGTAGGGCTGGCGCAGCGACGCTTTCAGCTCGCGGTGGTTGTAGATCTCGCCGTTGACCGCCAGCACCAGGTCGCCGTCGGCGGAGCGCATCGGCTGCGCGCCACCGGCCGGATCGACGATGGCCAGGCGCTCATGAACCAGGATCGCCGCCTCATCGACGTACACACCGCTCCAGTCCGGACCGCGGTGGCGTTGACGCCGGGAATGCTCAAGCGCGAGGGCGCGCAGCGGTTGCAGATCGTCACCGGGTTGCTGGCGGAAGATGCCGAGGATCGAACACATGGGGGGGAACTCCTGAAGGGAAAAAACTACGGAAAAAAAAGGCCCGCACTTCGCAGTGCAGGCCTTGGATTCGATTCGTGCGTTTTGTCGTACGCGCTAGTCGTCGGCCTGCGGGAGGCGGACGTTGTTATTCCAGTTGAGCTGAGCCGCACAATGCGTCGCACACGGCGTGGAACCGGTGACGAAGGACGCGAAGAAAATCTGGGCGGAAGCTGGACGCATTGGGGGAGCTTCCCCCATCCGGATGCCACACGCAAGCGCTCATCCAGCTCGCCGGCGCTGCTGACCCGCGAAAACTGATGGGTCCACTGATCCTCGCCGCATGCCGGCGCCGTTATCATCGGCAGACCGTTCCGGCCCGGCCTGGGGAAATAGATGCCGCACAAGAGACGATCCGCTGGAGCGGGTTCGCACGCAGACGCGATGCAGTCGGAAACAGCGCGCTGGGCATCGCTGGCCGTGATCGTGTTGTTTGTGCTTTCCGCTGCCTTGTCACTGCGCGGCGACCAGCCGCCTGCCAGCGTCGGGATCGATGCGCCGGCCACCGTGTTTTCGGCGTCGCGCGCAGCCACGGTGCTGGCACGGGTGCTCGGCGACGAGCAGCCCCACCCCACCGGCAGCGCTGCCAATGCGCGCGTCCGCGATCGCATCGTCGCCGAGCTGGCCCGCATCGGTGTACAGGCACAGGTCCAACGCCGGTTTGCCTGCGGCGCCAGCACCTGCGCGACGGTGGAGAATATCGTCGCCCGGATTCCGGGCACGAATGCGGACCAGGCCGTCCTACTGGCGGCCCACTACGACTCTGTGGGCGCAGGACCGGGGGCCTCCGACGATGGCGCCGGCGTTGCCACCCTGATTGAATCGGCGCGGGCCCTGCTCGCCGGCCCGCCACTGGCCCGCGACGTCTGGCTTCTGGCCAGCGACGGCGAGGAGCTAGGCCTGATTGGTGCGGAAGCCTTCGTGCGCGAGCCCGAGTTCACCCGTATCGCGACGGTGATCAACCTGGAGGCCCGCGGCACGCGCGGTGCGAGCCTGTTGATCGAAACCCAGCCCGGCAACGCGCAGATCATCGCGGCACTGCGCCGCGCGCTGCCTCGCGCCAGCGGCTCATCGCTGGACTACGAAATCTACCGCAGCCTGCCCAACGACACCGACTTCACGGTGTTCAGCCGCGAGGGGCGCGAGGGCCTGAACTTTGCCTGGGCGAAGGGCGCGGCGCGCTACCACACCCCGCTGGACAACCTCGCCCATCTGGACCGGGGCTCGCTGCAGCATCACGGCGACAACGCATTGGCGATGACGCGCGAGCTGGCGGGACGGGCTCCCTCCGCCACAGCAGATTCCGCAGGCGGTGTCGCTCAGGACGCGGTGTTTTTCAACCTGTTTGGCGCGACCGTTGCCGCGTGGCCGGTGATGCTTAATCCGTTCCTGCTCGCCCTTGGACTGGCGCTGTGGCTCGCACTTGGCGTGCGCCTGGTCCGACGCGGTTCGCGTACGGCAACGTTGGCGTTCGCGTCGATTGCGGTGCTGGCACTCCTGGCGGTCTTGGCCGGACTGGGCTGGGGAGTCCACGTGCTGTTGCAGGCGTTGGGCGCAATGGCGGCGATGTGGACCGCGCAGAGCGCGCTGCTGGTCGCCACGTTCGTGGCCCTGGCCTTGCCGCCGATGCTGCTGGGCGGCTACGCGGTGCAGCGCTGGTGCGGCCTGCCGGCCCTCGCCTTGGCGACCTTGTTGCCGTTTGCGATCGTCGCGGCGGCGGCGGTGGCCGCAATGCCGGGAGCCAGCTACCTCGGGCTGCTGCCGCTGCTGGCGGCGGGCATCTGCGCACACCTCGTCCTCGGGCGACCCGTACTCTGGTCAGCTGTCGCCGCTGTTGTGGCGGCCGGCCTCTGGTTTCCGTACGCGGTGGATTCGTACCCGGCCATCGGGCATCCCGGTTTGCCTGCAACCACGCTGTTGAGCGGCGTCATCGTGCTGCCGTTGTTGCCCGCGCTACTGAGCCTCCGCCGCGCGGTGTGGGCGCTGGCGCTCGCAGGTGTGGCGGTGACGTTCGCATGCGCGCTGCTCGCCCTCGCCCGACCCGCGTTCGATGCGGACGTGCCGCGCCCGGCGAACCTGTTGTATGCGGGTGACAGCGACGCCGCACGGCTGTACCTGAAACCACTTGCGACGATGCCGGTGGGCTTCATGCGCCAGGCAGGCTTTGCGGACGTCTCCCGTCCGGTCACGGCGTGGTTGGGGTGGGGGTATCCGAGCGCGAACGGGCCGACACTGCCGGCGCCTTCTCTGCAGGTCGAGTCCGACGGCATCCGCGATGGCCGACGCCACATCGCGATTCGCGTGACGTCCACCCGAAATGCCAAGGAAGGAGGATTGGTGCTGCCGGGCGACATCGACGTGGCCTCCATCCGGGTCCAGGGGCAAGCGTTGGCGCCGTCGCGCTGGCACGCCGAGCCAACGCGCTGGCGCCGTATAGCCCTCGTAGGACTACCCTTGGAAGGCGCGGTGTTCGAGTTCGAAACAGCGCCCGGACGGAATCTGGAGGTGTACGGCTATGACCGCTCGGCCGGCCTCCCGCCGGTGATGGAGCCCGCGGCCCGTGCACGCGATGCGGTGGCGATGCCGATCCACGGCGGCGATTCGACGATCGCGTGGCAACGCATCGAGGTAGCCGCGACACCGCAGTCGCAAAAATGAAGGCTCACGCGCCCGTTGGCACCAGCAGCTTCTCGACCAGCGCGTGATACAGATCGGGCAGCGCTTCCAGATCGGCCACAGCCACGTTCTCGTCCACCTGGTGGATGCTGGCATTCACCGGGCCGACCTCTATGCACTGGGTCCCCAGCGTCGCGATGAAGCGCGCATCGGACGTGCCACCGCCGGTGCTTTCTTCCGGCGCTTCGCCGCACAGCTCGGTCAGCACCTCGCGCGCGGCCTGCCGCAGCGGACCCTCCGGGGTAAAGAATGGCTCGCCGCTGCGATGCCAGTGGATCGCGTAATCAAGCCCGTGCGCGCGCAGCACCTGCTCGCACTCCTGCTCCAGGGCGGTGGCGTTCCAGGTCGGGTTGTAGCGCAGGTTGAATACCACTTGCAGGGCACCGGGAATCACGTTGCTCGCACCGGTGCCCGCTCGGATGTTGCTGATCTGCAGGCTGGTGGGCGGAAAGGTTTCGAAGCCCTCGTCCCAGCGTCGCGCCGTCAGCGCCGCCAGTGCCGGCAGCGCCTGGTGAACCGGATTGCGCGCCTTGTCCGGGTAGGCGACATGGCCCTGGATGCCGCGCACGTCGAGGGTCGCAGTGAGGCTGCCGCGCCGACCGACGCGCAGCAGATCGCCCAGCTTCGTGGTCGAGGATGGCTCGCCGGTGATGCACCAGTCGATGCGCTCACCGCGCTCACGGAACAGCTCGGTGACCCGGCGCACGCCGTCGATCGCGTCGCCCTCCTCATCGGAGGTCAGCAACAGGGCCAGCCGGCCGGCGTGGTGGGGATGCGCAGCGACGAAGCGCTCGGCGGCGATGACGAACGCGGCAACGCTGCCCTTCATGTCCGCCGCGCCGCGCCCGTACAGCACGCCGTCGCGGATCTCCGGCGCAAACGGGTCACTGGTCCAGTCCGCTACGGGACCTGGGGGCACCACGTCGGTATGGCCCAACAGCACCAGCGTTGGCCCGTCGCCCTCACCGTGTGTCGCCCACAGGTTGTCGACCGCGCCGAAGCGCAGGTGCTCGCAGGCGAAGCCGGCGCGTTGCAGGCGCTCGCTGATCAGCGCCTGGCAGCCGGCATCGTCGGGCGTCACCGAGGCCCTGCTGATCAACTCACACGTAAGCGCGAGAACGTCGCTGCTCATTGGCCGAAGCGCTGCTTGAAACCATTGTCACTGAAGCGCTGGGAGATCTGGCCGTCGTCGGTGACCACGACCGGGCGTCGGATCAACTGCGGGTACTCCTTGAGCAGCAACTTCCACTCCGCGTCCGAGCCCGGATTTTTGCGCGACTCCGGCAGCTGCCGCCAGGTGGTTGAGGATTTGTTGATCATCGCCTCCCAGCCGCCCAGCTTTTCCTGCCATTCCACCAGCGTCTCCGGCGACTGCCGGTTGTCGCGGTAATCGATGAATTCGTGGGGAATCCCGAATCGGTCCAGCCACTTGCGCGCCTTGCGGCAGGTGTCGCAGTTTGCCAAGCCGTAGAGGGTGGTGGTCATGGTTGCCTCCTCAGTCGGCCAGCCCGCGCAGCAGGTCGTTGATGCTGGTCTTGGAGCGGGTCCGCTCGTCCACCTGCTTGACGATCACCGCGCAGTACAGGGAGTGCGAGCCGTCTGCCGCCGGCAACTGCCCGGAGACCACGACGCTGTAGGGCGGCACGCTGCCGTAGCTGACCTCGCCGGTGGCGCGGTTGTAGACGCGGGTGCTCTGGCCCAGGAACACGCCCATACCGATCACGCTGTGATGGCCGACCACGAAGCCCTCGACCACCTCCGAGCGCGCGCCGATGAAGCAGTGGTCCTCGATGATCGTGGGCGTGGCCTGCAGCGGCTCCAACACGCCGCCGATACCGGCGCCGCCGGACAGGTGACAGTGCTTGCCGATCTGCGCGCAGGAACCGACGGTCGCCCAGGTGTCCACCATGGTCCCCTCGCCCACGTAGGCGCCGATGTTGACGAAGCTGGGCATCAGCACCACGTCGCGGCCGATATGGGCGCCGCGGCGGACGATCGCACCGGGCACGACGCGCGCGCCAACCTCGCGGAATGCGGCCTCGTCGAAGTCGCCAAAACGCGCCGGGATCTTGTCCCAGAACGGTGCAGGCCGGGCATCGATGACGCCCATCTCCTGGGTGCGGAAGTACAGCAACACCGCCTTCTTGAGCCATTCATTGACCTTCCAGCCATCGCTGCCGTCAGGCTCGGCGACGCGCAGCTCGCCCGACTCGATGCCGGCAATGGCGCGCTCGACCATCGGCGTGACGGAGCCGGCGAGTTCGTCGGCGGCAAGGCTTTCGCGACGCTCGAAGGCGTCTTCGATCACGGCCCGAAGCTCGTCGGTGCTGGCAGGGTTCAGGGCGGTGTTGCTGGGGTTCACAGCGGTTCTCCTTCAAGACAGGCAAGCAATGCGGCGCTTAATGCCTGTTGGCGGTCCGCGTCCAATGGCTGGCTGTGGCCGTGGGCATCGGTAGCGGTGATCTGGAAGACGTCCTCGGCGCGCGCGCCGAAGGTGGCGATGCGCGCGTCGTGGACGCGCATGTGCTGCTGGCGCAGGATCTGCGCGACATCGGCGAGCAGCCCCGGACGATCGGTGCACACCAGGCTGAGCGTGGTCCGCCCGTCGCCGGCATCGTCGAAGCCGATCGTGGGCGCGATGCGGAAGTGTCGCAGGTGCCGCGGCTGGGTGCGCTTGGCAGGGCGGATGTCATCCAGCGGGCCTTCCAGCGCCAGCGACAGGCGCTCTGCGACGTCGGCGGCGACGGGTGCCCGACGCGAGTCGCCGGGGATGACTTCAAAGGTGTCGAAAATGGTGCCGTTGGGGCCGTCCAGCACGCGAGCCTGCTGGATCTCCAGCCCGCAGCGGTCGAGCACGGCAACGATCGCGGCGAACAGGCCGTCACGGTCCAGCGAGTGCACGAACACCTCCAGCGCGCCGGTATCGGCGGCCACCGGGCGCACCCTGACCTTGGTCCGTCCTGGCTCCAACCGATGCAGCGCGGCCGCCTGCCAGGCCAGCTGATACGGACGACCGCGCTGGAAGCCGGCCTCGGGCATGCGCGCGAACAGCTCGGCAATCGTCGCCTCGTCCATGCCCTGGGCGGCCAGCAGGCCTTCCACCGCCTGCCGCGTTTCGGCGATGTGCTCGGTGACTGCAACCGGATTTTCCAGCCCGCGCCGCAGCGCCAGTCGCGTCGCGGTGTAGAGGTCGGCCATCAGCCGGTTCTTCCACGCATTCCACAGCTTGGGCGAGGTGCCGGCGATGTCGGCGCAGGTCAGCAGATAGAGATGGTCCAGCCGCTCGCGATCACCGACCGCGGTGGCGAAGCCGTGGATCACGTCGGGATCGGCGATGTCCTGTTTCTGCGCGGTGATCGACATCAGCAGATGCTTTCGCACCAGCCACTCCACCAGCGCGGTGTCCGCCTCGCCCAGGCCGATGGTGGTGCAGAACTCGCGCGCGTCCTCGGCGCCGAGCTCGGAATGATTGCCGCCGCGACCCTTGGCGATGTCATGGAACAGCCCCGCCAGCAACAGCAACTCGGGCTTGCGCAGCCGCGGCCAGACTTCGTGGGCCAGCGCAAAGCGTTCGCTGGACTCAGGGCTTTCAAAGGAAGCAATGTTCTTCAGTACGGCCAGCGTGTGTTGATCGACGGTATAGACGTGGAACAGGTCGAACTGCATCCGCCCGGAGACCTTCAGGAAGGCGGGTATCCAGCGTCCCAGGACGCCCAGCCGCGCCATCCGCGTCAGCGTGCGGACCGGCTGCTCGCCGCGCAGCAGGCGCAGGAACCGCTGGTGCAATTCGGGACTGGCGCTGGCGAAGTCGGGAAAGCTGGGCAGCGCTTCGGCCAATGCACGCGCGGTATGCGAATGCAATCCGCTCAACTCGCCGCGCGCGGCCCAGGTCGCGAACAGCGCGAAGACCTCGCCGGGATCGCGTGGCCAGTCGGGATCGCGTGCGGCCAGGTAACCGCGGCGCAGCTCGAACAGCTCGTCCAACGGCTCCGGCTCGGCCTCACCTTCCAATTGCTCTTCAAACCGCTGCAGCAGGCGTTCGCCAATGCGCAGCACCAGCGACGCGTTGCGGTAAAAGCCCTGCATCATCTGCTCCACGGCCAGGGTCCCGCCAACGTCCTCAAATCCCAGTCGGGTGGCGAGCAGCTTCTGGTAATCGAATCGCAGGCGCTCCTCGCGCTTGCCTGCGACCAGATGCAGGCCGTAGCGGAGCCGGGCCAGCGCGCGACGCTCACGCTCCAGCGTCGCCACCTCGTCGGCGCCCATCTGGCCGAACGCCACCAGCGACTCCATGTCCGCGGTACCGATGATGCGCAGCGCCATCCAGTTGAGGGTCTGCACGTCGCGCAAACCGCCCGGGCCTTCCTTCAGGTTGGGCTCGAGGTTGTCGGCGGTGTCGTCGAAACGCGCGTGGCGCTCACGCAATTCCAGCCGCTTGGCCTCGAAGAACTGCTGTGGTGGCCAGACCAATCGCGGCGACACTGCGCTCTGCAACTCGCGGCGCTCGTGCTCGTTGGCCATCAGCGGCCGCGCTTCCAGCAGGGCGGTCAGTACTGTGATGTCCTCGATGGATGCTTCGGTGCACTGCTCCAGCGAACGCACCGCGTGGCCGACCGGCAGGCCGCAGTCCCACAGCAGGGCAAACAGGCGCGCCAGGTCCTCGGCGTGGGCGAGCGATTGGGCAGGCTCGGCCAGCACCAGCAAGTCGATGTCGGACTGCGGATACAGCTCCCCGCGCCCGTAGCCACCGACGGCAAACAGCGCCAGCTCGGCGGCCGACGGAATGCAGCGCTGCCAGGCGGCCTGGACGACTGCGTCGACCTCGGCAGCGCGCTCGGCCAGCAGTCGGTCGATCTCGGCATCCGCGTCGAAACGGCTGGCGAACGCGGCATCGGCGTCTGCCAGATGCTCGCGGGCGTGCGCCGCCCATTCCGCGTCCTGACCAAGCTCGGCGCGGTCGGGACCCTCGGTCACTCCCGGGAACGAGGCCCGTTCGCTCCCCGGGCCCGGAGATTTCATAGGTCGTTGTCGTCACCCGGCAGGCGGGTGAGGATCTCGACACCGTCGTCGGTGACGACCACGGTGTGTTCCCACTGCGCCGACAGGGAGCGGTCCTTGGTCACCACCGTCCAGCCATCCGGAAGCACGCGGGTATGACGCTTGCCGGCGTTGATCATCGGCTCGATGGTGAACGTCATGCCCGGCTTCAGCACCAGCCCTTCGCCGGCATTGCCGTAATGCAGCACCTGCGGTTCGTCGTGATAGACCTTGCCGATGCCGTGGCCGCAGTACTCGCGAACCACGCTGAAACGCTCACTTTCGGCGTACTGCTGGATGGCGTGGCCGACGTCCCCCAGCGTTGCGCCGGGCCGTACCGCGCGGATTCCGCGGAACATCGCCTCGCGGGTCACGTCCACAAGACGCCGGGCCAGCACCGAGGGCGTGCCGGCGTAATACATGCGGCTGGTGTCACCGTGCCAGCCGTCCTTGATCACTGTCACATCGATATTGACGATGTCGCCGTCCTTGAGGACCTTCGACTCGGCCGGAATGCCGTGGCAAATGACGTTGTTGACCGACGTGCACACGGTCTTGGGAAATCCCTTGTAACCCACGTTGGCCGGGATCGCACCTTGTACATCGATGATGTGGTCGTGGCAGATGCGGTCCAGCTCTTCGGTGGTCACGCCTGGCTTCACGTGCGGCGCGACGACCTGGAGCACCTCGGCGGCCAGCCGGCCGGCGATACGCATCTTCTCGATTTCTGTTGGGGTTTTGAGGTTGATAGGCATTCACCCATTATCGCCGATTTACGGTTGCCCTGAAGCCCGACCGTCCGCGAGGCAAGCCGCAGGTTGCCGTCCGTTGTGGGAGAGGCCGTGGATTGCGGCTCTGGGAGTACTCGCGTACAATTGCGCGGCTGGGTGGGTCAACCACCTGCGTCCACGCCGGACGACACCGGCGAATACACACCTGCTGCCAAAGCCCGTGCCGGGGTGCTTCAAGGCCACAAGCCGCGAAGTTCGGTCACGGAAGCAGCGGGGAAGAACAACCCCGGAATCCCCGCATCGGCCCAGCCGGTGCAGCCGCCCCAACCTTATTGGCGGCCGGATTCCCCTATCGGAGTTTCATCCCATGCCACAGATCACCATGCGCCAGATGCTGGAAGCCGGCGTCCACTTCGGCCACCAGACCCGCTACTGGAACCCCAAGATGGGTCCCTACATCTTCGGTGCGCGCGGCAAGATCCACATCATCAACCTGGAGAAGACCGTCCCGTTGTTCAACGACGCGATGAACTTCATCTCCAGCATTGCGCAGAAGCGCGGCATCGTCCTGTTCCTGGGCACCAAGCGCAGCGCGCGTGAGTCGATCAAGGAAGAAGCCGAGCGTTGCGGCATGCCTTACATGAACCAGCGTTGGCTGGGCGGCACCCTGACCAACTTCGCAACTGTGAAGAAGTCGGTCGGTCGCCTGAAGGAGCTGGAAGCATTCGAGACCGACGGCACGTTCGAGAAGCTGGTCAAGCACGAAGTGCTGAACCTGCAGCGCGAGCGCGACAAGAAGATGGCGTCGCTGGGCGGCATCAAGGAAATGAACCGCCTGCCCGACGCGATCTTCGTGATCGACATCGGCCATGAGGACATCGCGATCAAGGAAGCCAAGAAGCTCGGCATTCCGGTCATTGCGGTGGTCGACACCAACTACGACCCGACCCTGGTCGATTACGCGATCCCGGGCAACGACGACGCGATCCGCGCCGTGCAGCTGTACGCCCGCGCCGCCGCCGACGCGGTGCTGGAAGGCAAGGCCGCTGCGCCGTCGGCCGCCAGCGTTCGCGAAGAGGACTTTGCCGAGGGCGATACCGGCAAGGCCCCGCGCCGCGCTCCGGCCAAGAAGGCCGCCAAGGCCGATGAGCCCGTCGCGGCCGACCAGTCCAACCCGGTTGTAGCGCCGGTCAAGGGCACCGCTGACGAGACCGTCACCGCGGCCGATGACGTTACGGCAGAGCAGGTTGACCAGGCCGCGGACGCGGCAGCTGCGGCGGTCAAGGCAGAGTAAATCCCTGGTCGCGTCGCTGGCTCACATCGGCGGCGCGGCTATCTCCTGCACGAACGGCCGGGACGAACATTCCCGGTCCCGTTGCCGCTTACAGCGACGGCGTTGCCGCTCGTGCACCCCCGAACATCCGAGGTATTCCCCATGGCAGAAATCACCGCATCCCAGGTCAAGGAGCTGCGCGAGCGCACCGGCGCCGGCATGATGGAGTGCAAGAAGGCACTCGTGGCCAACGACGGCGACGTGCAGACGGCGGCCGAGTGGCTGCGCAAGCAGGGCCTGGCCAAGGCCGACAAGAAGGCCGACCGCGTCGCCGCCGAAGGCCGCGTTGTCGCCGCCCAGGCGGACGGCAAGGCCGTGCTGGTCGAGATCAACTCCGAGACCGACTTTGTCGCCAAGGACGACAACTTCCTCAACTTCACCGACGCGGTCGCCCAGGCTGCCCTGCATGCCGCCGACATCGAAACGTTGAAGAGCACCAAGCTGGCCTCCGGCGATACCGTCGAGGAAGCCCGTGCCGCGATCGTCGCCAAGGTCGGCGAGAACCTGCAGGTGCGCCGTATGGCCCGCATCGACAGCGCCAACACCGTGGCCGCGTACGTCCACGGCGGCCGGATCGGCGTTCTGGTCGAGCTCAAGGGCGGCGATGCCGATCTCGCCCGCGGCCTGGCGATGCACGTTGCCGCCATGAATCCGCCGCACATCTCCCCGGCCCACGTACCTGCCGAGTTCATCGCCAAGGAGAAGGAAATCGCCCTGGCCCAGGTCAAGGACACCGGCAAGCCGGCCGAGATCCTGGAGAAGATGATTGCCGGCAAGCTGGCAAAGACCGTCAACGAGCTGTGCCTGACCGGTCAGCCGTACGTGCTCGACACCAACCAGAGCGTCGAGCAGGTGCTCAAGGCCGCCGGCGCTGAAGTCGTCAGCTTTGCCC
This sequence comes from Lysobacter sp. A03, assembly GCF_000855665.1. GTDB lineage: Bacteria > Pseudomonadota > Gammaproteobacteria > Xanthomonadales > Xanthomonadaceae > Novilysobacter. The sequence goes on from NZ_JXSS01000083.1 coordinate 13,507, forward strand.
GTCTCGCAGTCGGCGAAGGCATCGAGAAGCAGGCCGACGACTTCGCGTCCGAAGTGATGAAGCAGGCCGGTCTGGCGTAACGTCAAACCTGCTGAAGTTGTAGATAAAAGCCGCGGAGCGATCCGCGGCTTTTTTGTTGGCGGACCAGAACAAAAATGGCCTGTCGGGAAACGTGCCGGCAAGTCGCGAAGCCTATTGCCCAAAAGAAAAGGCCGGCCCTTTTCGAGCCGACCTTCCTTCAACCAAATCAGTTCAACAAGCGCTCAATCCGGAGATCAAAAATCCACGGAGGCCGTGAACATCAGGTAGCGCGGGGCCTGTTGCGATAGCGGCATCATGAACGTGTTGTCCACCGTGTACGGGTCGGTCTCGGCCTGCACCTGCACCTGGGTGACCTTGCGCTCGTTTAGGACGTTGAATACCTGCAGACCCAAGGCGACCTTATGTTCAAACGCCGCCGGACGGTAGCTCACTGAAAGGTCCAGGGGGTGGGTCCAGCTGGTGCGCTCCTGGCCCGGCGTTGCGATTTCGCCGAAGCAGGTGTGGTAGCTGGAACCGTACCCGATCGGATCACCCGCCGAAGAGCTCTCGTCGATGCTGCCGTCGGGGCTGTAGTAGCCCAGGCAGCTGATCGGCATCCCGGAGAGCACCCGAAGCTTGCCACTGACCAACCATTCCGGTGTGATCTCGTAACTGCCCCGGATTTTCAGCTGGTGGCGACGATCGTTGGCGAGATAGCCGTTGGCGAAAGCCATGATCTCCGCGGCATCCCAGTCCTGCGTCTTGGAGATGTTCGATTGGCCGAACTCTGACTTCACCTGGCCCTCGTTGTTGCCCTCCAACTTGGAGTACGTGTAGTCAAGCCGCGCTTCCCAGGTGCCGTTGAATGGGCGTTCCAGATACAGGTCAAGCGCCTTGTAGGTACGGGTCGTGCCCTCTGTGAAGCCCCAATCCGACCCGGACATCTGGACTTCGGTACGGCCTGAACCGTCCACGTTCTTCAAACTAAAGGTATTGGTGCCGCCGGGGTTGAACATGTAGCAGGACGCAATTTCAACACTGTCGGGATCCAGTCCAAGCGTAGTCATCTTGTCCGCGATCTTGGCCGCGTCGCACACATCGTCTATGGATGATTTCAGGTCGCGATAGGTCAGCTTCGCACCGTAAGCCCAGTTGTCGCCCCAGGTTTTGTCGAAGCCCAGGATGTACTCGTCCTGGTACATGTTCTTCATGTCCTTCGGAGCGAACGCGAGCACATCGATCGGCTCGCCATACTCGCCGTTGGCAGACACCGGACCCGGAGGCGGCGCGCCATTTACGCCCGGAACCTCCGTCAGGCCGGTCGGATTGCCATACTGGTCGATGCCGGTATAGGTGTAGTACTGGCGGGTGTACGTGGAAGCCGAAGCGCCACGGATCGCCACGTTGTTGGGCATCGCCAGAAAGTAGCGACCCGCGTTGGCAAACAGCTTGAGCGACGAGTCACCGAACACGTCCCAACTGGCGCCCAGACGCGGTGCCCACTGGTTCTTGGCATCCATGTAGACCTCGCCCACGTTGTTCGCATTCGTAAACTGGTCGTTTCGGACACCTACCGAGAGCAGGAAGTTGTCAGTGACTTGCCAGCGGTCCTCCAGGAACCAGGCTTTCTGGTCCAGGGTCATGCTAGTGGAGTCGAAGTACACCAGACTGTTTACGTAGTAGCCGTCCGGGTTCGTAGCCGAGACAGGACTGCCGACACCCAGTGCGGGAACAATGTTGCCGGCCGCCTTGCTGTACTGCCACGCCGGATTGATCTGTGCGTTGCCTTCGTTGCTGGCCTCCGTCTTCAGGTTGTCGACACCCGCAGTAAGCGTGTGGTCGCCGACCAGCCATTCCAGGTCCGCTCGCAGGCCATCGGTGTAGTCGCGTCCGTTACGCCCACGGTACCCCTTGAGATCGTTGCGGATGGGATTGCCCCCAGTGATTGCCGGGTTCTGGTTGGGAGTGCCGAACAGATATGCCTGCCCCGGGAGGCTGTAGACCAGGTCCTGATTCAGGAAATTCGCGCGACCGTAGGTAGCGTTCAAGGTAAGGCTGTCGGTTAGATAGCCGGTGTACTTGAAGATCGAGAACTCGCTCCGCCTGCGGATCTCGGTCGGGTACGCGTTGGCGAGCTGAACGCCTTCGGTCCCGGTATCGAAATCGTACTCGTACAGACGGCCTTTCCTGTGATTGTCGGAGTACATGTACGAGTACTCCAACAGGTTGCTGTCATTGATGTTCCAGTTGAGCTTGGCGTAGATTTTTGGCTTGGAACGGATGTTGTGCGTACTGCTGGTACCTCCCTCCACTGGCGTCAGGTTGGTGCTGACTTCCTCCGCCTCGCCCGACACATAGAAGAACAGGCGGTCCCGGATAAGCGGGCCGCTTGCGTAGCCGGTCATGCTATGGCTCCACTCTTCGTCATGGCTGTCGCGGCTGTACAGCGCTCCGGCCGAATCCGGATCGCCGTAGACGTACTGATAGGGCGTACCGGTATCCGGATTGATCGGAATGTTCGGGTTGCCGTTGGCTTTCGCGAAGTCGAGATTTGGATAGTAGATGTCGCGCTGATCGGAACGACCCTGCTTCGGGGTCCATGTTGCCTGTCCGCCGAAGTGCACTTCGTTGCTGCCGCTTTTGCCGATCTGGTTGATCACGCCGCCGTCGGAGCGGCCGTACTGGGCGCTGTACCCACCAGTGTAGGTTTCCTGCTGGGCGATGGAGTTGTACGGCATGCTGAAGCCGCCGATGTTCGAGAGCGGCTCGCCGGAGAAATAACCGTTGATGTAGTAGGCATTCTCAGACACGCCTGCGCCACCAAACGAGACGCTGCTGCCGAAAAAGCCGCCCGCGCCGACGTTGGCTCCGGGCGCAAGCAACGCAATCGCTTCGGCCGAGCGCTGTATCGGCAGGCGTTCCAGTTGCTCCGCGGTAACGATCGACCGGGTGTCAACCGCGGTCACGTCAATTGCGGGGACGCTGGCGGCGGTGACGCTGACCGTTCCAAGCGTTGTCGCCCCGCCGCCCGTGAATGAGACGTCAGCGGTCCTGCCGACGATGACGGTAACGTCCTTTACACCGACCGTTTCACCGTTGCGTTGCACAGCCACGGTGTAGTCGCCGATCGGGAGAGATCCGACGCTATAGCGTCCGGAGGCGTCCGACGCCACTGTGCGCCTGAAGCCACTGTTGTTTGAAATCACGATGCTGGTGCCTTCACCACCCGCGACAGTACCGCTGATGCTGCCCGAGGTGCTCTGGGCCTGTACGGATCCGACAAAGCACAGACCCAGGGCGACGGTCAACGCGCTCCGACGAAAAATTCGATTGATAGACGGTTTCGACACGCAGTTACTCCTTCAATTACGGTCACGGAATGGCCACAACGGGCCGCCCGACTATGACTTTTCGAGCCAATGCTTAACAAGAAATTAATTTACGGATGCTGATTTACGTGATGCCGATCACATATTTGTGCATCTTCGGGCCAGCGCTTCATGGCGCAAAAGTCCTCACTAAAAATCAACCGCTTGGAGCTGCTTGGCGGTCGGCCCAATCAGCCGGCGCGGGCTGCCGTACAATTGCCCCGCTTGCCTATTCATACGAGGTCCTCCATGTCCCAGCTCGCCTACCGCCGCATCCTGTTGAAGTTGTCCGGCGAGGCGCTGATGGGCAACGAGGACTACGGCATCGACCCGCTGGTGATCCATCGGCTGGCGCGCGAGGTGATGGAGGCTCAGGAAGCCGGCGCGGAAGTGGCGCTGGTGATCGGTGGCGGCAACATCTTCCGCGGCGCCGGGCTTGCCGCTGGCGGCATGGACCGGGTGACCGGCGATCAGATGGGCATGCTGGCCACGGTGATCAACGCGCTTGCCATGCAGGACGCGCTGGAGAAGCTGGGCGCGAAGGCGCGTGTGATGAGCGCCATCAAGATCAACGACGTCTGCGAGGACTACATCCGCCGCCGCGCGATCCGACACCTGGAAAAGGGCCGGCTGGTGATCTTCGCAGCCGGCGTGGGTGCCCCGTTCTTCACGACCGACTCCGGCGCGGCCCTGCGCGCGATCGAGATCGGCGCGGACCTGCTGCTGAAAGCGACCAAGGTCGATGGGGTGTATGACAAGGACCCCAACAAACACTCAGACGCGGTGCGCTACGACCGGCTGACCTACGACGACGTAATCCGCCGCAACCTGCAGGTGATGGATACCGCCGCGTTCGCGCTGGCCCGCGACAGCGACCTGCCTCTGCGCATCTTCGATATGACCCAGCCGGGCGAACTGCTGAAAATCCTCCGCGGCGAGGATATCGGCACCCTGGTGCAGGGCCGGAGCGAATAGTGTCCACTTCGGCGGCGTGGCACGATTGAGCCATGCATTCCGGACCTCACCAGCACGCCCCGCCCCACGCCACCCGCGCCTTCGCGGTGGTCACGCTGGCCAACTTGGCCTACACGATCATCGAGGCCGGCTACGGCTTCCACACCAATTCGCTGGCGTTGCTGTCGGATGCGCTGCACAACCTGGGTGACGTGTTCGGGCTGGCGCTTGCGTGGGGCGCAGCCGTACTTGCGCGGCGTCCGCCGACGGAGCGCCACACATTCGGTTGGCGACGCGCGACCCTGCTCTCGCCGCTGGCGAACGCCGTGCTGCTGGTAGGGTTCGCCGGCGCCTTGGCGTGGGAGGCGATCCGGCGCTTTGGCGCGCCGCCGTCGATCCCGGGCCTTTCGATCATGGCGGTTGCCGCGGTCGGCATCGTGGTGAACCTGGGCGGCGCATGGATGATGCGCGATGGTCACGAGCACGATCTCAACCGGCGCGGTGCATTCCTCCACTTGCTTGCCGATGCCGCGATCTCGGTCGCCGCGGTGGGCGCGGGCGCAGGCATCTGGTGGCTGGGATGGAACTGGCTGGACCCGGTGATCTCGTTGCTGGTCAGCGTGGTCGTCGCCCTGACCGCGTTCGGCTTGCTGCGCGAGAGTTTCAACGCGGCGATGGACGCGGTGCCGCGCACGGTAGACCAAGCGGCGGTGGCTGCGTACATCAACAGCCAGCCGGGAGTCGTGGACGTCCACCACCTGCACATCTGGTCGCTGGGGACGGGCGAGATCGCGATGACCGCGCACGTGGTCCGTCCGGCCGACAGCGCGGACCACGACGAGTTCCTCGACCGCCTGCACCGCAAGCTGGACGAGAGGTTCGGCATCAACCACCCGACCCTGCAGATCGAGCACGGCACTTCCTGCGAGCACGACGAGCACAACCGCGCGCCCCACTCCCATTGACATCGGTCGTGCACCGACGCGACGGGCCGGCGGTGACCGGGGTTCGCTATACTTCGCCGATTACCGCAAAGACCGGAACCGGCGATGTTGAATGAGATCACGAAAGACGCGCAGGCCCGCATGGGCAAAAGTATCGAGTCGCTGCGCCAGGCGATGAGCAAGGTACGCACCGGCCGTGCCTCCACGTCCCTGGTCGACCACCTGAAGGTGAACTACTACGGCTCCGAGATGCCGCTGTCGCAGGTGGCGAGCATCGCCGTCAACGACGCGCGCTCGCTGACCATCACGCCGTGGGAGAAGCCGATGGTCGCCGCGGTCGAGAAGGCCATCATCAACTCCGACCTGGGCTTGACCCCCAACACGGCCGGCACGGTGATCCGGATCAACCTGCCGGCCCTGACCGAGGAACGCCGCCGTGACCTGGCCAAGATGGTCAACGGCGAAGGCGAGGACGCCAAGGTGGCGATCCGCAACATCCGTCGCGACGCCAACCAGCAGGTCAAAGAACTGTTGAAGGAAAAGGAGGCCAGCGAGGACGACGCGCGCCGGGTCGAGGACGAGATCCAGAAGATCACCGACGCCGCGATCAAGGACGTCGATGATGTCGTGAAGGCCAAGGAGCAGGAGCTGATGGCTGTCTGACGGCCGGTCCGTCGATACCATGGTCCCATCCGCACCACCCAGCCCCGCCATCCCGCGCCACCTGGCCATCATCATGGATGGCAACGGGCGCTGGGCCGAGCGCCGCCATAGACCGCGCATCATCGGCCACCGCGCCGGCGCCCGCGCGGTCAACCTGTGCATTGATTTCTGCATCCTCAAGGGCATCCAGGCGCTGACCCTGTTCGCTTTCTCCAGCGAAAACTGGGGACGGCCCGAGGGAGAGGTCGGCGCGCTGATGAAGTTGTTCATGAACGCGCTGGAACGCGAGGTCGATGAACTCGACCGGCGCGACGTGCGGATCCGCTTCATCGGCGAGCGCGAGCGCTTCAGTCCAGCGATCGTTGCGCGGATGGAATCCGCCGAGCTGCAGACGGCTGGAAATGCCGGTCTGCAACTGTCGATCGCAGCCAGCTATGGCGGCCGCTGGGACATTACCCAGGCAGCGCGGACCTTGGCCGCCGATGTCGCGGCCGGACGCCTGCGGATCGAGGACATCGACGAAGCGGCCATGGGACGCCACATGACACTCGCCGACGTACCGGCGCCGGATCTGTTCATCCGCACCGGTGGCGAGATGCGCATCAGCAACTTCGTGCTGTGGCAGCTGGCCTACACCGAGCTGTGGTTCACCGAGGCGTTGTGGCCGGAGCTGGATGCGGCAACACTGCAGAGTGCGCTCGACCACTATGCTTCCCGTGAGCGTCGCTTCGGGCTTACCGGGGCGCAGGTTGCCCCCCTCCAAGAGAGCACCGAATGACCCGCATCCGCCTGATTGCCGCGTTGGTGATGGCTCCAAGCGCCATCGCCGCAATCCTGTTTCTCCCCACCGCGTGGCTGGTGACCCTGGCCGCCGTCGTGTTCCTGATGGGCCTGTGGGAGTGGTATGACCTGTCCGACATCGACGAGACGCTGGCCAAGACGGTCCTGCTGCTGGCCCACCTTGCCTTGATGGTAGCGCTGGTCTGGGCGTCGCGATCCGGCTCGGGCTTCAGCTTTGCGCTCTTCGAACTGGCAACCCTGGTCGGGGTGATCTGGTGGCTGCTGGCACTCGTTTGGCTGGGTCGCTACCAGTTCGCCAGCGACCACACCACGCATGCACGCGTGTTCAAGCTCGCTGCCGGCGCCCTGGCGATCATTCCCGCCTGGTGCGCCCTGGGCTGGCTGCACGCCAGCGATCCGACTGTCAGCCTGGTGGGCTCGATCCCCAAGGGGCATTTCTGGCTGTTGACTGCTTTGATGATGGTCTGGGCGGCCGACAGTGGCGCCTATTTCGTCGGTCGTCAGTTCGGCCGGCACAAGCTGTCGCCGCGCATCAGTCCCAACAAGACCGTCGAAGGCCTGATCGGTGGGTTGGTCGCGGGTGTGGCGATGGCGATGGCGATCTCTCTGTTGGCCGGCGCCGAGCGCAGCCAGCTGCCAGCAATCGCATTGGTGGCGATGGTGGCGACGCTGTTCTCGGTTGCCGGTGATCTGTTTGAAAGCCTGCTCAAGCGCCACGCCGGGGTGAAAGACTCCGGCACCCTGATCCCGGGCCATGGTGGCGTCCTGGACCGTCTCGATGGTGTGCTCGCCGCCCTGCCCGCGTTTGCCCTGGGCAAGGGTCTGATGGGCTTCTGATGAACGCGGTTGCTGCTCCCTCGGACACCGTCCGCCACGACATCGCGGTACTGGGTGCCACCGGCTCCATTGGCAGCTCGGCGCTGGACGTCATCGCGCGGCATCCGCAGCGCCTGCGCGCGACTGTGCTCGGCGCCGGCCACAACGTCGCTGCACTGATCGAGCTGTGTCGTATCCACCGGCCGCTGCACGCCGTGATCGCCGACGCCGACCGTTTCGCCGAGCTTCGCGACGGTCTCGCATCGGCCGGACTGGCCACGCGGGCGCACGCCGGCGCCGATGCGGTCAGCGAGCTGGCCGCCGGAGACGCCTGCGACACCGTGGTTGCGGCCATCGTCGGCGCGGCGGGCCTGCCTTCGACCCTGGCAGCAGCGCGTGCCGGCAAACGCCTGTTGCTGGCCAACAAGGAGTCGCTGGTGCTTGCCGGCGAGCTGCTGATGGCAGCCGCCCGCGAGGGTGGCGCGACGATCGTGCCCATCGACAGTGAGCACAACGCGATCTTCCAGTGCCTGCCGGCTGCGACCCGACTGGCCGCAGGAGAGCGCGGCGCGGGCCTTGCGCGGATCATCCTCACCGCCTCCGGCGGCCCGTTTCGAGGACGCTCCCGCGCTTCGCTGGAAGAGGTCTCGGTCGAGGAAGCGGTCAAGCATCCCAAGTGGTCCATGGGCCCTAAGATCTCAGTGGACTCGGCGACCCTGATGAACAAGGGCCTGGAGGTGATCGAGGCCCATCACCTGTTCAGCCTGCCCGGCGAGCGGATCGATGTGCTCGTCCATCCGCAGAGTCTGGTCCACTCAATGGTGGAGTTCATCGATGGCTCCACCTTGGCTCAGCTCGGACTGCCGGACATGCGTACGGCGCTGGCTGTGGGGCTGGGCTGGCCCGAGCGGCTCGAATCGGGCGTATCAGGATTGGACCTTTTGGCGCAGGGCGGACGGCTGGATTTTGAAAAGCCCGATCTGGAAGCGTTTCCCTGCCTGCAACTCGCGTACGACGCGCTTGCGGCCGGCGGTACCGCGCCTGCGGTATTGAACGCAGCCAACGAGGTCGCGGTTGCGGCCTTCCTGGAACGTCGAATCGGCTTCTTGTCCATTCCTGCGCTGGTTGCGGAGACCCTTGCCGCCCTGCCCGCAATCCCCGCCAACTCGTTGGAAGCGCTCCAGGACATCGATCAGCGTGCCCGCCGGCACGCCGTTCAGGGGCTGGCCGCCCACCGGCTGCCAGCATGAGCCTCTTGATCCCGGTGGCAGATGCAAACGTGGCAGATTCCGTCCATGGCTGAGCTGATCGGTTCCGTCTGGTGGCTCCTGGTGAGCCTTGGCCTGCTGGTGACCTTTCACGAGTTCGGCCATTACTGGGTGGCGCGCCGCTGCGGCGTCAGGGTCCTGCGTTTCTCGGTGGGCTTTGGCAAACCGCTGTTCATGCGCCGCGGGAAGGACGGCACCGAGTACGTGGTCGCCGCCATCCCGCTGGGTGGCTACGTCAAGATGCTCGACGAGCGTGCGCTGATCGAGGACATGCCCGCCACGGCGGGCACCGCGGATTCCGGCGCAACCATCGACGCCGGCGAGACATTGTCCGAAGCCGACCGCGCCGGAGCCTTCAACCGCCAGTCGGTTTGGAAGCGGATCGCGATCGTCATTGCCGGCCCAATCGCCAACCTGCTGCTGTGCGTGCTGCTGCTGTGGGCGATGTTCGTGATCGGACGTCCGGATTACGCGCCGGTGCTCGGCCAGGCCACCGGGATTGCGGCCGATGCCGGGCTGCACCGGGGCGACACGATCACCGCTGTCGGAGACCGTCAAACGCCCACGTGGAGCGAGGTCCAGATGGCCCTGATTCCGTCGGCGCTGGATCGCAGCGACGTCCAGCTGCAGGTGCTGGACGCGAATGGCAACGCAGGCACCCGGCGCCTCGCTCTGTCGCACCTGCCCGTCGATTTTGATGAACGTCGTGCGGTCGAAGTGATCGGCCTGGTTCCGCGCCATCACTCGCTGCCGGCAGTAGTGGGCCAGGTGGCTCCGGATACCGCGGCCTGGGGCGTTCTCGCCGAAGGCGACCGGATCAGCGCGATTGACGGCCATGCGGTACGCGAATGGTCCGATCTGGGGCCGCTGGTGCAGGACCTGGGTGAGCGCGGCGGACGCGGCATGGTCGAAGTCATACGAGATGACGAGCGCCTTGCGCTGGAGCTTGAGCCGACCCGCGTCACGCCCGAAGGTGGCGAGACCTATTGGGCCATCGGGATCTCTCCGGCGCGCCCCGAGCTGCCCGCCATGGACGCCGAATTGCGCTACGGACCGATCGCCGCGGTGCCCGCCGCGCTGCAGGAAACCGCGCATCAGGCCGGCCAGTTGTTCTCGATGATCGGCCGCGCCTTCAGCGGCCGCGTTGAGGTGCGCAACACCGTGGCCGGTCCGATCACCATCGCCCGCGCGGCCAATGCCTATGCCGGCCAGGGCGCTGCGTGGTTCCTGTCCTTGCTGGCAATGCTGTCCCTGAGCCTTGGCATACTGAACCTCCTGCCAATCCCGCTCTTGGACGGCGGACACCTGCTGTATTACCTTATCGAGTTGGTCAAAGGCAGCCCGGTGAGCGAGCGCACGATGGCCTATGGCCAATACATCGGCCTGATGCTCATCGCCGCGCTCATGGGCCTGGCGTTCTACAACGACATCGTGAACAACCTGCTGCACTGATGCCGCCTGCCCTGACTGCCACTGCCGCCACCCGTTCACCCTATTCCGCTGCCTCCACGGGCACCTGCCCCGGCGAGTGCCGCAAGTTCCCCAACCGGACGTGACAATGACGCGACCCATCCCCCGCCGCCTGCTGGTCCTGGCCCTTGCTTCGGCGCTTTCCACGGTTCCCGCGTTGAGCGCGATTGCGCAGCAGCAGCCGACAATCGCCGCCCCGGTCGGCCCGTTCACCGTCAGTGACATCCGCGTGGACGGCCTGCAGCGGATTTCCGCCGGCACCGTGTTCACCTACCTGCCGGTGGAGCGTGGCGACACGATGGACCAGGCTGCCGCGGGGGACGCCATCCGCGCGCTGTACAAGACCGGCTTCTTCGAGGACGTCCACATCGGTCACCAGGGCGACATCCTGGTCGTCACCGTCACCGAGCGTCCTGCGATCAACAAGCTGACCCTGACCGGCAACAAGGACATCAAGACCGAGGACCTGATGAAGGGCCTCAACGACATCGGCCTGACCGAAGGCAACACCTTCGACCGGCTGAGCCTGGACCGCGTGACCCAGGAACTGACGCGCCAGTACAACAACCGTGGCAAATACAACGTCAAGGTGACACCGTCCGTGGCCGCGCTGCCGCGCAACCGCGTGGACGTGACGATCGCGGTGGAAGAAGGCAAGGCTGCGCGGATCCAGCACATCAACCTGATCGGCAATGAGCTGTTTGATGACAAGGAGATCACCGGCGGCTGGGAGTCGGGCGTCCACAACTGGCTGAGCTGGTACCGCCGCGACGACCAATACTCGCGCGAAAAGCTCTCCGGGGACCTGGAAAAGCTCAACAACTACTACCTCGACCGCGGCTACGTCGACTTCAACATCGACTCCACCCAGGTCTCCATCAGTCCCGACCTGCAGGACATGTTCATCACCGCAGGCGTGACCGAGGGCGAGCAGTACAAGATCTCCAGTGTCGAGATCACCGGCGACACCGTGCTGCCCAAGGAAGACATCGAGAAGATGGTGCTGGTCAAGCCCGACCAGGTGTTCTCGCGCAGCCTGCTGGAAATCAGTTCCGATGCGATCACCGCGACGCTGGGCAACATTGGCTACGCCTTCGCCCAGGTGAACCCGATTCCGGACGTGAACCGGGAAGATAAAACCGTCGCGATCGCAATGCAGGTGGTCCCGGGGCCGCGCGTCAACGTGCGCCGGATCAGCTTCAAGGGCAATACGCGTACCGCCGATGAAGTGCTGCGCCGCCAGATGCGCCAGTTTGAAGGCGCCTGGTACTCGCAGGCCGCGATCGACCGCTCGAAGATCCGCGTCCAGGGTCTGGGCTACTTCGACAAGGTCGACGTGGAAACCGTGCCCGTGCCGGGCACCAGTGACCAGGTCGATGTGGTCTACAACGTCAACGAGGTCGCCGCCGGCAGCTTCGTGTTCGGTCTGGGCTATTCGCAGCTGACCGGCCTGAGCACCCAGGTGCAGGTATCGCAGAACAACTTCCTCGGCAGCGGGAACCGGATCGCTGTGCAGGCGCAGCGCAATGATTATCTGCAGCGCTACGACTTCTCCTTCACCGATCCCTACTTCACCGACAACGGCGTGTCGCTGGGCTACAACCTGCGCTGGAGCGAGTTCAACAACTCCAACTTCAACACCGCGCGCTACTCCTCCACCAGCGGCATGGCGCAGATGGTGCTCGGGGTGCCGATCACCGAGACCGACAGCTTCACCACCCTGCTCGGCATCGACAGCAACCAGATCTTCGCCTACCGCGGCTCCACGCCGGAATCCATCGTCGACTACATCGACGCCGTCGGCCAGCGCACCTTCCACGCCTGGCGCGGCGAGATCGGCTGGGCCCGCAACACGCTCAACAGCGCGCTGACGCCGACCCGCGGCATGTCGCAGCGCCTGTGGCTGGAAGCCACCCTGCCCGGCTCGACGGTCGAGTACTACAAGCTCAACTACAGCCTGTCGCACTTCTGGCCGCTGTCGCGCCACCTGGTGCTCAACACCCGCGCCGAGCTCGGCTACGGCGACAGTTACGGCGACGCCTCGGTGCGCAACATCTGCTACACCGCGCCCACCCAGGCCAATCCGGATCCAGTGCAGACCGAAAATTGCGATCCCAGCTCGGCTGACTACGTCAAGACCGTCACCGCCGACGGCCTCCCGTTCTTCGAGAACTTCTACGCCGGTGGTACGCGCTCGGTCCGCGGCTTCAAGGACAACACCCTTGGCCCGCGTGAGGCTGCGCTTTACAGCAACTACCTGCAGCCGATCGGCGGCGCGGTGAAGACCGTCGGCTCGGTGGAGATGATCTTCCCGACCCTGATCGACAGCACCGCGGCCCGCGTATCCGCGTTCCTCGACTTCGGTAACGTGTTTGCGAGCACCGACGATTTCGATGCCGGCGAGTTGCGAGCCTCCACCGGTCTGGCACTGATGTGGCGCTCGCCGATGGGCCCGATCACGATCAGCTACGCGTTCCCGGTCAAGAAGGAAGACGGCGACCAGCTGGAGCGCCTGCAGTTCACGTTCGGCGGCTCGTTCTGACGGCGGACCCGGCCGTCATGACCTCACCTGCCCCGACCGTGGCCGAGCTGGCCGAACGGTTCTCGCTCGGCGTGCGCGGCGACGCGACTGCACGCATCCATGGTGTCGGCACCCTGGCCCACGCGGGCGAGGGACAGCTCGCCTTCCTGGCCAACCCCAGGTATCGCAGCCAGCTGGAGGGCTCGAAGGCCGCCGCGGTAGTGATGCGCGCAGCCGATGCGGAGGGCTACGCCGGCACGGCGCTGGTCGCCGAGGATCCGTACACGGCGTTCGCAAAGATTGCCGCGACATTCGAAGTGCCCCCCGCGCGCGAGCCCGGGGTGCACCCCATGGCTGACATCCATCCCGACGCCGTCATCGACCCTGCGGCGCACGTCGGTGCCTTCAGCAGCATCGGCGCGGGCAGCCGCGTCGAGGCCGGCGCGTTCATCGGCCCGGGCTGCATCATCGGTGAGGACTGCGTGGTGGACACCGGCAGCGAACTGCTGGGCCGGGTCACCCTGGTGACCCGGGTGCGGCTGGGCCAACGCGTGCGCATCCATCCCGGCGCGGTGATCGGTGCCGACGGCTTCGGCCTGGCGATGGATGCGGGACGCTGGATCAAGGTGCCACAACTGGGCGGCGTGGTGATCGGCGATGACTGCGAGATCGGTGCCAACACCTGCATCGACCGTGGCGCGATCGAGGACACCGTGCTGGAGGAGGACGTGCGCCTGGACAACCTGATCCAGGTTGGCCACAACGTCCGCATCGGCGCACATACAGCCATGGCCGGCTGCGTCGCCATCGCCGGCAGCGCCCGGATCGGGCGCTATTGCATGATCGCCGGCGGTGCCGGCATCGCCGGGCACCTGGAGATCTGCGACCGGGTGGTGGTGACCGCAATGAGCCTGGTGAGCGGTTCGATCCGCGAACCCGGAGAATACTCGTCCGGCACCGGGCTGATGGACAATCGCAGCTGGCGCAGGAACGCCGCGCGATTCCGGCAACTGGACAGGATGGCGCGCCAGTTGCGCGACCAGGAACTTAAGGACGACACGCAATGACCGATGCACTCAAGCTCCCGATCGATGTTCCGGGTATCCAGGCGCTGCTGCCGCACCGCTACCCGTTTCTGCTGGTCGACCGGGTGACGGAGCTGGATCCGAACAAACGCATCCTCGCCTACAAGAACGTCACCAACAACGAGCCGTTCTTCAACGGCCACTTCCCCGGTCAGCCGGTGATGCCCGGCGTGCTGGTAATCGAGGCGTTGGCCCAGGCCGGTGGTCTCCTCACCCAGCTCTCGCTGGGCGGAACCTTCGAGAACAAGCTGTTCTATCTGGTCAAGATCGACGGTGCGCGGTTCTCGCGCATGGTCGTTCCCGGCGATCGCCTGGACCTGGAGGTGATCCTCAAGCGGACCATCCGCAACATGGCGCTGTACCAGGGCATCGCCCGGGTCGACGGCGAACAGGCCGCATGCGCCGACATCCTGTGTGCCGAGGTCGTCAACAAGCCATGAGCCCGGCGGTCATCCACCCCAGCGCGATCGTCGAAGCCGGGGCACGGCTCGCCGATGGTGTGACGGTGGGCGCCTTCAGCTACATCGGTGCGGACGTGGAGATCGGCGCCAATACGGAAATCGGTCCGCACTGCAGCGTGCACGGACCGGCCCGGATCGGCCGCGACAACCGCTTCATCGGCCACGCCGCCATTGGTGGCGAGCCGCAGGACAAGAAGTACGCCGGCGAACGCGTCGAGCTGGTCATGGGCGAGCGCAACACGGTTCGCGAGTTCGTCACCATCAACCGCGGCACCCAGGGCGGCGGCGGTGCCACCCGCATCGGCGATGACAACTGGCTGCTCGCCTACACCCACATCGCCCACGACTGCGTGATCGGCAACGACTGCGTGTTTTCCAACAACGCGACCCTGGCTGGCCACGTCATCGTCGGCGACCACGTGATCCTCAGCGGGTTCGCCGGCGTCCACCAGTTCTGCCGGATCGGTGCGCACGCGTTCATCGGCATGGGCGCGTTTGTCAACGGTGACGTGCCGCCGTTCGTGATGGTGGCCCAGGAAGGCTACAGCCGGCCGCGCGGGATCAACAACGAAGGCCTGAAGCGGCGCGGCTTCGACGCCGAGCGCATCGCCATGATCAAGCGGGCCTACCGCGCCCTTTACGTGGCCGGCCACACGCTGGAGGAGGCTCAGGCCCGCCTGCGCGAAATGGCGGGCGACAGCGACGATGTACGCCAGCTGCTGGACTTCATCGACAGCAGCGATCGGCCCCTGCTGCGGTGAGCGACAGCCGTGCCGTGGCGGAGATCTTCAACGAGCTCCCCCCGACCCGACCCAAACGCATTGCCCTGGTGGCCGGAGAAGCGTCCGGCGACCTGCTCGGCGCGGACTTGATCGAGCAGCTCCGCCTGCGCTGGCCGGGCGCGGAATTTGTCGGGGTCGGGGGTCCGGCGATGCGCGATGCTGGCATGGAAACCTGGTTCGATGCCTCCGAGCTCGCGGTGATGGGCCTGTCGGAGGTACTGCGCCACCTGCCGCGCCTGCTCCGCCTGCGGCACGAACTGCGCGAACGCGTGCTGGGGTGGCAGCCCGACGTGTTCATTGGTATCGACGCGCCGGACTTCAATCTGGGCGTGGAGAAGTGGCTGAAGCAGCGCGGTGTGCGCACCGTGCACTACGTCAGCCCGTCGGTATGGGCCTGGCGCGAGAAACGCGCGGCCCGGATCGGTGAGAGCGCCGATCTGGTGCTGTGCCTGTTTCCGATGGAGCCGGCGATCTACGCCAGGCACGATGTTGACGCGCGCTTCGTCGGGCATCCGCTTGCCGACACAATGCCTCTGGTACCCGACCGCGATGCGGCGCGGGCGACGCTCGAACTGGATCCCCAACGACCCGTGCTCGCCCTGTTGCCGGGGTCACGGGTGGGCGAGATCCAGCGTCTGGGTGCCGACTTCATCGGCGCGGCAGCACGGGTGCTTGCCGCCGAACCGGCGCTGCAGGTGGTCGCACCGATGGCCGGACCGCAGGCACGCGACGCGTTCGCGGCCGCCTTGGCCGCCCACCCTGACGCCGCTGCGCTTTTGCGAGCGCTGAGCGTGGTGGACGGACAGTCACGCACCGCGATGGTCGCCAGCGACGTGATCCTGCTGGCCTCCGGCACGGCGACGCTGGAGGCGATGCTGGCGAAACGACCGATGGTCGTCGCCTACAAGGTGTCCGCGCTGACCTATTTGTTAGTGAAAACCCTCGGCATGCTCAAGGTCGATCATTACGCGCTGCCCAACGTGCTCGCAGGGGAGGAAGTCGTGCCCGAGCTGATGCAGGACGAATGCCGCCCGGAGGTGTTGGCAGATGCGTGCCTGGCATGGCTCCGCGGCGCCGACACCCGCGCCCTGCAATCGCGCTTCCTCACGCTGCACGACTCGCTGCGCCGCGGCGCCTCCGCGCAGGCTGCACAGGCGATCGTCGAGCTCGTATCCTGAGCCGATGGGCCGCTGCACCGACCAACTCACCCTGCAACTGGACACCGTCAGGGCTGCCGAACCGTTCGCCGGTGTGGACGAGGCCGGACGTGGGCCACTGGCCGGTCCGGTCGTGGTCGCCGCCGTGGTGTTTGCGCCGGGTCGCACCCCGGTCAACGGGCTGGACGATTCCAAGGTGCTGTGTGCGCGACGGCGCGATGAGCTGTACGCGCGAATCGTGGAGCGCGCGCTTGCCTGGCACGTGGTCGCCGTGGAGGTCGAGGAGATCGACCGCATCAACATCTACCAGGCCACGATGGCCGGAATGCGGCGTGCGGTGGAGGCCGTCAGCCACCTTGCCGTCGCGGCTCGCATCGACGGCAACGTGATCCCGAAGGGGCTGCCTTGCCCGGCGGAAGCGTGGATCGGCGGTGACCGCCGCGACCGCGCCATCATGGCCGCCTCCATCCTCGCCAAGGTCACCCGCGACCGGCTGATGGTCGCGCTGGACGAGCAATGGCCGCACTACGGCTTTGCCTCCCACAAGGGCTACGGCACCCCGGCGCACCTCGCCGCGCTGGACCTGCACGGCGCCTGTCCGCACCACCGGCGCAGTTTTGGCCCGGTGCGGAAGGTCATCGAAAGAGACGCTCCGGTCTAACTCAGCGCCGCGCCGCTTCGCTGCGGTCGCGCAGTGACTTGAACTCCGAACCGTCGCGCCACTGCGGCCAGCGCGTGGAATTGGCAAGGTCGTGGCCGATATCGAACATCAGGTCGATGTCCTGCATCGCCCCATCCAGGTTCCAGTCCGGACCGTAGGCATCGCAGGGCTGGTGGTAGCAGCGGTCGGTGTAGTCGTCCACCCACGCCTGCCCCGCGGCGACGCCGCCATCCGCCAGGTCGGAGGCTCCCGCGATCCCCATCATCAGCAACACGGGCACACCCTGGCGCGCGAACGAGAAATGATCGGCACGATAGAACAGGCCGCGCTCGGGCATGGTTTCCGGGGTCACCTCCCGGCCCTGCCGAGTGGCGTATCGGGTCAGGTCGTCTTCGAGGCTGCTCTGGCCCTCGCCGACCAGGATCACGTCCCGCGCCTTGCCGGCGGTCTGCAGGATGTCGATGGTCAGGTTGGCCACGGTCGTGTCGATCGGGTAGACCGGGTCGGCGGTGTAGGCCTCCGACCCGAGCAGCCCGCGCTCCTCTGCGGTCCAGATGCCGAAAACGATGCTTCGATCCGGCGCCGGGGCCGCCTTGAACCGGCGCGCGATCTCCAATAGCCCGGCGACGCCGAGCGCGTCGTCATTGGCTCCGGAGCGGTACACCTTGCCGTCGGCGTCGGCGGGTCCCTTTCCGTAGGCGTCCCAATGGGCGCCGTAGAACACCACTTCCTCGGGGCGCTTTTTGCCGGTGATCCTGCCCAGCACGTTATGGCTTTGCACCACTTCATGGGTGACCGGGATATCAACCGAAAACGTGGCGTTCTTCAGCGCTACGGGATGGAAATCCGTGCGTCGTGCGGCAGTGCGCAGGTCCGCAAGATTCTCGCCCGCGGCGGCAAACAAGCGGTCCGCGGTGTCGCCGGCGATCCAGCCCTGTACCACCAGGCTGGTCAGCTGGGCAGGGGCGCGGACGATGTCGTAGTTCTCGCCCTGCGGGCTGGCGACCACATTCCAGCCATAGCCGGCCGCTTCGGTGTCGTGCACGATCAGCGCCCCGATGGCGCCACGACGCGCGGCCTCCTCGAACTTGTAGGTCCAGCGGCCGTAGTAGGTCATCGTCCGGCCGCCGAACGTCCCGGCCACCGCCTCGTTCTTTTCCGCAGCGAAGTCCGGGTCGTTGACCAGAAATACCGCGACCTTGCCGGACAGGTCCACGTCCTTGTAGTCGTCCCATTGGCGCTCGGGCGCACTCACGCCGTAGCCGACGAACACCAGCGGTGCCGCATCGATCAACGCGCGGTCATCAGGGCGGATCGTCGAGAGATAGACCTGATCGCCACGCTGCCAGGGCTGCGTTTTGCCGTCGACCGTCACCCCAAGCGCTGCCGGTTCACCGAGCTGGGTATGCAGCAAAGGCGCACGTTGCACCCAGCTGCCGTCCTTGCCGCCAGGCTCCAGCCCAATGGCCTGCATCTGGCCGATCAGGTAGCCGACGGTTCGCTCCTCGCCCACCGTGCCCGGGGCCCGGCCCTCGAAGAAGTCCGAGGACAGCGTGCTCACCGTTTCGGCGACGCGCTGCGCGGAGTCCTGGGCCATAGCCGGCAAGGCGAGGAGAGCGAGCAATGACAGAGGGAGCAGGGATTTCATCGGCGAGTCGACCCCATCGGGAATACGGCGTGGACGGTACGCCGGAACGGCAGCGTAGCGTTTCGGGCGAGCGTAAGACTGTGCAAGCTGGTCACAATCATCCGCTAAAAAAGCGGTGTATCACGAGGTGGTCTGTTCGCCTTGGTCATCAGGTAATAAACGGGAACGGCCCCCGAAACGCTGGTCAGGCATTCACCTGCCGTTTCGCAATCGTGGATAAACCAACGCGCCCACCCTTATCCACGGGCCTCGCGGCATCTCGTGCGTGTCGCCCCGGTGGACTTCCGGCACTCGCCAGTGGGCCAGCGAGCGAGCACGCTGGAGTCGTGGAGCGTGACCGGTCGCAGACCCATTGCACAGTGACTTGCCCGCTCTGGCCTGTCGCGGATGACGGTGGCTACCGTTGGATCCGCCAGCCACCCCGTCCAGGCATGGACAAGCATTGAGGCCATCCTCATGAACGCGTCCCTATTCGTCGTGTCCCCGCTGCCAGCAAGCCTGTTCAGCGGCGCGGTGCGACTGAACTCCAACCGCCACTCGATCGGCGACTTCGTACCCGACCCGGTCCGTCTGGCGCACTTCAATGCGTTGCTGATGCAGATCAGTGCCGAGCATCCCCAGATCGACGGCGACCAGTTGGCCACCGCTGCGCGCGAGCTGATACTCCAGGCCCGGGACGGACGTATCCCCCAGTCCATCCGCGAGCGCATCCGCCGCGCGGGCGCCATGGACCTGATGCAGTCCGATCCGGAGTGGGAGACGGAGGCCAAGGCGGCGATTGCTGCCGCCACAGCGCTGGACTACCTGCATGGCAAGGACACGCTGATTCCCCACAGCCTGCCCGTGGTGGGCTGGCTGGACGGTGCGGTCGTGGTCGAAACCGCATGGCCGACCCTGGCCGACGAGGTCAGGGACTACCTCGACTTCTGTCGCCTGCGTCGCATCGAGGCCGGTTTGCGCGGCGAGTCACGCCGGCATTTCGGCTTCACCCGGGACCAGCTCGACGACGCCCGGACCGCGGAATGGCTGTGGACGGAACACTGCCGGAGGACCGGACGCAGCAGCTACCTGTCGCAAGATGAGCCTGGGCGTTTCCGGGTGAACTGAGCCATTGCGCGCCGCGGGCCGGAAACCCGCGGCGCGCGTACGGTCGTCTTCGGTCCCCGCAAGGCTTGTCAAGGCCTTGCCGGACCGACCGTGGCTGATACTCTGGGCGTTGCCCCAGCCGGTCGGTCCACGGCACGAATGCCAGCTCGCTTCACCCACCTACACCTGCACAGCGAATTCTCTCTCGTCGACTCCACCATCCGGGTCAACGAGCTGGTCAAGCGCTGCGTGGCGCTTGGCCAGCCGGCGGTCGCCCTGACCGACGTCAACAACCTGTTTGCCGCGGTGAAGTTCTATCGCGCTGCGGAACAGGCCGGGGTCAAGCCGATCCTGGGCGCGGACATCGGCCTGGCAGATGGCAACGAGGCCAGCTCGCGCCTGACCCTGCTATGCCGCGACCACACCGGTTACCTGACCCTGTCGCGCCTGCTCAGCCGGATGTGGATGGAAGGCCACCGTACCGACAGCGTCGCGTTGCGCCCGGAATGGCTGCGCGAGGACAACGAGGGCCTGTTCGCCCTGGCGGGACGACAGAGCCTCGCCGGGCGCATGGCGACCTCGCAGCGGCCCGAGCTGGCCGAGGCCTGGCTGGCGGACTGGCAGGGCATCTTCGACGACCGCCTGCACCTGGAATTGACCCGGACCGGGCGCGCCGACGAACCCGTGTTCAACGAATTCGCGATCCACGCCTCGGCCAAGCGCGGGCTGCCGCTGATCGCCAGCAACGATGTCCGCTTCCTCGATCGCGACGGCTTCGATGCGCACGAGGCGCGGGTCTGCATCTCCACCGGCCGCGTGTTGGACGACCCCAAGCGGCCGAAGGAGTACAGCTCCGAGCAGTACCTGAGGTCGTCCGAAGAGATGGCGGAGTTGTTCGCCGACGTCCCCGACGCGATCGACAACGCACTGGCGCTGGCGACCCGCTGCAACCTCGAGATGCAGCTGGGCACCTACTACCTGCCCGCCTTCCCGGTACCCGATGAGCACACCATCGAGTCCTGGTTGCGCAGTCAGGCGCACGACGGACTGGACGCACGCCTGGAGAAGGTGCTGCTGGTCGAGGGCCGGCTCGCAAACGACTTGACCCGGCAGGACTACGAGGACCGCCTCGATACCGAGCTCGGCGTCATCCTGTCGATGGGTTTCCCCGGCTACTTCCTGATCGTTGCGGACTTCATCAACTGGGGCAAGGAACAGGGCATTCCAGTCGGGCCGGGGCGTGGTTCCGGTGCCGGCTCTCTGGTGGCAG
>NZ_JXSS01000017.1 GCF_000855665.1 Lysobacter sp. A03
CTGGTCCCCACGCCGATGCCCAATTCCTCGCCAATCCAGCGAGCCACGCGCAGCATCCGGCGCTCGCCTTCGAACTCCAGGCCATACCCGGACTTGATCTCCAGCGTGGTTGCGCCGGCGGCGGGAGCCTGTCCACGGTGGAAGCGGTGCGCGCCTGCGATGAAGACGAACTGCTGCGGCAGTCGCTGCCGCGTGCGCGCGCCCTGCTCGCCGCCGGCGCAACCACGCTGGAAATCAAGTCCGGCTATGGCCTGGAGTTCGAAGGCGAGCGCCGGATGCTGCGCGTGGCGCGCCGGATCGGCGAGGAATTGGGCATCGGCGTGCGCACCACCTACCTGGCCGCACATGCCCTCCCCGCCGAGTACAGGGAACAGGCCGACGCCTATATCGAGGAGGTGATCCAGTGGCTGCCCAGGCTGCACGCCGAGGGGCTTGTGGATGCGGTGGATGCCTTCTGCGAGGGCATCGGTTTCACCCCGGCGCAGACCCGTCGCGTGTTCGAGGCCGCGCGCGCTCTGGAGCTGCCGGTGAAGCTGCACGCCGACCAGCTCAGCGACTTGAGTGGCGCGGCCCTGGTGGCGGAGTTCGGCGGTCTGTCGGCCGACCATGTCGAGCACACCAGCGAGGACGGGGTACGCGCGATGGCCGCTGCGGGCGTGGTCGCGGTGCTGCTGCCCGGCGCGTTCCATGTGTTGCGCGAAACCCGGTTGCCGCCATTGGCCGCATTCCGGGAGCACGGCGTAGCCATGGCGATCGCGACCGACTGCAACCCGGGCACCTCGCCGCTGCTGTCGCTGCGCCAGGTGATACAGCTGGCCTGCACCCACTTCCGCCTCACTCCGCAGGAGGCCCTGCGCGGGGCGACCGTCAACGCGTCCCGCGCACTGGGGCTGAACGACCGCGGCGCGCTGCGGGTGGGCATGCGTGCCGACTTCGTGCGCTGGAAGGTGCGCCATCCGGCCGAGCTGGGCTACTGGCTGGGCGGAGATCTGGCCGGCGGCGTCTGGATCGGTGGCCAGCGCGTGCATCCGCAGTAACGCCGGCGCGGTCGATTGCGGCACTATCGACCGGTCGAACCCCACGCCGCGCAGTCGCGCGGAAACCTTGGAGAGATCATGCACCGCACCCTGCCCGTCCTGCTGCTCGCACTTGTTCCCGCGCTCGGTTTCGCCCAGTCGCCGCCGCAGCCCGAGGCCACCGACGCCGCCCGTGCGCTGGCCCAGGACGCGGTGATCGTGGATACCCACATCGACGCGCCCGGCATGCTGACCGATCGCTGGATGGACCTGGGCATCGATGCACCGGAGCGGGAGTTCGACTACCCCAAGGCCCGCGCCGGCGGTCTGGACGTGGGTTTCATGTCGATCTATACCTCGGCCAAGCAGGACGAGGACGCGGTGGCCTGGCAGGTCGCCAACGAAATGATCGACTCCGTCGAGGCGCTGGTTCAGCGCCATCCCGACCGTTTTGCGCTGCTGCGCTCGCCGGGCGATGTCCAGCGTCTGCGCAAGGGCGGGCGCGTGCTGCTGCCGCTGGGTATGGAGAACGGCGCGCCCATCGGCGACGATCTCGCCAACCTGCAGTTCTTCTTCGATCGCGGTGTGCGTTACATCACTCTGGCCCACAGCGCGGCCAACCGGATCGCCGATTCCTCCTATGCCATCGAGCGCAAATGGAACGGCCTGAGTCCGTTCGGGCGCGAGGTCGTGGCCGAGATGAACCGGCTGGGGATCATGGTCGACGTCTCCCACGTCTCCGACGAAGCCGCCCGCCAGGCCATCGAACTGAGCACCGTGCCCGTGATCGCCAGCCACTCCGCGTTCCGCCACTTCACCCCCGACTTCGAGCGCAACATCAGCGATGAACTGGCCAAAGCGATTGCCGCCAAGGGCGGCGTAGTCCAGATTCCCTTCGGCACCGCGTTCGTCGATCCCAGAGGCGCCGCCGACACGCAGGCGCACTTCCGCGCTATCAACGACTTCAACCGGCGCAACGCCGAACTCCGCGCGGCCGGCAAGCCGGAACTTGACCGGGAGACCTTCAACCGCGAATGGTCCGAGGCGCATCCGGCGCCGCAGACGCCGATCGACGCCGTGCTGGACCAGATCGACTATGCCGTACAGCTGATCGGGATCGACCACGTGGGCATCGGCTCGGACTTTGATGGCGTGGACGGGGAGCTGGCCGATGGTCTGCGCAGTGTGGCCGACTTCCCCAACCTGATCAGTGGCCTGCAGTCGCGTGGCCACAGCGATGCGGACATCCGAAAGATCCTGGGCGGCAACCTGCTGCGTACCTGGGCGGCGATCGAGGCCGGCGCCGGCTAGGCCACCAGGGTTGCGGAGCGCATAAAAAATCACGCAAAAAGGAAAGCCCCGCATTCGCGGGGCCTCTGCTCACAACGGCATGACGCCGGTGTTTACTCCTTGGCGACGGTCTTCTTGGCCACGACTTTCTTGGTCGTCGCCTTGCTCGCGGCCTTGCTGGCGGCGGTCTTCTTCGCTACCGGCGCACTGGCGGTGCCGGCGGCCTTGGATACGGCCGAGCGGGAGTTGCCGTAGCTGGAGTTGAAGCGCTTGCCCTTGGCGGTCTTGCGGTCGCCTTTGCCCATGATTTTGCTCCCGGTTGGGTATTGATACGATTGAAAAACCCGCACCTCAGGGGTAAACACCGACGCGTGCTGCCAGTGCCACGCGTGGCGCGGGGAGCTTCAAATCTTAACATGGGCACTTGTCTGCCCGCGTGCCTAGTGGTGGCAGCAGGCGTCGTGCACGTGTCCGTGGTTCAGGCGCAGGTTGATCACATGCGCCACACCCACCAGCGTGCCGCCAAACGTCATCGCGACGGCATGCGGGACCACGCTGGCGTGCAGCGGCTGATACAGAACCGCCATCCACAGCACACCCAGACCCGTCAATAACAGCCACAGCGCCCGCGCGACGCCGTGCCGCCGATACCCCTGGACCAGACTGAACACGCCCAACAGGGTGGCAAACACCACGAAGGCCTGCTCGAAACGCTCGCTGCCCATGCTCATCAGGCCCACCGCCGGCAGGAGCGCAATGGCCACCGGGAGGAGCGCACAGTGCACGGCGCAGATGATGGAACCCGAGGCGCCGAGACGGTCGAGCAGTCGATGGGTAAGCGGTGACATCAGGACACCTTCAGTGGATGCATGACTTGTGGGGGACTTGCCGACGGATTGGAATAATATAACATTTCGATCCCGTGTCACTATTTCTGCAGGCTGCCCGTGTCTCCAGCGTCTCTTTTGCGCCGTAACTCCCTCGCCATTGCCTTGCTCGCCGCCCTGGTGACCGCTCCGTCCGCTTATGCCGCCGACACGGCGGCGACGGCGCCGCAGGCGCACGACCCGGACCATGAGCCGGTCGACCTGAGCGCCGTCCATGTCCGCGCCTCGGTCCTGCCAGGCACGGCCGAGGATCTGGCCCGCCCGGTCGAGGTCCTTGCCGGCGAACGGCTGGACGCGGCCAAGGCCAGCTCGCTGGGCGAGACGGTCAACAAACTGCCCGGCGTGCAGTCGTCCTATTTCGGTCCCGGCGTCGGCCGTCCGATCGTGCGGGGTTTTGACGGGGCGCGGGTCCAGGTGCTCAGCGATGGCCTGGGTTCGGGCGACGTCTCCACGGTCAGCGCCGACCACGCGGTCAGCATCGAGCCCTTCCTCGCCAACCAGATCGAGGTCCTGAAGGGACCGTCCACCCTGCTCTATGGCAGCGGCGCCATTGGCGGCGCGGTAAACGTGATCGACGGGCGCATCCCCGAGACGGTCACCACCGAGCCATTGCAAGGAAGGGCAGAGCTGCGCGCGGGCACGGTCAATGACGAGAAGACCGGGATGCTGCGGCTGGATGGGACGTCCGCCTCGGGCGACCTGGTGTTCCACTTCGATGCATTGCATCGGGAGACCGGCGATTACGCCATCCCGGGATTCGCCGAAAGCGCCCGCCAGTTGGCCGCCGAGGGTGAGACCCCGGAACCCGGAAGTTCGGGAACGCTGGCCAACAGCGCCCTGCGCACCGACAGCGCGGCACTGGGCCTGTCCTGGATCGGCGAGCGCGGCTTCGCTGGCGTGGGCTACTCCCTGTTCAATACCCGCTACGGCGTGCCGGGCCATTCCCACGGGGACGGGGACGGTGACGGCCATGGCCACGATGCCGCCGATGACCACGACCATGGCGAGGACGCCCCCGGCGATGACGCCGTCCACATCCTGATGGACCAGCGACGCACCGAAGTGCGCGCCGGGCTCGACGGGCTGGGTGTGTTCGAGACCCTGCGGTTCAAATTTGCCGACACCCGCTACACCCACACCGAGTTTGAAGGCGCGGCGATTGGCACCGTGTTCGACAACGCCAGCAAGGAAGCGCGACTGGAGCTGGTCCACCAGCCGTGGGCCGGCTGGCGGGGCGCATTCGGCGTGCAGTGGGCGAATCGGACGTTCGACGCCGCCGGCGAAGAAGCGTTCGTGCCCGGCACCGAAGGCAACGACACCGGCCTGTTCTGGATCGGCGAGCGCCGCAGCGGCGACTTCAAGTTCGAGCTGGGGGCGCGGCATGACCGCAACACCATTGACGCCGTCCCGCAGCCACTGGCGCCCCTGCGGTCCAACTCGCGCAAGTTCGAAGCCATCAGCGGGTCTGCGGCCGTCCAGTGGGAGCTCAACGACCGGTTCCACGCTTCCCTGGGGCTGGACCGTTCCCAGCGGGTGCCGACCGCCGAGGAGCTGTTCTCCAACGGTCTGCACGTCGCCACCGGAACCATGGAGATCGGCGACGACACGCTGGGCGTGGAAACCGCAAACCGGCTCGAGCTGGGAGTGCGCTGGCATGGCGAGCGCATCGATCTGGGCGCGGCGATCTACGGGATCCGCTATGCGGACTTCATCTACCAGGCCAGCCCGACGTCGCTGGACAATCCCGGCAATCCGCTAATGGACGATGGCGTGCCTGTGCGCCTGTGGAACCAGGCTGATGCCCGCTTCCACGGGATGGAGGCGGACGCGACCATCGCGCTGGTGGACAACGACCACGGCGCCTGGGACCTGCGGGTGTTCGGCGATATCGTGAGGGGCAAGCTCGCCGACGGCGTCGAGCGCGACGTCGACGTGGGGGTTTTTCACGGCGAGCACGTGCACCGGCACGCGGCGCAGATCAGCGAGCGAGGCAATCTGCCCCGACTGGCGCCTTCGCGGCTGGGCAGTGAGCTGTCCTGGAGCAACGGGGCGTGGCGTGCATCGCTGGGTGCGGTGCGCTACCTGAAACAGGACCGGGTCGCGGCCAACGAAACCGTGACTCCCGGTTACACGCTCGTCGACGCCCATCTGGCCTGGCATCGTGACACCCCGTCGGGTAACGCATGGGAGGTGTTCCTCGACGGCAGCAACCTGCTCGACCGAGAGGCCCGCCCGCACACCTCGTTCCTGAAGGATCTGGCACCGCTGCCGGGCCGTGGCATCGCGTTCGGCGTGCGCGCCTTCTTCTGAGCCAAGCCTACCGGCTCGCTGCCTCTGCGCAGGCGGCGCACAGGCCGTGTACTTCCAGAATCTGCGCCCGCGGGATGAAGCCCAGCCCGCGGGCGCGCGATTCCAGCGCCTCCACGATGGTGTCGTCTTCCAGTTCCGTCGCCGACTGGCAGCGATCGCAGATCAGGAACGGCACCGCATGCTGCTCCCCACCAGGATGGTGGCAGCCGACAAAGGCGTTGACCGAAGCCAGCTTGTGGATGAAACCGTGCTCGAGCAGGAAGTCCAGCGCGCGATACACCGTCGGCGGCGCGGCGGCGTCGTGGGTGGCCTTCATCCGGTCCAGCAGCTCGTAGGCCTTCAGCGGCCGCTCGGCATCCGCGATCAGGCGCAGGGCGTTGGAGCGGATCGGCGTCAGTCGTAATCCGCGTTGCGCGCACAGGCGCTCCACCTCGAGCACGAAGGCGTCGCCGTCATGGACGTGGTGTTTGGGATCGGTGCAGTCGTGGACAGGGCTCATGTCGGCAGTGTGGCCTGCAACGGTCGCGGCCACGCGGCCCGTTGCAGGCGGTCTAATCCTCCAGCGGGATCCTGGCAAGCGCCGCGTCGATGCGGACCACCGCCTCGGCCTGGCCCGCCAGGTAAACGGTGTGGGAAATGTCGGGGCTGACCTGGGTGCCGGTCATGGCGACGCGCATCGGCTGGGCGACCTTGCCCATGCCCAGCTCCAGCGCGGCGGCGGTGTCGTGCAGCGCGCCGTTGATCGCCTCCACGTTCCAGTCGGCCAGTGCGGCCAAGCGCACACGGGCATCCTCCAGCGGCGCCCTGGCGGCTGGCTTGAGGTGCTTGGCCACCGCCGCTTCGTCGTACTCCGTCAACGGCCCGAACCAGACTGCCGCGCGCTCGGCCATGTCCTTGAGCGTCTGCACGCGGTCGCGCAGCGCCAGCACGATGTCCACCGCTGCCGGGCCATTGGCAAGGTTGTACCCGGCCTGCTGCAGGTGCCATTGCAGGTGTACGGCCACCGCGGCGGGGTCATCGGTCTTCAGGTACTGCTGGTTCAGCCAGCCCAGTTTGGCCATGTCCAGCCGCGATGCGCTGGCATGAACGTTCTTCAGGTCGAACAGGGCCTTCATTTCCTCAATCGAGAAGATCTCCTGATCGCCGTGCGACCAGCCCAGGCGCACCAGGTAGTTCAGCAGGGCGTGCGGCAGATAGCCGGCATCGCGGTATTCCATGACGTCCGCCGCGCCGGTCCGCTTGGAGAGCTTGGCGCCTTCCGGGTCCAGGATCATCGGCAGGTGGGCGAAGTGCGGCACCTCGACGCCCAGGGCGCGGTAGATGTTGATCTGGCGCGGGGTGTTGTTGACGTGGTCGTCGCCGCGGACCACATCGGTGATGCGCATGTCCATGTCATCGACCACCACCGCGAAGTTGTAGGTCGGGTAGCCGTCGGGCCGGAATATCACCAGATCGTCCAACTCGCTGTTGGCGATCTCGATCCGGCCCTTGACCTTGTCCTCCCACGCGACCACGCCGTCGAGCGGGTTGCGGAAGCGGATCACCCGGTTGGGGTCCTCGCGGAAACCCGCGTTCCGGTCACGGTAGGCACCGTTGTAGCGCGGTTTGGTGCCAGCCTTCATCGCCGCCTCGCGCATCGCGTCCAGCTCGTCGCGGGTCTCGTAGGCGTAGTACGCGTGGCCGGCGGCCACCAGCTGCTCGGCGACCTCGCGGTAACGGTCCAGTCGCTGGGTCTGGTAGACCGGAGCCTCGTCATAGTCCAGGCCCAGCCATTCCATCGCCTCGAGGATGGCGTCGATCGCCGCCTGCGTGCTGCGTTCGCGGTCGGTGTCCTCGATGCGCAGGACGAACTCACCGCCGCGGTGGCGCGCCTCCAGCCAGCAGTACAGGGCGGTGCGCGCGCCGCCGATATGCAGGTATCCGGTCGGGCTGGGGGCAAAACGGGTGCGGCAGGTCATGCGGTCAGGCTCGTGCGGGGTAGACCGATCATGGTACCGCGCCCGCCCGTGCGGGGCGGCTCAGACGTCCCGGGCGTCCGGATCGCCGTCGCCATCCAGCGCGGTTGGCGTGTCGAAGGACAGCGTCGCGATCACCCCGAACTCGCGTCCCGGCTGGACCGAAACGCTCCAGCCGTACAGCGCGCACAGCCGGCGCACGATCGACAGGCCGATGCCGCCGCCGTGGGTGTGGCCGGCGTGGGTGCCGCGATACCCGCGCTGGAAGATCCCGGCGGCGTCCTCGGCGCTCAGTCCCGGACCCGAATCGATCACCTGCACCGCGCCGTCCAGCATGCGCACGATGACCTCGCCTTCAACGGTGTACTTCACCGCGTTGCCGATCAGGTTGCCCAGCGCAACGGCGACCGCCGCCTCCGGCGCGTCCACCACGAGCGGGTCGGTGTTGTCCTCCAGACGCAATACCAGCGGCTTGCCGGCCAATTGGGTGCGATGGACGTCCAGCGACTGTGCCGCCAGCTTGGCCACGTCGGTGGCACCGTGGCCACGCTCATTGCGCGACAGCAGCAGCAGCGCGCTGATCAGATCGGTGCACTGCTGCTCGGCGCGCTGGATGCGCATCAGGCGGGTACGGGTCTTCTCGTCGAGCTGCGGGTTGGACAACAGCAGCTCGACCGCGCCGCGGATTACTGCCAGTGGCGTGCGCAGTTCGTGGCTGACGTCGGCGTTGAACTCGCGGTCGCGCTGGACCACCTCGGTGAGCCGGCCGGCATAGTCGTCCAGCGCCTCGGCAAGCTGGCCGACCTCGTCGTCGGGAAAATGGTCCGCCAGGGACTCCGAGGCGGCACTGCGGCCGGACTCCTTGAGTCGCCTCGCCAGCTCGGACACTGGACTCATCACCCGCGAGGCCGACCACCATCCCAGGACCAGCGACAGCAGGGTGAACACCAGCACCGACGCATACAGGGCGTGGTTGAAACGCTCCTCGCTGCGCTTGGACGGGGTCATGTCATAGGCGAGGAAGAACCAGGCCTGGGGCGTCTTGCGCACGGCGAGCTTGTAGGCGAACTCGGTGCCGTCCGGGTCGCTGCCGACCATGCCGGTGATGCCGTCCGACAGCGCATACCACTCCGGCCGGCTGAGGCGCACCGACTCGAACTTGTCGGGCGTATAGACGTAGGCGCGGACCTGGTCAAAGGGGAATTCGCGGTTGTTGGGGTCCACTTCGAACTGGTGCGCCGCGTTGGCGAGATTGCGGTTCATCACATCCTCGATCAACTGGTTCTCCACCCGCGCGCGGGTCCAGTTGGTCGCCCACGCGAACAGCAGCGTCAGGCTGAAACCCAGCAACACGAAGGACAGGATGATCCGGCTGCGCAGCCGCCGCCGGTAGCGCATGCGCCGGTTGGGGGCTGGGCCGTTGGTTGCTGGCGCCCGGGGGACCTCAGCTTTCCGCATCGAGCTCGGCGATCCGGTAACCGATACCGTGGCGGGTGTGGATCAGCGAGGTCGGGAACGGCTTGTCGACCACCGCGCGCAGACCGTGGATGTGCACTCGCAGGCTGTCGGAGTCCGGCAGCTCCTCGCCCCAGACCCGCGTTTCCAGCTCCTGTCGGGTAACCACGGCCGGGGAAGATTCCATCAGCGACTGCAGGATCTTCAACCCGGTCGGATTGAGCTGGAGCAGCTTGCCCTGACGGCGCACCTCCAGCGTGTCCAGGTTGTATTCCAGATCGGCCGCGGTCAGCACGCGGGTCTTGACACCGCGCCCACGGCGCGCGAGCGCGTTCAGCCGGACCTCCACTTCCTGCAGCGCGAAGGGTTTGATCAGGTAGTCGTCGGCGCCCGAATCGAACCCGGCCAGCTTGTTGTCCAGGGTGTCGCGCGCGGTCAGCATCAGCACCGGGGTCTGCTTGCGCGCCTCGTTGCGCAGCTTGCGGCAGACCTCCAAACCATCGATGCCCGGCAGGTTGAGATCCAGCACGATCGCGTCGAAATCGTGCACGACCGCGAGGTGCAGACCGGTGATACCGTCGGCGGCGAAGTCGACCGTGTGGCCACGGTCTTCGAGGAAGTCGCCAAGGTTGGCGGCAATGTCCTGGTTGTCTTCAATGACGAGGATGCGCATGGAGTCTTCCTGTTTTGGGTGGACGCCGGCCGGGGCCGCGTCGGAACCGGACAGGCGGCATGGGACGCCCGGCGCGGTGGATCACCCGATTCTGCCAGACCGGGACGTTGGAGAATGTCACCGGCAGGCGCCGACGCGCTCGGCGTGCGGCGTGGCTTCAGCGTCGCTGCAGGCGCCAGCAGCGATGGATGCGGGTGTTGCGGGCGAAATCCGGCGGGATCGTCTGCGCGGTGATCTCTTCGAAGGACGCAAATTCCGCCACCGCCGCCTCGTCCAGACGGAAACGTCGGAAATTGTTGGAGAAGTACAGCACGCCGTCGCGGGCCAGCCGATCGACCGCCGCGCGCAACAGCCGGACATGGCCGGCCTGGATGTCGAAATCGTCCGCGCGCTTGGAGTTGGAGAAGGTCGGCGGGTCGCAGAAGATCAGGTCGTATTCGGCCTGGTCGGCCTCCAGCCAGGCCATGGCGTCGGCTTGCACGAGCCGATGCCGGGCTCCGCCCATGCCGTTCTCGGCCAGGTTGTCGGCGCACCATTGCAGGTAGGTCGGCGACAGGTCGACGGTGGTGGTCTGGCGTGCACGCCCGACCGCGGCGTGCATGGTGGCCGCGCCAGTGTAGCCGAACAGGTTCAGGAACCGGGTGTCCTCGGCCTCGGCCGCGATCCGCAGGCGCAGTGGCCGGTGGTCGAGGAACAGGCCGGTGTCGAGATAGTCGAACAGGTTCACCCGCAGGCGGGCATCGCCTTCGCGCACGGTGAGGTACTCGCCGCGCTGGTCGAAGCGGCCGTACTTGGAGCCGCCTTTGCCGCGCGAACGGGTCTTCAGCGCGACCTGCTCACGCGGCACATCGAAGACCTCGCGAGCGGCGGCCAGCAACTCGTTCAGACGCCGGCGCTGGAGCGGCTCGGGAATATCGTCCGGTGCTGCGTATTCCTGCACGTGCAGGAAGGTGCGCGGCGTCATCTCGTCGGTCTGGTAAACATCGATCGCCGCCGAGTATTCGGGCAAGTCGGCGTCATAGGCGCGGAAGCAGCTCACCGCCTCACGCTGGCGCCAGGTCTTCAGCTTGCGCAGGTTCTTGCGCAGGCGGTTGGCAACCATCTGCGCCCCATCGGCCAGCGCGGGCGCTTCCTCGCCGGATTTGCGTTCGCGCTGCGGCGGTGCCACCGGATCTACCGTGATCAGGGTGCACTCGATTGCGCCGTTGAACATCTGGTACTTCTTGAGTGCGCGCAGACCGGTGGCGTGGGCCAGCTCGGCGTCACCACACAGCAGGCTGGCCCGCCAGTCCGGCACGGCGCGCTTGAGCGCATCCCCGAGCGCGCGATAGAGCGCTGGATCGGCGGCCAGGCGCAGGTCGTAGGGCGGATTGCAAACCACCAGTCCGCCCGGCGCGGCGATCGCATCAGGGGCGACCTCGGGCCGCGGCAGTACCGGGATCGACCCCAGACGCAGGCCTTCGACCGCGGCCGTTTCCCACTTGATCACGCCGGTCAGCCCGGCCAGCACTTCGTTCTCCTGCGCCGCGGCAATCGCCTGCGGATCGCGGTCACGGCCGAAGAACACCGGCCGCAGCGCGGCGCGGCCGGCGACTTCGCGCTGACGCGCGTCATCGAGCAGCGACTGCCAGTGCTCCTGGTCAAAGCCCTTCCAGCGGGTCGGCGCGAAACCGCCGTGCCGCAGGAGGCCGGGCGCGACGTCGGCGGCCATCAGCGCACCCTCGATGACCAGCGTGCCGCTGCCGCACATCGGGTCCAGCAGCCCGCCACCGGCGGCGTAGACCTGCGGCCAGCGGCCACGCATCAACACGCCCGCGGCAAGGTTTTCCTTCAACGGCGCCTCGCCCTGCTGCTGGCGCCAGCCGCGTCGGTGCAGCGGGCCACCGCCCAAATCGATGGACACGATCGCGCGGTCCTTGCGCACCACCAGGTTGACGCGGACATCGGGGGTTTCCACATCGACGCTCGGGCGCATGCCGGTGGTGTCGCGCATCACGTCAACGATCGCGTCCTTGACGCGCTGAGCGGCGAAACGGGCATGGGTCAGGCCGGTTCCGGAGACGTGCGCATCGACCGCGATGGTGTCGCCCTCGCCGAGCTGGGACGGCCAGTCGATCGCGGCGACGCCGGCGTACAGCGCCTGCTCGTCAGGGCAGTCAAAATCGGCGATCGGCCACAGCACGCGGCTGGCCAGACGCGACCACAGCACCGCGCGCTGCGCATCCGCCAGCCTGCCTTCCACGTTCACCCCGGCCATGGTTGCCGTCGCCCGGGCACAACCCAGCGCGAGCATCTCCTCGGCCAACAGGTATTCCAGGCCTTTGCCGCAACTGGCGAAGAACTTCATTGCATTTCCCCGCGGCCATTCGACAGCGTCAGGCTCGACAGCAGGCCGGCAAACGCGTCGGCACTGGCCCGCACGTGGCGGGAAAGCCGGTGATCGTCATCGACCAGCAGCAGTCGGGCGCGGCGCTCCTGCGCCCAGACGACGACGTCGGCGGTGGGAATCAGCTCATCGTCCCAGCCGTGGATGATGCTCAGCGGCACATCCGCCGCATCGATGGGATGCGCCTGGTTCATCCGGATTGGCGGTGCCATCAGGAACAGTCCGGCCACCGGAATCTGCAGGGACGCGTGCGCGGAGATGAAGGCACCCAGGCTGGATCCGGCCAGCACGACCGGTCCGCGCGCGGCGGCGCTGCGGGTCAATTCCAGCAGCCGCTGCAGGCGCTCCGGCACGTCACCCAGCGGGCTGACGATCGCGCGGGCATCCAGGTCGGTGTAATCGGGTCGCTCGCAGGTCCAGCCCAGCTCGGTGGCTGCCTGCGCGAGCGCGGTGACCTTTGTCGCGTCGGGCCCGCTCTCGAAGCCGTGGGAAAGGATGCAGTGTCCGCGCATGGTGGATCCGTAAGAAGAAACGCGCGGCGGCGACGACGTGGCAGGCACGGCGCGCGCAGCGGTGGCTGGGGCCCGCGATGCTAGCATCCGGGCCATGCCCACCGAGCCTTACGCCGCTGCTGCCGGCCCCGCCATTCACGCAGCTCCGCTGCCTTATCAGCAGCGTCTGGCCGCGCGGCCGCTGGCGTCAATCGATCTGGTGGTGATCCACTGCACCGAGCTGCCCGACCTGGCGGCGGCGCGCGAGTACGGTGAGCGGATCCTTTATCCGGAATCGGGCACCGGCAACAGCGGCCACGTCTACATCGACCGCGACGGCACGATCCACCAGTATGTGAACCTTGACCGCGTCGCCCACCACGTGCGCGGCTACAACGAGCGGTCAATCGGCATCGAGCTGGTCAACCGCGGCCGCTACCCCGATTGGCTCGACTCCCGCCACCAGGCGATGGAGGAAGCCTATCCGCGGCCACAGGTCGCTGCGCTGATCGCGCTGCTTGACTGGCTGTCCCGCACCCTGCCCTCGCTGCGATGGATCGCCGGCCACGAGGACCTGGATACGGACCTGGCCGTGGCGAGCGACGATCCCGGCCTGCTCGTGCCGCGCAAGCGCGATCCCGGGCCGCGGTTCCCTTGGGCGGTCGTGCTGGCCGCCACTTCGCTGGAGCGGCTGGCCGACTGAGCACGGGCCGGCGTACTTGCCCTGCTCGCATCCCACAGCCGGCAGGACCGGGCGCGTGCCACCGCCGGCTATAATTGGCGGTCACCCGCATTGGTCCGCCGCATGACGCCCCCCGTATCCGAGCTGATCGACCTGCTCTCGCTGGAGCGCCTCGAGAACAACCTGTTCCGCGGCCAGAGCCGCGACATCGGCACCAAGTACGTGTTTGGAGGCCAGGTACTGGGCCAGGCCCTGTCGGCGGCGCGTGCCACCCTGCAAGACGCCCGCGGCGCCCATTCGCTGCACGCCTACTTCCTGCGCGCCGGCGACATCAAGGCCCCGATCGTCTACCAGATCGACCGTACCCGTGACGGCGGCAGCTTCTCGGTCCGGCGGGTGACCGCGATCCAGCACGGCCAGGTGATCTTCTTCATGGCGGCCTCATTCCAGGCCGAGGAGCCCGGTGCCCAGCACCAGTCCTCGATGCCGTCGGTGCCCATGCCCGAGGACATCGAGCCCTCGCCATCGGTTCCCGACAAGGTCATGGCAACGCTGCCCGACAAGATCCAGCGCTGGCTGTCGCGCGAGGGGCCTTTCGAGTTCCGCCACGTCTATCCGCGTGACGAGCTCAACCCGCCCAAGCGCCCGCCGCAGCAGCAGGTCTGGTTCCGCCTGACCGATCGCGTCGGAGATGCCCCGGAGCTGCACCAGGCCCTGCTGGCCTACGCCTCCGACTTCCAGCTGTTGGGCACGGCGACCTATCCGCACGGGATCAGCTACTACCAGCCCAATGTGCAGATGGCCTCGCTGGACCACGCGCTGTGGTTCCACCGCCCGTTCCGCGCCGACGACTGGCTGCTGTACTCCATCGACAGCCCCAGCGCGCAAAGCTCGCGCGGACTGGCGCGCGGCCAGATCTATTCGCGCGACGGCATCCTGATCGCCAGCACCGCGCAGGAAGGGCTGATCCGCGTGGTGCCCGATGCCGCCGGCGCCGCGACCCACGTCCCGGCGCGGAGCTGAGCGCCCGTCATGCGCAAGGTATTCAGCAGTCACCGGCTGGAAAACACCGAAGGCGTTGCCGAGCTGCTGCGCCAGGCAGGGATCGAGGTACGTATCCTCAATGGCCGCTCCTACAAGGGCAACCGCCGCCGCACCTTCAGCTATTCCGACCCTTCCGCGCCGGTATCGGAAGCCTGGGTGGTTCGTTCCGATGATCAGCGCCTCGCCCGCGAGATCCTCCGCGACGCCGGCCTCATCGACACCACACGCCCCGACGGCGGCTACACGACGCCAACCTTCCGCAGCGAGGTCGAGTTGGCCCAGGCCCGTTCACCGGCGCGGAAACGGTTGCTGCGGGTCAAGCTGGGCGTGCTTGCGCTGATTGCGGCCGTGGTCGTGGCCGCTGCCATGCACACCCTCAACCAGCCACCGGCACCGGCTGCTGCGCCTGAAGATCCTTCGCTGGTGGAAGCCCAGACCGCATCGCCGCCTTTCGACGGTTCCATCGCGGCGACCCTGCCGCCGGTCGGCCGGCTGGTGCTCGCCAGGGCGTTGGACGATGTCGATACGCCGGTCGCCTGCGTGGGCATTGATCGCGGCGATGCGCCGGCGGCGATCATCACCGCCCTGGCCACCTCCTATCCCGGCCTGACGGTGGTTCCCGCCACCGCCTGCCAGGAAATCGCCGACGAGGATCGCGGAAGTTTCGAGCGGGCCACCGGGCGCCCTGCCACGATCGTGGACGTGCGCGTGTTCCGGCCCACCGGACCGGAACGCGGCACCGTGGAGGTGAACGCCTACCACCACCGGGGCTGGGCTGCCTACGAGACGCTGGAGGTTGCCCGTGTGGATGACACCTGGCAGGTAACCGACGTGATCAAACGCGTGGAAAGCCGGGGCTTGATGGGCTTTTGACCCGGATCAGCGGCCGCGCCTTGGAGCGAGATCTTCCCTGGTGAGGTAACCGTCGCGGTCCTCGTCCAGGAACGCGAACATCTTCGCCTTGCCGGGCCAGGCCGCCTCGTACTCGGCGCGGCTCAGGCGGCCGTCGCCATTGCTGTCGGCTTCCTTGAAACGCTGGTCGAAGCGCTCGGCCGCCTTGCGCTGGAACTCTGCACGACGACGCTCATTGGCCGCTTGAAGCTCGCTGCGCACCAGGTAGCCATCCTCGTTGGTGTCGATCTGGGCAAAGCGCTCGGCCAGCGGCGAGCCGTCGGCTTCCAGCTTGCTGATGCGGCCGTCACCGTCCGTGTCCAGAGCGATATGGCGAGCCATTCCGCCGTGGCCACCCCCGTGACCCATGCGTCCGCCGCGCTGGCCTTCATGACCACCGCGGCGACCACGCTTGGCATGGCTTCGCTGCAACTCGCTGCGCTCCAGCTTGCCGTCGCTGTTGCCATCCAGGCGATCGAAGTGCTCTGCCAGGCGCGGGTGCTTGGCCGCTTCGCTGCGATCGATCACGCCATCCTTGTTGGCATCCAGGCTGAGCCAGCGGTCGTGGCGCGGGCTTTCGGCGCCGGCCTTGTCGGTCGCGGCCTGTGGCGAGGCCAACGCGGCGCCGGCCACCAGCATGGCGACAGCGAGGGCGGACATCCGGATCATCGGGTGCTTCATGCGGGTTCTCCTGCATCGGTGCCAGTGCGGCACGGTCGCAAGGATCAACGTATCGACCTCGCCACCGTTGACCTGCGGGCCAAACCGCAGATGAACGCCGCCGATCCGGGGACCTGCCCCGTGCACACGCCGGCGGGCGGAGAGCGGCGCTATGCTGGTCGCCATGGGTAGCGACACTGGCCAGGACATCGACGATCTACGGCTCTTCCACACGGCCGAGCATCCCTGCGGGTATTGGCCCCAGCGCATCGCCCGCGATCTGGTGATGGACCCGCGCGACCCGCAATTGGCGCGCTGGTATCCACAGGCGCTGCAATGGGGATTCCGCCGGTCCGGCGACATTGTCTACCGCCCGCATTGCCAGGGC
Organism: Lysobacter sp. A03; assembly: GCF_000855665.1. Taxonomy (GTDB): domain Bacteria; phylum Pseudomonadota; class Gammaproteobacteria; order Xanthomonadales; family Xanthomonadaceae; genus Novilysobacter. The sequence goes on from NZ_JXSS01000017.1 coordinate 16,129, forward strand.
TGCCGCGCCTGCGTGGCGGTGCGCATCCCGGTTCTGCGCTTCCGGCCCGACCGCAGCCAACGCCGTTGTCTGGCGCGCAACGCGCAGGTGGTGACGCGGGTACTCCCGCCCGAACGCACGCCGGAGCAACTCGCGCTCTATCAGCGCTACCTCTCGGCACGCCATCGCGATGGCGGCATGGATGACCACGGACCGAGCGAATTCGACCAGTTCCTGACCGGGCGCTGGAGCAACGGCCGCTTCATCGAATTGCGCGATCCGTCGCCCGCCGGTCCGGGCCGCTTGCTGGCGGTCGCGGTCACCGATGTGGTGCCAGGGGCGCTGTCGGCGGTGTACACGTTCTTCGACCCCGATGAGGCCCGGCGTGGACTGGGTACGCTTGCCGTGCTGCACCAACTGCGTTGGGCCGCGGAGCAAGGTTATCCGCACCTGTACCTGGGCTACTGGATCAAGGGCCACCCGAAAATGGATTACAAGCGGCGCTTCCGCCCGCTGGAAGGCTTCAACGGTCGCAACTGGCGCGACATGGATCCTGGAGACTGCACATGACGCGAGCGCGCAACCCCTCTGGCTCGATCACTCGCCGCCGCAAAGTCCATGGAGTCTGCTCTTTTGCTCTCCTTATGGTGGCGCTGCTGCTCGGCGGATGCGTGCTGGTATCGGTGCACGGCGACCGGCAGGCCTACGAGGAGGCAACTGCGCCGATGACCCACTTCACGCCACTGCGAGTGGCCACCTACAACGTCTCGCTGTACAGCGAGGAGACCGGTGGATTGATGCGCCAGCTGGAGGGCGAGGACTCGCAGGCCGCCCGCATCGCCGCCGTGCTGCAGCGCGTACGTCCGGATGTCGTGCTGCTGAACGAGTTCGACTACGACCCCGCCGGGCGTGCCGCCGACCTCTTCCAGCAACGTTATCTGGCGCGGGCGCAACCCGGCGGGGGCGACCCGCTCGCCTACCCGTACCGCTACCTTGCGCCGGTCAACACCGGCGTGCCCAGCGGTCTGGACCTGGACCGCAACGGCGAGGTGGACGGCAACGGCCGCGACCGCGGCAACGATGCCTGGGGCTATGGTCTGCACCCCGGCCAGTACGGCATGTTGGTGCTCTCGCGTTATCCCATCGATGCCGCCGCGGTTCGCACCTTCCAGCATCTGAAATGGAGCGCCATGCCCGGGGCGCGAGCGCCGCTGGATCCGGCAACCGGCGCGCCGTGGTATCCACCGCAGGTGTGGTCGCAGCTGCGGCTGTCCTCCAAGTCGCACTGGGACGTTCCAATCACCACGCCGCAGGGGACCGTGCACCTGCTGGCCGCCCACCCCACCCCGCCGGTGTTCGACGGACGGGAGGATCGCAACGGTCGCCGCAATGCCGACGAGATCCGGCTCTGGTCTGAGTACATCAGTCCCACCGGCGACCGGAAATGGCTGTGTGACGATCGCGGACGTTGCGGCGGACTCACGGCCGATGCCGAATTCGTGGTGGTGGGCGACTACAACGCCGACCCGGTCGACGGCGACGGCGTGCCCGGTGCGATTGCGCAATTGCTCGACCATCCGCGGGTCAACGCACGCTTTGTGCCACGCAGTACCGGCGCAGCGTCACGCGCGTCCGAACGAGGCATACCGCGCCGCGGTGACCTGACAACCCACACCGGTGACTTCGGCGCCGAAGGCGGCACGCTGCGGCTGGATTACGTGCTTCCCTCGGACGGCCTGCGCGTCACCGACGGCGGCGTGTTCTGGCCTGCGGGCGGCGAGCCGGGCAGCGACATCGCCGACGCCAGCGATCACCACCTGGTGTGGCTCGATCTGGTGCCGGCCGGCTGAACGACGAAAAGTTCAGGACGGCAATTACGCGTTCTTTGCGGCGGTCTTTCCGGCAGATTTCGACTTCGACTTCGGCTTCGACTTCGGCTTTGGCTTTGGCTTCGGCTTCGGCTTTGGCTTTGGCTTTGGCTTAGGTTCCGGTTTCGGCTTGGCTGCGGGTGCCGAGTCCGGTTCGGGCTTGGGTTTCGCTTTGGACCCGGGCTTCGCTTTCGACTGGGACTTCGATGCCGTCTTGACCTTCGACTCCGCTTCCGCCGAAATCCCGGTCCCGCTTGAGGCCGACGTCACCACCGGGACTGCGGCGGTCGCCTGCGCTGCTGGCACGAGGGACGAGACCGCGATGCGCGGACCGAAGCCGAACGACTCCTCGATCCGCGCCGACACGATAAGCCGGACCATGCTGCCGGGGATCATGACCTCCAGCGCTACGGTGTCGCCAGAGGTGGTCTGGCCGTCCAGATCCATCTTGAACATCGCACCGCCCGTATCGATGGCGCGGCATACGACATGCGCCCCGGCCACCCCCTCGCGCAGGAACGGTTTGATCACCTCGCCCAACGCCTCCAACGCCTGCGGGAAAAAGAACACCGCATAGCCATTCATGTCTTCCATCCGAACTCCGGTTCTGGTTTTCTTCTTGGATATCGCGCGGTCTGTCAGCGCAAGGTGACCTTGAGCTTCGCAGCCGAGTTGCGTGCCTTGGCGCGGGCGTGCTCGACGTCGTCTCCCAACGCGAGGGCGCCCGCGCCCCGCCGCTGGCCGTCGACCCGCGGCTTGCCGAACAGGCGAAGCTGGGTATCGGGCTCGGCCAAGGCCGCGTCGATACCGCTGAACTCGGGAACGCCGTGCCCTTCGGCCAGCACCGCGCAGGACGCCGATGCGGTGCGGGTACGGATCACCGGCACCGGCAGACCGAGGATTGCGCGCGCATGCAGGGCAAACTCGCTCAGGTCCTGGCCGGCGAGCGTCACCAGCCCGGTGTCGTGCGGTCGCGGTGAGACCTCGCTGAACCACACCTCATCCCCCTTGACGAAGAACTCCATGCCGAACACGCCCCACCCGCCCAGATCGTCACTGACCTTGCGCGCGATCGCCTGCGCGCGCTCCAGTGCCCGCGCCGACATCGGCTGCGGTTGCCAACTTTCGCGGTAATCACCGTCCACCTGGGTGTGGCCGATGGGTGCGCAGAAGGTGGTTCCGGCGGCATGGCGCACGGTCAGCAGGGTGATTTCGTAGTCGAAGTCCACGAATCCCTCGACGATCACCCGGCCCGCCCCGGTCCGCCCGCCGGTCTGCGCCACCTCCCAGGCCGGCTCGATGTCGGCGGCGGCGCGCACCAGCGACTGGCCCTTGCCCGATGACGACATCACCGGCTTGACCACGCACGGCAGACCGATGGCGGCGACGGCGGCGCGGTAATCCTCCAGGGTGTCGACGAACCGGTAGGGCGACGTCGGAACGCCCAGTGTCTCCGCGGCGAGCCGGCGGATGCCTTCGCGGTCCATGGTCAGCTGCGCGGCGCGTGCGGTGGGAATGACGCGCGCTGCGCGACCTTCGGCGGCGAATTCGCGCTCCAGTTCGACCAGGGTCGCCGTGGCGATCGCCTCCAGCTCCGGCACGATCAGGTCGGGACGCTCGGCGGCCACCACGGCCCGGACTGCGGCGCCGTCCAGCATGTCGATGACGTGGCTGCGATGGGCCACCTGCATTGCCGGCGCATCGGCATAGCGGTCGGCGGCAATCACCTCCACACCAAAGCGCTGCAGCTCGATCGCGACTTCCTTGCCCAGCTCGCCCGAGCCCAGCAGCAGCACGCGGAACGCACCCGGCGACAGCGGCGTGCCAAGGGTGACGGTGCCGGCAGGCGGCGCGGGGTTCTCGGTCATGGCGGCGATGGGTCCGATCAGGCAGCAAGGCGGGACAGTCTAACTTCGGCGCCGATAGTGGGCGCTTGATGCTTACCCCGAAGCGGAGCCCGTGCCATCCTTCCCCGATGCCACCCAATCCGCCAGCCACCCTGCGTTCGCTCCTTCTGATCGGACTGATTGCCTGCCTGGCGCCCGGCTGCGATGCCCGCACGGACGCATACGGCGATGCACCGGAGGCCCGCCTGTCGGGGGTCTTGCTGGACATGCAGATGGACGAGATCAGCGGCCTGGCCGCCTCCCACATCCATCCGGATGTGCTCTGGATGCACGACGACGGCGGCAATCCCGCGCGCCTGTTTGCGGTCAGCACGCGCGGTCGGCGGCTGGCCACTTTCGGCATCGAGGACGTGGTGAAGACCGACTGGGAGGACCTGGACGCCTTCGAATTCAAAGGCAAGCGCTACCTGCTGATCGCCGATACCGGCGACAACGGCGGCCTGCGGCGCACCCTGCAACTGCACGTGGTCGAGGAACCGACGACCCTGACCAACGCCCGGCTGAAGCCGGCCTGGTCGATCGCCTTCCGCTGGCCCGACGGCGCCCGCGACTGCGAGGCGGTGGCCGTGGACGCCGAACGCGGCGAGATCCTGCTGATCTCCAAGAAGCGCGAGCCGCCGGAGCTGTTCGTCCTGCCGCTGCAACCGCCCGACCGGGAGCTGCTGACCGCGACCCGGGTGGGGCATCTGGCCGGCATCCCCGAGCCGGACCCGGAAACCCTGCGGCGCAATCCCAAACGCGCGCGGCTGGACGGCCAGGTCACCGCCGCATCGGTATCGCCGGACCGGGGCACGCTGGCGGTCATGACTTACCGCTACCTGCTCCTCTACCCACGTGATCCCCAGCAGGACTGGGCCACGGCCGTGTCCGGAGTCCCGGGGACCAGCGTGCTGCCGTGGTTGCCCCAGGCCGAGGCACTGGGCTGGTCTGCCGACGGCGAGAGCCTGTACGCCACCGGCGAATTCATCCCGGCACCGCTGTACCGCATCACGCCCTGAGCCCTCCGAGCGCCCCTTCCGCGGGCGTTGATCGCCGGGCGAGCCTCGTCATCGATGACCTGACCCGTCAATCAGCGGCACAGAGCACGCACGGAATACCTTGCACTTTTGATATCACTTTGATATCACTATTGCAGACCCATTTCCGAGAACCGCCATGAAAGAGAACCCGACCCGCTCCCTCCCCGGAATTCCGGTGACGCTCGCGTTGTTGGCGCTGATGCTGGCAATGGCCTGGCTGGCGGTTGCCAGCATCAAGCCTGTGCACCCGGCGCCGCTGATCACGGCGATCGTTGTGTTCGTGGCGGCGTTCATCGCCCTATGCGGGCTCTACATGGTCGAGCCGAATCAGGCCGCCGTGCTGAGCCTGTTCGGCCGCTATGTGGGTACGGTCAAGGACAGCGGCCTGCGCTGGAACAACCCCTTCTACACCAAGCGCAAGGTCTCCCTGCGCGTGCGCAACTTCGAAAGCGGGAAGCTCAAGGTCAACGAACTGGAAGGCAGTCCGATCGAGATCGCCGCGGTGATCGTGTGGGAGGTGGTCGACTCCGCCGAGGCCGTCTTCAACGTCGACGACTACGAAAGCTTCGTCCACATCCAGTCCGAGGCCGCGCTGCGTGCGATGGCCACCAGCTATCCGTATGACAGCGACGACAACGGCCTGATCTCTCTGCGCAGCCATCCGGTGGAGATCTCCCATCACCTGCAGGAGCAGCTCACCGAACGCCTCAGCGCCGCTGGCGTGAATGTGATCGAGGCGCGCATCAGCCACCTCGCCTATGCGCCGGAGATCGCCCAGGCCATGTTGCAACGCCAGCAAGCCAGCGCAGTGATTGCCGCTCGCACCCGGATCGTCGCCGGCGCGGTCGGCATGGTCGAGATGGCCCTGACCGACCTGCAGAAGAACGGCGTCGTCGAGCTGGACGAGGAGCGCAAGGCATCGATGGTCAGCAACCTGCTGGTGGTGTTGTGCAGCGAGCGCGGTACGCAGCCGGTCGTGAATGCCGGCTCGCTGTACTAGGTCCCGATGGCACAGAAAAAAGGCTACGCACTACGGATCAATGCCGAGATCCTCGCGGCGACGCAGCGCTGGGCGGACGATGAACTGCGCAGCGTGAACGCCCAGATCGAGTACGTCCTGCGCGATGCCTTGCGCAAGGCCGGGCGGCTCCCGGAAAAGTCGAAACCTGCAAAAAAGGAGTGAGTGCGATGAGCGATCGCTGGAGTTATAAGGTGCTGGAGCTGAAGCCAAAACTGTTGGGCGGTTCGGCTTCGGTGCGACTGGAAGACGAACTCAACCGCCTCGGAAAGCTCGGTTGGGAACTGGTGTCGATGTCGCATTCGCATTTCCTGGAGCCCATCCGTTGTGTCCTCAAGAAGGAGAACTGACATGCACCTCCGATCCCTGTGCGCTGTCCTCGCCGTCCTGGTTTTAGCTGCCGCGCCAGCTGTCGCGGCAAGCGACCCGCCTTCCGCCAACGCGACGCCGGCGGCAGCCGCGCCGGCCGCCGACGGGCCCGTGGCCATCGCGACCGGGCTGCTCGACCAACTCGATGCAGGTGATTTTGCCGGCGCCGAAGCGCGCTTTGACGCCCAGATGGCCGCAGCCGTGCCGGCCGCCAAACTGAAGGAGCTGTGGGCTTCCCTGCCCGGTCAGGTGGGCGCCTCCAAGGGACGCGGCTCGGCGACGGTCAGCAACGCCAACGGCCTCCAGATGGTGGCCATTCCGCTGCACTACGAGAAGGCCGAGCTGTTGGCGCGGGTCGCGATCAACGACAAGGGTGAGATCACGGGATTTCTGGTCCAACCCGCACCGGCTCCTCAAGCCGCGGCCCCGGCGCCGGGCGCGGCGTTTACCGAGCAACCCTTCCAGGTCGGCACAGCGGAAACCGTCCTTCCGGCGACCTTGGCGCTGCCAAAGGGCACTCCCCCGGCGGCCGGTTGGCCTGCAGTCGTTCTGGTCCACGGCTCCGGACCGCATGACCGCGACGAGACCATCGGCCCCAACCGCCCCTTCCTCGATATCGCCCGGGGACTGGCCGCTCAAGGCATCGCGGTGCTGCGCTACGACAAGCGGACGATGGCGCGGCCGCAGGATTTCACCGCCGGCGACTACACCGTCGATGACGAAACCACCAACGACGCCGTCCTCGCCGTCGCCACGCTGCGCGGCACCCCGGGCATCGACGCTTCGCGCATCTACGTGCTCGGCCACAGCCAGGGCGCGATGCTTGCGCCACGCATCGCCCGCAAGGTCGCGCAGGCCGGCGCGCCAGTCGCGGGCCTGGTGATGCTGGCCGCGCCCGCCCGTCCGCTCCTCGACATCCTGCCCGAGCAGAACCGCTACCTGCTCCAGGCCGACGGCGACATCCTCCCGGCCGAGCAGGAGTTCCTCGATGACCTCGACGCCAAGATCGCGCGCGTTCGATCCGGTGCGGATATGCCCGACCGTGACACCCCGCTGGGTCTGCCCGTCGCCTACTGGCGCGATTTCGACGCCATCGATCCGGTTGCCGATGCATTGGCGGTCTCCGTGCCGATGCTGCTGCTTCAAGGTGGCCGCGACTTCCAGGTCATCGATACCGATTGGCAGATGTGGAAGCGAGCTCTGGCAAGCGATGCAAACGCGACACTCAAGCACTATCCCGCGCTCAACCATCTGGGCATCACCGGGAGCGGCCCCGGCAGCATGGCCGAGTACCAGCAAGCCGGGCACGTGGACGCCGCGCTGATCGGCGATATCGCGTCATGGATCACTCAGCAGCCCGCGCAGAAGTGATTCCGCACGCAGTTCACGCGTGCATTGGCTCCGCCGCAACCTCGGCGCTAACCTGAGCGGATGCGCGGACAAATCCCGATCCCCATCAGCACCCTCCTCATCAACACCCTCGACATCGAGCTGTGGCCGCACGGTCTGTTGCATGCACGCAGCAACCACGATGCCCGGCTGCTGGCACGGGCGCGTCACGTGCTGCGACGCAAGCGCGATGGCCGTTATCTGGCCGCCGATACTCCAGCCGGACTGAAGCCACTGCTGCATGGCTGGCAGCGCGAGCCCGGCATCGACGCGGCCATCGCGGCCCTTGCCGAGCATCGAGCTCCACCTGCGGCCCTCGGATCGCCTGCACCCGCGCTGCCGCTGGATCGGCTGCACCGGCTACTGGACGCGCTCGGCATCGACGATGGGTACGGCCGCAAAACCGGCCTGCCACTGGTTGCCGAGCCGACCGTTCTGACCTTCGCCGGTTTCGACCGCTACCGCCGCGCGCTGTGGCTGCAACACGGTGCTGCGCGAGGATGGTCACGCATGCAGGTGACTGCGCTGGACGACGACGTGGTACTGGAGGCGATCTCCGGCTATCGCAGCCACGATTACCAGCTCGGCATTTTCCAGCGGAAGCTGGCGCGCGGGCAGACCGTCACCGAAATCCTTACCGTGAACGCGGCGCCTGGATACAGCGAGCACCATTCGGGCTGCGCGCTGGACATCGGCGCGCCGGGCGAACCTCCGGCCGAGGAATCCTTCGAGCAGACCGAGGCGTTTGCCTGGTTGACCGCCCACGCCGGCGATCACGGCTTCCACATGAGCTATCCGCGCGACAACCCCCACGGCATCGTCTACGAGCCCTGGCACTGGTGCTGGAGCCCCGGGGCGGACCGGGCCCGCAGCGACACGGCAACGTAGTCAGCGCCTGAGCGAAGCGGCCGCCCACAGCAGCCACCCCAGCATCATAAAGCCACCGCCAAATGGCGCCAGCGTTGTCGGCGTGGCGAAGAAGTGCGCGCCGACCAGACTGCCGGAAAACAGCAACGTGCCAGTCGCCAGGCAAGCCAGCCCGGCCAATCCCGGCGCGCGAACGGCGCGCGGCGCAAGCGCCGTGAGCGCTATCCCGTGGCCGAAGGCAAACCATGCCGCCGACTGCAGGCGTTGCTGGGCGGCGGGTTCGCCGGCGTGGACGGCGTAGGCGGCCAGGGCGACCGACAGGCCTGCCATCAAGGCGCCCACGCAAGCCAGAAGTCGAATTGCGAGGGCGCGATCGGCTGCGGTAACAGCGCCGGCGGTTTGGAGGTTCATGGCAGTGTTCCGGCGCAAAAGGAGCCCGACGATAGCAGTCGGAACCGCACCACAAAAAAACGCGCCGCGGACAGCCGCGGCGCGTTCTGGGATCAGGCGTCTCCCGATTGGATCAGCGCAGCATCCAGTAGACCCGGAACTCGCCTTCGTCGATGAAGCCCTTCTCGATGCCCGCGTCCCATGACTCGTACGGACGTCCGGCGGTCTCCAGGCCCTGGGTCAGGACCCAGGCGCGCAGTGCGTCACGCACCTTCGGCATGTTGGCCATGTGGCCACTGAACGGGACCATCGCCACCCGGGCGGGCTCCTCGTAGACGTGCTCGACCGGACCTTCCAGCTTGATCGAGAGCTTGCCGGCGGGTGCAGGCGCTTCGTCGGCGTCGGCGACCTTGTCGGTTTCGGCCTCCTGGTCCTTGGCCGCGGCCACGTCCTTGTTCTCGTCCTTGGCATCTCCGGCACCGGACTTCTTGCGCACCGGCTGGGCCAGGTCGAAGGAGTAGGTGTCGGAACCGAACTCGTTGGTGATCACGCGCACCGGACCGTCGGCCTCAAGGTTGTTGGCCTTCATGACCTTGTCGATCCACTGCATGTTGTTCTTCATGGTGCGCTCGACGACGTCGTTGTTGCGCTCCACGGTTGTGCTCACCAGCAGCAGGTTTGCTGCCGGACGCTCGACAATGCTGGGTGCGCGGGACGGATCGTCCTTGCTCAGCTCGGTGTAGTCGAAGTTGGGCACCGCTGCGAGCATGTTGCTCAGGCGGCTGAGGCTCATCTTCATCCTGTCGCCCATGCCGCCGGACACGTACATGCCCGCGTAGCGACCGAACAGGTTCATGCCGTAGTCGACGTCATAGGTCTGGGTGATGCGCACGTTGCGCTTCACCGCGCCACGGCCGGTCGGCTCGAGCTTGAAGGTGGTGATCTTGTTGGTGCCCGGCTCGTTGTTGGTGATCTCGTAGGTCACGCTCTTGCCGGGAACGCTGTCGACCAGTTTCCAGCTGCCACTGCCCACGGAACGCTCGTCGGAGCTGTAGTCCAGCTGCGCGCCAGGGCCCGACTTGGGACCCGAGATCTTGATATCCATCGCCGGATCGTGCAGCGGCAGCACGTTCCATTGCTGGAAGCGGGCGAAGCTGTTGATCGTGTCGTAGACGATCGTCATCTTGCGATTGGTTTCCACCGACTGCTCGATGTGCCGGTGCGAAGGCAGCAAGAATCCACCGATGACGAACAGGGCGGCAACGATCGCCAGCGAAATCAACACTTCAATCAGACGGGTCATACAGGTTCTCTCCAGGGCCGGACCCGGAACGGGACGAGGGCGCAGACCGGCAATCCTAACAAGGAAACCGCTCCGGCCGCAGCCCGCAGGGATGACTTAATCAGGTCATTAGACCGCAGTTAGACCAACTGCAGCTCAAATGCCTTCAACACCGCACGGGTACGGTCGCGTACACCCAGCTTGGACAGGATGTTGGAGACGTGGTTCTTGATGGTGCCCTCGGCCACTCCCAGCGAGTTGGCAATCTCCTTGTTGGAGAAGCCGCCGGCCATCAGGCGCAGGATCTCGGTTTCCCGCTCGGTCAGTGGATCGGGCTTTTCCAGGCTGACAAATTCGTTGCGCATGTGCTCCAGCCCGGACAGCAGGCGCTGGCTCATCGCGGGCTGGACCAGGGACCCGCCGCCGGCAACCGTCTGGATCGCGCCGACCAACTGCTCCAGCGAGACATCCTTGAGCATGTACCCCTTCGCGCCGGCCTTGATCCCGGCCAGCACCATCTGGTCATCGTCAAACGTGGTCAGGATGATCGTCGGCGGCAGTTCGCCGGTTCCAGCGAGCGCCTGCAGCGCCTCCAGGCCGGACATCACCGGCATGCGCATGTCCATCAGGACCACGTCGGGGCCGATCCTGGGGATCATCTCCACCGCCTGGCGGCCGTCGCTGGCCTCGGCCACCACTTCGATGCCCTCGGCCAGTGACAGCAGCGAGCGCACGCCCTGGCGGACCAGGGTCTGGTCATCGACAAGCAGGACCCGGATCGGCCCGTCTGGGCGGGTGTTCTTCATGTGCCTGTTCCCTGGATGGTGGTCGCGGCAGATACGGGCAGTGCTACCTGCAGCCTGAAGCCGGCCTGGGGCCGGGTGTCGATGCTCAATTCTCCGGCGAACTCCGCCAGCCGCTCGCGCATGCCGCGCAAGCCGTTGCCGATGACCACCTGCGCAGCTCCCCGACCATCATCGCGCGCGTCCATGAGGATACGCCCGTGCTCGTGCCACAGGCGGATCCACAGGTTCTTCGCGTTGGCGTGGCGCGCCACATTGGTGATGATTTCCTGGGTGCAGCGCAACAGCACCTGCGCCCGCTCCGGGTCATCCAGGCTCAGCGGTTGCTCAATGTCCATGTGGATAGCAAGACCAGGCACGTTCTCGGCCAGCGGTCGCAGGGCGACGCCGACGTCAATCGCCCCGCCCGTTCGCAGCTGACTGACGGCCTCGCGCACGTCGGTCAGCAGCAGCCTGGCCAGAGTATGGGCCTGGGTGACGTGGTCCAACGCCCGCCCCTGGGTGAGATGGCCGGCAACCTCCAGGTTCAGGCTCAACGCCGTGAGGTGATGGCCCAGCAGGTCATGCAGCTCGCGGGAAATGCGGGTGCGCTCGTTGACCCGGGCGCTCTCGGCCAGCAGCAACCGCGTCGCCTGCAGCTCGGCGTTCAGCCGGCGCTGCTCCTCCCGGGCCTGCGCCTGCTGCATCGCCACCAGCGCCGTCACGAAGACGAAACTGGAAAAGCCCGCATACAGCAGCGATTGGACGACGGCGATCAGCGGCGGGAAGTTCCATGGCGCACCGACGAACACCGGAATCACGGTCATGTTGCTTGCGACCAGCCACGCCACACCGACCCGCACCGGCAGCAACCAGGGCAGCAGGCCGGCGACCACCATCAGCAGGACGCTGCCCAGCCCGGTGCCGGAGAAATAGCTGACGCCGATCGCGCAGCCGGTCAGCACCAACAGAAGGACATGATCCACCCAGTTGCGCCGTTGCTGGCCCAGCGAACGGGTAATCCACCAATAGACTCCGCCAAACGTCAGGTACACCGCGAGCCAGCGGCCGATGACCAGGTTGAGGGCGGGCTCGTCTTCCCCGCCCTGCCGGATGATGGACGGATCGTAGACAATCGATACCAGCCAGACGCCCAGGATCGCCCAGGTGAACAGTCCGGCGTATCGCAGCAGTCGGGTATGGTTGAGGCGTCTCAGCATTCCCGCATGCTACCGGCATCACCACGCTTGCGGCCGCCGTCAAAAGTCACGCTGAACCGGAGATACCGCGTGTTTTCGCCGGTCCCGCATAGTCGCCCGCGCCGCGACTGCATGCGATAATCAGCCAGCTGAACACTGGCAATGACGCACCAACCTCCTGGAGTATCGGAATGTCGATCGTCGTCCGCGACGTGCAAGAGCACGAACTGGATTCCGTCCTCGCCCTGAACAACGCCGCCGGTCCGGCCATCCTGCCGCTGGACGCCGCGCGGCTGCGCTACTTCTTCGAAACCGCGGAGTATTTCCGCGTGGCCGAGCGCGACGGCACCCTTGCGGGCTTCCTGATCGGCATGGGCAGCCACGCCGACCACGACAGCAGCAACTTCCGCTGGTTCCGCGAACGCCACCCGAACTTCTTCTATATCGACCGCATCGTCGTGGCCAGCCGTCGCCGTGGTGGTGGTGTGGGCCGCGCCTTCTATGCCGATGCGCAGAGCTACGCCGAGCTGCGCTACCCGCACATCGCCTGCGAAGTGTTCCTGGAAGGCACCAACGATCCGGTCCTGCTGTTCCATGGCAGCTTCGGCTTCCGCGAGGTCGGCCAGCACGTCATGCCCGGTACCGGGATCCGCGCGGCGATGCTCATGAAGGAGCTGTGCAGCTTCTCCTGGGTCAAGGAGACCTACGGCCGGAACCTGCCCCACGTCGCCTGGGCGTCGGCGCGCGAGTTGCCGGCCGGGCGCATGTCCGCGCGGTCCACGGGTACGGGGCATTGAGTTCGACATTGGATTACGAGCCGGCGGGTGAGCTGAAGATCGGCCAGGTGGGGATCGCCAACCTGCGTATCCGCGCCCTGGATGTCGAGCGTCTGGCCGCCGAGATGAAAGACCGGGTGCAGCGCGCACCAAACCTGTTTTCCCGCGCGGCAGTGGTACTCGACTTTGGCGGGCTGGCGCAGATGCCCGATGCCGCCACCGCGCGCACGCTCATCGATGGCCTGCGCCGGGCCGGCGTGCTGCCCGTGGCCCTGGCCTACGGCTCCACGGAAACCGAGCGCCTCGCCGAAGCGTTGCAGCTTCCACTGCTGGCGAAATTCCGTGCCCAGTACGAGCGCGCCGACGCCGCGGCCACCACCGCGCCCGAGCCCTCGCCCCCTACGCGGACCCCGGATCCAGCGCCCGCGCCAGCAGCCCCGCGCGACGACACCCACGGCCCGGGACTGGTGCACTTGCCGCTGGTGCGCTCCGGCCAGCAGGTCTACGCCGACAATCGCGACCTGACCGTCATCACTGGCGTGGGTGCTGGCGCGGAGGTGATCTCAGACGGCTCGGTGCACATCTACGGACCGCTGCGCGGCCGCGCACTGGCCGGTGCCAAGGGCAACGAGCAGGCGCGTATTTTCTGCCGCGAGTTCCATGCCGAACTGGTCGCCATCGCCGGTCATTACAAGGTTCTGGAGGACATCCCCGCCGATCTGCGCGGCAGGCCGGTGCAGGTATGGCTGCAGGATGGCCAGATCCATCTTGCCGCCCTGGACGCCGCATGACCCGCGAACCGTGCATGCTGTCTCCCCTCGCCACGTCGCACACCGCCACAGGCGTCAGTGACGCGGACTGCGCCGCCCCCGCGTGCGCAGTAGCGGCCGGCCACCTGCCGGCGGCGTTTCCCCTTGCGCACCACCCCATCAATTGGAGGATTTGAACTTGGCCGAGATTATCGTTGTCACTTCGGGCAAGGGAGGCGTCGGCAAGACCACGACCAGCGCCAGCCTCGCCTGCGGCCTTGCCCGCCGCGGCCACAAGGTCGCGATCATCGATTTCGACGTCGGCCTGCGCAACCTGGACCTGATCATGGGTTGCGAGCGACGTGTCGTGTACGACTTCGTCAACGTGGTCAATGGCGAGTCCAGCCTCAAGCAGTCGCTGATCAAGGACAAGCGCTTCGAGAACCTGTTCGTGCTGGCCGCATCGCAGACCCGCGACAAGGACGCGCTGACGCTGGAAGGCGTGGAACGGGTGCTCAACGAGCTGGCCGCCGACGGCTTCGACTACATCATCTGCGACTCCCCGGCCGGGATCGAGAAGGGCGCGTACCTGTCGATGTACTTCGCCGACCAGGCACTGGTGGTGGTCAACCCGGAAGTGTCCTCGGTACGTGATTCCGACCGCATCCTCGGCCTGCTCGCGTCCAAGACGCGCCACGCCGAGAAGGGCGAACGGATCAAGGAGCACCTGCTGCTGACCCGCTACAGTCCCAAGCGGGTGGAGAGCGGCGAGATGCTCAGCATCACCGATGTGGAAGAGATCCTCGGCCTGAAAGCCATCGGCGTGATCCCCGAGTCAAGCGATGTGCTCAACGCCTCCAACAAGGGCGAGCCGGTGATCCTGGACACCGAATCCGACGCCGCCCAGGCCTACGACGATGCCGTGGCCCGGCTGTTGGGCGACACCCGCCCGATGCGTTTCATAAGCCCCGAGAAAAAGGGCTTCTTCAGCAAGATGTTCGGAGGATAGTCATGGGTCTGTTCGATTTCCTGCTGGTCAAGAAGCAGACCGCTTCGGTTGCCAAGGACCGGCTGCGGATCATCGTCGCCCACGAGCGCGCAACCCGCGGTGGTCCGGACTACCTGCCGATGCTGCAGCGCGAGCTGCTCGAGGTCATCCGCAAATACGTCAACGTGGACGCCGACGCGGTCAAGGTCGACCTGCTCGGCGAGGGCGACGACAAGGTGCTGGATATCTCGGTTTCTCTGCCGGAAAGCGCGGCGGTCGCCAACAGCTGAACCGTGAGGCTGCCTGCTCCCCTGCCCGCGACACCGCCACGGAGTCGCGCCGCTTTGTGGGTGCCGAAGCCAACCCCGCGGCAACGCTCGAAACCCGCTCCATGCTGACCTTGGCCGACATTGGTTTCGAAGCCCCGGCCCGCCTGTTGGCCGGCTACGGGCTGCGCCTGGTCGAGGTGGCGGATGGCGAGCCGATCCCCGGCAGTTACTGGGGCGATACCGAGGCCGGGCTGATTGGCGAGACCGTTTTCGCCCGCGGCGACACGCCGGTGCATTCACTGTTGCACGAGGCCGGTCACCTGATCGTATTGCCGCCTGGCGACCGGGCGTTGGTGCATACCGACGCCACCGACTCGATCGAGGAAGAGGACGCGGTGTGCGTGCTGCAGGCGCTTCTGGGCGATGCACTGCCAGGCGTCGGCGCCGAGCGCATACTGGCCGACATGGACGCGTGGGGTTACACCTTCCGCCTGGGATCCGCGGCGGCCTATTTCCACCGCGATGCAGACGCCGCCTGGCACTGGCTGACCGCGCGCGGGCTGGTGGATCCGGATACCCGCACGCTTGCGCCCCACGCGCCCGGGACCTAGCCTTCGGGGGTTGGCGTCATCGCGGCGCTCCGAACCCAGAGGTCAGATTCGATGAAGCCGATCCGCGCCGTGCTCGCCCTTAGCATCGCCGTTGCCGTCCTCGGCCTGGCCGCCTGCGAGAAATCGCCCACGCCCGAACCCTCCACGCCGGGAACCGTCGGCACCGCGCCGACCAACGAGACGGCCGACCAGTTCATCGCCCGCATCAACAACGATTGGAAGGCGATGCAGCCGGAGCTGACCAAGCCGCAGTGGCTGTCCAGCACCTACATCAACGATGACACCGAATTCCTCGCGGCCAAGTCCAACGAGCACTACCTCTCACAACTGAACCAGTGGATCGAGCAGGCCAAGGGTTTCGAGGGCCAGCAGATGACGCCGGAGACGGCGCGCGCGATCCAGTTGCTGAAGCTGTCCACGTCCATGCCTGCCCCCAGCGACCCGGCCAAGCTCGCCGAACTGGCCGGCATCGCCGGCAAGATGGAAGGTGCCTACGGGTCCGGCGAGTACTGCAAGGGCGAGGGCGATGCGCGCAGCTGCCGCCAACTGGGCGAGCTGGAAGATGTCCTGCGTACCAGCCGCGACTACAACGCGCAGCTGGACGCCTGGCGCGGCTGGCACACGATCGCCCAGCCGATGCGCAAGGATTACGTGCGTTTCGTCGAGTTGGTCAATGAAGGCGCGGGCGACATGGGATTCGCCGATGCCGGCGAGATGTGGCGATCGGGCTATGACATGAGCCCGGTCGAGCTGGCCGCCGAAACCGACCGCCTGTGGGGCCAGGTCAAACCGCTCTACGAGCAATTGCACTGCTACGCACGCACCCGCCTGGACGCGAAGTACGGCAAGGACAAGGGCGAGGTCGCCGGCGGCATGCTGCCCGCGCACCTGATGGGCAACATGTGGCAGCAGGACTGGGGCAACCTGTGGGACGTGCTGGTGCCGTATGAGAACGCCGGCTCGATGGACATCACCGGCGCGCTGGAAGCACGTTACGACGAGATCCACCGGCAAAAGCTTGCCCAGAACTCGACCGACCGCAGCCCAGCGCACCTTGCCCAGTTGGAGGTGGAAGCAAGGGACGCCTCGGCGCGGCAGATGACCAAGCGGGCCGAGGACTTCTACCTCTCGCTGGGGATGGCCAAGCTGCCCGACAGCTACTGGCAGCGCACCCAGTTCATCAAGCCGCGCGACCGCAACGTGGTCTGCCACGCCAGCGCGTGGGACATGGACATGAAGGGCGACGTGCGCACCAAGATGTGCATCAAGCCCAACGAGGAAGAGTTCACCACCATCTACCACGAGCTGGGCCACGTGTATTACTACATGGCCTACAACGACCAGCCGCCGCTGTTCCAGACCGGGGCCCACGACGGCTTCCACGAAGCCATCGGCGACACGATCGTGCTGGCCATGACCCCGAAGTACCTGGAGTCGATCGGCCTGGCCAGCGCCCAGCAGCAGAGCGAGGAAGCGCTGATCAACGCGCAGATGCGCATGGCCCTGGCCAAGGTGTCCTTCCTCCCGTTCGGCCTGATGATCGATCGCTGGCGCTGGGGCGTTTTCGACGGCTCCATCCAGCCAGACCAGTACAACAAGGCGTGGTGGGACCTGAAGGCCAAATACCAGGGCGTGGCGCCGGTGGAGGCGCGCGGCGAGGAGTTCTTCGATCCGGGCGCCAAGTACCACGTGCCGGGCAACACGCCGTACACCCGCTATTTCCTCTCGCACGTGCTGCAGTTCCAGTTCTACAAGTCGCTGTGCGAAGCGGCTGGGCATACCGGGCCGCTCAACGAATGCAGCTTCTACGGCAACAAGGCCGCCGGCGGGAAACTGCAGGCGATGCTGGCCAAGGGCTCGAGCCAGCCCTGGCAGCAGACGATGCAGGAGCTGACCGGCGGGGGAACCAAGGGAGCCCGCGCGGGGGTGCGGGAGCGCGCCCCGGTGCGGCAGTGGCTGCAGGAGAAGAACGACGGCCAGACCGGCGGCGGGCGGGCGCGCGCGGG
>NZ_JXSS01000062.1 GCF_000855665.1 Lysobacter sp. A03
GGATGGTGCCGCGCGGCGTGCGCGCGTACTTGCGCGCAATGGCACGCGACACCGTGGATTCGTGCATGCCGATCTCCGCTGCCACTTCACGCAAGGTCAGCGGACGAAGGGCCGCGTTGCCGAACTCGAGGAAGCCGGCCTGCTGGCTGATCAGGCAACGGGCGACTTTCAGCATCGTCACCCCGCGTGCCTCCAGGCTCTTGAGCAACCAGCGCGCTTCCTGAAGGTGCCCCTTCAGATAGTTGGCGTCGGCGGTGTCGGCGTGGCGGATCATATTCTCGTAGCCGCGATGGATGCCGATGCGTGGACGCATGCTCTCCGAAAGCGCCACCCGCCACATGCCGTGCTGGCGCCAGATCACGACGTCGGGAGCGACGTAGGTGTCCTCGGCGATATCGCCGATCCCCGCGCCGGGACGCGGCTCCAGCGAACGCAGCAAATTGACCGCCGTCTCCACCTCGCTCACCGCCAGCTTCATCTCCGTCGCCAGACCTGTCGCGCCCATCCGCGGCAGCCGCTCGAGGTGATCGCGAACCAGGGTGAGGGCGAGCTCGCGACCGGGCGTGCATTCGTCGAGCTGCCGCAGTTGCAGGCTGAGGCACTCGGCGAGGTCGCGTGCACCGACGCCAATCGGGTCAAAGCGCTGGATGTGGTGCAGCACCGTGAGGATTGCTTCCTCGTCGACGATCAGCTCCGGCGCAAGGGTCGCAGCGACCGATTCCGGCGATTCGCGGAAATACCCGGCCTCGTCCATGGACTCGATCAGCACCACCGCGATCTGGCGGTCTCGCGGTGACAGATGGCTCAGGTGTAACTGCCACAACAGGTAATCCTGCAGGCTTTCCGACTCGGCCACCTGCTCGGCCGGGTCACGATCGCTGTCGGTATCCGCCGGCCCGACACGCTGGTACCAGACCTCGCCATCGTCGGGGCCCCAATCCGCTTCGGGAGGCGCCGGGGTGTCGTTTTCGTGCGCGGCTTTGTCGCTTGATCCGTCCAGGCTGCCTGCCGGCTCGGCGCTGAGCGCATCGGCCGCGTGTTCGGTCCAGTCCAATAGCGGGTTGGACTCAACCGCAGCCGCCAGTTCCGCCTCGAGTTCAGCGGAAGACATCTGCAGCAGCCGGATGGCCTGCTGCAGCTGGGGAGTCATGACGAGGCTCTGGCCGAGGGAGGTCTGCAGTTGGGGCTTCATGGTCACCGTGTGATTGCGGCGCGGACACGGTTCCGCGCGGCGGCCTTACATCATGCCCCCAATGGTCCGCTTCGGTGGGTGATGCAACGCTACAGGCGGAAGGTGTCGCCGAGATAGACGCGACGAACGTCCGGGTTGGCGAGCAGCGTGTCCGGAGCCCCCTGCGCGAGCACACTGCCTTCGTTGAGGATATACGCCCGGTCGCAGATGCCCAAGGTCTCGCGCACGTTGTGGTCGGTGATCAGCACACCGATGCCGCGATTCTTGAGGTGGCGCACGATTCGCTGGATGTCGGCGACGGAAATCGGGTCGACACCGGCGAAGGGCTCATCGAGCAGCATCAGCCGCGGATTGCCGGCCAGGGCACGCGCGATCTCCACCCGGCGCCGCTCACCGCCCGAGAGGCTGGCGCCCAACTGGTTGGCGACGTGGTTGACCTGCAGCTCCTCCATCAGCGAGGCAAGTTCGCGCTCGCGGCCGGCCTTGTCCAGGTCCTCGCGCAGCTCCAGCGCCACGCGCAGGTTGTCGGCCACGGTGAGCTTGCGGAACACCGACGGTTCCTGGGGCAGGTAGCCCATGCCGTATTTGGCCCGGGCATGCATGGGCTCGCCGGTGATGTCCTTGCCATCGAGCAGGATCTGCCCGGCATCGGCCGGCACCAGGCCGACGATCATGTAGAAACAGGTGGTCTTGCCCGCGCCATTGGGGCCGAGCAGGCCGACCACCTCGCCGGCGTCGAGGGTCAGGCCGAAATCGCTGACGACCTCGCGCGAGCCATAGGACTTGCGCAGGCCCTTGGCAACCAGCATCACTCGGTCTCCGCTTCGCCGGCGGCTTTCTTCTTGTCGGCGGGAGCGGCGGTCCGCGGCATGATGCGCATGTTGACCCGGCCGTTGCCTTCACCGCCGCTGGTCACCTGGCCGGTGGTCATGTTGTAGACGACGCGCTCGCCGCTCAGTGTTCCGCGCGGCTGCTTGATGTTGACCTTGCCGGTGAACACGACGGTATCGGTGGTGACGTTGTAGTCGATCTTGTTGGCCACCGCGTTCATCCGGCTGCCATCGTCCATCTGCTGGGACATCTTCGCCGGCGAGCCGGTCAGCACGACCTGGGAGATGTCGCCGCCGCGCGCGCGGATCTCCGCCCGCGACGCTTCTGCGTGCAGGGTGCCCTGGTCGATCACCACGCCGCCGGAAAGAATCGTGGGTGTGCTGTCGTCCAGGCTGCCTTCCTGCTTGCCGGCGCTGATGTCCATCGCCTGGTTGCGGTCGGATTTCTTTGCCAGCGCCGTCGGGCTGGCGGCGACGAGAAAGATGATGAGCAGGCCGATGAACGGCTTGGTGTAATTAGCGGGCATAGCGGGATTTGACCTCCGATTGGAGCGTGTACTGCTTGGTGGCCAGATTCACGTCCAGCCCGTTGCCGCGGAGTATAGAGCCCGGCCGGTTGATGGTGACCTGCACGGGCGAATCGACGCGGTCCGCATCCGGGAATACGTTCAGCTCCTGGGTGTCGATATTGACCTTGTCGGAATGGCGACCGTCGCTGACCGCATTGACATCGCCGCGCAGGCGCAGCTCGTCGCCGTCGGCGCTGATCCACCCGGTTTTGGATGTCACCTCCCAAGCGTCGGCGTTGTCCTGCTTGGGCGGAATCAGGAACCGGGGCGTGGTCACGTCCATGGTTTCCAGCACCGGATCACGCGCAAGCCGGGGGGCGCGCAGGGTGAAGGATTCCTTGCCCGTGGCATCCAGCACGACCAGTTCGAAGTCGTTGAGCAGGTAGTCGGGCCGACCGCCGATTTCCGGTTGCAATTCCGGGCCCGTGGTCATGCGGGTCAACACGGCCCAGCCACTGGCGACCGCGCCCAGCAACAGTAAAATTCCCACCGGGATGCGCCAGTTCATGCGTTGTGTCCGGTTATGCGCGCGGTCGGGTCGGTCTGTTCCAGCGCTGCGGCATTGATCAATGCGTCCACCTTGCCTTGGGCGTGCAACAACAGGTCGCACAGCTCCCTGCCGGCCCCGTCGCCGGCACGCGCCGAAGTGATCCAGTGGGCGCGTTCGCGGACCCAGACATGGGCGCTGGCCGGTGCCACGGCGAATCCGACCTGCTGCATGGCACCCAGATCGGGCAGGTCGTCGCCCATGAACGACACCGCGTCCAGGTCGATGCCCAGACGAGCGGCAATAGCGCGCACCGTGGCCAGCTTGTCGCCCACCGCGGTGTGGACCTCAGTCAACCCGAGTTCGGCGCCGCGGCGTTCCACGATCGTGCTGGCGCGTGCGGTGATGAAGGCGACCTCGATGCCGATCTTGCGCAGCATGACCAAGCCCAGGCCGTCGTGGACATGGAAGGCCTTCGTTTCGCGGCCCTCGCTGTCGAACCTGAGCCGGCCGTCGGTCAGCGTGCCATCGATGTCGAAACACGCGAGCTGCACGCGTCGCGCACGTTCCACCACGGCGGTGCCGGTGGTGTTGCGTACCAGGGGAGTGGTGATTTTCATACCACCCGCGCCCGCAGCAGATCATGGATGTTGAGTGCGCCGACCAGGCGGCCGTCCGCATCGACGACCAGCAGGCCGCTGATCTTGTGCGTTTCCATCAACTGGGCTGCCTCGACCGCGAGCGCGCCCTGCTCGATGGTGCGCGGGCTGCGTGTCATGACCTCGTCGATCCGTGTCGTGCGCAGGTCGACCTCGTCGTCGTCAAGGCTGCGGCGCAGGTCGCCGTCGGTGTAGAGGCCGAGCAGACGGTCATCGGCCAGGTCGACGATCGCGGTCATGCCCAGCCGCTTGTGGGTCATCTCGACCAGCGCCTCGCTGACGCTGGCCTGGGCGCCCACGCGCGGAATCTCATCGCCCACATGCATGATGTCGGCGATGTGCAACAACAGGCGACGTCCCAGCGCGCCGGCGGGGTGCGAGCGGGCGAAGTCGTCGGCGGTGAAGCCGCGCGCCTCCAGCAGGGCGACGGCGAGCGCATCGCCCATCGCCAGCGAGGCGGTGGTGCTGGAGGTCGGTGCAAGGTGCAGCGGGCAGGCTTCAGTGGGTACGCTGACGTCCAGGTGGACATCCGCGGCGCGTCCCAGGGTGGAGCCGGCGCGGCCAGTCATCGAGATCAGCTTGTTGCCCTGGCGCTTGAGACCGGGCAGGAGCATCGCGACTTCGTCGCTTTCACCCGAGTAGGACAGCGCCAGAACGACATCGGCGTCGGTGATCATGCCCAGATCGCCATGGCCGGCCTCACCGGGATGGACGTAGAACGCCGGCGTGCCGGTGGAGGCAAGGGTGGCGGCGATCTTGCGTGCGACATGGCCGGATTTGCCCATGCCGGTGCAGACCACGCGCCCACGCGCGGCCAGCATCAACCGGCAGGCAGCGCTGAACTCGCCGTCCAGACGGGTGGCGACCGCGGTCAGTGCGTTGGCTTCGATGTCGAAAACGCGGCGACCGCTGGCGGCGTAGTCGAATTCGTGGGGATTTTCGGGGGTAGCTGGAGATGTGGCCATTTCGGAGCAGTGGGCTTTCCGCTAGGCTAGATCGGCTGATTTTACGCAGATTGCGGGCTGGCGTATCCCGTCCGCTGAACCATGACCGACCGCGGCGCGCGCCTTGGCCCGAGTCCGGCGGAACCCCGCGCTTCAACTTCCGGCGAGCCTGCCTCGCCGCTCCGATTGCGAGAGCCCATACGTGAACCCGCACACCATCAAAACCCTGATCGAACAAGGCCTGCCCGGCGCCAGCGCGGACGTGCGCGGCGAAGACGGCGTGCACTTCGAGGCGACCATCATCAGCGAGGCGTTTGCCGGCAAGCTTCCGCTTGCGCGCCATCGCCTGGTCTACGCCACGCTGGGCGAGTTGATGGGCGGGGAAATCCACGCCCTCAGCATCGATGCGAAGACGCCTGCCGAAGCCGGGCAGGGATGAGCATGCAGAAAATCGTAGTCGAAGGCGGCGTGCCGCTGCACGGCGAGGTCCGCATTTCCGGGGCCAAGAACGCCGTCCTGCCGATCCTGTTCGCGACCCTGCTGGCCGACGAGCCGGTGGTGATCAGCAACGTGCCGCACCTGCACGACGTGGTGACCAGCGTGAAGCTGCTGGCCGAGATCGGTGCGGGTATCAGCATCGATGAGCGCTACGGCATCACCGTCGATCCGACCACCGTGCACAGCCAGGTCGCGCCCTATGAACTGGTGCGCACCATGCGTGCCTCGGTGCTGGTGCTGGGGCCGCTGCTGGCCAAGTACGGCCACGCCGAAGTGTCGCTGCCTGGTGGCTGCGCGATCGGCTCGCGACCGGTGGACCTTCACATCAAGGGCCTGCAGGCCTTGGGCGCACAGATCACGGTCGAGAATGGCTTCATCAAGGCCACGGCGAAGCGTCTCAAGGGTGCGCGCCATGTGTTCGAGATGATCAGCGTTGGCGCAACCGAAAACGTGTTGATGGCGGCGACGCTCGCCGAAGGCACCACGGTGCTGGAGAACGCGGCGATGGAGCCGGAAATCGTCGACCTGGCCGAGTGCCTGCGGGCGATGGGCGCGCAGATCGAAGGCGAGGCCACCGGCAGGATCACCATCCACGGCGTGGAGCGCCTGCACGGCGGCAGCCATTCGGTGGTACCGGACCGGATCGAGACCGGCACTTTCCTGGTTGCCGCGGCCATGACAGGGGGCCGGATCACCGCTCATCATGCCCGCCCGGACACCATGGACGCGGTGCTCGACAAGCTGGTCGAGGCCGGCGCCACGGTGGAGTGCTCCGGCGACCGCATCACCTTGGACATGCAGGGCCGGCGGCCGCGGGCCGTGGATCTCACCACGGCGCCACATCCTGCGTTTCCCACCGACATGCAGGCGCAATTCATGGCAATGAACTGCATCGCCGACGGCGTTGGCGTGATCAACGAGACGATCTTCGAAAACCGCTTCATGCACGTCAACGAGCTGGTCCGCCTTGGTGCGGACATCCGCGTGGACGGCCACATGGCCGTGGTCCGGGGTGTGGAATCCCTGAGTGGGGCCCCCGTGATGGCGACTGATCTTCGCGCTTCCGCCTCGCTGATCCTCGCCGGACTGGTGGCGCAGGGGGAGACGGTCATCGACCGCATCTACCACCTGGATCGTGGCTATGAAAACATCGAGGAAAAGCTGTCCGGCCTGGGTGCAAGGATCCGCCGGATCAGCGATTAAACAATAAAAACCCCGCTCAAGGCGGGGTTTTTATAGGGGGATGCAGGGAAATCCTGATCAGTTGGCGACGATCAGTTGACCGACTTCACACGCAGGTCGATGTCGTCCTTCCCACCCTTGCGCTGGAGGATACGCGCGGGGATCGGCATGCCTTCCACCAGCCACGCGATGGTCTGCTTGTCACCGTCGGTATTGACGACCTTGGTCGCTTCGACCTGGTTGCCGTCGACGGAGATCGATTCCTTGCCGCTGACCTTGTAGCTGAGCTGCTTGACGCGGCCGTCGTCGACCATGCGGTACTTGAGCGGTTTGCCCGCGGCCAGATCCCTGACCAGCGCCAGATTGATCAGCAGTGCGTCCATGTCGCCGGCCTGCAGTTTGATCGGCTTGGAGCGCTCCGGCTTCACATCCCCGGACCAGGTAGCGACCCCCTGACCCCAGTCATACGTGGCGGTCTTGGACGACCGCTTGACCAGGACCTGGGTGCTGTCTTCACTGCTCAGCGGACGCCAGGTGCCGTTGCTGTCCTCGAATACCGTGCTCTGGTTGAGGTTCGCCAGCGGCGTGCTGATCGCCAGAGTGTAGCGCCAGCGATCACCCGATTCCGCGGCCAGGGTCATCTTGCCGGTGGCCTGCATGCCCTTGTAGCTGGCCAGGTAGTCGGCGGTGAAGGCCTCGATCGACCACGCAGGGAAGGTGGCCAGCAGCAATGCGGCGGCCGCGCCGAGCACGCGCCAACGGGGCGTCCGCGCGTACCCAAGGGATTTCGTGAAGGTGTCAGAAAGCATCTATTCAACTCCTTTGTATTCGACCAGACGCAGGTCGTACACGTCTTTGCCGTTTTCGCGTTTGAGCATGCGGATAGGGCTGGGTACGTTGCGGACCACCCAGATCACGGTGTCTTCGTTGTCCTTGCTGCGGGTCGCCTTCATGGCGTTGTAGGGCATGCCGGCCACGGTGATGCTTTCGCGTTCGTCGGCAACGACATAACGGTGGTCACGCACGCGGCCATCATCGACAAACCGGTAATCGAGCGTCTTGCCGGGGGCGGCATCGCGAATCACCGCCAGATTGATCAGCAGGCCGGACATGTCGCCGTCCTGCAGCGGCACCGGTCGACGCCTGCTTTCCTTGACGTCGCCCTGCCAGTTGGCCGCGCGCGAGTTCCAATCGTAGATGCCGATGGTCTGCTTGCGCGTGAACACGCTCTTGTTGACCGTCGCCTGGGTGACGGGCCGGTACACGTCCCCAAGGTCGTCAAACACGCTGCTCTGCTCGGCGTTGATACCGACAAAACCCATCAGGCCGCGGGTGCCGTGCATGACCAGGTCCGCGCGCCAGCGCGGTGGCTGCTGGCGGACCAGCTGCATCGTGGCCTCTCCCAGCAGCTTCCCGTCCTTGTACACCGCGTAGGTAGCCAGGAAAGGCTCAAGCACGTGCGGGCTCGCGTCGGTCTCCGCTCCGGTCAGGGGCGCCGGCGGGGTCGTGGAGGGCAAGGCAGTTTCCTGCTGCGCGAGTGCCGCGAACGGCAGCAACAGGGCAAGCAGCAGGGAGCGGTGCAGGATGGTGGCGATCGGTCGCATGTGGGCGGAAGGCTCAAGTGGTCGTCAGCAGCGGAGGATGCAGGTTGTTGTCTGAATCCAGCTTCATCGGTACATCGAGCGGGTGTCCGTCAATGAGGATGGCCGCATCGTGCAGTTGGATCCGCCGCGCTGCGAACAGCCGCAGGGTGGCCACCAGCAGGGGATGTTCGCGCTGCAACACCCGCGCCGCCAAGGTTTCCGCATCGTCGTCGGGCAGAACTGGCACGCAGGCCTGCGCGATCACCGGCCCGCCGTCCAGCTCGGCGGTGACGTAATGCACGCTGGCGCCGTGTTCGCAGGCCCCCGCCTCCAACGCCTGCTGATGCGTGTGCAAACCCTTGTGGGCGGGCAGCAGCGATGGATGGATGTTGATGATGCGGCCGGCGTGCGCGTCGACCGCCTCAGCGCCCAGCAGACGCATATAACCGGCGCAGACGATCAGATCCGGGCGGGTGGCGTTGATCCGGGAAAAAAGTTCGGTCTCGTAAGCCTGGCGATCCGGAAATAGCTTCGGCTGCACGGAAACGGCGCGGATGCCGGCGCGCTCTGCGCGCTCCAGGACCGGCGCGCGGCGGCGGTCGGAAAACACGCCGACCACCTGCGCATCCAGGGCCCCGGCGGCAATCGCGTCCAAGATCGCCTGCAGGTTGGTGCCGCGTCCGGAGGCGAGCACCGCGATGCGCAGCGGGGAGGTCATTGGTGGATCACCGAACGGTCGGGATCAGCCGATCAGGACGCGTTCGTCATCGCCGGCCATCACCACCTCACCGATCCGCCGGTGCGACAGGGCGAGACCGTCGAGGGCCGATTCAACCGCGGCGGCCGTGTCCTGCGGCACCACCAGCACGAAGCCAATACCGCAGTTGAACGTGCGCCACATTTCGCCGTCGGCCACCGCGCCTTCACGCTGCAGCCAATCGAACACGGGCGGCAGGACGATGGTCGAGGCCTCGATGCGGACGCCAAGGCCTTCCGGCACCACGCGGACGATGTTCTCGGTCAGGCCGCCGCCGGTGATGTGGGCCATGGCGTGCACCGCGTGGCCATTTTCGCCGCGCAGCAGCGCCAGGACGGGCTTGACGTACAGCGCGGTGGGCGCCATCAGTGCATCGATCAGCGCCGTGCCGTCAAAATAGACATCGTCGGGACACCCGGCACGATCGAAGATGCGGCGGATCAGGGAGTAACCGTTCGAATGCGGGCCCGAGGATTCAATGCCGATCAATACGTCGCCGGCAGCGACCCGGCTGCCGTCGCGCAGTTCGGCCTTCTCGACCGCGCCGACGGTGAACCCGGCCAGATCGTATTCGCCGGGGGCATACATGTCCGGCATCTCCGCGGTCTCGCCGCCGATCAGGGCGCAGCCGGCCAGTTCACAGCCGCGCGCGATGCCACCGACCACGGCAACCGTGGTCTCCACATCCAGCTTGCCGGTGGCGAAGTAGTCCAGGAAGAACAGCGGTTCGGCGCCCTGCACCAGCACGTCGTTCACGCACATGCCGACCAGGTCGATGCCGATCGTGTCGTGTCGACCGAACTGCTGGGCCAGCTTCAGCTTGGTGCCCACGCCGTCGGTACCCGACACCAGTACCGGCTCGCGGTACTTGCCGGAAAGATCGAACAGGGCGCCAAAGCCGCCCAGCCCGCCCATTACTTCCGGGCGGAAAGTGCGCTTCACCAGGGGTTTGATGCGCTCGACCAGCTCGTTGCCCGCGTCGATGTCGACTCCGGCATCGCGATAGGTCATGGGGGCAGCAGAGGGTGTGGACGGTGCGGTCACGGCAGGCTCAATGGCGCGGGTAGCAGGCGATTTTAGCAGTCAAGCGCCCCCGTGGCCCGCGCGAATGGACGCCACGGCGGCGGTACGGCACCATTTCAGACTGGGATCAAGTTGACGGGAACCACGATGGCGTATGCAACGGGCACGAAAAGCGATGACGAACGCCATGGTGCGGTCTTGCGAGCAGGGAATCGCACTCCCGCCGGATGGCTGATCTGGGCGTGCATCGCCATCTTCGCGACCGCCAGTTTCGGCGCGTCCGCGCAGCGCGTGGAGGGCGATCGCGCCGTCGCGCAGGGAGCCTACAACGCCGAGGTGGCGGTCAAGGGACAGGGCGCGGACGAGCGTCGCCGGGCATTCTCGCGGGCGCTTGTCCAGGTGCTGGGCAAGCTTTCTGGCGACCGCGGCGCCGCGTCCCGACCCGGTGTGGGCGCCGAACTGCGCCAGGCCGAAAAGTACGTGCGGAGTTTTGACTACCGCCAGGACGAGGGCCGCTCCGCCAGCGGAGCGCCAAGCTTCAAGACGATGCTGGTGGTCCGGTTCGATGAAGCCGCGGTCGATGACCTGGCCTTGACGCTGGCGCTGCCGGTCTGGCCCCAGCCCCGGCCGAAACCGGTGCTGTGGCTGGCCATCGATGATGGCAGTGGACCGCGCCTGGTGGACGTCAAGAGTGCCGATGCCGCCCGCTCCACGTTGGACCGGGCCGTCGAGCGTGGCTACCGGCTGGGGCTTCCCGGCGGCAGCGCTGCCGAGAAGGCTGTGGTGGGCGCTATCTGGCGCGGCGACACCGCAGCCGTGGCGCGTGCGTCGCAGCGCTACAGCCCGCCGATGCAATTGATAGGCAAGCTCTACCGGAGCAGCGGCGGCTGGACGGCGGACTGGATCTTCGTGGACAACGGCAAGGTGTTGTCGCGCTGGTCGGAGAGCGGCGCCAGCGCCACACAGTTGATGGCGACCGGTGCCGATGGCAGCGCAGATGCGCTGATGAAACGCTACGCCAAGCGCCCTGACACCGGTCCGGCCGGTACCTACCGCATCGCCTTCACGGGGCTGCGCAGCGCCGACGACTACGTGCGCCTGTCCGGTTACCTACAAGGTCTGACGGTGGTGCGTGGGATGCGCCCGGCGCTGGCGACCGCGCAGCGCATGGAGTTCGACCTCGACCTGCTGTCGGGCGTGCGCGGGTTCAACATGATGGTGGAGCGCGATGGTGTACTTGCGGCGCTCGACAGTGGTCGTGACACGTCCATCGGCGCGGTCGGCATGCCAGGAGCGGACGCCAATGACGGTCGGCCCGTGACGACTTCCGTTTCCGTGCCGGTCTACACGCTCCACTGATGGAAAGTACGGATCCGCTGGTCGAAATCGCCCGCTTCCTGCGGCGGCTGCAATGGGCGGCGCTCGCGGTGGCGTTGTGCTGGCTGGTGTGGCTGCTGTCGCCGGTGCTGTCCCCGTTTGTGCTGGGCGCTTTACTGGGCTGGCTGGGCGATCCGCTGGTGGACCGGCTGGAGCGTGCGGGGCGTTCGCGCAACACCGCAGTGTTGCTCGTGTTCACTGCGATGACGCTGTTTGTGGTGCTTGGCCTGGTGCTGCTGGTGCCGCTTATCCAGGAGCAGATCGTGACCCTGATCGACTCCATCCCCGGCTACCAGCAATGGATCATCAGCACCGCCATGCCGTGGATCGAGATGCGCACCGGCATGGAAATCACCGGATGGCTGGACCTCAATCACCTGATTGAACTGATCCGGTCCAACTGGGAGAGTGCGGGCGGATTTGCCAGCAACCTGCTGGGCTACATGTCGCGCTCCAGTTTTGCCCTGATCGCGCTGGCGGCCAACATCGCGTTGCTGCCGGTGGTGACGTTTTTCGCCCTGCGCGACTGGGACCTGCTGGTCGCGCGCGTGGCGTCGTTGATCCCGCGTGACCATCTGCAGATCGTCACCCGGCTGGTCACCCAGTCAAGTGATGTGCTGAGTGGATTCCTGCGCGGGCAGTTCCTGGTCATGCTTGCGCTGGGCGTTATCTACGCCGTCGGCCTGTGGGGCGTGGGCCTGGACCTGGGGATCCTGATCGGCATCATCGGCGGCATCCTGACCTTCGTTCCCTACGTTGGGCCGGCAACCGTGCTGGTGCTGGGCTGCATAGCCGCGGTGGTGCAATACGGGGACTGGCAGCACTTTCTGGCGGTCCTGGTGGTGTTCGGCGTCGGCCAGCTCGTTGAGAGCTATTGGCTGACGCCGAAGCTGGTCGGCGATCGCATCGGCCTGCACCCAGTTGCGGTGATCTTTGCCGTGCTCGCGGGCGGCCAGCTGTTCGGCTTCCTCGGCATGCTCATCGCCCTGCCGTGCGCGGCTGTCGTGAACGTGTTGCTGCGCTATGCGGAGGAGCGCTATACCCACAGCCGCCTCTACTCCGGCGCGCCGTCGCCGATGATCATGGTCGGCGACGAACCGATGCAGCCGGTGGTTCCCTCGGAGCCAAGGGGCGAGTGAAATCCGCCCCTCCAGCCGCCCCTGTACGGGGCTCTCGGGGTGCGGTACTGCCGGATTCGGGCGTACCGCAATTGCCATTGGCCCTGCGTTATCCGGCCGACCAGCGACTGGATACCTTCGTTGATCCGCCGGCGGGCGCACTCGAACAGTTGATCGCGCTGGCGAAGGGCGAGGGCAGTGACTGGCTTTATCTCGCCGGTCCGCGGGGTGCCGGCAAGACCCATCTGTTGCTGGGAACCTGCGCCGCGGCGGAAGCCGCTGGTCGCCGTGCCGCCTATCTGCCGCTTGCAGCGGCGGCCGGTCGCCTGCGCGATGCGCTGGAGGCACTGGAAGGCAATGACCTGCTCGCGCTGGACGGTCTGGATGTTGTGGCGGGCCAGCGCGATGACGAAATCGCCTTGTTTGACGTCCACAACCGCGCCCGAGCCGCCGGCACCCGCATCGTTTATGCGGCGCGTGGCACTCCGGATGACCTCGCGCTCGTGCTGCCGGACCTGCGCTCCCGCCTGTCCCAATGCAGCCGGATCAACCTGCAGTCGCTGGACGACGATGGCCGCCGCGAGGTGCTGCGCCAGCGCGCTCGGCGCCGGGGCTGGGTGCTGGAAGATGCGGCGCTGGACTGGTTGCTCAAGCGGGTGGAGCGTGACCTCGCCGGCCTGACCGCCTTGCTCGACCGGCTGGACCGGGCGTCACTTGCCGCGCAACGACGGATTACCGTGCCATTCCTGCGTCAGGTGCTGAACGGCTGAGCGACGCGTCCAGTTCGGCCAGGCGCTGCGGCGTGCCAACGTCTGTCCACCGGCCGCGGTGGTGTTCACCGGTGACTGCGCCCGTCCGCATTGCATGGCGCAGTAGCGGCGCCAGCGGGAAACGCGGCCGTGTGTCGACTGCCACGTCCGACGCTCCGATCACGGCATTCCAGTCTGCCAGCAGCGAAGGCCGGTAGACGCCGATGCCGGCGAAGGTCTGCCGATTCGGGTCATCCATCGACAGCACGCCTGCGCGACCCAGTGAAAAGTCCCCCTCCGGGTTGTGTTCCGGGTTGTCGACAAGCACCAGGTGGGCCTCGCCCGTCGGCTCCCTTGGCAGCAGGGCGAGATCGAAATCACTCCACACATCGCCGTTCACCGTGATGAACGGAATCTCGTGACCCAGAAAGTCGAGCGCATGCAGCATGCCGCCGCCGGTTTCCAGAGGTTCCGCCCCTTCGTACGAGTAATGCAGCTTCAGTCCCCATTGGCGTCCATCGCCAAGCGCCGGCTCGAACTGTTCCGCCAGCCAACTGGTGTTGATCACTACCTCACGCACGCCGATGCCGGCCAGTCGCTCCAGGTGCCACACGATCAACGGCTTGCCGCCAACGCCTAGCAGCGGTTTGGGCACGCTGTCGGTCAGCGGCCGCATGCGCTCGCCGCGGCCCGCGGCCAGAACCAGCGCCTTCATGCCGGTGGCTGGAACGGGCGGGCCGTCATCGCCGGTTTGACCTGGCGATCGATGATGTCGGCCAGCTCGGCCAGTTCCGGATATCGCGGCAGGACGGCATCCAGGTAACCGATGAATCTTGGCGCGTCGGCGAGGTAGCGCGGCTTGCCATCGCGATGCCAGAGGCGGGCGAAGATGCCCAGTATCTTCAGGTGGCGCTGCACGCCGATCAGGTCGGCGTCGCACTGGAACCGGTCCAGCGTGGGCACCGGCAGGCCGGCGGCGGCTGCGCGCGCGTGGTAACGGCCAAGCCACTCCTGGACCTTGGCTTCCGGCCAGCTCAGGAACGCATCCTTGAACAGGCTGATCGGGTCATAGGCGATCGGTCCGCGGACGGCGTCCTGGAAGTCGAGCACGGCCGGTCCGTCGTCCGCCGGCATCAGGTTGCGCGGCATGAAATCACGGTGGACGAATACCTGCGGCTGAGCCAGCGCGGCATCCACCAGGAAACGGTTGGCCTCAGCGAGCGCCGCCTGCTCGGCTGCTGACAGCTGGATGCCGAGGTGACGGTCAAGGAACCAGTCCGGAAACAGCGCCAGTTCGCGCTCCAGCAGGGCGTCATCGTAGGCGGGCAGGTCGGCTGCGCACGGCAGCGCCTGCAGCTTCAGCAGCTGGCCGATCGCCGCGTTGAACAAGGCATCGGCGTTGTCGCCGGTAATGACCTGCAGATAGGTAGGACCGCCGAGGTCTTCCATCAGCACGAAACCCGTACGTTCATCCTGAGCGGCAACGTGCGGCGCCCGAACGCCGTGGCTTTCCAGCAGATCGCGCACGCTCAGCCACGGCCCGACGTCCTCCTTGTCGGGAGGCGAGTCCATCACGATCCAGGGTTTGCCGTCGTGTCCCGCGCTGCGCCAGTAACTGCGGAAACCCGCATCCATTGATGCGCGCTCGAGGGTCAGCGCGGGGTGGCCGGACGCGTGGCGGGCCCATTCGAGACGCGCATCGGCACGCTCGCTGGACTCGGCAACAACCTGGTTCATGCAATCTCCGATGGCCGCCGGGCGGGGCGGCAGGCGATGAGGTTAATGGGGCTGTGGTGGATCAGCGACGCGTGGATCGGCGGCGTTCGCGGAACATTTCCTGCACCACCAGCAGGAGCATCGCGGCGATGATGGCCAAGGCCCACATCAGCACTCGACTGGTGACGCCCATTTCGGTGGCCAGCCAGCCGCCGGCCAATGCGCCGACGATGCCGAGCACGATGGTGGTGATCCAGCCCATCGGGTCCGGGCCGGGTTTGAAAAGCCGGGCGAGGATGCCGATGACCGCGCCGCCGGCGACGTAACCCAGGACTCCGTTGAACATGGTGTTCTCCGTTAGAGTGCAGATGGATGCAGCGCCCGCGTTGGCGCGCTGCGTGGAGCACACTCAGCAGCAGCCGTGATCGCCGCGTTCCTGCACGCTGCCAGCAGCAGCGACGCCGGTGGTCTCCCCGCGCTTTCCGGCTTCGTGGTGACGGGTGATCACGTGGGCCACGCTGGCGGTGACCCGCTTGCCCATTGGAATGTGCAGGAATTCGTTGGGTCCGTGTGCATTGGAGTGCGGGCCGAGCACGCCGGTGATCATGAACTGCGCGCCGGGGAACTTCTCGCCCAGCATGCCCATGAACGGAATCGAGCCGCCTTCGCCCATGTACATCACCGGCTTGCCGAAACAGGCCTGGCTGGCGCCTTCGATCGCCTGGGTCAGCCAGGGCGACTGCGCAGGCGCGTTCCAGCCGGTCGAAGACTTCTCCAGCTCCAGCTCGACGTGCGCGCCGTTGGGCGGATTGTCGAGCAGCGTCTGCTTCAGGATTTCGCCCGCGTGTTTGCCGTCCAGGGTCGGCGGGAGGCGCAGCGAGAGCTTTACCGCAGTATGCGGGCGAAGTACATTTCCCGCCGAGTCCAGCGAGGGCATGCCGTCAATGCCGGTGACCGAGAGTGCCGGGCGCCAGGTCCGGTTGAGCACCAGTTCGGCCAGGTCCTCGTCCATCGGCTGCATGCCGTCGAGCAGCGGAAATTTGTCGTACACCGCGGTCCCGAGGACGCCTGCGGCCTGCCGCGCCTGCTCCAGTCGCTCGGCCGGAACCTCGGCGTGCAGCCCTTCGACGATGATCCGGCCGCTGTCCTCGTCTTCCAGTCGCGAGAGCAACTGGCGCAGGACGCGGAAGCTGGAGGGCACGACGCCGGAGGCATCGCCCGAATGGACGCCTTCGCTGAGGACCTTGACGGTGAAGTTGCCACCGGCCAGGCCGCGCAGCGAGGTGGTGCACCACAACTGATCGTAGTTGCCACAGCCCGAATCCAGGCACACCACTAGCGATGGCTTGCCGATGCGCTCCGCAAGATGATCTACGTACGCGGGCAGGTCGTAGCTGCCGGACTCCTCGCAGGCCTCGATCAGGACCACGCAGCGGGCATGCGGCAGCTTCTGCTCGTGCAGCGCCATCACCGCAGTCAACGAGCCGTAGATCGCATAGCCGTCGTCCGCCCCGCCGCGCCCGTACAGGCGGTCGCCCTTGATGACGGGTTTCCATGGGCCAAGGTCGTCATCCCATCCGGTCATCTCCGGCTGCTTGTCCAGATGCCCGTAGAGAAGCACGCAATCCTCGTCGCTGCCGCCGTTGGCGGCCGGGATCTCGATGAAGATCAATGGCGTACGACCTTCCAGTCGCACCACCTCGACCTGCATCCCGGGGATCGACTGCGCGCGCGCCCAGGTCTCCATCAGCGTTACCGCCTGCTCCATGTAGCCGTGCTCGACCCAGTCGGCGTCGAACATCGGCGACTTGTTCGGAATGCGGATGTATTCCACCAGTTGGGGGACGATCTCGGCGTCCCACTTGTCGGCCACGAATCGGTCGATGGCAGCGGAATCGATCTGGTTGGCATCCATGTTGGGCACCCGAATCTGTAGGGGTAGCCATTGTACCGCCGGCGGTGGACTCGGAATTTCCCTACCCCGCGCCGGGGATCCTCCCTACGCGCGCTTCATGACTTGGTTGATTCCGGCAGATGACGCGCTGGGCCAAAGTTCATCCACCGGCACCGATCACGTGCCTTCGGGGATGGAACCCCACACACCACCAACAGGAGTCAGGTCATGAAGTCACTGCTGATGATTGCAAAAACGCTGGTGCTGTCGATGCTGCTTACCGGTATCGCCTGGGCGCAGGACACGGTGAACATCAATACCGCCGAGGCCGCGGAAATCGCCCAGGTGCTCACCAACATCGGCCCGGCCAAGGCGCAGGCGATCGTTGAGTACCGCGAAGCCAACGGCGCGTTCCGCAGCGTCGAGCAACTGGCGATGGTCAAGGGCATCGGCCTGGCGACCATCGAGAAGAACCGCGACCGTATTGCGCTCTCTGCTGCCGGCAAGACCCCGGGGAACATAGCCCAGCGCTGACTACACACCACCTGCGTAGACACCGGGATGTCGAAACAGGTGGAGTCGTGGGCAAGGAATGCCCACGCTCAGGGGAGAACCTCTGGACAAGGATGTACGCCACCCGCTGCAGAGGGATCTGCAGCGGGTGGCACTGTTTTGGCCATGCCAGAACGCGCGCAGATGGCAGACTGTCGTTCCCCCTCGACCTTTGCGCCATGAACTCGCATGTCATTCCAGCCGCCGATTACCGCCGAGAGCGCTGGCGCAACGGCCTGGGCTGGACAAGTGAAATCAGCCGGGGTGGGGGTGATCCGGACTGGGACTGGCGCATGTCGATCGCGGAAATCGATGCCGACGCCGCGTTCTCCCGCTTCCTCGGCATCGACCGGGAAATATGCCTGCTGTCCGGCGGCGGGGTGGACCTGTGTTTCGATGACGGAACACGCCACGGGCTGGAGCCGCCGCACGGGCGGCATCGCTTCCAGGGTGAGCGGGCACTGCAGGCCGAGCTTCGAGATGGGCCGGTGCAGGTTTGCAACCTGATGTGGCGACGTGACCGCGTGTCAGTCCGGCTCTGGCACCGTCCGCTGGTCGGATCGATGGTGCTGTTTGCCGAGGAGGGGGAGACATGGCTGCTGCACCTGGTAGCAGGGCAGGCCGTGTTTGCGGGCGACAGTGGGCTCGCCGGGCTGTCTGGTGGCGACACTGGTGTACTTTGTTCGAGCGTCGGCGGGCGGGCACGTTATGCGCTCGAGGGTGGCGGCGAGGCCTTGGTCGCGCGAATCACGGCTGTGTAGTACGGCGTCCGTTGCGATCAGTACACGTCGCGCCGGTATCGTCCGTCGGCGAGCATGGCTTCCCATAGCGGCTCACCCGCGATGGACGCCAGCGCAGCGTCCACCGCGGGGGCCATGCCGTTCAGGCTGCCGCAGACGTGGACGGACGCACCACGGTTCAGCCATTCCCGCAGTGCCCCGGCGCGCTCCGCGAGCAGGTGCTGGACGTAGCGCCGTGTCGCCGTGTCGCGCGAGAAAGCGATGTCCAGCCGTTCGATCGGCCCCGCGCGATGCCACTCCTCGATGTCCTCACGGTAGTGGAAAACGTGGGTGCTGCTGCGTTCGCCAAAAAGCAGCCAATTGTTGTGTCGACCGGCGTTGATCCGCTCCTGCAACAGCGCGCGCTATGGCAGGTGCCGTCAAATCACGCTGCTGCCGAAAGTGGTTTCGACTCAGGTTTCCGCCCAACGGCGCAAGAGGTTGTGGTACACGCCCGTAAGCTGCAGGACGACCGCGGCATCGGCACCGCTGCTGGTCAGGGCCTGGATCGCGGTGTCCATCTCGAACAGCATCCGGCGTTGGGCGTCGTCGCGGATCATGCTCTGGATCCAGAAAAACGCGGCCAGCCGGGCGCCCCGTGTCACCGGCTCGACCATGTGCAGGCTGCTGGAGGGATACAGGATCAGGTCACCCGCGGGCAGCTTCACCTCGTGCGTGCCGTAGATGTCGTGTATGACAAGCTCGCCGCCGTCGTACTCCTCCGGTTTGGACAGGAACAACGTGCAGGAGATATCGGTGCGCATCGTCGCCGCGACCTGGCCCGGCGGGGCGGCCGGGGTCATCACCGCGCCATCGACGTGGAGGCCGTAAGTGCCGCCGCCCTGGTAGCAATTGAAGCGCGGCGGCAGGGCGCGCAGGGGCAGGGCGGCGGCGAAATACAACGGGCTGGCGGCGAGTGCGGCAGTGATGAGCTGCCCCAGTTCGTGACGCACCGGCGAGGCATCGGGCAGTTGCAGGTTGCGCTTGACCCCAGCACCCTGCGGCCCGACAGTTTCGCGGCCGTCGGTCCACGCCGCGCCTTCCAGCGCTGCGCGGATCCGGGCCAGGGTCTCGTCGTCCAGTACGCCAGGGACATGCAACAGCATCGCGGGCTCCGATCAGAAGTGGTAGTTGACGGTGAACATCATCGAGCGCGGCGTGCCGGGGGTGTAGCGGTAGCCGCTCTTGTTGATCGCAGCCACATAGTCCTTGTCCAGCAGGTTGTAGAGGTTCAGGCGCAGGTCGAGGTTGGGCGATACGGCGCAGCTGGCGACAGCGTCGACGACCCAGTAATCCTTGGTGTACGCCGGGGTTCCGACTGCGCCGTCCACGCCGCGCTTGAGCTCACCGGAGTAGCGCGCGCCGCCACCGATGGTCAGTCCGTTGGGAAAATCGTAGGTCGACCATGCGGTGAACGCGCGCTTGGGCGTGTAGGTGAGATCGCTCGAACCGTCGGTGGTGACAACCGGACCCGACAGCACGTCGGTGTCCATCACGGTGAATCCGGTCGACACTGACCAGACATCGGTGATCTGGCCGACCGCGCTGAGCTCCACGCCGCGGACCCGCTTGCGGCCGGTCTGGTAGTACTGCTGGTCCACCGGATCACGCACGACCTCGTTGCTGATCCGGGTGTCGTAGAGGGCGGCGGTGAGCATCAGGCGCTGGTCAAGCACGTTCCATTTGGTGCCGACTTCCGCGGTGCGGGCCTTTTGCGGGTCAAGAGCCGGATTGTTGGCGCTGTTCTCGGAATCACTCAACTCCAGGTTGCCGCCGCCGGGCGGTTGCTGCGCGACTGCATAGTTGGCGTAGAAGCTGGCGTTGGCCACCGGCTTGTAGAGCGCGCCGACCTTCCAGTTCAGCAGCGTGTCGGAGATGCGCGCATCCACCCCGGGCACGATGGAGCCTTCGTCAAGGATTCCGCAATCCGGGCCGCGACGGCCGCCGCAAGGCACGGTGCTCTGGAACTGCGTCTTGTAACGGTCGGCGCGCAAACCGCCGTTGACCTGCCATTGCTCGTTGAGGGTGAGAGTGTCGAACACGTAGGCCGCCACCGTGTCGGTGCGTCCCTCACCGCGGGCGCCGTTGCGCTGCCACTGCAGGCCGGTCACGTCCGGGCTGGGCTGATACAGGTTGACTGCCGGCCACGCCGTACCATCCAAAGCGCGCATTCCCTGGGTGTCGAGCTCCTCGCGGGTCAGTTCAAGGCCAGTGGTGAAGTCATGCCGTACTCCACCGGCGTCAAATTCGGTCGCGAACGCGGTCTGGTTGGTGATGATTTTGTTGCGCTGGTTCTTGAACGTCGGCAACGAGCGCGCCACGGTCCAGCCGGCGGGGTCATCCAGATCCGGCGTGACGAGGTTGGCGGCCGTGCCCATGAATGCCGTCAGCAGGTAGTCCTGTTTGGTGCTGCCCCAGCGGGTGGTGTTGATGAGCCGGGTCGCGTCGGAAAGATCGTGCTCGATGCGCAGCGTCGCCATGTCGGCGGTGACGTCGTCGTAGTCCGACAAGGTGCCGTAGAAGTTGCTCGATGCGACGGGATCGGCATCACCAAATTGCGGTCGGGTCGGGTCGGGCGAGCTGTAGCCGGGCAGGCCGATGGTCGGTACGCCCCCGTCGGGGAGGTTGTCCTGCTGGATGTGGAGCAGGTTGAGGGTGGTGCGCGTATCCGTGCCCAAACCAAAA
Organism: Lysobacter sp. A03; assembly: GCF_000855665.1. Lineage (GTDB taxonomy): Bacteria > Pseudomonadota > Gammaproteobacteria > Xanthomonadales > Xanthomonadaceae > Novilysobacter. The sequence goes on from NZ_JXSS01000062.1 coordinate 20,595, forward strand.
GCGAGCGACGGCGCGATCGCCCAGCGCTTGTTCTCTATGGTGTCGCGGCCCGGAACGCCGCTGTCCTGCACCATCAGATTGAGGCGCAGCGCGCTCGTGTCGCCCAGGGTCTTGTTCCAGTCGGCGGTGACCCGCTTCTGGTCGGCGCTGCCGTAGGACCCGGTGACCGAGGCGCGGTCGTGGCCGTGGGCCTGCTTGCTCACAAGGTTGATCGCACCGGTGGGGGCGGTGCGGCCGTTGTCGGTGCCCGCCGGGCCCTTGGCCACTTCGATTTGCTCGATGTTGAACACGTCGCGGGAAATCGATCCCAAATCGCGCACCCCGTCGACGAAAATGCTGCCGGAGGTGTCGAACCCGCGCAGGTAGATCGCATCGCCGGTCGTCGTGTTGCCGTTCTCACCGGCGTAGAACGTGCCGACGCCGGGGCTGTTGCGCAGCGCTTCGGTGAGGTTGGTGGCGCCCTGCTCGTTGAACAGGTCGCTGCCGATCACGTTGATGGTCTGGGTGGTGTCCAGCAGCGGCTGGCTGAACTTCGGCGAGGACAGCTGGCCCGAGGAATAGACCTTGCCGCGTTTGCCCTCGACGCGGACCGTGTCGAAATCCGTGGCATCGGCGGCCGGGCCGCTGGCGGACTGCGCCGATGCGGCCAGCGGTGCGGCGAGCACCAGGCCGGTGAGCAGCGAGACCGACAGGCTGGAGTGATGGGTGGAACCGGTTTTGGGGGGGGCTACGGCGTGCTTTCGACTGGTGATGGGGGACATTCGGGTGCCTTATGGAGAACCAGGCGCTCCGCCGCCGTGAGGGGCCATGAGCACTCTGGTTCGATTGAAGGAAAGCCCCGCGGAGGCACCGGAACGGGGGGTCCGCCGACCTCAAGGCCGGCCTGGCGCCGCTGCAGGAACGGCGCAATGTTAAACGCAATCGAGAATCGTTCGCAACTAAGAGGCGGGCTACAGCGCAACCCATCACCCGCTACCGCGAGATTGTGAGCGGCGATCAGCGGTCGTCGCGGGTCCAGACCTTGTTGTCCTCGACCTTTACCGGGAAGTTCACCACCGGTTCGTATGCGGGCGCACACAGGGCGCTGCCGTCGCGGACATCGAACTTTGCCCCATGAAGCACGCATTCCACCGTCGCCGTCTCGCCGTCGAAGCGGCCGGCCGAGAGCTCGAAGTCTTCGTGCGAGCATTTGTCCTCGAACGCGTAGAACGTGCCGTCGAAGTTCACCACCATGATCGGCGTGTCGCCGTCCCAGGCGACCGTCGACTCGCCGGGAAGCAGTTCGGCCGTGCTGCAGACCAGGGTCCATTCACTCATTGCCGGGGGTCCTCGACCTGGGTGGAATTGGGGAATTCGCGGGCATCACGCGGCCGGGCTGCTCACCGGCTGCTTGCCCGCTACGCCTGTGTGTGGCCGGAGGTGCTTTTCCAGGATCTCGAAACGCAGGTCCGCGCGGCGGGGGAGGCCGAAGCGCTCGTCGCCGTAGGGAAACGGTTTGTGGATCCCGGTGCGCTGATAATCCCGCCGCTGATAGAAGGCGATCAGTTCGGCGCGCACGTCGATCACGCTCATCCGCATTGTTGGCAGTTGCCACTCGTCGCGAACGATGCGCTCGGCCTCGTCCATCACGGCTTTGCCGACACCGCTGCCCTGCAACTGCGGTCGAACCGCGAACATGCCGAACTGCGCCGCGTCGGTGGGGTCGTCATCGTCGGGCGCGATGTAGGCGCAGGCGACGATACCGGGTGGGCCGGGGTCGACGTCGCCAGACACCTCGGCCACCAGCAACATGCTGTCGGCGCGGGCCAGGCATGCCTGAAGGTCCGTCAGGTCGGTGCGCTGGCCATCCAGCAGGTCGGCCTCGGTGGTCCATCCGGCGCGGCTGGCTTCGCCCCGGTAGGCGGACTGGACCAGCGCCAGCAACCCGTCGAGGTCGGCCGGCGTAGCCGCGCGGAAGTGCAGGTGGCCCGTATTCATGCCAGCAGGTTTCTCACCTTGCCCAGTGCCGCCACGAAACTGTCGATCTCTTCAAAAGTGTTGTAGAAGGCAAACGATGCGCGGCAGGTTGCCGGAACGCCGAAGTGGTGCATCAGCGGGTGCGCGCAGTGGTGGCCCGAACGAACTGCCACGCCTTCCAGATCCAGCAGGGTCGCGAGGTCGTGGGCGTGGGCACCTTCTACCAGGAAGCTGATCACCGCGGCCTTCTCGCGCGCCTTGCCGAAGATCCGGACGCCTGGCACTTTTTCCAGTGCAGCAGTGGCGTACTCCAGCAGCGCCTGCTCGCGCGCCGCGATGTTGTCCATCCCGATCGCGTCCAGGTAATCCACCGCCGCGCCGAGCCCCACGAAGCCGGCGATATTGGGCGTGCCCGCCTCGAACTTGTGCGGCGCATCGTTGAACACGGTGCCCTCGAAGCTGACCTCACGGATCATCTCGCCGCCGCCGAGGAAGGGCGGCATGGCTTTCAGGTGCTCGGAGCGTGCCCACAGCACGCCGGTGCCGGTCGGGCCGGCCATCTTGTGGCCGGTGATGGCGTAGAAGTCGCAACCCAGGGCCGCCACATCAAGCGCCAGATGCGGCGCCGCCTGCGAGCCGTCCACCAGCGTCGTGATTCCGCGCTTGCGCGCCTGCTTGCATATCTCGCGCACCGGATTGACCGTGCCCAGCACGTTGGACACGTGGGTGAAGGCGAGCAGCTTCACCTCCGGTGTCAGCAGCGAATACAGGTGCTCCAGGTCCAGGTCACCGCGGTCGTCCAGATCGGCGACCTTGAGCACGGCGCCGGTGCGCTCGGCGATCAGCTGCCACGGCACGATGTTGGCGTGGTGCTCCATGCGTGTCAGCACGATGGCATCGCCCGGCTGCAGCCGCGGCAAGGCCCAACTGTAGGCGACCAGGTTGATCGCGAAGGTGGTCCCGCTGCACAGCACCAGCTCGTCGCTGCGCACGTTGAGGAAGCGGGCCAGTTTTCGCCGGGCGCCCTCGTAGGCTTCGGTGGCCTCCGACCCGAGTGCATGCACCGCACGGCTGACGTTGGCGTTGTGCTGGCGGTAGAAGTCATCGACCGCCTCGATCACCGCGGCCGGCTTCTGGCCGGTGTTGGCCGAGTCCAGGTACACCAGCGGCTTGCCGTGGACCTGGCGGGTCAGCAGCGGGAAGTCGGCACGGATCCTCGCCCAGTCGACGGGCGTCGGAGCGGCTGAAGGGTCACCGGACGCCTGCGGCGCACTACCTGACGCCGTGATGGTCATGCCGGAATGGACCGTTCAAGCGCATGGTCGAGTCGGACCAGCGCCGCATCGCGCATGCCGGTGTCCTCCAGTACGGACAAGGTCTCGCGGCAGAATGCGGCGGTCAGGATCTGCCGAGCCTGCTCGGTCGGCAGGCCACGGCTGCGCAGGTAGAACATCGCGGTCGGATCCAGCTGGCCCACCGTGGCGCCGTGGGCGGCCTGCACCTCGTCGGCGTGGATGACCAGCACCGGCTGGGTGTCGATTTCCGCGCCTTCGCTGAGCAACAGATTCTTGTTGGAGAGCATTGCATCGCTGCCATCCGCGCCCTGGCGGATCTGGATGCCGCCGTGGAAGACCGCACGTGAGCGTCCCGAGCCGATGCCGCGCCAGACCAGTTCGCAGGTGCTGTCGCGGCCGGCATGATCGATGCCCAGGCGGGTGTCCAGGTGGCGCTTGCCGTCTGCGAGCAACACGCCGTTGGCGTGCACGTGCGAGCGCTCGCCCAGCAGTACCACGTTGAGCTCGTGGCGCGACAGCCCGGCGCCCAGTTCAAGGTCGATACGGCGGTACTCCGCGTCCTCGCCGACCACCGCATCGGTGCGGTGGATCAGGGTCGCGCCGGCCGACTCGTCCTGCAGGCGCGCGTGCGACAGGTGGGCACCCTTGCCCAGCTGCACCTGCATGATCGAGTTGGCGAAGTGGCGATGCTCGCTGGCCATCAGCTGGTGCTCGACCACGTTCAGGCTTGCGCCATCGCCAAGCTCGATCAGGTGACGAAAATGCCAGGCCTGGTCGCTTGCATCGCCGCTGCCGAGAAAGACCAGATGCACCGACTCCGCCGGCTGGCGATTGGCCTCCACGCGCAGGACGATGCCCTCGGTCGCCAGCGCCGCGTTGAGCCGGGCGAACACTTCGTCGCTGCGATCGTAACTGCGTTGCATGAAGCTGGCGGCGTCGGCTTCACCGTCGTCGAGCACATTGGACAGGCGCTGCAGGGTGATGCCCGCGGGCAGTCCTTCAATGTCGGAGCCGGCCTCGTGGTAGCGCCCGTTGACGAACACGATGCGCGGCGAGGGGATGGCCTCAAGCAGGGCGGAATCGATCGTGGGAGCAATCTCGACAGCTTCGAACGTGCGTCGTTCAAGTGCACGCAGTGGCGTGTACTTCCATGCCTCGACACGCGCGTGCGGCAGTCCGTCGCGCATCGCGGCGTCGAGCGCCGCACGCCGCGCACCGCCCAGGCCGGCGGCATCGCGCGAAGGCAGTGTGTCGAAACCGGCAGCCAGCGAATCCAGCAATGCGCTCATCAGGCCACCGCCTCCGGTGCGACGTCCGGTGCAATGCGTCCCTTGATCCACTCATAGCCGTGCTCTTCCAGCTGCAGCGCGAGTTCCGGCCCGCCGGTTTCCACGATCCGGCCGTCGGCGAGCACATGCACCACGTCGGGCTTGATGTAGTCCAGCAGCCGCTGGTAATGGGTGATCACCAAAAACATGCGATCCGGCGAGCGCAGTGCGTTGACGCCTTCGGCCACCGTCTTCAGGGCATCGATGTCCAGGCCAGAGTCGGTCTCGTCGAGGATCGCCAGTTTCGGCTCCAGCAGCGCCAGCTGGAAGATCTCGTTGCGCTTCTTTTCGCCGCCGGAGAAGCCTTCGTTGACGCCACGATGCAGAAGCTCGTCCTTCAGGTGCAGCACGGCGAGCTTTTCGCGTACCAGTTTGAGGAACTGCATCGAGTCGATTTCAGTCTCGCCGCGCGCCTTGCGCTGGGCATTCAAGGCCGTGCGCAGGAAGTAGGTGTTGTTCACCCCCGGGATCTCGACCGGGTACTGGAACGCCAGGAACACGCCCAGCGCCGCGCGCTCTTCGGGCTCCAGCGTCAGCAGGTCGTGGCCCATGAAGCTCACCGAGCCGGCGGTGATCTCATAGCCCTCGCGGCCGGCGATGACGTTGCCCAGCGTGGACTTGCCGGAGCCATTGGGGCCCATGATCGCGTGGACCTTGCCCGGCTGCAGCTCCAGGTTCAGGCCCTTGAGGATTTCCTTGTCGCCGATGGAGACGTGAAGGTTTTCAATTTTCAGCATGGTGATTTTCCGGTGTCCCGCCGCGGCGGGTGAAAATGTCGTGTCCGGCCGCGGGGCCGGACGCGGAAATGGGTTCAGCCGACTGCGCCTTCCAGGCTCACTTCCAGCAGTGCCTTGGCTTCCACTGCGAACTCCATTGGCAGCTCGCGGAAGACCTGCTTGCAGAAGCCGTCGACGATCATCGACACCGCGTCTTCCTCGCCGATGCCGCGCGAACGGCAGTAATACATCTGGTCGTCGCTGATCTTGGAGGTGGTCGCCTCGTGCTCGACGGTGGCGGTGGGGTTGCGCACCTCGATATACGGGAAGGTGTGGGCGCCGCATTTCTTGCCGATCAGCAGCGAGTCGCACTGGGTGTAGTTGCGCGCACCTTCGGCGCTGGAGGTCATCTTGACCAGGCCGCGGTACGTGTTCTGGCCACGGCCGGCGCTGATGCCCTTGCTGATGATCGTCGACTTGGTGCGCTTGCCGATGTGGATCATCTTGGTGCCGGTGTCGGCCTGCTGGCGGTGGTGGGTCAGGGCGACGGAGTGGAACTCGCCGGTGGAGTCATCGCCGATCAGCACGCAGGACGGGTACTTCCAGGTAATCGCAGAGCCGGTCTCGACCTGGGTCCAGTGGATCCGGCTGCGCGCGCCGCGGCACTCGCCGCGCTTGGTCACGAAGTTGTAGATGCCACCAACGCCGTTCTCGTCGCCGGGGTACCAGTTCTGCACGGTGGAGTACTTGATGTCGGACTCTTCCAGCGCGACCAGCTCGACCACCGCCGCGTGCAACTGGTTCTCGTCGCGCATCGGTGCGGTGCAGCCTTCCAGGTAGGAGACCTTGCCCCGGTCCTCGCAGATGATCAGCGTGCGCTCGAACTGTCCGGTATGGCCGGCGTTGATGCGGAAGTAGGTGCTCAGCTCCATCGGACACTTCACTCCCGCCGGAATGAACACGAAGCTGCCATCGGAAAATACCGCCGAATTCAGTGCGGCAAAGTAGTTGTCACCCGGTGGAACTACGCTGCCGATGTATTTGCGCACCAGCTCGGGGTGGTTCTGGATCGCCTCCGACATCGAGCAGAAGATGATTCCCTTCTCGGTCAGCTCCTTGTGCACGGTGGTGCCCACCGAGACCGAGTCGAACACCACGTCGACCGCGACTCCGGCCAGCTTGGCGCGCTCGTGCAGGGGGATGCCGAGCTTGTCGTAGGTGTCGATCAGCTCCTGCGGCACCTCGTCCAGCGACTTGTATTTGGGCCCCTTGGGCGCGGAGTAGTAGCTGAGCGCCTGCAGGTCGATCGGCGCGATGTCCAGTTTGGCCCAGTCCGGCATCGGCATCGTCAGCCAGTGGCGATAAGCTTCCAGCCGCCACTCGGTCATCCACTCGGGCTCTTCCTTGATCGCGGAAAGCTGGCGGATGATGTCCTCATTCAGACCCGGCGGCAGGCTGGTGGTCTCGATGTCGGTGATGAAGCCGGCTTCGTAGGTACGCCCGAGCTGCGCATGGATTTCGCGGTTGCTGCCATCGCCAGAGGGTGGCGTCGGTGCGGCAGGTGTGGTGTTTTCGATCGTCTGGGTGGCCATGGGGTGCCTGTCCTGTTCTAAATATTGGTGCCAAATATTGGTGCCAAATAAGGGTGTCAAATCGGAGTGTCAGATGTTGGCCAGGCGAAGGTCGATGCGCCTCGGCCCCGCGAGTGGTGGGTCGGCCGGTCGCGGCGGGACGAGCATCTGCGCCAGGCTGACCGAGCGCAGCGCGTCGGCGACCACATCGTTGATATGGCGCCAGTTGGCGCGCACGTGGCAGGAGTCTTGAATGCCGCAGTTGCCTTCGTGGATACTGCACTCGGTCATCGCCAGTGGACCCTCCATCGCCTCGACGATTTCGACCAGGCTGATGGACTCCGGCGCGCGGGTCAGTCGATAGCCGCCGTTGGCGCCACGAAAGCCTTCCACCAGTCCCGCCTGGGCCAGCGGTTTGAGGAGTTTGCTGACGGTCGGGGTCTCCAGTCCGGCACGCTCCGCCAGCTCCGGTGCGCTGAGCACCAGCGACGGATCCGCCGCGAGCACGGTCAGTACCACGGTGGCGTAATCGGTGAGTTTGGTGACCCGCAACATGGGCTCTCCTTAATCAGTACCGTAATTGTACGGATTGTTGCTCGGGCTTCCAAGCGTATTGACGACCGCGCCGTTCAGACGCCGGAATTCGTGCGCACTTTCAGCCGGGGTCGTGCCAGCTATGGCCTGCAGCGGTGGCTGGGCCACAATAGGCGACTGTCTCCCGCTGGAAGCCTTGCATGCCGCGCAAGATCATCGCCCGTCATTCCGCCATCCACGGCACTGGGGTGTTCGCCGTCGCACCAATCGCCAAGGGCGAGCGGATCGTGGAATACACCGGTACGCGCCGCACCCACGCGGACGTCGACGCCGGCGACTGCGGCGATGCGTCCTCCGGGCACACGTTCTTTTTCACCCTCAACGACGAATACGTCATCGACGGCAACTTCAAGGGTGGAGTGGCGCGCTGGATCAACCACAGCTGCGAGCCCAATTGCGAGGCGCTGCTGGTGGAGCACGAAGGCGACGACCGCAGCCTGGACCGCGTGTTCATCGAGGCGATCAGCGACATCGAGCCGGGCGACGAGCTGGTCTACAACTACGGCATTACCCTGGCCGAGGCGCATACCCCGAAGATGAAGCGGATCTGGGCCTGCTACTGCGGCGCGGACACCTGCACCGGGACGATCCTGCAGCCCAAATCAAAGCCACGCAAAAAGCGCGAAAGCTGAGTACGCAGCGGCAGCGCAATTGGACATAGGTGCACCCCAGGTCGCGCGTGGGTCGTCCGCTGACTGGTTAAGATCGACGGTCCGTTTGCACTGTTCCAGGAGTCCGGCATGAGTTCGATCCAAGGCAAGGTCGCCGTTGTTACCGGTGCGGCCAGCGGCATCGGCAGGGAAATCGCGTTCGAGCTCTCGCGTGCCGGTGCCAAGGTGGCGATTGCGGACATCAACCTCGACGGCGCCAATGCGGTGGCCGACGAGATCCGGCGTGCCGGCGGCGACGCGATGGGCATCGCGATGGACGTCACCGACGAGGCTGCGGTCAATGCCGGAGTCGAGGCCGCAGTGGACGCGATGGGTCCGATCGACATCCTGGTATCCAACGCCGGCATCCAGATCGTCAATCCGATCGAGAGCTACGCGTTCGCCGACTGGAAGAAGATGCTGGCCATCCATCTGGACGGTGCGTTCCTGACCACCAAGGCGGTGCTGCCGCACATGTACCGCGACGACGGCAACGGCGGCAGCCGCGGCGGGGTGGTGATCTATATGGGGTCGGTGCACTCCCACGAGGCGTCGAAGTTGAAGGCGCCCTACGTTACTGCCAAGCACGGCCTGCTGGGCCTTGCGCGCGTGTTGGCGAAGGAGGGCGGCAGCCGCGGGGTGCGCAGCCACGTCGTCTGCCCGGGTTTTGTCCGCACGCCGCTGGTGGACAAGCAGATTCCCGAGCAGTCAAAAGAGCTTGGTATCAGTGAGGAAGAGGTCGTGAAGAAGGTCATGCTTGGACAGACCGTCGATGGCATTTTCACCACGGTGGAGGACGTCGCGCAGACGGTGCGGTTCCTGGCTGAATTCCCCAGCGCGGCGCTGACCGGGCAGAGCATCGTGGTCAGCCACGGCTGGTACATGCAGTAACGGGACGAACCGGGTCCGCATCTCGCTGCGGCGGCTACGACCCGAGCGGCAGGGTGAATGCTGTCGCCCAGGCCTGCGGGGTCATCACGGAAAACAACCCGAGCCGCCGGCAGCGTGTCGCCAGCCCCAGCAGGTCACGATCGCGGCTGAGTAACCAGCATGCACCCGCGTCCCGGGCCAGTTCGAGAAACTTCTGATCGTCGGGATCGCCGCAGCGTGGCAGCGGCACATCTGCCGTGATTGATTTGGCAGCGAGCGTAGCGGCGACATCCAAAACCAGAACGTCGAACGCATCGATCAACTCACCCTGTCGTTTCGAGTCCAGACGCAGAGCCGGGTAGGCGAGTACGCGCCGCCACTCCGCGCGCGTGCCAACGTTGGCCACGGCGATGAGTTCGCCGGATCGCAGCGCCTGCGCCAAGGTGGCGACAGCTGGATCGTTGAACAGCAGCAGGTCGAGGCAGACGTTGGTGTCGAGAACGATCCGTTCTGCTCCGCGCGATCCGCTCGTTTCGACATCCAGCATGTTCAACCCAACGCGCTGACCGAATTACTGCGAGACATCCAGCACCACCACTCCGTTGTCGATCCGTGCCGCACCGATTCGGCGCGACACCAGCCGCTGGACCAGCTCGTGGTCCAGACGGTAGATCGGCTCCTCGATCGCGAATGCCGCCAGCCACCCATTGATGAGTTCCCGCGAGGCGTCATTCAACGAGCCACCAGCGCTGTCGATGGTTTCAATCACCGGATCCTGCAGGTGCAGGCCAAGCGTCTGGGCGTCGAAGCGCAGGCCACTGGTGATCAGGATGCGTCCGAGCGGGCGGGGCTCGGCGCGCTCCGCAGTCACCGCGCTCGCGTTCAGGCTCAGGCGGAGTCGGTTGCTGTCATAGGGGATGGACAGGCTCGGCTTCTCGAGCCGCAAGCTGGCAAGACCGGCCAGCTTGTCGAATTCGCGTGGAAAGCTCCGGTCCAGCGAACGCTGCAGTTGCGGCTGGGTGAACGTTACCTGGCTGCTGAGCATGGAGCCGAACGTGTTGAGGGTGGAGCAGCCTGCAATCACGATCGCGGCCAAGGCTAGGGACATGACGACAACGGCTGTACGCATGGAAGCTCCTGCAACGATTACCGGACCGTCAGCCAGTCGTTGATGACCTGCCGGGTCGCCAGCGACGGGATCGCCGGCCTGCTGATCCTAGCGCTTGAGGGCGATGGTTGCGCGTATGGATCCACCATTGGTACTACCAGTCGATGGTGCCGCTGACGATCGGGCAGACCCTGCCTCCCGACCAGATCTCGCCGTCCTCGTCGACCCGCAGGTGCAGGCGGGCGTCGAATCCTACCTCGCGTCCCTGGCTGGCCACGTAGCGGCCGTCGCGACCGGGCAGGGCATCGTTCTCGCGCAGCCAGGCCGCGAGCACCGCATTGGCGGCCCCGGACGCGGCGTCCTCGAACGGGGTGCCGGCACCGACGAACGCACGCACCGCCAGGTCGTGGTCACCGCCCTCTGCGCGGGCGAATGCCAGCACGCCCATCGAATCGCTACTCGTCGCCAGCTGCGCGATTGCCGTCCAGTCCGGGCTCGCCGAGCGCAGCGCGTCCTCGCCGGCAAGCTCCGCCACCCACCAGCGACGCCCGCCGTCCATGAGCGCAGGCGGCAACCCGCCCACTGACAGGCCGCGCAGGGCCGGAGCCAGCTTCGTGTCGTCCGCACGCCCGACTTCGGCCACCCGCGCGGTTGGTGTGCGAATGGCGATCGAGCGTTGGCCGTCGTGATCGTCCACCTGCAGCGGCAACAGCCCGGTCATGCCTTCCTGCACGATGCGTCCGTCGGTTACCTCCGCCATCCCGGCCTGCAACACCGCGTACGCGGTACCAATGCTGGGGTGGCCGGCGAAGGGGACCTCGCGGTCCGGGGCGAACATGCGGATGCGGTAGTCCGCGCCAGCGGTGGCCGGCGCGAACACGAACGTCGTTTCCGGACGGTCCGACCAGCGGGCGATCGCCTGCATCGTGGCCGTGTCCAGGCCATCGGTGTCGAGCACCACGGCCAGGGGATTGCCGGCACCGGGCCGGTCGGCGAACACGTCCAGTTGCAGGTAGCGGCGCTGGGTCATTGCGGTGGAGTCCATTGAACGGGGGTTGGCGACACTGATGCGACAGAGCACGAAAAGCCTGCGGCAGGAGCCTGGGCGTAAACGTGTGCCAGAGGATTCTAGTGCTTATCGGCAAACGTGAAGTCCCGGAGCGCGGCGTTACGGAGGGTATAGGCGGCGTGTCGTTTCTCCGGTTGTTCAATCACGCTCACCTGCTTGACCCACTCCTTTGGGTTGCGCGCGGTACCGCGCGACGCGCTTCAGGCGATAGGATGCACATCGTTGTTTTTTCCCTTTCCGGTCGTCGGCTGGAACCAGGAGATCGGATAGGTGGCTGAAGTGCAGAAGTGGCTGGTACTCAAGTTCGGAGGAACCTCGGTATCCAGGCGTGACCGCTGGGACACGATTGGGCGCATGGCCGTGGAGCGTGGCGCGGCGGAGGGTGCGCGCGTGCTCGTGGTCGTATCCGCCATGTCCGGGGTCACCAACGAGTTGCAGGCCATCTGCGACGGTGACGATGCGGTGGCACGGGTGGCGACACTGGTGCATCGCCATCGCGCATTCTGCGAGGAGTTGGACCTGGATCCGGATCAGGTGCTCGGTGCACGCCTGTTGGAGCTGGAAGGTCTGCTGCAAGATCCGCGTGCTGCCGCGCGGGCGCTCCCCTGGCAAGCTGAGGTTCTGGCCCAGGGAGAGCTGCTGTCGTCGATGATCGGCGCGGCCTACCTGTGCGCCCAGGGTCTTGACTTCGGCTGGTGTGACGCGCGCGACTGGCTGCAGGCGGGACACGAGCCCAATCGCACCGAGGCGGCATTGCGACTGTCGGCATATCCACGGCGTGAGATCGAACCGGACTTCAGCGATCGCTTCGCGCAGCAGCCATCCCCACTGGTGCTGACCCAGGGATTCATCGCGCGCCACGATGACGGTGGCACGGCCGTGTTTGGTCGCGGTGGGTCGGACACTTCGGCGGCGTGTTTTGGTGCGTTGCTGGGCGCGGTTCGGGTGGAGATATGGACCGACGTGCCGGGGATGTTCAGCGCCAACCCGCGTGAGGTGCCCGATGCGCGCCTGCTCACCCGGTTGGATTACGCGGAGGCGCAGGAGATCGCGACCACCGGTGCCAAGGTGCTGCATCCTCGCTCGATCGGGCCCTGCCGCCGGGCCGGCGTGCCAATGATGATCCTGGACACGTCGCGTCCCGAGCTTCCCGGAACGCGGATCGACGCCACTGCGGCCGCGATACCCGGCGTCAAGGCGATCAGTCGCCGCGACGGCGTGGTGCTGGTGTCGATGGAAAGCATCGGCATGTGGCAGCAGGTCGGCTTCCTGGCCGACATTTTCGAGCTGTTCAAGCGCCACGGCCTGTCGGTCGACCTGATCGGTTCCTCGGAAACCAACGTCACCATCTCGCTGGACCCCAGCCAGAACCTGGTGACCAGCAACGTGCTGGAAGCGCTGGCGACCGATCTGGCGAAGGTCTGCCGGGTCAAGGTGATCGCCCCGTGCACCGGTATCACCCTGGCTGGTCGTGGCATGCGCTCGCTGCTGCATCGCCTGTCCGACGTCTGGGCAACCTTCGGGCGCGAGCGCGTACATCTGATCTCGCAGTCCTCAAACGACCTCAACCTGACCTTCGTGATCGACGAGGCGGACGCCGACGGCCTGCTGCCGTTGCTGCACGCGGAATTGATCGGCAGTGGAGCAATGCCCGTGATGGATTCCGACGTGTTTGGCCCGAGTTGGCGTGAGATCGAGTACGGCCGCCCGCAGCGGCGCGAGCCCTGGTGGGCAGGGCAGCGCGAGGACCTGCTGGACCGCGCCAAGGCGGGCACGCCGCGCTACGTCTACCACCTGCCGACCGTGCGCGAGCGGGCCCGCGAGATGCTGGCGACGGACGCCGTGGACCGGTGTTTCTTCGCCATCAAGGCAAACCCGCACCCCGCCATTCTGCGCGCCGTCGTTAACGAGGGCCTCGGCCTGGAGTGCGTGTCGCTGGGTGAGCTGGAGCACGTCTTTGCGACGTTGCCGGAGCTGCCGCCCTCACGCGTGCTGTTCACGCCCAGCTTTGCGCCCCGGCGCGAGTACGAAGCCGCGCTGGCGCTGGGGGTAACGGTCACACTGGACAACATCGAGGCGTTGCAGCGCTGGCCGGAGGTGTTCCGCGGCCGCACGATCTGGCTGCGGCTGGACCTGGGTCGGGGCGATGGCCACCACGAGAAGGTCCGCACCGGCGGCGCCGCGGCCAAGTTCGGCCTGCCTCTTGACCGCTTCGACGCCTTCCTGGCCCATGCGCACGCGCTGGATATGCGCATCAGCGGCCTGCATGCCCACCTGGGCAGCGGGATTGAAGATCCGCGTCACTGGCGCGAGGTGTATGCGCACCTCGCCGGGCTGGCCGACACGGCCGGCAACGTGGAAACCATCGACATCGGTGGTGGCATGCCGATTCCGTACACCCCCGACGCGCAGGACTTTGACCTGGCGGTCTGGCGCGACGGCCTGGATGAGATCAAGGCGGCGTTTCCGCGCTACGAGCTGGTGGTGGAGCCGGGCCGTTATCTGGTCGCCGAAGCCGGCGTGCTGCTGCTCTCGGTCACCCAGGTGGTCGAGAAGGACGGCGTGCACCGGATCGGCTGTGATGGCGGCATGAACGTCATGATGCGTCCGGCGCTGTACGACGCCTGGCACGGCATCCACAACCTCAGTCGGCCCGGCGACACGTCGACGACCGCATTCGAGGTCGTCGGCCCGATCTGCGAGACCGGCGACGTGCTCGGCCGCAAGCGACTGCTGTCCAGCGCGACGGCGGAGGATGACGTCATCCTCGTCGCCGATACCGGCGCCTACGGCATGACCATGGCCAACACCTACAATCTGCGCGCCCTGCCGGCAGAGGACATCATCGAATGAGCAACTGGACGTTCCAGCGCGATGCGATCAACGCTTTCCGTTTCGTGCGTTGTGACTTTGACCCGAGCACCGGCATCGCACGGCTCGTGTACGCCTTCGACGACAGTCCGGAGCTGGTGGAGACGGTGACCGTTCCCGGGGCGCCGTTCGAACTGGATGATGCGCGCGCCGTTGCGGTGGAGCGGGCGCTCCGACTGCTTCACCTGGTTGCCGGGGTGAGCTACTACAAGGCCGCGGTCCCGCCGAAGATCCTGATCGATTCGTACGCGATCGATCAGGCGACTGCCGGGCTGATGGAGACCATCTACCTCAACGGACTGGGCGAGTTCGCCTACCGCAACGGGCTTGAGCTGCACGATCGGATCCGTTTTCCGGCGGACGCGGCAGATACGCCGCTGGCGGCGAAGGCCGGGCTGCGCGAGCACGCCCTCGTGGCCATTGGCGGCGGCAAGGACTCGCTGGTCAGCATCGAGGCGTTGCGGGCGCTGGCAATCGACCAGACGGTCACCTGGATCGGTGGATCACAGCTGATCAAGGCCTGCGCCGAGCGCACCGGCCTGCCGACGCTGAATATCGGTCGCGCACTGGCCCCCCAGTTGTTTGATTTCAACCGCCAGGGCGCCTGGAACGGTCATATCCCGGTGACCGCGGTGAACTCGGCGATCCTGGTGCTGGCGGCACTGCTGCGCGGTGTCGACCAGGTGGTGTTCTCCAACGAGCGCTCGGCCAGCTACGGCAGCCTGATCCGCAGCGAGGATGGCCAGACCACGACAGAGGTCAACCATCAGTGGTCCAAGGGGTGGGCGTTCGAGTCCGCGTTTGGCGACTACGTCACCCGGCACGTCGCCGCGGACCTGAATTACTACTCCCTGCTGCGTCCGCTGAGCGAGTTGGCGGTGGCCCGGCAGTTTGCGCGGATCGACCACTACGACGCCTGGTTCTCCAGTTGCAACCGCAATTTCCACATCCTCGGCGAGCGTCCGGTCAACCGCTGGTGTGGGGTCTGCCCCAAGTGCCATTTCGTTTTCCTTGCCTTGGCGCCGTTCATGCCCAAGGCCCGGCTGGTGGGCATCTTCGGTCGCAACCTGCTGGACGATCCGGCCCAGACCGCAGGTTACGACGCGCTGCTTGAGTTCCACGACCACAAGCCGTTCGAGTGTGTCGGCGAGGGGATCGAGTCGCGTGCCGCGATGGCGGCGCTGGTGGATCGCGCGGAGTGGCGCGAGGACGCGCTGGTAAAGCGCTTCGCCGAGGAGATCCGGCCCCGCTTGGAGCCCGCGGACCTTGGCATTAAGCCGCTGCTCGTACTTGATGGGCAACACCGCATTCCGGCGCCGTTGTGGAAACGTCTGCGTGCGCATCTCGCAGCTTGACGGACGTCGCGTTGCCCTGTGGGGCTGGGGGCGTGAAGGACAGGCCGCATGGCGCGCGATCCGCTCCCGGCTGCCGACCCTGCCACTGACCCTGTTTTGCACGCCTGACGAAGTGGCGACTGCCCGCAGTTGCGGTGACGCGCTCCTGAATGTCGCAGGCGAGGCATCCGCGGGCCGGCTGGCGGCGTTCGACGTCGTCATGAAGTCGCCCGGCATCAGTCCCTACGCCCCAGAAGCGGCAGCGGCAGCGGCGCGTGGCACGCGTTTCATCGGCGGCACCGGCCTGTGGTTTGCGGAACAGGGCGACGCGGCGGGTATCGCTGCCAACACCGTCTGTGTTACCGGGACCAAGGGTAAGAGCACAACCACGGCCTTGCTCGCCCACCTGCTGCGCGCCGCAGGCCGCCGGACCGCGCTTGCGGGGAATATCGGCCTGCCGCTGCTGGAACTCCTGGACGTGGCGCCTGCGGAGGCTCCGGAAAGCTGGGTCATAGAGTTGTCGAGCTACCAGACTGCCGACGTCGCCGCCAGCGGCGTGCGCCCGGATATCGCGGTGGTGCTGAACGTGTTTCCGGAGCACCTGGACTGGCATGGTAGTGAAGCCCGGTACGTGGAGGACAAGCTCCAGCTCGTCACCGAGGCTCGCCCCCGGGTCGCTGTCCTGAATGCGGCGGACCCGCGACTTGCGGCGCTGCAGCTGCCCGACAGCGAGATCCGCTGGTTCGGCGACGAGTCCGGCTGGCACCTTCGCGGCGAGTTCCTTTTCGACCGCGATACGCAGGTGATGGACACGTCTTCACTGCGGCGGCGGGGACGGACCAATCCCGGCAACGTGTGGGCAGCGCTGAGGGTGGTGGACGCTATGGACCTGAACCCGGGAGCTGTGGCGACCCGCGCAAACGCCTACCTCCCGCTGCCGAACCGCCTGCAGACGCTTGGTACCCGCGACGGCCTTACATGGGTCAACGATTCGATCAGCACGACCCCGTATGCAAGCCTGGCGGCGTTGGAGTGCTTCGCCGAGCGCCGCGTTGCGATCCTGCTGGGTGGTCACGACCGCGGCGTTGACTGGTCGGAGTTCGCCAAAGCGCTTGCCTGCCATGCGCCGCAGGTGGTCGTCACCATGGGTGCCAACGGTCCACGAATCCATCAGTTGCTGGCGCCGATGGCCGACAACGGCGAATTCGTCCTGCTGCGAGGCGAGGGCCTGGCGGACGCCGTCAACAAGGCGCGGGCGGCCCTCGACGGTGATGGCGTGGTCCTGCTCTCGCCCGGTGCGCCCAGCTTCGGTCCGTACCGTGACTATGTCGCGCGGGGCCGGCACTTCGCCTCGCTGGCCGGCTTTGACCCGGATGCGATCAGCGCAATCCCGGGACTGGGAATCGCCTGAGTCGCGCAAGCCGAATCGAGAGCTCAGTAGTCGCGGCTGACCGCGTAGTCCGCCAGTCCGCGCAGCGCGCGCAGATGGGCGTTGTCGTCCAGTCCCTCCAGCGCGGCCACGGCACGGAGGGCATAGTCGCGGGCCAGCTGGCGACTGTACTCCAGCCCGCCGGTGGCGTTGATCGCCGCCAGTACGACCGGCAGAGCTCCGGTGTCACCGTTCTGGATCGCTGCGCGCAGGCTCTCCGCGGTGTCGGGATCGCTGTGCCGGATGGCGTGGATCAGCGGCAGGGTGGCCTTGCCTTCAGCGAGATCGTCGCCGAGGTTCTTGCCCAGGGTTTCCGCGTCCGAGGCGTAGTCCAGCACGTCGTCGGCGATCTGGAAGGCAAAGCCAAGGTTCAGGCCGTACGCGTGCAGCTTGTCCTGGGTGACCTCGTCCACACCCGCCAGCAGTGCGCCCAAGCGGGTTGCGGCGGCAAACAGCACGGCGGTCTTGCGCTCGATGACCCGGATGTAGGCCGCCTCGTCGGTGTCGGGGTTGCGAACGTGCAGCAACTGCAGCACTTCGCCTTCGGCGATCCGGTTGGTGGTGTCGGCCAGGATCCTCTGCACCTGCATCGAGTCCAGCTCGACCATCAGCTGGAAACTTCGCGAATACAGGAAGTCCCCAACCAGCACGCTGGCTGCGTTGCCCCAGACCGCGTTGGCGGTCCTGCGGCCGCGGCGAAGGTCCGATTCATCAACCACATCGTCGTGGAGCAGGGTTGAGGTGTGGATGAACTCGACCACCGCCGCCAGTTGGTGCGCGTCCGGCCCACGGTGGTCCAGCGCCCCGGCTGCCAACAGCAGCAACATCGGTCGCAGACGCTTGCCGCCGGCGTTGATGATGTACTCGGAGACTTGGTTGATCAGCACGACGTCGGACGCCAGGCGGCGCCGGATCAAGGCATCGACGGCCGTCATGTCGTCGCTGGCCAGCGCCTGGATCTCATCAAGGCCGGGAGTCGCTCGGTGGGGGACGGAAGCGTGCATGGATGACCAGAATGCGGGGGACCGGCGATTATAGGCGTTCGCGGCCGGGCGGAAATCCGAGGGCACCGAAGGGAGTCGCCCGACCGTGCCCGCCCGGTGGGCCGGTATACTTGCCTGCCCGTCGCCGCCGGCGACCTCATAGGACCGCATTCATGGCACGTGGCATCAACAAGGTGATCCTGGTCGGCAATCTCGGCAACGATCCCGACATGAAATACACCCAGGGCGGCATGGCCATCTGCACCCTCTCGCTGGCAACCACCAGCGTGCGCAAGGACAAGGACGGCCAGCAGATCGAGAAGACCGAATGGCACCGGGTCAAGCTGTTCGGCAAGCTCGGCGAGATCGCCGGCGAGTACTTGAAAAAGGGACGTCAGGTCTATATCGAAGGCTCGATCCGCTACGACAAGTTCACCGGCCAGGACGGCGTGGAGAAGTACTTCACCGATATCGTTGCCGACGAGATGCAGATGCTGGGCGGTGGTGGCGGCGCCTCGGAAGGCGGTGGACGCGACTTCGACCGTGAGGAGCGGACGTCCCGTCCGGCGCCCCGCCAGGCGGCCGCTCCGCGCCGTGAAGCCGCGCCAGCGAAGTCCAATGACTTCGGTGATGATTTCGCGGACGACGATATCCCGTTCTAGCAGGCGTCCGAGTTTTATCCGATGCATCGGCTGCAGGACGCTAGTAGCACGCCACCGCGATATCGCCGTGCTGCGATAGATCGATAAGCCTTTCGAATTTGGAGCGTTGCATGCCGACGTGGTTGGTGACCGGCGGGGCCGGTTTTATTGGCGGGAATTTCGTCCTCGATGCCGTCGGTCGCGGCATCAAGGTCATCAATCTGGACGCCCTGACCTACGCGGGCAACCTAGACACGCTGTCATCGCTGGATGGCAATCCGTCGCACGTGTTCCTCCACGGCGACATCGGCGACGCCGCGCTCGTGGCTCGGCTGTTGCGCGAGCACCAGCCCGACGCGGTGATCAATTTCGCCGCTGAGAGCCATGTCGACCGCTCCATCGATGGGCCCGCCGAGTTCGTCCAGACCAACGTGGTGGGCACGCTCAGCCTGCTGGAGCAGGTCCGCGACTACTGGAAGTCGCTGGACGCAGGGCGCGCAGGGGAGTTCCGCTTCCTGCATGTCTCCACCGACGAGGTGTACGGCACGCTGGGCGATACCGGAAAGTTCACCGAAACCACGCCGTACGCCCCCAACTCGCCTTACTCCGCGTCCAAGGCCGCGTCGGATCACCTGGTCCGGGCGTTTCACCATACCTATGGCTTGCCGGTACTCACCACCAACTGCTCAAACAACTACGGGCCGTACCAGTTTCCGGAAAAGCTCATCCCGCTGGTCATCGCCAAGGCACTCGCCGGTGAGTCGCTGCCGATCTACGGCGATGGCCTCAACGTGCGCGACTGGCTGTTCGTGTCGGACCACTGCGCCGCCATCCGGCGTGTGCTGGAGGCCGGCCGGGTGGGCGAGGTCTACAACGTCGGTGGTGAGGCGGAGCGCACCAACATCGTCGTGGTGCAGACGATCTGCCGGCTGCTCGACCAGCGGCGACCGCTGGAGGGCGGCCGCACGCGCGAGTCGCTGATCACCTACGTCCAGGACCGCCCCGGGCACGACCGCCGGTATGCGATCGATGCCAGCAAACTGCACGGCGAGCTGGGCTGGGAGCCGGCGGTGACCTTCGATGAAGGCATGGCCCGGACCGTCGACTGGTATCTGGAAAACGCACCGTGGGTGCAACGGGTGATGGATGGCAGCTACCGGCTCGAGCGCATCGGTGGCGTCGCATGATGGCGACATCCGGACGCAAGGGCATCATCCTCGCCGGTGGCTCGGGCACGCGCCTGTATCCGGTGACCCAGGCGATCAGCAAGCAGCTGCTGCCGATCTTCGACAAGCCGATGATCTATTACCCGCTCAGCGTATTGATGCTGGCCGGGATACGGGAGGTGTTGATCATCAACACGCCCCACGAGCAGGCGCTGTTCCAGAACCTGCTTGGCGATGGGTCGCAGTGGGGAATGAAGATCGAATACGCGGTGCAACCCAGTCCTGACGGGCTCGCGCAGGCGTTCCTGATCGGGCGTGATTTCCTCGCCGGCCAACCCAGCTGCCTGGTGCTGGGCGACAACATCTTCCACGGTCCGGGTCTTACCGCCATGTTGAAGCGTGCCGACGCGCGACCGGATGGGGCAACCGTGTTCGGTTATTGGGTCCGCGATCCGGAGCGCTACGGCATTGCCGAGTTCGACGCGGATGGGAAAGTCGTGGGTCTGGAGGAAAAGCCGGAAAGGCCGCGATCCAATTACGCTGTAACCGGGCTCTACTTCTACGACGGGCGCGCCAGTGAATTCGCGGCGCAGATCAAGCCGTCAGAGCGCGGCGAGTTGGAAATCACCGACCTCAACAAGCGCTATCTCGACGAGGATGCGCTGCACATGGAGCGTCTTGGCCGCGGCTATGCATGGTTGGACACGGGCACCCACCAGTCCTTGCTCGAGGCTTCCAATTACGTTGAAACCATCGAGGCGAGGCAGGGTCTGCGAGTCTGCTGCCCGGAGGAAATTGCCCTGCATAACGGGTGGATCGGCAACGACGAGCTGCGCGCGCTTGCCCAGCCGCTGGTCAAGAACGGTTACGGCCAATACCTGTTGTCCCTCATCGATCGCGGGTACGTGGAATGAAAGTCCTTCAGACCGACCTGCCGGGATGCATGGTTTTCGAGCCGCGGGTGTTCAGCGACGACCGGGGGTTCTTCTTCGAGACGTTCAATCACGACAAACTCATCGAGCACGGATTGCAGCCTTCATTCGTGCAGGGCAACACCTCCCTGTCACGTAAGGGCGTGCTGCGGGGCCTGCACTACCAGTGGCCGAACCCGCAGGGCAAGTTCGTATCGGTGGTGCAGGGCGAGGTCTGGGATGTGGCCGTGGATATCCGCCGCGGCTCGCCGCACTTCGGCCGCTGGACCGCGGTTGTGCTGAGCGCCGAAAACAAGCGCCACTTCTGGATCCCTGAAGGATTCGCCCACGGCTTTGTCACCCTGAGCGAGCAGGCAGTGTTCACTTACCTGTGCACCGCGACCTACGATCCGGAAGCGGATGCCAGCCTGCGCTGGGATGATCCGCGTCTTGCGATCGATTGGCCGGTGACCTCGCCGGTACTGTCTCCGAAAGATGCCGGCGCGCCGCTGCTGGATGAACTCGCGGAAAGCCGCTTGCCGTTGTTCGAGGCCTGAAGGCGATGCGCTTGCTGCTGATCGGGGGCAACGGCCAGGTTGGTCACGAACTACGACGTGCGTTGGCGCCGTTGGGCGATTTGGTGGTCACCACCCGTGATGGCCGCTTGTCCGACGGTGCGCCGTGCGAGACGCTGGACCTTGGCCAGCCGGAAAGCGTCGCCGCCCTGGTTGAGCGCATTGCGCCCGACGTTGTCATCAACGCGGCCGCCTACACCGCAGTGGATCGCGCCGAGGACGAACCGGGTCTGGCGCATTTGGTCAACGCAGAGTCCCCAGGCCGGATCGCCGAGGCCTGCGCGCATATCGGCGCAACGCTCGTGCATTACTCCACTGACTATGTCTTTGACGGCCAAGGACACAGTCCCTATCGCGAGGACGACCCGACGGCTCCATTGGGCGTCTATGGCGCAAGCAAACTGGCAGGCGAACAGGCGATCGCAGGCAGCGGCACTCAGCACGTGATCCTTCGTACCGCTTGGGTGTACGGTCTGCATGGCAGCAACTTCCTGCGCACCATGTTGCGTCTGGCAGGCGAGCGAGACGAATTGCGCGTGGTGGCCGATCAGATCGGCTCACCGACTCCCGCGTGGTTGATCGCGGACGTTACCGCGGCGCTGCTGCGGCGGGGTATGGACACGTCGGGCGTCTTTCATCTCGTCGCGGCCGGTCAGACCAGTTGGCATGGATTTGCCGAGGCAATCATGCAGGAAGCCGGTAACGCAGGTCTGTTGAAGCTTGAGCCGCGTGTGCTGCCAATCACCACGGCGGAATTTCCCACCCGCGCCGCCCGGCCTGCGTATTCGGTGCTCGACACGGCACGCCTCGTGGAGCAGTTCCGGCTGCAGCTTCCCGACTGGCGCACCGCGTTGGCAAGAACGCTTCAGACTGCACCCGGCTGGACACGCTGAGCGGTCAAGCCGCGCGCATTGATCTGGCGTTCAAACCGGTCGATGCAGTACGCTTCGCCGCGGGGAGCAACCATCAGGGGATGGACCGTTTATCTCGGATGGCCGGAAGGCTGCTGGTTCTGCACGCGTGTGCGTGCAGGTCGGCAGATTGCGGTGCGCGCCCGTTTATCCGCCCAGATTTTCACTTCCGAACAGGAGTTGGACTTGAACCGCATTGCCTTGGCAACACTGGCCACCGCGCTCTTCGCGACACTGACGCTGTCACCCGCTGCTGCGCACGCCGAATCAACGACTGCTACGCCGCGCCCGGCCAGCATTTCTGCCGGCCAGATCGATGTGGATCGATACGTCCGCGCCGATCTCTTCGAGTCCATCAAGATCTCGCCCAAGGGCGACTACCTCGCCGCGACGGTTCCGCTGGACAACGGCCAGCGCACCGGCCTGGTGATCATGAGTCGGGCCGACAAAAGTATTACCGGCACCTTTTCGCAGGGCAAAAATACGCACATCGATGACTTCCACTGGGTCAACGACGAGCGGGTCCTCATCGGTATCGCCGAGAAACTCGGAGCGCTGGAGGCGCCCCAATCCACCGGCGAGCTGGTTGCGATCAATGCCGATGGCGGCAGGCCACAGTTCCTCGTCGGCCAACGGATGATGGGCGAGGGTGCCGGCACGCGCATCCAGCCGCGCAAGGTCGAGCGGGTGGCGGCTTACCTGGTTGACCCACTTCTTAGCGACGACAAGCGGGTGATCATTTCGGTGATGCCCTTCTCGGCTGATCCGTACACGCGGGCCGAGTCGATGGACGTCTACACTGGCCGCAGGGTGCAGGTGGCGAAGGCGCCAGTGCGCAATGCGAGCTTCATCACCGACAACCAGGGTGTCGTCCGTTTTGCGGCCGGTGCCGGAACGGACCGGCGCCAGCGGGTTTACTACCGCGATGGCAGTGGTGCGGACTGGCAGCTGATCAACGACGAAAGCGCGAGCAACCTGGTGTGGTATCCGCTCGGTTTTGCCGCCGACGACAGCGTCGCCTACATCGGCAGCACCACGCTGGACGGCCCGGATGAAGTCTTGGCGTTTGATCCCGCAACCGGTACGTCCAAGCGTGTCCTGCGCGACAATGACGTCGACCCTGCGATGGTCCTGCAAAGCGTGGGCGGCGCCTCCCCGGTCGGTGTCCTGCTTCACGATGGCAAGCCCCGCACCGCTTTCTTCGACGAGCAGTCCGAGGACGCTCGCCTGTATCGCAGCCTGGAGGCCGCGTTTGAAGGCGATGCGGTGCGCATCACCTCGCAGACCGCAGATGGCAACCTCGCCCTGGTCAAGACCTGGAGTGACCGCAGCCCGGGCGACTACTACCTGTTCAACCGCGAGACCAAGAAAGCCGATCACCTGCTGAGCCAGCGCGAGTGGTTCGATCCGCGCGAGATGGCCGAGCGTCGCCCGATCAGCCTGAAGGCGCGCGACGGTCTGACGCTGCACGGTTACCTCACGCTTCCCACGGGTGTGCCGGCAAAGAATCTGCCGATGGTCGTGCATCCCCATGGCGGACCGTTCGAGATCCAGGACACCTGGGGATTCGACAACGATCCGCAGCTTCTGGCCGAGGCGGGATACGCGGTGTTGCAGCTGAACTTCCGAGGGTCGGGTGGCTACGGCAAGCCCTTCATCAACGCTGGGCAGCGCCAGTGGGGCCTGGCGATGCAGGACGACCTGACCGACGCCACCCGCTGGGCGATCCAACAGGGTATCGCCGACGCGGGCCGCATCTGCATATACGGCGGCAGCTACGGTGCCTACGCGTCCCTGATGGGCGTCGCCAAGGAGCCGGATCTGTACCGCTGCGCGGTGGGCTACGCAGGGGTGTACGACCTGCCCACCATGCACACCCATGGCGACATCCAGGGGCATGGCTCGGGCGAAACCTACCTGCGCGAGTGGATTGGCGAGCGCAACGAGCTCGCTGCCGTTTCGCCGAGCAACATGGCTGATCGGATCAAAGTCCCGGTGTTTCTGGCCGCAGGCGGGGAAGACGAGCGCACACCTATCGAGCACAGCAAGATGATGGAGCGTGCATTGCGCAGCAACGGCGTTCCGGTCGAGACGCTCTACTTCAAGAACGAGGGTCACGGGTTCTACCTCGAGGCCAATCGCCGTGAGTACTACACGCGTCTTTTGGACTTCCTGTCGCGCCATATCGGCGGTGCTGGCGCGAAGCTCGACTGACGCCCTGACACCCGCCGCAGCGACGCCAGACGTCCGCTGCGGCGATGTCACCCGTCGTGACGACAGGCCCGGGTGACGGGCCGGACTTTCAGGCTATCCTCCCCGGGTTGCGTTATCCACGGGCCACGCCCAATTCCCGACCGGAGCCGTTGATGAGTACACCTGCACCCGTACCTGCCCAGGCGCAGCTGACCGTTCGTGCGGTGGTGCTGGCGATCATCCTGGCGGTGATCCTGGCAGCCGCCAACGCATACCTTGGCTTGTTTGCGGGCCTGACCATCGCGACCGCGATTCCGGCCGCTGTGGTCTCGATGGGTGTGTTGCGCCTGCTCGGCGGCGGCACGATCCTGGAAAACAACATCGTCCAGACCGGTGCATCTGCGGGGTCCTCGATCGCTGCGGGAGTGATCTTCACCATTCCGGCGCTGGTGATCATGGGCTACTGGCCCGATTTCAAATACTGGTGGGTCCTGGGTATCGCCGGATTGGGCGGCCTGCTGGGCGTCCTGTTCTCGGTGCCGCTGCGGCGGTCGATGATCGTCGAGGATCCGCTGCCATTCCCCGAAGGGAAGGCGGCAGCGGAAGTACTCAAGGCCGGTGACAATCCCGGCCCCGGCATGAGGATCCTTGCGATCTCCGGTGCGATCGGTGCGGTGGTGAAACTCGCCGCGACCAGCGGCCTGCGCCTGATTCCGGACACGTGGACCCAGTCCACTTATCTGGGAAGCTCCAAGATCACCGCGTTCATCGGCACCAACCTCTCGCCCGCGCTGCTGGGAGTGGGATACATCGTCGGTCTGAATGTGGGCATCGTGGTGTTGTCGGGCGCTGTCCTTTCCTGGCACATCGCGATCCCGCTGTACCAGGCGTTCTTTATGGGCACCGATCCGGCTCTGGCGGCCTCGCTGGCAAACGCGTCCTCCGCTGACGCGGCGTTCGCCATCTGGGGTGCCAAGATCCGCTACCTAGGTGTCGGTGCGATGCTGGTCGGTGGTATCTGGACGCTGTTTTCGCTGCGCAAGTCGCTGCTCAACGGCGTAAAGAGCGGCTTTGCCGCGGCACGCAAGAGCACCGGCCCGGCGCTGGCAGAAACCGAGCGCGACCTGCCGATGAAGTGGATGCTGATCGCGCTGGTGCTCTTCACCTTGCCGCTGCTGGCGCTGTACCAGATGATTGTTGGTCAGTGGCTGGTGAGTATCCCGATGACGATCATCATGATCGTCGCGGGCTTCCTGTTTGTGTCGGTGTCGGCGTACCTGGCCGGGCTGATCGGTTCGTCCAACAACCCGGTGTCGGGCATCACCATCTCGACCATCCTGTTTGCATCGGCGGTGTTGGTCGTGCTCCTGGGTTCAAGCGGACTGGAGCCGGTGGGTGTCGGCGGCGCGCCGTTGGGCGCGGTCGCTGCGATCATGATCGGCGCGGTGGTGTGCTGCGCGGCGGCCGTGGGCGGGGATAACCTGCAGGACCTTAAAGCCGGCTATATCGTGGGTGCGACGCCGTGGAAGCAGCAGTTGATGCTGGGCATCGGCGCCTTCTCGTGCGCCTTGATCATGGCCCCGGTGCTCAACCTGCTCGCCACGGCCTACGGCATCGGCGAGCCCACGCTTGAACATCCCAACGCGCTCGCGGCCCCCCAGGCCAACTTGATGGCGTCCGTCGCCCGCGGCATGTTTGGCGGCGACCTGCCGTGGACCATGATCGGCATCGGCGTGGCCGTGGGTGCTGCGATCATCGCTCTCGCCGAATGGCTCAAGGCCCGCGGCGCACGCTTCCGGGTGCCGGTCCTGGCCGCCGCCATCGGCATTTACCTGCCACTGGAACTGATGGTGCCGATCTTCCTTGGTGGCGTGCTGTCCTATGCGGTAGAGCGCTTCCACAAGGTCCGCCCTGACGACGATGAAGGCCGCGACCGCGTGCATCGGCCGGGTGTGTTGTTCGCCGCCGGCCTGATCACCGGCGAGGCCTTGATGGGCATCGCGATTGCGGTTCCCATAGTTGTGTCTGCCCGCGCCGATGTGCTTGCGCTGGCGGTCCAGGTGCCGGCCTCGCAGTGGATCGGTCTTCTGGTGTTGGCCCTGGTGGGCTGGTACCTCTACCGCACCGGCGTCCGAGCTCCGGCTACCAACAACTGACGCGGGTAC
Organism: Lysobacter sp. A03; assembly: GCF_000855665.1. Classification (GTDB taxonomy): domain Bacteria; phylum Pseudomonadota; class Gammaproteobacteria; order Xanthomonadales; family Xanthomonadaceae; genus Novilysobacter. Next base: position 46,931 of record NZ_JXSS01000062.1, read on the forward strand.
CCGTATCACCGTTGCCAGTGCCGCCCGTGCGGCGGTTCAGAACACAACAGGAGTTGTCCATGCGTATTGTCCCCGCCGCCCTGCCGTTGTTGCTGGCATTGGCCTTGCCCGGCGCTGCATTTGCCGCTGACGTGGCCGATCGTGGCTTGCAGCCGCAGGATCTGGCGACGCTTGATCGCTTTGCCTCGCCCATCCTGTCACCCGATGGGAGCCTGGTCGTGTTCGCCCGAAGCGTCACCGACTACGACGCGAACAAGTCATCCACGTCACTGTGGGTGCGCAACCTGTTGACGCGCGATCTGCGGCCACCGGCGCGCCTGACCCCGGAGGACTGGAACGTCAATTCCCCGGTGTTCGCACCCGACGGCAAGAGCGTGTACTTCCTCAGTTCCAAGTCAGGCACGTCGCAGCTGTATTCCATTGCGGTCGAAGGCGGCAAGCCGCGGCAGATCAGCAAGTTTCCGCTGGACGTGGGCAGCTTCCTGATATCTCCCGATGGCCGACGTGTCGCATTCAGTGTCGAGGCTTTCGTTGACTGCGGCAGTGACCTCGCCTGCACGAGCAAACGCGTCGACGAGCGCAAGGAGAGCCCGGAGACCGGCACCGTCTACGACCGCATGTTCGTGCGCCACTGGGATACCTGGAGCGATGGCCGCCTGAACCGCGTCTTCGTCGCCGATCTTCCAAGCGGGCGCGGAACGGTCGCTACCGCCAGCGCGATCGCTGGCGATGTCATCGGCGATGTTCCGTCCAAGCCGTTCGGGGACAGTGGCGATTACACGTGGGCGCCCGACGGCAAGTCCCTCGTGCTCAGTGTCCGCAAGGCCGATCGCACTGAGCCTTGGTCCACCAACTTCGACCTCTATCAAGTCAGCGCCGACGGCAGCGGCGCGGCGCGCAACCTGACCGCCGACAACCCGGCCACCGACTCGGGGCCGGTTTTCAATGCCGACGGCAGCAAGCTGTTCTACCGCGCCATGAAGCGCCCGGGCTTCGAGGCGGACCGCTATGCGGTGATGGAACTGGACATGGCGAGCGGACAGCGTCGGGAGATCGCGCCCAAGTGGGACCGTTCCGCCGACAGCATCGCGGTATCCCCTGATGGCGAGACCTTGTATGTCACCGCGCAGGACGTGGGCGAGCACCCTTTGTTCGCACTGGACGTCGCTGACGGCGAAGTCACCCGCTTGGCGGCCGACGGCAGCATCGGCTCGGTGCAGGTCGCCGGCCAGACCCTGGCCTTCACACGTAACAGCCTGACCAGCGGCAATCAGGTGTTCACCGGCAGCACGGACGGCAGTTTCCAGCGCGCGATCACCCCTGATGCGGGCGAGCTGTTGCCGCAGGTGAAATTCGGCGATTTCGAGCAGTTCAGCTTTCCCGGCTGGAACCGCGAAACCGTCCATGGCTATGTGCTCAAGCCGTGGAACTACGAGGAAGGCAAGCAGTACCCGGTCGCGTTCCTGATCCACGGCGGGCCGCAGGGCAGTTTTGGTAATAGCTGGAGCACGCGCTGGAACCCGCAAACGTATGCGGGGCAGGGCTATGCCGTGGTCATGATCGATTTCCATGGATCCACCGGCTACGGCCAGGCATTCACCGACGCGATCAGCCAGCACTGGGGCGACCGGCCGCTGGAAGACCTGCAGAAGGGCTGGAAGGCCGCGCAGCAGAAGTACCCATTCCTGGACGGCGCCAACGCCTGCGCACTGGGCGCCAGCTACGGCGGCTACATGGTCAACTGGATCGCCGGCAACTGGCACACACCCGCGTCGGGGGCGTGGAAGTGCCTGGTCAACCACGATGGCGTGTTCGACACCCGCATGATGGGCTTTGTCACCGAGGAGCTGTGGTTCACCGAATGGGAGAACGGCGGCAGCCCGTGGGACAAGGGCGCGAACTACGAGAAGTTCAACCCCAGCCGCCACGTCGACAAGTGGCGGGTGCCGATGCTGGTCGTGCATGGCCAGCAGGACTTCCGCATTCCGGTCAGCCAGGGCCTGGGGGCGTTCACCGCGCTGCAGCGGCGCGGGATCGCGTCCAAATTCCTGTACTTCCCCGACGAGAATCACTGGGTGCTCAAGCCGCACAACTCGGTGCAGTGGCATGACACCGTCAATGGCTGGCTGAAAACGCATCTGGCCCCGTAAGCACGACGCATGACGGCCGCGGCGCCTGTTGCCGCGGCCGGGCTTTTTGATGCCTGCAATTTTTCCGGAGTTCAACCATGCCTGAGGCAAGCACCGCACTCATCACCGACGACGCCGTCGTCCTGGGGCTGCTCGCGGTCACGTTGGGGGCGGTGTTCTGGACGGCGTCGCGCCCGACCGGTTTCTGGAAGAAGTTCTACAACATCGTGCCGGCGCTGCTGGTCTGCTATCTGGTGCCGGCGCTCTACAACAGCTTCGGCCTGATCGACGGCGCGGCTTCGGGCCTGTACCCGATGGCGCGCGATTACCTGTTGCCCAGCGCGCTGGTGCTGTTCTGCGTGGCGATGGACATCGGCGCGATCCTGCGGCTGGGGCCCAAGGCGGTGATCATGTTCCTCACCGGCACCGTCGGGGTGGTTATAGGGGCCTGGGTCTCGTTCTGGGCAATGGGCCTGATCCATCCAGAAACCGTGGCCGGGGAGACCTGGCGGGGCATGACGACGGTGGCCGGAAGCTGGATCGGCGGCGGTGCCAACCAGGCGGCGATGAAGGAGGTCTTCGAGGTCGAGCCAACCCTGTTTGGCCAGTTCATTGCGATCGATGTGATCGTGGCCAACCTCTGGCTGGCAGTGCTGCTGTTCCTCGCGCCCCGGGCGGACGCATTCGACCGTTGGGTCAATGCCGACACTTCGGCCATCGAGAGCCTCAAAGAACAGATCGCCAGCTACCAGGCCGAGCACGCCCGCATTCCGGGCATGGCGGATTTCATGCTGATCTTTGCGATCGCGCTCGGCATCACCGGCCTGTCGCACTTCCTGGCCGCGCCACTGGTGGACTGGGTGCGTTCGCTGCCGCTGGAATGGCGCCTGCAGGATTACAGTCTGGACTCGCGGTTCTTCTGGATCGTCGTGTTCGCCACGACCTTTGGCGTACTGCTCAGCTTCACCCGCGCCCGCCAACTGGAGGGCGCCGGTGCTTCCACGATCGGTTCGGTGTTCCTGTACGTGTTGATCGCGACGATCGGCATGCAGATGGATCTCAAATCACTGGCCGACAGGCCGACGCTGCTGGCACTCGGCGTGATCTGGATTGCGGTGCACGCGGTGCTGTTGATCGGAGTCGCCAAACTGATACGGGCACCACTGTTCTTCCTCGCCGTCGGCTCGCAGGCCAACATCGGTGGTGCGGCCTCGGCGCCGGTAGTGGCCAGTGCCTTCCATCCGTCACTGGCCCCGGTAGGCGTGTTGCTTGCGGTGGTCGGGTACGCCCTGGGTACGTATTTCGCCTATCTCACCGGCATCGGCCTGCAATTCATGGCCGGCTGAACACTACGCCGCTAGAGCCAGCCGGAACGCTTGAACGCGCGATACAGGGCGAAGACGCCGCCTGCGACCACCGCCGCGAGCAACGGATAGCTCCAGCGTCCCTGCAACTCGGGCATGACCGCGAAGTTCATTCCGTACCAGCCGGTCACCAGCGTGGGTACGGCAAGCAGCGCCGCCCATGCACCCATGCGCTTGACCACCTCACCCTGGCGCACCGTGACCAGCGCGAGGTTGACGTTCACGGCGGCGGTGAGCATTTCGCGCAGCGTGTCGGTGTTCTCGTTGATGCGTACCGCGTGGTCCAGCACGTCGCGGAAATACAGGCGCATCTCCTCGTCGATCAGGTCCGCGCGAGGACGTGCGAGGTGGGACAGTACGTCCTGCAGGGGCGCCACGGCCAACCGCAAACGGGTCAGCTCGCGCTTCAGGTCGTAGAGTTTCTGCACCGTTTGCTTATCGAACTCGTCGGCGAATATGTCCTTCTCGAGTGCGTTGAGCGCATTGCGGAACTCGTCGACGATCGGCAGCAACCGGTCCACGACCATGTCCAGCACCACGTAGAGCGCCGCGGCGGGGCCGTGCTTGAGCAGCTCGGGCTCGCGTTCCATGCGCGTACGCGCGTCGCCATAGCTGCTGGACGCGCCGTGCCGTACGGTCACCAGATAGCGCGGCCCGACGAACAGATGGGTTTCGCCGAAATTGATCTCACCGCCGATGTTCTGCGCCGTGTGCAGCGCAATGAACAGCGAATTGCCGTAGGTCTCGATCTTCGGCCGCTGGTGGGCGTTGCCGGCGTCTTCAATCGCCAGGTCGTGCAGGTCGAATTCCTCCTGCAACTTGTCCAGTACGCCCTCGTCAGGCTCGTACAGTCCGACCCAGACGAAACTGCCGTCGTCGACCGCAAGCACGTCGCTGATGGAGTCCAGGTTGATATCGGTGCGGGCGCCAGCGGCTGAGTAAGCGGCGCAACTCATCACGCTGCTTGGCAGATCGATGTGCGGCGCGTCGGCGGGTTTGGCCAGCATTGGTGTCCCTCGGGTCAACGGGTCCGCAGGCCAAGCATCAGCCCCAGATGGATGGGCAGCAACAGCAGAATCCAGTGCAGGTTCTGCTGGGGCAGCGCCTGCAGCCAATGCGTGAACAGGCCAAGTATCGCCAGAACCGGCATTACCTGAAGCAACCGCTGGAACCATCGGCCAGGTGTCTGACCTCGAAGCAGGCGCCAACCGCCGGGCAGCAGGCCCCATGCCAACGGGCTCATCAGCAGCAGGTTGTAGTTGGCCCATCCAAAGCGGTGCGCGGTGGCGACCCATATGAAGAGCATGAGCGCGCCGAGTGCACCCGAGATCGCCCAGAACGGCAGTGCGAGGCCGGCAACGGGACGCGACGCGACGCGTCCGGTCCAGGCGAGTGCACCGCCAATGATCCCTCCGGCCAGCAGCCACAGCCACCAGCGCCGAGGGGTCTCCGCGGGCTCGGGGTCAAGTCGGTGGGGCAGCAGCTCCAGTTCTTCCGCCACCAAGGGCGTGCCGTCGGGGCTGTGCGCGTCGCGCAGCGATGCGGCCAGACGCATCGGAACGAACGCATCGCCCCAGTTCGACAGTGGCTGGTCGGAGGCGGGGCCAAGCCCCAGATCGAAACCCAGCCACATCCAGAAATCCGGCGAGGCCAGGCGGGTCGCCTCGCTGCGGAAGGTGTCCCCCCGCGATCCGCCCATCTGCCGCGCCAGCCCGCCGTCGAGCGCCTGATCCAGTGCGTCGCGGACGCGGGTCGAGCAGTTGTCGAGGAAGTAGTCGTAGCGGTAATGCGCGTTTTCGGGCAGTGCGTTCTCGGCCAGCGCGGTTGCCAGCTCGGCAGCATCTGCCGGAGCCAGGTCAAGCCATTGCAGGCTGACGCCGCGGCCCACATCGCGGTAGTAGGACAGGTCGTCCTCCAGCGGCATCGCGACCAGCTGGTAGCGCATCTCGCCCCGGATGAACCGGGTGATGAAGTCCGGCTCGGTCGGATCGAAGTAACCGAAGTTGTACGAGATCGCCGTACCCTGCGCCGGGTCGTCGACCAGGATCGCGTTGTGGCCAAAGCGCTCGAAGAAGATTTCCCCAGGCTGCATGGTCACCACGCCGATGCGCGGCGTGGCGGTGGCGGTGAACGCGCACAGCAGCAGCGCGACCAGCAACAGCAGGCCGGGTATCCGGCAGGAGGGGGGCGCGGCCCATGACGCCCGAGGCGAGGGCGTGGCGCCCGCCTCAGGCATCGCCGAGCACGCTGACATGGAAGGTGTGCACGCGGCGCGCATCGGCACTGGCGACACGGAACACGAAGCGTCCCAGCATCAATTCCTCGCCCGCTTCGGGCAGATGGCCGATGGCGGCAATTACCAGTCCGCCGATGGTGTCGTATTCGTCATCGTCGAAATCGGCGCCGAAGTGGTCGTTGAAGTCCTCGATCGGCGCCAGCGCGTCAACGATGAAGTGCCCGTCCGCCTGAGCTGATATCAGCGCATCGGGATCCTCGGCTTCGTCATGCTCATCGTCGATCTCGCCAACGATCTGCTCCAGCACATCCTCGATGGTAAGCAGGCCCGCCACGCCGCCGTGTTCGTCGATGACGATGGCCATGTGGTTGCGGGACTGGCGGAATTCGCGCAGCAGGATATTCAGCCGCTTGGATTCGGGGATCAGTACCGCAGGCCGCACCAGGGCGTGCAGGCTGGGCGCGCCATTGTCGGCGACCACGCCCTGCAGCAGGTCCTTGGCCAGCAGGATGCCGATGATCTGGTCCTTGTCCTCGCCGTGCACCGGGAAGCGCGAATGGCCCGACTCGACCACTTGCTCCACCAGCGCCTGAAAGGGCATGTCCGCCGGCAGCATCACCATCTGCGAGCGCGGGATCATCACATCGCCCACGCTGAGGTCGGAGATCGCGATCGCGCCCTCCATCATCGTCAGGGTGTCGGTTTCGATCAGGCCGTCGGACTGGCAGTCGCGGAGCAGCTCGACCAGATCCTCGCGTGAGGTGGGCTCACCGGACAGTGCGGAACTGATGCGCTCGAACCAGGATCGGCGCTTGTCATTGCGATCCGGCGTCTCGTGCGCGGAGGCGGAGGTGGAAGTACTACTGTCGTCCTCGGACATTGCTCGCATTCGGGATACGCCCGGGGGATGGACGTCAGCGCGAGTCTAACGCATGCCATGGTCGCCGCTGCGTCATTGGACGGGGCTAATCGCCGGTGAGATACGGGTCGGAGATATCCAGTGTGGCGAGGATCTCGCGCTCCAGTTGCTCCATGCATTCGGCCTCGCGCTCGTCCTCGTGGTCCCAGCCCAGCAGGTGGAGGATGCCGTGCACAGTCAGGTGGGCGAAGTGCGCGTTGATCGGCTTGTTCTGCTCGGCGGCCTCGCGCGCGACCACCGGGGCACAGATCACCAGGTCCCCCAGCAGCGGCAACGTCACCCCCTCCGGCAGGTCCGCCGGGAAGCTGAGCACGTTGGTCGGATATTCCTTGCCGCGGTAATGGCGGTTGAGCGCCAGGCCTTCGCGGTCGTCCACCAGGCGGATCGCCAGGTCGGCTTCACGGATTCGACCGTCCAGCGCAGCCGCCGCCCAGCGCCGGAAGCTGCGCGCGGCCGGAAGCCCGCGCCGCGGCAGTCCGTAGCTGATGGAGACCTCGAGAATGGTGGGACCCAGTGTCATCGCCATGGATTCTGATTGGTTCAGGGGGTACCCGCGTTGCTGGCCTCACGTGCATCGCGGGCCTCGTAGGCATTGACGATGCGTGCAACCAGCGGATGCCGCACGACATCGTGTGACTCGAAGAACGTGAAGCTCACCTCTTCCACTTCGCGCAGCACATCCACCGCGTCCTTCAAGCCGGATTTGACGTGTTTCGGCAAGTCGTTCTGGGTCAGATCGCCCGTCACTACCGCGGTGCTGCCATAGCCGATCCGGGTCAGGAACATCTTCATCTGCTCGATGGTGGTGTTCTGCGCCTCATCAAGGATCACATACGCATCGTTAAGCGTGCGTCCGCGCATGTACGCCAGCGGCGCGATCTCGATGACGTTGCGCTCCAGCAGCTTGAGCACCTTTTCCACCCCGAGCATTTCGTAGAGCGCGTCGTAGAGCGGCCGCAGGTATGGGTCGACCTTCTGCGACAGGTCGCCGGGCAGGAAGCCCAGCTTCTCGCCGGCTTCTACCGCCGGCCGCACCAGCACCAGACGCTGCACCCGCGATTCGTTCAGGGCCTCCACCGCGCTCGCCACCGCCAGGAAGGTCTTGCCGGTTCCCGCCGGGCCGATCCCGAAGTTGATGTCGTTGGTGGCGATCGCGTGCAGGTACTTCTGCTGGTTTGCCCCACGCCCGCGTATCGTTCCGCGCTTCACGCGGATGACCACTTCCTGTGGCTCCACGTCAGCCTCTGCCGCGCGGGGCGCGTCGGTGCCCGACAGCGCGAGGTGGATGGCGTGCTCATCGAGCGTGTCCTCTTCGGCCTCGCGCCAGAGCTGGCGCAGCACCTTCTCGGCCGTGCGCACGCCCGCCTTGGCACCGGTAAGGCGGAAGATGTTGCCGCGGTTGGCAATCTCCACCCCGGTACGCAGTTCGATCATCCGCAGATGGGCGTCAAAGGGACCGGCCAGGTTGGCCAGTCGTTCTACGCCGGGTGGGTCCAGTGCAAACTCGGAGACAGTCGGTGGCGCCATGGGATCAAGGTCCTGCGGGGGCTGGTCAGCTTGCACCGGCGGTCGTCTTTTCGCAAAGTGGCAGGATTCATCCAGCAAGGGGCACGACATGCGGGCACTGCACGCGATCCGGGGGAAACTGTTGGTCGCCGCCATCGCGGCTTGCGTGATGCCCTGCGCCCCAGCCGGTGCCGCGCAGGCGCGCGGCGATTCGGCGGATATCACGGTGCTGGTCGCCGGTCGCATCCACACCATGGATGCAGCGCGTCCGCGCGCGCAGGCCATGGCATTCGACGGTGAAGGCCGGATCCTCGCCCTGGGCACGCGGGAGGCCGTGCAAGCGGATTTTCCCAACGGCACGTTGCTGGATGTCGGACCGACCACGGTGGTGCCGGGACTGATCGATGCCCACGGACACGTGGCCGGGCTGGGTCTTAACGCGATGCGTGCCGATCTCGCTGGAACCACCAGCAAGGATGAGGCTGTACGGCGATTGCGCGATTTCGCCGCCGATCTACCGCCGGGCACCTGGTTGCTCGGACGTGGCTGGGACCAGAACCGGTGGACGGAAAAGCAGTATCCGTCGGCCAAGGATCTCGACGAGGTGTTCCCCGATCGGCCGGTGTGGCTGCGCCGGGTGGACGGCCATGCCGCCTGGGCCAACAGCGCGGCACTGGCCCTGGTCGAGCGAGACCTGACCGGCGACTGGCAGCCCGACGGCGGCAGGATCGAGCGCGACGCGCGAGGCCAGCCCACCGGCATCTTCATCGACGAGGCGATGGCGCTGGTGGATGTCCAGGTCCCCGAGCTTGAGGATGAAGTGGCATCGCAGGCGTTGGCGCTGGGCATGCAATCGGCCATCGCGCACGGTTTGACCGGTGTCCATGATGCCGGCGTGTCGCTGTCGACTCTGAAGCATTATCAGCAACTGGCCGACAGCGGCGAGATGCCCATGCGGGTGTATGCGATGGCCGACGGGGACAGCGAGGCCCTGGAAATGCTCTGCCGTGACGGCCTCTACCAACACCCCGGCGGGCGGCTGCAGATGCGCGCTGTCAAGGTGTTCGCCGACGGAGCCCTGGGCAGTCGCGGGGCGGCATTGCTGGCTGACTACAGCGACGATCCGGGCAATCGCGGGCTGATGCTGGCATCGGAGCAGCAACTGGCCAAGGTCACAGCCAAGGCCCAGCGCTGCAAGGTGCAGGTCGGTACCCATGCGATCGGCGACCGCGGCAACCGCGCCGTGCTGGATGCCTACGCCGAAGCCCTCGGCAACAAGCTCGGTTCTGATCACCGCTGGCGCATTGAGCATGCGCAGGTCCTGGCCGCGACGGATCTCCCGCGCTTGGGAAAAATGGGCGTAATCGCATCGATGCAGCCCACCCACGCCACCAGTGACATGGCCTGGGCCGGTGATCGGCTGGGTCCGGAGCGGATCGAACACGCCTACGCCTGGCGGGAGCTGCGCGACAGTGGCGCGCGCCTCGCGCTGGGGTCGGATTTCCCGGTGGAGTCGGTCGATCCACGCCTTGGTCTGTACAGCGCCACGACCCGCGCCGACGCGGAGGACATGCCGGCAGGCGGCTGGCAGCCGGAGGAGAAGCTGACCGCATTCGAGGCGTTGCGGGGATTCACTCTCGATGCGGCGTATGCCAGCTTCGACGAGGACGAGGTCGGCAGTCTGGAAGTCGGCAAGCGTGCCGACTTCGTGGTGCTGGCGCAGGATCCATTGCAGATCGACCCGCGGCAGTTGCGCGAACTGACTGTGCTGGGGACTTACGTCGACGGCGAGGCGGTCTATATAGGCACGGTCGAGTAGACCGCAACGGCCGTCCAGCGCATCAGGTGAGCGCCACGCGTCCGCGCAGCGAATTGGCCATCACTTCGGTCACCACGATGTCGACGAACTGCCCGATCATCGCCGCGTCGCCGGCAAAGTTGACCGAGCGCATGTTCTCCGTCTTGCCGGTCAGCTCGTTCGCGTCGCGGCGCGATCGGCCTTCAACCAGTACCCGCTGGGTGCTGCCGAGCATCGATTCGCTGATCCGTCGCGCGTTGTCGTTGATCGCCGCCTGCAGGCGGGCCAGCCGCGCGTGCTTCTCGGCGTGGGTGGTGGTGTCTTCCAGGTCGGCCGCCGGCGTACCCGGACGACGCGAGTACACGAAAGAGTAGGACTGGTCGAAACCGACGTCCTCAATGAGTTTCATGGTTTTCTCGAAGTCGGCCTCGGTCTCGCCGGGGAAGCCGACAATGAAGTCCGAGGAGATCGAGATGTCCGGCCGGACCGCTCGCAGCTTGCGGATCTTCTGCTTGAACTCGAGCGTCGTATAGCCCCGTTTCATTGCCGCCAGGACGCGGTCGCTGCCCGCCTGGACGGGCAGGTGCAGGTAGTTGGCCAGCTCCGGGACGTCGCGGTACGCCTCCACCAGCGAGTCGGAAAACTCCAGCGGGTGCGAGGTCGTGAAGCGGATCCGCTCGACCCCGTCAATCTGGGCGATCGTCCGCACCAGCAGGCCCAGGTCGGCGATCTCCGCCTGACCGTCCTCGCCGCTGATCAGGCCCGCGTACGCATTCACGTTCTGCCCGAGCAGGTGGATCTCGCGCACGCCCTGCGCAGCGAGCTGGGCGACTTCGACCAGCACGTCCTCGAACGGCCGGCTGACCTCTTCGCCGCGGGTGTAGGGCACCACGCAGAAGCTGCAGTACTTGCTGCAGCCTTCCATGATGGATACATAAGCGGAGGGACCTTCTGCGCGAGGCTCGGGCAAACGGTCGAACTTCTCGATCTCCGGAAAGCTGATGTCGACCTGGGGAAGGCCGGACTCGCGCCGGTCACGGATCAGCTCGGGCAGGCGGTGCAAGGTCTGCGGCCCGAACACCAGGTCCACATAGGGCGCCCGCTTGATGATGGCGTCACCTTCCTGGCTGGCCACGCAGCCGCCCACGCCGATCAGGACCGGTTTGCCGTCCTTCTTCAGCGACTTCCAGCGCCCCAGCCGACTGAACACCTTGTCCTGCGCCTTCTCCCGGATCGAGCAGGTATTGATCAGGATCACGTCAGCGTCGGCCGCGTTGCTGGTCAGTTCAAGCCCGTCGGAGGCGGCGAGGACGTCGGCCATCTTGGCCGAGTCGTACTCGTTCATCTGGCAACCGTGCGTCTCGATGAACAACTTGCCGCGCGGCGCAGTTGCCCCAACGGGTTCTTCGGCGATCGGGCTTGAGGTGGTGGAATCGGTCATGGCGGTCCGGGACCGGCGCGGAAACTGGCTTCAGAACCTCGAAGCAGGGCGCCCGCGTCGGGCCTCTAAAAAGAAGGAATGCGTCAGTCTAACGGCCGAAGAGCGCGAAGGGGGTCCCGTTTTCGCTAGCGCACACTTGGCAAAGTCGGTGTGAAAGGTGAAACTGCCGTTCATGAGGGGGTCAAGTCTAGTCATCGGTCTGGCGTTTGCGCTGGCCGCAGTCCCTGCCGTTGCCGGCAGCGTCTACCGCTGTGAGACGCCTGACGGAACGCGCAGCTACGTCAGCAAGCGCATTCCCGGTGCGCAGTGCCGCGCGGTCAGCACTGACCCGGCCCCGTCCCGCACATCGGCACCGGCCATCGCCAGCCAGGTTCGAGCTCCGGCCGCGATCAGCGCGACAGCGACCTCCGCACCGGATCCTTCTGCTCCGGCGACATTCCTGACCAATGCGGCGCCTGTGAGTCCGGTGAAAGCCGGCGCTGGCAGCTCGCGCACGGTGCAGGGGCAGGTCTACTCCTACATCAAGGATGGCGTGCGTCATTACACCAGCACGCGGCCCAAGGGTGTGGCGAGTGCAGGCCAGGTGCGGACGATTGCCTACAGCTACGTCGAAACCTGCTTTGCCTGTGGCGCAGCGAAGGGTGTCAACTTCGGCAACGGGCGCTTGAACCGGGAGGCTTACCGGGACGAGATCGCCGCGGCCGCCAGCTCGCACGGCATCGACGAGGCAATCGTGCGCGCGATCATCCATGCCGAGTCGGCGTTCAATCCCAATGCGCTGTCCCGCGTCGGCGCGCAGGGCCTGATGCAGCTGATGCCGGCCACAGCACGCCGCTTCAAGGTCAGCAATGCGTTTGACGCAGGCCAGAACATCCAGGGCGGGGTGGAATATCTCGCCTGGCTGCTGAAGCGCTTCGACGGCAACCTCACCCTGGCCGCCGCCGGATACAACGCGGGCGAGGGCGCGGTCGACAAGTACAAGGGCGTTCCGCCGTACAGTGAAACCCAGCGCTACGTGCAACGTGTGGGTGTATTGGCCGAGCGCTACCGCGCAACCAATTGAAGGTTCGGACGCACCGGGGGCAGGCGATGACCGCTTTCGATTGTCGGGCTGTTCATCCATCCGTTACACTTCCACGTCTTTATGAGCCGCCAGACGTCACCATTGGTGCCGGGTGCGCGGTGGAACTTCGATTACCAGCTTTGCGGAGTGCCGGATGACCAACCCAGGGGTCAATGATCCTCAACATGCGCCTGTCGGTGATCCCGTCGGCAAACCCGTCTACGAGCCCGTCAACAAGGGCCGCCGCCGGTTCCTGACCGCCACCACCGCCGTTATCGGCGCTGTAGGCGCAGGCGTCGCCGCCGTGCCTTTCATCAAGTCGTGGAACCCCAGTGAGCGGGCGAAACAGGCGGGTGCACCGGTGACCGTTGACATCACCCCGCTCGAGGCCGGTCAGCGCCTTGTGCGCGAGTGGCGTGGCCAGCCGATCTGGATCGTGCGTCGCAGCGAGGCGATCCTGGAGGCGCTGCCTACCCTGGACGACCATCTGCGTGATCCGATGTCGGAAAACCCCGACCAGCAGCCGGAATACGTGTTGGAAGAGTTCCGCGAGCTGCGCTCAATCAAGCGTGAAGTATCCGTGCTGGTAGGCCTTTGCACGCACCTGGGCTGCTCCCCGGAGATGAAGGCGGAAATCCGCCCCGAACCCTTCGACACGGCCTGGAAGGGCGGCTATTTCTGCCCGTGCCACAAGTCCAAGTTCGACATGGCGGGGCGCGTGTACGACGGCGTTCCGGCACCGACCAACCTGTTGGTACCGCCGCATTTCTATGCCGACGACAACACCATCGTGATCGGTCTCGATCCCTCTTCCAACCAGGGAGCAGCCTGAGCCATGGCGAACATCTTCACCCGTAGCGCCAATGGCGTGATGGACTGGGTCAACGAGCGTGCGCCCGGCATGATGCCGGTCTATCGCAAGCACATGACCGAGTACTACGCGCCGAAGAACTTCAACGTCTGGTACTACTTTGGCGTTTTGGCGATGGTGGCCCTGGTCAACCAGATCCTTACCGGGGTCTTCCTGACCATGCACTACAAGCCCAGTGCCGCCGAGGCGTTCTCCTCGGTCGAGTACATCATGCGCGACGTGGAATGGGGCTGGCTGATCCGCTACATGCACTCCACCGGTGCATCGCTGTTCTTCATCGTCGTCTACATCCACATGTTCCGCGGCCTCATGTACGGCTCCTACCGCAAGCCGCGCGAGCTGGTGTGGATCCTTGGCATGCTGATCTACCTGGTTCTGATGGCGGAAGCCTTCATGGGCTACGTGCTGCCCTGGGGCCAGATGTCGTTCTGGGGTGCCAAGGTCATCATCTCTCTTTTCGGCGCCATACCGGTGATCGGGCCCGAGCTGACCGAGTGGATCATGGGCGATTACCTGCCCTCCGACGCCACCCTGGGCCGCTTCTTTGCGCTGCACGTGATCGCGTTGCCGCTGGTGCTGCTGCTGCTGGTCGTGCTGCATCTGGGTGCGCTGCACGAAGTCGGCTCCAACAATCCCGACGGCGTGGACATCAAGAAGGGTCCGAAGGGCAACCGTTGGGACGCGAACAAGCCCGCGGACGGCATTCCGTTCCATCCGTACTACACCGTGCATGACCTGGTGGGCATCGGTTTCTTCCTGATGATTGCCGCGTTCATCATCTTCTTTGCGCCGGCCTTTGGTGGTTGGTTCCTGGAGCATGACAACTTCACGGAAGCCAATCGCCTGGTGACGCCGGCGCACATCAAACCGGTCTGGTACTACACCCCGTTCTACGCGATGTTGCGGGTCATCCCCGACAAGCTGGGTGGCGTGATGGTGATGTTCGGCGCGATCGCCATCCTGTTCGCGGTGCCTTGGCTTGACCGCAGCAAGGTCAACTCGGTCCGCTACAAGGGCTGGATCACCAAGGCGATGCTGACGATGCTGGTGGTCTGCTTCATCTGGCTGGGCAAGATCGGCGCCGGTCCGGGTACGGACCCGGTGGAGACCCAGATCGGTCGGGTGCTGACGTTCCTGTACTTCGCTTTCTTCATCACCATGCCGCTGTGGACGAAGATCGACAAAACCAAGCCGGTGCCAGAGCGGGTGACGACCCATGAGTAGTCCGTCGATTTCCCTCACTCCGCGCTCTACCACGGTCAAATCGAACATGGTTGCCAAATTCGCCCTCTTCGTTGCCGGCCTGCTGGTGTCGGCCGCTGCCTTCGCTGCCGGTGGTGGCGCACTGCAGCAAGCCGATACGGATCTCAACGACCGCGGGTCACTGCAGCGCGGCGCCAAGCTCTATCTGAACTACTGCGCCGGTTGCCACTCCCTGAAATACCTGCGCTATTCGCGCATGGCCGATGACCTTGGCCTGACTCAGGACGAGGTGATGGAAAACCTCGTATTCACTGATGCCAAGTTCGGTGACCACATTGAAACCGCCATGCCCGCGGCCGGTGCCACGGAGTGGTTTGGCAACACGCCGCCGGATCTGAGTGTCATCTCCCGGGTGCGTGGTGCCGATTGGCTGTATACCTACCTGAAGTCGTTCTATCTTGATGACACCTCGGCGCTGGGCTGGAACAACAGCCTTTTCCCGAATGTCGCCATGCCAAACCCGCTTTGGGAGATGCAGGGTCTGCAGCACGCCGAATACGGCGCGCCGGATGCCAGCGGCGACCGCGCGATCACTGGGCTCAAGGTGACCCAGCCAGGCACGATGGACCCGCAGGAGTTCGATCAGTCGGTACGCGACATCACAGCATTCCTCGAGTACGCCGGAGAACCGGCGATCCTCAAGCGGCCGGGAATTGGCGTCTGGGTGATCCTGTTTCTTGCGGTGTTCACGTTCTTCGCCTGGCTGCTCAACAAGGAGTACTGGCGGGACGTGCACTGACAGTAGTTGGGGCCGTGACGACTGTCCACGCTGGGTGGTCAGCGTCTTGCGTCCGGCGGATTCCGGGCGTTGGAGAGGTCGAAAATGGCGTCAAGCCCACGTATGCGTAATGCCCTTACCCTGTTTTCCTCGAATGACTGCGTGTTGTGTCATCGAGTCCGGCTGGTATTGGCGTCCAAGGGCGTTACCTACGACCTGATTTCGGTGGATCCGCAGAATCCGCCGGAGGACCTCATCGACCTCAACCCATACCACTCGGTGCCGACCCTGGTTGAGCGCGACCTGGTGCTGTACGCGGCCAGCGTGGTCAGCGAATACCTCGACGAGCGCTATCCGCACCCGCCGCTGATGCCGGTTGACCCGTTGTCGCGTGCGCGCCTGCGCCTGGCGACCTTGCGCCTGGAGCACGACTGGGTGCCGCAGGTGCAGGCGATCCAGATGGGCACCAAGGCCCAGGCAGAGGCGGCGCGCAAGCGTCTGAAAGAACTCCTGACTGCATCGGTCCCGTTGTTCAAGGCGTTCAAGTTCTTCCTCAATAACGAGATGAGCCTGGCCGATTGCGCGATGGCACCGATCATCTGGCGTCTGCCCTCGCTCGGCGTCGCCCTGCCCAAGGATGGCAAGGCGCTGGAAGATTACGGTAGCCGCATTTTCCGCAACCCCGGTTTCGCCCGCAGCCTGACGGAGCAGGAGCGGCGCCTGAACGAACTGCCGGTCTGAGTCGGCCGTTCTACTGAAGGCGAGTGGCGCCGGCCCCGGAATCGCGGTCGGTGTTCTAAACTGGCCGTATGAACGACGAAACCCCAGTGATGACCAGTCACCGCCCGTACCTGTTGCGGGCGCTGTATGAGTGGATCGCCGACAATGAAATGACGCCGCACCTGCTGGTCGACGCGACCCGCAGCGGCGTGCAGGTTCCGCTGCATGCCGTGAGCGAAGGACGCATCGTTTTGAATGTCGCCCAGCAGGCCGTCTCCGGGCTGGAGATGACCAACGAGCTGATTCGTTTCAGTGCGCGGTTTGGCGGCGTGAGCCAATCGATTTCAGTGCCAACCCATGCGGTTGTCGCCATCTACGCCCGCGAGACGGGGCAGGGCATGGTGCTGCCGGAAGAAACCGGCGAGGACGCCGCCGCGGGCGAGAGCTCGCACGCCACCCCGGACGGAGCAGCCACGGGCCGGCCGGCGCTGAGCGCAGTTCCCAGTGACGCGTCAAGCGCTCACCACAGCCACGAAGACGACCCCGAACCCGATGGCGACGGAACCGATCCTTCGGGCCCGCGGCGCGGCGGACACCTGCGCGTCGTCAAATAGTCTGGTCCACGGGACCGACGAAGGAGACCATCCGGCCACCCCGCAACACCAGGCGGCCGACATGGCGGTCCTCGCCGTCGCGCGAGTAGTCGAAGCGGAACGTTCGTTCCCATCCCAGCCAGCCGTCATCGCCGCGGTACAGGCGCATGCCCATCACGTGCACGGTCTGGTCAAGCAGTTGTACCCCAGCCGCCGTACAGGCCTCGCGGCCCAGCACCTCCGCGCGCTCGGCCGCGCCGCGGCCGGCGCTCCAGAAAGCAAACGCCACTGATCCGACAATCATCACGATCAGCATCGTGGGCATGGTCAGCCGGCCATCGGCGGGGCGCCGAGCTTTAACGACAGGTCGATCGCGTGGATGTGCTTGGTCAGAGCGCCTATGGAGACGAAATCCACGCCGTCTTCGGCGATCGCGCGCAGTCCGGCGAGGTCGACGCCCCCGGAGACTTCCAGCGGCGCGGGCTGCTTATGCGCCTGATTGATACGTACCGCCTCGCGGCGTGTCGTTGCGTCGAAGTTGTCGATCAGGATGCGGTCGCAGCCCTCGTCCAACGCCTCGCGCAATTCCACCAGCGTCTCCACCTCGACAATCAGCGGCAGATCGGGCTGCATTTTCCGGGCAGCCTGGATCGCCGCGGCAATCGAACCGGCGGCGCGGACGTGGTTTTCCTTCAGCATTACCGCGTCGAACAGGCCAATGCGATGATTCACGCCGCCGCCGGTGCGCACCGCGTATTTCTGCGCCAGGCGCAGTCCCGGAATGGTCTTGCGGGTGTCGAGGATCCGGGTGCCGGTCCCGGCGACGGCGGCGACATGCAGCGCTGTCGTGGTGGCGGTGCCCGAAAGGGTCTGCATGAAGTTGAGCGAGGTGCGCTCCGCGGTGACCAGCGCCTGAGCGCGGCCGTCCAAAATAGCCAGCACGGTTCCGGCCGGAACTCGATCGCCCTCTGCAACGCGCCACTGGATGCGGACGTCGGGATCCAGCGCACGGTGGCATGCATCAAACCAGGGCCGGCCGCAGACCACGGCATCTTCCTTGCACAGCAGGTAGGCGGAGTCGGCGTGGTCCGACAACAGCCCAGCCGTCACATCACCGCTGCCGACGTCCTCCGCCAGGGCGCGGGATACATCGTCGTCCACGCAGTCAGGGGCGCGCAGGGGCTCGCTCATGCCGATGGAAATCCTTCGACCTGCCGGGATGGGATCGCTTCCTCTGCGAGCAACACCGGGATGCCGTCGTCCACGCGGTAGACATGCGTGCGATCACGGGTTACCAGCGCCTCGCGAAGCGGCTCGGTCTGTTGGCTGCCATCACCGCGAAGCACGCCACCGCCGGCGATCGCCTCGTTGAGCGACTTGAGGCTGCGGCTGTCGAGCATCGCCAGCGGTTGGCGGGTCGTCGGGCAGACGAGCAGGTCGAGCAGTTTGCGGTCCATCAGGCGGTTTTCTCCAGTGGTCGGTCCGCAGGTGAGTGGCGGACGGCGTTGTCGGGACGCGCGCGCTCATGGCGCTTGCGTGTGTGCCCGGTAGAATACCGTTTTGCCGTAGGGTCCAACCATGACAGACACCGTGCAGGCGCCGCTGGTCGGCCTTGTGATGGGCTCCCGTTCCGACTGGGAGACAATGCAGCATGCGGCCGAACGCCTTGATGCACTCGGGATCGCCCATGAGGTCCGGGTGGTGTCGGCGCATCGCACGCCGGATGCCCTGTTCGACTATGCAGCTACCGCGGCCGGGCGGGGCCTGCGGGCGATCATCGCCGGCGCGGGCGGCGCGGCGCACCTGCCCGGCATGCTGGCAGCGAAGACCTTAGTGCCGGTGCTTGGCGTTCCGGTCCAGAGCAAGGCTCTCAATGGCATGGACTCGCTGCTGTCGATCGTGCAGATGCCGGCGGGCGTGCCGGTAGCCACGTTTGCCATCGGCAATGCAGGGGCCACCAACGCGGCGCTGTTTGCCGCGGCGATGCTGGCCGCCGATCATGCCGACGTCGCCGCGGCGTTGGATGCGTTCCGCCCCCGCCAGACCGCCGATGTCGCCGGCAGCGACGATCCGCGCCAATGAAGACGGTCGGCATCCTGGGTGGCGGCCAGCTGGCGCGCATGATGGTTTTGGCGGGAACTCCGCTGGGCGCGCGGTTTGTCGTCCTCGATCCGGCGCCCGATGCGTGTGCATCACAGGTCGCGCCGATGGTGACCGGCGGTTTTGCCGATGCGGAGGCGTTGGAAGAGTTCGCATCGCGCGCCGACGTGGCCACCTTCGATTTCGAGAACGTCCCCGCGGCGTCTGCCGACTCGCTGCTCAAGCGCGTTCCGGTGTTTCCGAACCCGCGCGCGCTGGGTATCGCCCAGGACCGCCTGGCGGAAAAGACCTTGTTTGGCGAGCTCGACATTCCGGTGGCACCGTTCGCGGTCGTCGACAACCGTGCGCAACTGGACGAGGCGATTGCCAGTGTCGGTACCCCCTGCATCCTGAAGACCAGGCGCCTGGGCTACGACGGCAAAGGGCAGTTCCGGCTGCTCTCGCCCGCCGACGCCGAGGCCGCATGGGACGCGCTGGGCGCCCAGGCGTCCAGGGTCGGGCTCATCCTGGAGGGCTTCGTCGAGTTCGATCGTGAGCTCAGCGTGGTCGCGGTCCGCGATCGCCACGGTGAGTTCCGCAGCTGGCCGGTGACCGAGAACTGGCACGTCGACGGCGTGCTTTCGGCCAGCCTGGCGCCGGCCAGCGTGAGTGATGCGTTGGCCGCCCAGGCGACCAGCCACGCCCGCAACATCGCCGATGCGCTGGACTATGTCGGCGTGTTCGCCCTTGAGCTGTTCTGTCGCAACGGAGAGCTGCTGGCCAACGAGATGGCGCCCCGCGTGCACAACTCCGGCCACTGGACCATCGAAGGCGCCGAGACGAGCCAGTTCCAGAACCACCTGCGCGCCGTGTTGGGCCTGCCGTTGGGGGCGACCCGGATGCTCGGCCACGCCTGCATGCTCAACTGGATTGGCGCGATGCCGGAACCCGAGGCGGTACTGGCTGAGCCGTCGGGCCATTGGCACGACTACGGCAAGGCTGCCCGCCAAGGCCGCAAGGTCGGGCATGCGACGTTGCGCGCCGATTCCGTCGCCGAACTGGCCGCGGCGCTGGAGCGCGTGGGTCCGGCACTGGGCCGGCAGGAGCAGGTGGCACCGGTGGTGGCGCGGTTGCGGCAGCTGGATCGCGTGTAACCAGGGACGTCCGAGCAGGCAGCGCCGCACCCGTAAGCTGCCGCGGCGTCAGGATGTGTACTGCAGCACCAGCTCCAGCACGAACTTGCTGCCGAAGAACGACAACACCAGCAGCACCATCGCCACCAGGGTCCAGCGCACGGCAATCGCACCCCGCCAGCCGTACCGCCAGCGACCCACCAGCAACGCACCGAACGTCAGCCACGACAGAACGCTGAGCACCGTCTTGTGGACCAGATGCTGCGCGAGCAGGTCATCGACGAAGAGCACGCCGGTAAGCAGGGTGGCCGAAAGCAGCACGAAGCCGACCTTGATGGTGCGGAACAGCAGCATCTCCAGTTCCACCAGTGGCGGCAGGGCACGGAGCCAGCCATGGATGCTGCGGCGGCGCAGGGCGCGTTCCTGCAGCCAGAGCATGATCGCCAGCAAGGCCGCCAGTGCAAGCGTCGCGTAGGCCAGCAATGCCGTCCAGGCGTGCAACTGCAGTCGCCAATCGAGCGACTCCGGCGCGACATGGCCGTGCAGGTGATAGGCGAGCAGGGTGACCAGGGCCAGGGGGAAAACCACCACACCCAGCGCTGCCATCCGGCCCTTGGCGCCGACCACCACCGTCATCGCAGCCATCCCCAGCGAGACCAGCGAGAGCGCCGCGTAGAAGTGCATGTCCGCGCCCCCGATTCCGCGCCAGGCCGCCAGGTGCGTGCCGGCGTGCAGCAGCACCGCGCCGATCGCCGGTGCCAGCCAACCGTGCCCGGCCGCCTCCCTGCTGGCGAAATTCGCGACCAGCAGACCAGTGGCAAGCAGGTACAGCAGAACGCTGATGAGAACGATTGTCATCGGCAAAGTGTCTCACGACGCGAACGATGCTGGCTCACGCCAACCGCGCTGCACAAGGGGTTTGTGGATGCCGCCCGGCCACGCAGCTTGGGCAGCTGACGTGATCTTCGCATGGGACGCGCAAGCTCGTGACAGGTGGGGAAGGTCTGGGGCGTGCACCCATACACGCGGGCGCGGCCGGCTGGTGGAGGCGGGCTATACTTGGCGACCATCTTTCTGCTGTCCTTTTTCGGGTACTTCCGCATGTTCGAATCCCTGACCCAGCGCCTGTCCGGCACCATTGAGCGGTTGCGTGGCCGCGGCCGCCTGTCGGAGGAGAACATCCGCGAATCGTTGCGCGAAGTGCGCATCGCGCTGCTGGAAGCCGACGTGGCGTTGCCGGTCGTGCAGGCGCTGATCGAGCGCATCAAGGTGCGTGCGGTCGGTCAGGAAGTGCTCAAGTCGCTGACGCCGGGCCAGGCCCTGATCAAGGTCGTCCGCGACGAGATGACCGCTGTGATGGGCTCGCAGGCCAACGAGCTCAACCTCAACGTGCCCGCACCGGCGGTGATCCTGATGGCCGGCCTGCAGGGTGCTGGCAAGACCACCACCACCGCCAAGCTGGCCAAGCACCTCAAGGACAAGCGCAAGAAAAAGGTCATGGTGGTCAGCGCCGACGTTTATCGTCCGGCAGCGATCGAGCAATTGAAGACGCTCGCCGAACAGGTCGACGTTACCTTCTTTCCGTCCAGCACCGACCAGAAGCCCGAAGCGATCGTACGCGCCGCGATCGAGGATGCACGCAAGTCGTTCATCGACGTGCTGATCGTCGATACCGCCGGCCGCCTTGCGATCGACGAAGCGATGATGGCCGAGATCCAGGCGCTGCACGCGGCGGTCAATCCGGTGGAGACCCTGTTTGTGGTCGATTCCATGACCGGCCAGGACGCGGCGACCACGGCCAAGGCGTTTGGCGAGGCGTTGCCGTTGACCGGCGTCGTGCTGACCAAGACCGACGGTGACGCCCGTGGCGGTGCCGCGCTGAGCGTGCGCTACATCACTGGCAAGCCGATCAAGTTCATCGGTGTCAGCGAGAAGCCCGACGGGCTGGACGTGTTCCATCCCGACCGGGTGGCCAGCCGGATCCTCGACATGGGCGACGTGCTGTCACTGGTGGAGCAGGTCGAGGGTCAGGTTGACCAAGACAAGGCGCAGAAACTTGCCGAGAAGGTCGCCAAGGGCAAGAAGTTCAACCTGGAAGACATGCGCGACCAGCTTGAGCAGATGCAGAGCATGGGCGGGATTTCCAGCCTGATGGACAAGCTGCCGGGTATGGGGCAGGTTCCCGACTCGGTGAAGTCGCAGGTGACCGGCAAGGAAGTGCCGCGCCTGGTCGCGATCATCAACTCGATGACGCCGAAGGAGCGCCGCAACCCCGCGCTGTTGAACGGATCGCGCCGTGCCCGCATCGCGCGCGGCGCCGGGACCACGCCGGCCGAGGTCAACAAGCTGATGAAGCAATACCAGCAGATGGAAAAGATGATGGGCAAGCTCGGCCGAGGCGGCATGAAGGGCATGATGCGCGGCATGAAGGGAATGATGGGCGGGCGTGGCGGGATGCCGTTCGGCTGAGCCACTTCCCTTTGCGCTACGCGATCCCCTACAATTGCAGGCTTACCTCGCCATTCCGGCGACTGGGCAACACAGGACATCACAGACCATGGTCAAGATTCGACTGACCCGCGGTGGCGCCAAGAAGCGTCCCTTCTACCACATCATCGTTACCGACAGCCGCAGCGCGCGCGACGGCCGCAACATCGAGCGCCTGGGTTTCTACAACCCGGTTGCCGCCGGTGGCGAGAAGCGCGTGGAGCTCAACACCGAGCGCGTGAAGCACTGGGTCGGCACCGGCGCGCAGATGTCCGACAAGGTCGCCCTGCTGTACAAGGAAGCCTTGAAGTCGGCTGATGCTCCGGCCACCGCTACGGCTCCGGCCGCGGCCTGATTTTCCGGCGGTGCGCCTGGCGCACTGCCCACCATGATGAACGGCTCCGGGCACCGCATCCTCCTTGGCAGGGTGCTTGGTGCCCTTGGTCTGCGTGGCGAAGTCAGGATCGAATCCTGGACCGAGCCTCGCGACGCCATTTTCCGCTACCAACCTTGGACCCTGCGCGATGCACAGGGCAACGAGCGTGCCTGCAGCGGCGTGCGCGGCAGGGATACCGGCAAGCACGTCCTTGCCGTCTTCCCCGATGTCGCAGACCGCGATGCTGCGGAAGCGCTGACCGGGCTTGAGATCCACATTCCGCGCAGCGCACTGCCGCCGCCGGCGCCCGGCGAATACTACTGGGCCGACCTTGAAGGGCTGCAGGTCCGCACCATCGACGGTGTGGAGCTGGGGCGCGTGTCCCACCTTTTCGCCACCGGCGCCAACGACGTACTCGTGGTGCGTGACGACGAGCGCGAACGAATGATTCCTTTCGTCCAGCCGCAATACGTCACCGCCATCGACCTGGAGCAGGGGCTGATTACGGTTGATTGGGACCCCGAGTTCTAGCGCCGGCATGCGCATCGATGTCATCAGCCTTTTCCCGGATTTCATTGCGCAGTGCGCCGCGTTTGGTGTGACCGGGCGGGCGGTGGAGCGCGGCTTGCTGTCGCTGCACGGCTGGAATCCGCGCGACCATGCGCAGGGAAACTATCGGCGCGTCGATGATCGTCCTTTTGGCGGCGGTCCGGGAATGGTGATGCTGATCGATCCGCTGCGCTCGGCGTTGACTGCTGCCCGCGCGGCCGATCCACGGCCGGTGCGGACCATCTACCTGAGTCCCCAGGGCTCGCCACTAACCCAGGCGAAGGCGCGCGAACTTGCGGGCCGTGAACGCATTCTGCTGCTGTGCGGTCGTTACGAGGGTATCGATGAGCGCCTGATTGCCGCCGAGGTCGACGAGGAGCTCTCCATCGGTGACTACGTGCTCTCCGGTGGAGAGCTGGCGGCCGCGGTCGTGGTCGATGCGGTCGCCCGGCTCCAGGAAGGTGCGTTGAACGATGCCGAGTCCGCCGTCCAGGACAGCTTCGAGGATGGGTTCCTCGACTGCCCGCATTACACCCGGCCCGTCTCGCACGAGCTGGGACCGGTGCCCGACGTGCTTATGTCGGGCAACCATGGCGATATCGCGCGCTGGCGCCGGCAACAGTCGCTGCTGAGGACGATGCAGCGGCGACCGGATCTGTTTGACGAGTCCGCATTGTCGAAGGCAGACCGGAAGCTGCTGGAGCAGTGGCGCGCCGCGCAAGCGGAAACCGGCCCCGCCAGCTGAAGTCGGGATCCGGCGCAGACGCGTCACCATCGCGAGCGCGCCGGCCCGTGGCGCCGCGTACAGCCAGCACTGGCAATGGTCGACGCATCTCCGCTACAATTCGCTGCTTGACACTTATAACGCCAGACGCGGGTCCACGTGCACTCGCGCTACAACTACTCCAACAGGCCGCACCCATGAAGAAGCCCTCGATCCATACGCTGCTGCAAGAATTCGAATCCGAGCAGGTCACCCGCGAACTGCCCGTCTTCGGCCCCGGCGACACCATCGTCGTCAACGTCAAGGTCAAGGAAGGCACCCGCGAGCGCGTGCAAGCCTATGAGGGCGTGGTCATCGCAATGAAGAACGCCGGTCTCAACTCCGCGTTCACGGTGCGCAAGATCTCCCACGGTTTCGGTGTGGAGCGCGTGTTCCAGAGCCACAGCGCGGTCATCGACTCGGTCGAAGTGAAGCGTCGCGGCAAGGTGCGTGCAGGCAAGCTGTACTACCTGCGTGGTCTGGAAGGTCGCAAGGCGCGCATCAAGGAAGACCTGGCCGGTGCAGCCAAGTTCAAGGCCGAGGCGAAAGCCGCTGCCGCCGCTGCTGCGGACGCCGCCAAGTAATCCATCTGGCGATGATGCATCCGTTGCACCACAAGGCCGCCTCTGGGCGGCTTTTGTGTGTCTGCCCGGCCACAATCGTCGGTGACCCGCGGGGTTGCTCGAGGGGTTGGCGATGACGGACTCTTCCGGCACCGTTCGACTCGACCTGTGGTTGTGGGCAGCCCGCTTCTTCAAGAACCGCACGCTGTCACGTCAGGCGATCGAAACCGGCAAGGTCGAGGTCGATGGCCAGCGCCCCAAGGTGTCGCGAGCGGTCCGCATTGATGATGTCCTGCGGATAACGCGGGGGGAGGAAACCTTCGAGGTCACCGTGCTGGCGCTCGCCAGCAAGCGCGGCTCTGCGACTGTCGCACAAAGCCTGTATTGCGAGTCCGAGGAGTCAAGGGTCGCGCGCGAAGAGGCCCGAGCCACGCGTGCGGCTGCCCGCGTCGGCTACGAGGCGCCAAGGACCAAACCCGACAAACGCGCCCGCCGGCTGATCCGGGCGCTGGGCGACATCGACGCGCTGTAGTGGCGCGGTCTGCTACGCCAGCGCCTTAATCCGGTACAACGCCTCAAGTGCCTGGCGAGGCGTCAGTTCGTCCGGATCCAGCTTGGCCAATGCGTCCAGCGCGGCCGAGGAAGGCGCGAACAGGCCGATCTGCTGGGGCTGGTCGAGGGCTGCCGCCGTCATCGATGGCTGCGGCGCATCCCGGCTCTGTTGCTCCAGCTCCGCCAGGCGGCCACGTGCATGGCCGATCACCTCGCGCGGCAGGCCGGCGAGCGCCGCTACCTGCAAACCGAAGCTGCGGTTTGCAGGGCCGTCCTTGACCGCATGCATGAACACCAGAGTGTCGCCGTGCTCGCGATCGTGGTGCTCCACGGCGTCCAGGTGGACATTGGCGATGCCGCTGCCGGGCTCGGCGAGGGCGGTCAGTTCGAAATAGTGGGTGGCAAACAGGGTCCAGGCCCGGTTGTGGTGGGCCAGATGCCGCGCGCAGGCCTCGGCCAGCGCAAGACCGTCGTAGGTCGAGGTGCCGCGACCGATCTCGTCCATCAGCACCAGCGACTGGTCGGTGGCGTGATGGAGGATGTAGCTGGTCTCGCTCATCTCGACCATGAAGGTCGACTGCCCCTTGGCCAGATCATCGCCGGCGCCGATCCGGGTCAGGATGCGGTCGATGGGACCGATCACGGCACGCGTCGCGGGCACGAAACTGCCGATGTGAGCCAGCAGCACGATCAGGGCGTTCTGGCGCATGTAGGTGCTCTTGCCGCCCATGTTGGGGCCGGTGATGACGAGCATGCGGCGATCATCGTGCATCACCAGATCGTTGGGCTCGAAGGGCTCGCTGCGCACCGCTTCCACGACCGGATGCCGGCCGCGTTCGATCAAGAGGCCTGGCTCGTTGCTGAGCTGCGGCCTGGACCAGTCCAGCGCTTGCGCACGCTCAGCCAGGCAGGCCAGGACGTCCAGCTCGGCCAGCGCGGCTGCGCATCGCTTCAACGGTTCCAGCTGCTCGCCTAGGGTGTCCAGCAGTTGCTCGTACAGCAGGCGCTCGCGGGTCAGCGAACGCTCGCGGGCTGAGAGGACCTTGTCTTCGAAGGCCTTCAACTCCTCGGTGATGTAGCGCTCGGCGTTGGTCAGGGTCTGACGCCGCGTGTAATGGGTGGGCGCCTTGGCGGCGTGCGCCTTGCTCACCTCCAGATAATAACCATGCACGCGGTTGTAGCCGACCTTGAGTGTCGGGATGCCGCTGGCCTCTCGCTCGCGGCTTTCCAGGTCGATCAGGTACTGGTCGGCGGTGCTGGACAGGTTGCGCAGCTCATCCAGCTCGGCGTCGTAGCCGTTGGCAAAGATGCCGCCGTCGCGGGCGAGGACGGGCGGCTGGTCGACGAGCGCCGACGCGAGCAGGTGGGCATGGTCCGTGTGCTCGCCCAGTTCGGCCGAGAGGCGATCCAGCAAGGGGGAGTCCAAGGGTTCGAGGCCTTTGCGTACCTCCGGCAGCATGGCCAGGCCATCGCGCAGGGTGGACAGGTCGCGGGGACGGGCACTGCGCAGGGCGATCCGGGTCAGGATCCGCTCCAGGTCGCCCAGCGCGCGGAAATGCGTGCGCAGTGTCTCTCCGGCCGCTGCGGACAGGGTTTCGACCGCATGGTGACGGCGGCGCAGGATCTCGTGATCGCGCAGCGGCCGATGCAACCAGCGCCGCAGCAGACGACCGCCCATCGGCGTGACCGATGTGTCCAGCACCCCCAGCAAGGTGTGCTTGCTGTCGCCGTCCATGCGGGAGTCGAGCTCCAGATGGCGGCGTGTCGGAGCATTCATCGCGATCGCGTCGTCGCCCGACTCCACCGCTATTGCCGTCAGGTGGGGCAGGCGCTGCTTCTGCGTTTCCTCCACGTAGCCGAGCAGGGCGGCCGCGGCGGCAATTGCCAGTGGCTTGTCCTCCAGGCCGAAGCTGGACAGATCGTGCAGACCGAAGAACTTCAGCAACTGGCGGCGCCCGCTGTCGGCATCGAACAGCCACGGCGGTCGCACTCGCACGCCGTTGCGCTCACTGACGAAAGACGGCCAGCCGTCTTCATCCGCGCACAGCAGTTCCGCCGGTTCCAGGCGCGCCAGCTCGGCCTCCAGAGCGTCCTCGCTGGCGACCTCGTTAACCAGGAAGCGCCCACCGGCGAGGTCCGCCCAAGCGATCCCGTAGCCGCTTTTGCCACGGGAGACGGCCAGCAGCAGCGTGTCGCGGCGCTCGCTCAGCAGCGCCTCGTCGGTGACCGTACCCGGAGTGACGATGCGCACCACCTTGCGCTCGACCAGGCCCTTGCTGGTGGCCGGATCGCCGATCTGCTCGCAGATGGCAACCGATTCACCCAACGCGACCAGACGGGCCAGATACCCCTCCGCGGCGTGGTGGGGGACGCCGGCCATGGGGATCGGCTGGCCGGCGGAATTGCCGCGCTGGGTCAGGGTGATGTCGAGCAGCCGCGCCGCCTTGCGCGCGTCGTCATAGAACAGCTCGTAGAAATCGCCCATGCGGAAGAACAGCAATACGTCGGGATGCGCGGATTTTTCCCGGAAAAACTGGCGCATCAACGGGGTGTGCTCCGCAGATGGGTCGGTCGGGAGGCTTTCCGTGGCTTGGGTCACTGGCAGGCTGCTCCGGGCGGATCGCGTCGTTGGGGGTGGGGCGCCATTCTCACGCCTCGCGCGGCTCGTGGCCATCGCCTCGCCGCCAACAGCGCCATGGACTTATGATGCACCGGTGCCGGACACGGCCTCATTCGTTTTCAGGCGTGGCTAGCGCGCGACCTTGGGTTGATATTTCATGAAAATTCTTGTCACCGGCACCGCCGGATTCATCGGCTCCCATCTCGCCATGCGCCTGCTGGAGCGCGGCGACGAGGTGGTCGGCTTTGACAACCTCAGCGACTATTACGACGTGACCCTGAAGCAGGCACGACTGGCGCGCTTCATGGGCCATCCTCGCTACACACATATCCAGGCCGATCTGGCCGACCGTGCGGCTGTCGAGTCCGCATTCGCGATGCACAAGCCGCAGCGCGTTGTGAATCTTGCTGCGCAAGCGGGCGTGCGGTACGCGGCGCAGAACCCGCACGTGTACGTGTCCAGCAACGTCACCGGTTTCCTGCATGTCCTCGAGGGCTGCCGCCACCACGGTATCGAGCATCTTGTGTTCGCGTCCACCAGCTCGGTCTACGGCGCCAACACGACGATGCCTTTCTCCGAGCATCAGTCCACCGAGCATCCGTTGACGCTGTACGCGGCGACCAAGAAAGCCAACGAGATGATGGCGCACAGCTACGCGCACCTTTACGGCATCCCCAGCACCGGCCTGCGGTTCTTCACCGTGTACGGACCGTGGGGCCGGCCGGACATGGCGCTGTTCCTGTTCACCAGGGCGATCCTCGCCGGGGAGCCGATCAAGGTGTTCAACCACGGTCACCACAAGCGCAGCTTCACCTACGTCGATGACATCGTCGAAGGCGTGATCCGCAGCCTGGACCATCCGCCGGTCGCCAACCCTGACTGGAATGCCGCCGCGGCCGATCCCGCGACCAGCAACGCACCCTACCGCTTGTTCAATATCGGCAACGAGAGCACGGTCGAGTTGCTGCGCTACATCGAAGTGCTGGAGCAATGCCTGGGCCGCAAGGCGCAGATGGAGCTGCTGCCGCTGCAGGCCGGCGACGTGCCCGATACCGAGGCCGATGTTTCCGAGCTGATCAAGGCGGTGGATTACCGGCCGCAGGTTTCGGTGGAGACCGGCGTGGCGAACTTCGTTGACTGGTATCGCGGTTACTACAAGGTCTGAGCGGCCCCCCCTTCGCAGACGCTTTGCACAGGTTCTGCCGTGGATCTCCCACGGTGCGACAGGGGGCCGCTAAAGTGGCGTCCCACCCGTTTTGATGCCGCCCATGTCCTTCGCCAGCAAATCGCCCGCCAAGTCCGCCGCCAAGGCGAAAATCGCCTACGTCTGCTCGGAATGCGGCTCCGACCACAATAAGTGGCAAGGGCAGTGCGCGGATTGCGGTGAGTGGAACACGCTGACCGAGTTCGTGATCGAATCGGCTGCAGCGCAGAAAAGCGCCGCACCCGCGCGCCGCAGCGGGTGGGCCGGCAAGGTCGATCCACCCAAGGTCACCGCGCTCAAGGACGTCAGCCACTCCGGCGAGTCCCGGGTATCGACCGGCATCGGTGAGCTGGATCGCGTCCTGGGCGGGGGTATGGTGGCCGGTTCAGTGGTGCTGGTTGGCGGCGATCCGGGCATCGGCAAATCGACCCTGCTGTTGCAGGCGGTGTCGAAGATGGCTCAATCGCTGCCGGCGCTGTACGTGACGGGCGAGGAATCCCTGGCCCAGGTCGCGGCGCGCGGTGCGCGGCTTGGCTTGTCGCTGGACGGCGTCAACGCGCTGGCCGAAACCGGGGTAGAACGGATCCTCGAGCAGGCGGTCGCGACCTCGCCACGCCTGCTGGTCGCCGACTCCATCCAGACCCTGTGGACTGAATCGCTGACCGCCGCCCCCGGCTCGGTCAGCCAAGTCCGTGAAAGCGCCGCGCGGCTGGTGCGGTACGCGAAGGAAACCGGCACCGCGGTGTTCCTGGTCGGCCACGTGACCAAGGAAGGCGGGATCGCCGGACCGCGAGTGCTCGAACACATGGTGGACGCGGTGCTGTACTTCGAGGGCGAGTCGGGCAGCCGGTTCCGGGTCCTGAGGGCGTTCAAGAACCGCTTCGGCGCCGTCAACGAGCTGGGCGTGTTCGCGATGGGTGACAAGGGTTTGCGCGAGGTGTCCAACCCGTCGGCGATCTTCCTGTCCGGGAGCGTCGTTGCGCAGCCCGGCAGCTGCGTGATGGTGACGCGCGAGGGCACCCGTCCCCTGCTGGTCGAGGTGCAGGCGCTGGTGGACGCCTCGCCGCTGTCCAACCCGCGCCGGGTGGCCGTCGGCATGGAAGGCAACCGCTTGGCTATGCTGCTGGCGGTCTTGCACCGACACGCCGGAGTCGGGGTCGGCGACCAGGACGTGTTCGTGAACATCGTTGGCGGCATCCGCGTGCAGGAGACGGCAGCCGACCTGCCGGTGTTGCTGGCGGTGCTTTCCAGCCTCCGCGACCAGCCTCTCGCAGAGAAGACGATTGCCTTCGGCGAGGTCGGCCTGTCCGGCGAGATCCGCCCCGTGCCCAACGGCGAAGACCGGCTGAAAGAAGCCGCCACCCACGGCTTCAAGCGAGCGATCGTGCCCAAGGGCAACGCGCCGCGCAGCGGGAAGATCGGCGCGATGGAAGTGATTGCGGTGGAGCGCCTGGCGGAAGCGGTTGAGGCGGCGGGCTGAGGCCCGGGAGAGCTCCGCGCTTGGAGGATTGCGAGGCGCCGGGGGCGAGTGTCCTTGGGTGCGAATGTCCCCCGGCACCGATGAAGCCGGTGCCTCCTCCTTTATTTCGCACCCAAGAACACTCACCCCCGTCGTTCCAGCTTGGCGGCGGTTCAAGCGCCATCGCGGCGCCTCGCTTCCGGCGTGCCGCGGCGGCCCGAGAGCGGGACCTGCAGGCCTTCGGGGCGAAGTAAAGGAGGAGGCCTCCGCCGCAGGTGGGGGCCGGGGGACATTCGCCCGGAAGGCCTGCAGGTCCCGCCCGAGGCAATGAACAAAAAAACGGCCAGATTTCTCCGGCCGTTTCGATCCAACGCGTAGCTGCGTCTTACTTCAGGTTCGAAGCAACGAAATCCCAGTTGACCAGCTTCCAGAACGTTTCCACGTACTTCGGCCGCGCGTTGCGGTAATCGATGTAGTACGCGTGCTCCCAGACATCGCAGGTCAGCAGCGGGGTGTCGCTGCCGGTCAGCGGCGTGTTGGCGTTGGAGGTGCTGACCAATGCCAGCGAACCGTCGGTGCGCTGCACCAGCCAGCCCCAGCCGGAACCGAAGGTCTTCACCGCGGTGTCGCTGAACTGTTCCTTGAACGTGGCGAAGTCGCCGAAGGACTTGCTGATCGCCTCGGCCAGCTTGCCGGTGGGCTCGCCGCCGCCGTTCGGGCTCAGGCAGTTCCAGTAGAACGTGTGGTTCCAGACCTGGGCGGCGTTGTTGAACATCCCGCCCTGTGACTTGCGGATGATGTCCTCAAGCGGCATGTCGGCAAACTCGGTGCCTTCGATCATCTTGTTGAGGTTGTCGACGTAGGACTTGTGGTGCTTGCCGTAATGGAAGTCGATGGTCTCGCCGGAGATGTGCGGCTCCAGGGCAGTGCGATCGTAGGGAAGTGGTGGCAGTTCGATGGCCATTGGCGGGCTCCTTGCAGGGCTGGCGGGGGGAGACGACGGCACCGGTGGGGCCGTCGACGTGATGAGGGATTACAATTGAACATTCTATCCCCACCTCCGTTTCCGGGCCGTCAACGCCCGGAGGCACCATTGCAGGAGCCGCGCCCATGTCGGTGATGGAACAGATCCGGGCTGCCGTCGAAGGCCATGCGGTCGTGCTCTTCATGAAGGGCACGCCGCAATTTCCGATGTGCGAGTTCTCCAGTCGCGCCGTGAAGATCCTGCACGCGGCGGGCGGCACAGCCATGCACACTATCAACGTGCTGGAAGAGCCGGAAATCCGTGCCAACCTGCCGCGTTACTCGAACTGGCCGACGTTTCCCCAGTTGTTCATCCATGGCGAGTTGATTGGCGGCAGCGATATCACAGCCGAGCTGGCCGAGTCGGGTGAGCTGACGCGGATGCTGAGCGAGGCACTGCCCCAGTGAACGCCTCGTTGGAGTCGATTCCCGGCGACGCACTTGCCGGCCGCGTGGTACTTCTGACCGGCGCACACGGTGGCCTCGGCAATCAGGCCGCCATCGCCTGCGCCCGCGCGGGAGCACAGCTGGTCCTGTCGGGACGCAAGGTGCCGCGGTTGAACCGGGTGTACGACGCGGTGGCCGCTGCCGGTCTGGAACCCGTGCTGTACCCGCTGGATCTGGAAGGGGCATCCCCGGACGACTACGCCCAGATGGCCGAGCGCATCGGCGACGAGCTGGGCCGACTGGACGGGGTGCTGCACTGCGCGGCCGACTTTGCCGGGCTGACGCCATTGCTGCACACCGATCCGGCCGCCTTCGCGCGCGCCATCCACGTCAACCTGACCGCGCCTTGGTGGCTCAGCCAGGCCTGTCTGCCGCTGCTCTCCCAGGCGCCCGATGCCGCGCTCGTATTCGCGGTGGATGATCCGGCGCGGGTGGGCAAAGCGTTCTGGGGCGGCTATGGCGTGGCCCAGTCCGAGCTGGCCGGCCTGGTCGGCATGCTACACGCCGAGCTGGCGAGTACCACGGTGCGCGTGTCCGGCCTGCAACCGGGGCCGATGCGCACCGCGCTGCGGGCGAAGGCGTATGTGGAGGAGGACGTTCAGCGCGCCGCCGATCCCGAGCGCTACGCACCGGCCTGCGTAACCCTGCTCTCGAGCGTCGGCGCGGTCCATCGCGGCCAGGTCTGGGCTCCAGTGGGTTGACCTGCCACCCATGACCATTACCGCCGCCGCCCTGTTGCTGTTCCTGATCCTGGATCCGCTGGGCAACATCCCGATCTTCCTGAGCATGCTGCGCACGCTGTCGCCGGAGCGGCAGCGCTATGTGCTGGCGCGTGAGCTGTTGATCGCTCTGGGTGTGTTGATGGTCTTCCTGTGGGGCGGCAAGTACGCCCTGGAGGTCATGCACCTGCGCCAGGATTCGGTCTCGATTGCCGGCGGTATCGTGCTGTTCCTGATCGGTATCCGAATGATCTTCCCGCCGCCGGAAGGGCTGATGGGGGAGCTGCCCGATGGCGAGCCGTTCATTGTGCCGCTGGCGATCCCGCTGGTGGCCGGCCCTTCAGGCATGGCAGCGGTGCTTCTGCTGGGCAGCAACGAGCCCGGCCGCCTCATCGAATGGAGCCTCGCCCTGCTGATTGCCTGGGGTGCCACGGCCGCGATCCTGTTCTCGGCGACCTACCTGTACAAGCTGCTGGGCATGCGCGTGCTGACCGCTGTCGAGCGCCTGATGGGGATGCTGCTCGTCGCGATCTCGGTACAGATGTTCCTCGACGGCCTGGTCGGATATCTGGGCATCGCGGTCTGACACCGCTTGAAATCCCGGCCGTTTGGTCATCCGCCGGTAATGCAAGCAACCTAGCATTTGCCCGTGTTAAACTCACGTTAACCGGCGAAGCAGTCGGTTTTTTACATCCCAGCGATCCGGAAATCATGCCAGCGCCCTGTCGCTGGACGTGCCCGCTACCCACGCCCGAGGCCCTTTTGCCATGACCCACCCCAGCCGCGTCCGGTTGTCCAAGCTCACTTTGGGACTGCTCGTCGTCCTCGCTTCCGCCCCTGTTTTCGCCCAGAGCACGTCCGCCGGCCTTGGTGGCCAGGTGGTCGGTGCGGATGGCCAGCCGGTCGCCGGTGCGGAAGTGACCATCGTCCATGCCGAGTCGGGTACGGTCAGTCGCGTCACCACCGATGCCAGCGGCCGCTACAACGCCCGTGGCCTGCGCGTGGGTGGCCCGTACACGGTCACGATCAACAAGGCAGGCGCCGGCAGCCGGTCGCAGGATGACATCTACCTGCCGCTGAACCAGGTCGCTACCGTCAACGCGCAACTCAACAACGACGTGACCACCCTGGGCTCGGTCCAGGCCGTGGCGACCATGGGTGGCTCGGAGATCTTCAGCGCAGAGAAGATGGGCACCGGCACCAACGTGACCCGCGAGACCATCGACGCGCTGCCCTCGGCCAACCGCAACATCCAGGACTACATCCGCCTGGATCCGCGTATCTCGCAGATCAGCAAGGCGGACGGCGCGATTTCGGCGGGCGGCCAGAACACCCGGTACAACGCGATCCGCATCGACGGCATCAGCGCGTCCGACCCCTTCGGTCTGGAATCCAACAACCTGCCGACCGAGCGTCAGCCCGTCTCGATGGATGCGATCGAAGAGATCACCATCGACCTGGCCAACTACGACACCACCATCAGCGGCGGCACGGGTGCGGTGGTCAACGCGGTCACCAAATCGGGGACCAACGAGTACCACGGCACGGTGTATTACACCTACCGGGACAAGGACATGGTCCGCACGCGGCTGGAAGGCGACCGTGCCGACTTCAACGGCTTCAACGACGAGCAGACCTACGGCATGACCTTTGGCGGCCCGATCGTCAAGGACAAGCTGTTCTTCTTCGCCAACTACGAGAAGTACGAGCGGTCGGCGCCGGGCGTTGCGCTGGCAAGCACCCCGTTCGGCTCCGGTGACATCACCGCCGCGAACATCACCACCGTGCAAAACGTGATGTCGGCCCAGGGCTACGACATCGGCGGCCTGTCCGCACCCGACAGCAAGACCGAGATTGAGGAATACGCGGTCAAGCTGGACTGGAACATCAACGACAACCACCGTGCCGCCCTGCGTTACAACAAGATGGAGCAGGACGTGATGCGCTTCCCGGGCATCGGCACCGGCACCGTGTCGCTGAGCAACTACTGGTACTCGCAGCCCAAGATCTACGAGACCTGGATGGGTGAGGTGTTCTCCGACTGGAGCGAGAATTTCTCGACCGAGTTCAAGGTCTCGCACAAGGATTACTCGGCCAATCGCGTGCCCAACGTCAACCTGCCGCAGATCCGCATCAACGGATTTGGCGACAACAACGCCGCGTTGCTGTTCGGTACCGAGCAGAACACCCACGTCAACGTCGTCGAGAGCAAGGAGCTGAGCGCGTTCGGTGCGGCAACCTGGTACGCCGGTGATCACACCGTCAAGTTCGGCTTTGATTACTCCGACAACGAGCTGATGAACTTCTACGGTCGCAACCTCAACGGCGTCTACGAGTTCACGGATCTGGACGCGTTCGTTGCCGGCACACCGTCGCGCTACCAGTTGCGGGCGCCGCGTCCGGGCGGTAGCCGCGCCGACATCCCGGCCAGCTTCACCCTGAAAAACACCGGCGTGTTCCTGCAGGACACCTGGGCGATCAACTACAACCTGAACCTGATGGCGGGCGTCCGCGTCGACATGCCGTCCTTCAGCGATCAGCGCCTGTACAACCCGCGTATCGAAGAGCTGTACGGCTACAACAACACCAATCTGGTTGACAGCAACCTGGTGCAGCCGCGGGTGGGCTTCAACTACACCTTCGACAGCGATCGTCCGACCCAGCTGCGCGGCGGCATCGGCCTGTTCGGCGGTGCGGCTCCCAACGTATGGCTCGCCGGCGCGTACCAGAACACCGGCCTGAACTACGTCGAGTACGATCTGCGCGGCGGCCAGGCACCGACTTTCGATCCGTCCCAGCCGCCGTCCACCGCCGGCCTCACTCCGGGCGCGGCGAGGCAGAACGTCGACCTGATCGAGCCGGGCACCAAGTTGCCGTCGGTCTGGAAGACCAACCTCGCGTTCGACCACGAGTTGCCGTGGCACGGCATCGTGGCGTCGGCCGAATTGCTGTTCACCAAGGTCAATGACGGCATCTACTTCGAGCGTCTTGACGTCATGAACCCGACCTTCACCGGAACCTTTGACGGGCGCGACAGCTACTGGAATGCGGCTGGCCGTGATCCGGCCAACGCGGGACGGTTCGGCATGGAAGCGGGCAGGATCGGTGGCAGCAACTGCAGCGCCGACGTGGTTGCCGCGGGCATGTGCCCGGAAGTGAAGGCCAATCGCCCCGGCGATATCGGCGACGTTCTCCTGCTGCGCAACACCAGCAAGGGCAGCAGCTCGCAGGCGACGTTCTCGCTGAGCAAGCCGATGACCGAGAACTGGGGCTGGTCGCTGGGTTACACCTTCACCCAGGCCAAGGAAGTCAGCCCGCTGACCAGCTCGCAGAACACTTCGAACTGGGGCAACACGCTGATCTACAACGCCAACGAGAACGTGGCCTACGACTCGCGCTACGCGATCAAGGACCGCCTCACCGGAACCCTGCAGTGGAAGCACAACTTCTTCGGTGACAACGCCACCAGCGTTGGCCTGTTCTACGAAGGCCGTTCCGGCCGTCCGTACAGCTACATCTTCTACAACGACGCCAATGGCGACGGTGCCAACACGAACGACCTGTTCTACGTGCCAGCGGGTCCGGGCGACGTGATGTGGACTGGCAATGCCGACTCGACGCCGGCGCAGATGGAGCAGCAGTTCTTCGACTGGATGGCCAGCAACGCACCCGAGTTGCAGGGCCATCGCGGCAGCGTCGCTCCGGCCAATGGCTTCCGTGCCGGCTGGACGAACAGCTTCGACGTCCGCGTCAGCCAGGAACTGCCCGGCTTCTTCAAGGGCCACAAGGCCGAGCTCGCTCTGGACGTGATGAACGTCGGTAACCTGCTCAACAAGGACTGGGGCCTGATCGAAGACTACGGCTTCTACTCGACCCGTCGCGTGGTCAACTACGCCGGTATCGACCCGGTGACCGGGAAGTACATCTACAACTTCTCCGGTTCCACCGATAACGCGCAGATCCAGGAAAACAACAACGACAAGGGCAACACCGCTGTGTCGCGCTGGTCGATGATGTTGAGCTTCAAGTACAAGTTCTGATTCCGGTCAGGACGTTGCAAGACGGAAGCGGCCGGGGAAACCCGGCCGTTTTCATGTGTCTGCGTTAAAGTCGCCCGGTCAAGCGAACAACAAGAAGGAAACGTCCGCAAATGAGTCGTCCCAGCAATGCCGTCCTGCCCACCGTCAACGCGCGTATCCATCCGCGCGGAGGGCTGGACATTCTTTCGCGCAAGGAAGTCGCGCGCCTGGCGGATGCATCCAGCGGCGGCATGCACGAGCTGTTGCGTCGGTGCGCGCTGGCGGTCATGACCAGCGGCAGCACCTCAGACGATCCGCGCGCCGCGCAGGAGCTGTACCCGAACTTCGACATCCAGGTCCATCAGCAGGATCGCGGTGTACGCATCGACCTGCAGCACGCCCCGGCGATGGCGTTTGTGGATGGCGAGATCATCCACGGCGTGGCCGAACTGCTGGCTGCTGTGGTGCGTGATCTGGCGTACCGGTCAATCGAGCTGGGACAGGAGGGCGATCGCGACCTGCAGAGCAGCGAAGGCATCACCGACGCGGTGTTCGGCCTGCTGCGCAACGCCGAGGCGCTGCTGCCCGCCGACCCCAATCTGGTCGTGTGCTGGGGCGGTCACTCGATCAACCGGGAGGAATACCTCTACACCAAGGAGGTCGGCTACGAGCTCGGTCTTCGAGGACTCGACATCTGCACGGGCTGCGGACCCGGCGCGATGAAGGGACCGATGAAGGGCGCCACGATCGCTCACGCCAAACAGCGCAAGCGCAACATGCGTTATATCGGGGTCACCGAGCCGGGGATCATCGCGGCCGAATCGCCGAACCCGATCGTGAACCATCTGGTCATCATGCCGGATATCGAGAAGCGACTGGAGGCCTTCGTGCGCCTCGGCCACGGCATCGTGGTGTTTCCGGGCGGGGTAGGTACCGCCGAGGAAATCCTCTACCTGCTGGGCATCCTGCTGCGCGAGGAGAATGCGGACGTGCCGTTCCCGCTCGTATTCAGCGGGCCCACCAGCGCGGCACCGTACTTCGAACAGATCGACCGCTTCATTCGACTGACCCTGGGAGATGCGGCGACGCGGCGCTACCAGATCATCACCGGCGACCCCACCGCGGTCGCGCGGCGCATGGCGAACGGCGTCCGCAAGGTCCGCGAGCATCGGCTGAACATGCGCGATTCGTTCTTCTTCAACTGGTCGCTCAATGTCCCGCTGGAGTTCCAGCAGCCGTTCATTCCGACTCACGAAGCCATGGCGTCCCTGGACCTTCACCATGGCCGCAAACCGTTCGAGCTGGCTGCCGACCTGCGCCGCGCGTTCTCGGGAATCGTCGCCGGCAACGTCAAGGAAGACGGCCTGCGTCGCATTGAGGAGCACGGACCGTTCGAGATTCACGGCGACCCGGAGATCATGGCCTCGTTGGACGCATTGCTGCTGGCGTTTGTGGAGCAGCGGCGGATGAAGATCGCCGGTGACTACAAGCCATGCTACAGGGTGGTTGCCTGACGCTCACGGGGCTACAGGCAGCCGCACCGTGGCGATGAAGCGTCCATCCTCGACCTGCGTTTGTACGCTGCCGCGACCGTCCGTCATCGCCTCGATCCGCACCTGCGACGCATTCAGACCGACCTGATGGCCGGTTGAGGAGGTGCCGCCCGGAGGGGGCAGCGGATTGCTGATCCGCACGATGATGTGCTCCGGAGTCGTCGTGACTCGCACGTCCACATCGCCGCGCGGGAGCCGCTCAACCCCATGGCGCACCGCGTTCTCGACCAGCGGCTGGATCGACAACGCGGGAACCGTCACCGACGGCAGCTCCCGCGGCAGGTGCCAGTGCACCGTGAGCCGGTAACCGAAGCGCAGCGCCTCGATTTCCAGATAGCGTCGTGCAAGCGACAGCTCATCGGCCAGCGGGATCTGCCGTGGGCCACCCAGCGCGGCCCGGAACAGGTCCGCCAGGTCCAGCAGCACGCGCTCCGCCTCCTCAGGCCGCTCATGAACGAGCGCAGCGCCCGTGTTGAGCGTGTTGAACAGGAAGTGCGGCCGGATGCGGGCCTGCAGGGCCTGGAGTTCGGATTGTTTGGCACGCACGGCATGCATCCGACCACGCCAGTGGTTCTGGAAGGCGGCCACTCCGAGGAAGCCGAAGGCGAGCGCAATCCCGGTCAGACGTGCTGTCAGCAGCATCCAACCGCCAGGCTCCATCGGCCAGCTGCCACTGGCGAGTACCCAGGCGAGCGCCAGAACCACCCAGGTATCCAAGAGCAGAAAGCCTAGAACGACCCAGGCAACACGCTGCGGGCTCACGGTCCGAAGCTGTTTTTGAAGAAGAAATATCCAGGCGAGGGTGATAAGCGAGACCCACTGGATCATCAACGAGGCAAGGCCGAAATATACGGTCCGGTCTCCTTGCAGACCGGGTGCCAGGGAAAGGATGATCGCGAGGCATTCCCCAGCAATCATCACCCACACGATGGTCGGCGCCTGCGACAGGGTGTCCAGAGGATGCGGCGATGCGTCGACGGTCTGCATACGCTGCAATTATGGACAACTATTCGCGCCCGCGGACCATCAGCTTCCGTTGACTCCCGCTCAGGCTCGGTTCCGGGCCGTCCATCGGAAAACGATGGTGCCCGCGGATGACCCCAGATATCGTCGTGACTCAAGAATCTCCGGGGAGGGAGAATGCACAGTACGTACGCCCATCATCCGGAGCGCAACCGGTCGCGGAGATCCGCCGGATTCACGTTGGTGGAGCTTGTCATTACGGTCGTCGTGCTTGCGATTATCGCCGCGATCGCCTTCCCGTCATTTACCACGGTCCAGAACAGCAGCCGGATTACTTCACAAGTCAATTCGCTCGTCTCGGCAGTACAGCAGGCGCGGATGGAGGCAGTTCGGCTCGGCCGCCCTGTCTCGCTATGCCGTTCAACCGACGGTGCAACCTGCGCGGGGGCAGGACAGTGGGACCAGTGGCTGATACTCGCGCCTGCTTCCGGAGGCCAGCCCGCCGAAGTGCTGCAATCTTCAAGGGCACATCCGAGCGTTCAGATCACCAGTGAAGTGCAGCAGGTTACCTTCGGGTCGAATGGACTTGCACGCGGCGCGGACGGTGGCCTGCTAGCTACGACGATGACTGTCTGCCTGCCCACGACCAAGCCAGCAGAGAACCAGCGAAGGCTTGCTATTGCGTCCGGCAGCCGGGTTTCCACAACTTCCATTGATGGTGCGGGTGAATGCCCATGAAACTTGCTCGTCCGTCCTCGAACCCATCCGTATCCCGATTTCGAATCCGCGGATCGAGTCTTATCGAGGTGTTGATTGCGGTCCTGATCATGGGGGTCGGAATGCTCGGTATCGCGGCGATGCAGGCAACCGCCTTGCGCAACAGCCAGAGTTCACTGGAACGGGGCCAGGCGGTCGCCCACTCGTACGCCATTCTCGATGCCATGCGCGCAGACAGGGTCGCCGCAATGGCGAACGCATACAATTCCGCTGCGTTGCTATGCGCGCCTCCGGCTTCCGACGGCTCGCTTGCCAATGCGGGCCTCGCCGACTGGATCGGCGGGCTGGAAGCAACCTTTGGTAACTCGGACAGCACATGCGGTCAGGTCCAGTGCGACGGCGCAGACTGCACGGTGACCGTCCAGTGGGACGACAGTCGTGGCGATGACGGCGTCGCGGCGGGTGACTCCGAGCACCAACTCATAACGCAGGCAGTGCTATGAACCGGTCCCGGATTTCTGCTGGACCGTCGCGCAGCCTCGCACGCGGCGTGACGCTGGTTGAGCTGATGGTTGGCCTGCTGTTGGGGCTGATGGTTACTGGTGCGGCCATCGCGATGTTTGTTTCAAATCGCATGACCTATCAAGCTACGGAGACGTTGGGCCGTGTCCAGGAGAACGCGCGTATCGCGTTCGAGTTGATGGCCCGGGATCTCCGCGAGGCCGCAGGCAATCCCTGCGTCAACAATCTCCCCCTTGTTAATGTGCTCAATTCACCCGGCAGCAATTGGTTTACGGACATCAACGGGTGGAACACAGCACTACTCGGGGCTGAGGGTGATTTTCCGGCCGCTGGTGCTCAGCCCGCGAATCGTGTCGCAGGTACCGATGCAGTCCAGATCATGTCGGCCGCGGACAGGGTATTTACCGTGAGTGCCCACGACATCTCGTCGCACACGTTCACTTTGAACGCAAATCACGGATTCAGCAGCGGCGATCTCATTCTTGTATGTAACGCGCGCCAGGCATCAATCTTCCAGTCTTCCGCTGCCTCCGGTAATACGATCCGGCACGCTTCGGGGGGTACGGCGCCAGGTAACTGCACGGGTGAATTGGGCTTGCCGCAGAACTGCACTGCAGGTACTCCGTTTGCGTATGCGGCCCCCAATACCGTGATTGCCCGCCTCCATGCCACGCGATGGTACGTGGGAACGAATGGGCGTGGAGGGAATTCTCTTTACCAGTCACGTCTGCAGGGTGGCGCGGTCGTAAACGAAGAAATCGCCGAGAATGTCGTGGGCCTCCAGATGACTTACCTCCAGGCCGGACAGAACAGTTATCTGCCTGCCAGCGGCATCACCGACTGGGGGCGAGTGCTTGCGGCTCGCATCCACCTGCAAATGCAGGGTGTTGAACAGGTCGGTGGCAGCCCGGTTGTACGCGACATGATCTACATCGCAGCATTACGGAATCGAAACACATGAACCGTCTGCAAAACTTCCAGACAGCAGCGCGTCAGGGTGGCGCATCGTTGTTCGTTGTGCTGATGCTTCTTCTGATAATGACCCTGCTTGGGCTCGCCGCGCTCCGGGGTACGCTGCTGGAGGAGCGTATGAGCGCGAATCTTTACGATCGCAGTGTCAGTTTTCAGGCAGCGGAGGCTGCGTTGCGCTTCGCTGAAACGCTTGCCGCGGCTCAGCCCGCGGGTGACGCGGTCTGCAGTAACGGCATTTGCTCCACGCCCGTCGCGTCTGATCCGGATCGCTGGTTGAGCCCAAGCTTCGGGGGCTGGCGGGACGTCACCAGTGATCTCGCGCTGGGGACCATTGCTCCGCAAACCGACGTAATTGTCGAAAACATGGGGCTGGCACCCACTTGGCCAGGTTGTGATCGAAAGATCCCGATCGATGCCCTCTGCATGGCTCCGCGCTATCGCATTACTGCCCGCAGCTCAGAAGCCGGCCGCGCTGCCGTGTTCCTGCAAACCAATTTCATCGTGCGCTAAATGGAGTCCGTCATGTCTGGAAAGCGCAAATTGTCGAATCTTTACCCGGCGCGCTTCATGGAGAAGCTTGGTGCCTGTGCGATCGCTTTCGCCGTAACCTTCATGGCGCTTCCCGCAAGCGCGGGGATCAGCTTGCCCAGCGATCCGTTGACGACCGGGACCCGCGTTCCCGCCAATATCCTTTTCATACTTGACGACTCTGGTTCCATGGCGTTTGAGGCTATGGAGAACCCGGTGGTTCCTACTGTTTGTCGTCGAAAGACGAATGGGAGCTGTGAGCCTAATACGACGATTACTGATGAAACGTATGTTGGTAACACTGTTTACTATGACCCGAGTATAACCTATCAACCTTGGCTCAATGCGGCTGGAGAGTTGCTCGTCGGCGGTACCACCTACGAAAGTGCCTTTGCCAGCTTCGACAACAACAGTGACCCGGTCGATCTTTCCAACCCGAACTCCTGTGCTGCGGTCACCCGCAACGGTGCCAACCGAACGATGTGTGGTGGAATACAGACATTCTACGTCCCCAAGGATCCTTCTCGAACTGACGCAAACTATCTCCGTGATGCGGCCAACTACTATCGATTCCAGATAGGTGAAAACGGCGACATCATTCGCAGCGAGTTTGGTCCAGTAAGCGGGGGGGCTCAGACAATACTTACCAGAAGCGGGCTCTCCGGTTCAGGAAAAAACTGGGGACCTACCTTTTCCTTCGATGTTCCGAGTGGTTCCAACGATTTGCGTGTCGAAACAACGGGTGGCACTAACAGCGGTCAAGGGTTTGACCTGTACGTCAAAAGAGGCGCTGAGCCCACTCAGGCCAGCTACGATTGCATAAGCACGGAAAAAAATAATTCGAAGGCGTGCACAGAGTCCTCCCCGGGTGCCGGACAATGGTTTGTCAGACTCCGCGGATCCAACGGTGGCGCGGAATACTCAGGTGTGAGTCTGACGGTGAAACTGTCTACCTCTAACGCATGCAGCGGCACGTCGGGTTCTTCTGGTTGGATAAACTGTTCGGCAAACACTCCGGGTCATCGCTCGCCGGCGGCCGAGAAAATTAATTATGCCACCTGGTATTCGTATCACCGGACACGCATGAAAGCGGCAAAGGCCGGCGCCAGCGCAGCTTTCAGCGGCTTGGGAACCAACGTTCGCGTGGGTTTCCGGACCATTTGGAAGCGCCAGCCGTCCGGCACCCGTCCGGTCAATGAGCCCAAGCACGCCGTTCCAATCCCGGTCGGCTACAACAAAGGTTTGTTTGAAGATCCCAACGGGCGTAACGGTGCCAATAACAATCGTACCCAGTGGTTCAACAGGCTGCACAGCGCGGTTGGCCAGAGTGGTACGCCCCTGCATGGTGCACTTCGGGACGCCGGGGAGTATTTTTCGTCCAACGCTGCAAACGGCCCATATGGCCCGGAAGTAGGAGCCGATCAGCTCGCCTGCCGTCAGAACTTCTCGATCCTGACCACAGACGGCTATTGGAACGACTTCAGCAACTATGGTAGCGGGGTAAAGGTCGGCAACGCGGACGGTACTGCGGGCCAGAAGATCAGCGGGCCAAAGAATGATGACTACACGTACAGCCCGGCACCGCCATTCAAGGATGACCTTTCGGATACGCTAGCCGATATCGCGATGTACTACTGGAAGACCGATCTCTCCAGTTTGACAAACATCGTGCCGACCAGCGTAGGTAACCCTGCGTTCTGGCAGCACATGGTCACCTTTGGTATTTCCATCGGTCTGCGCGGGACGCTCGATCCGGACAACGATCTCCCCTCCTTGAAGGATGGCACGCTCCAATGGCCGAACCCATTGTTGAAGGAAGACGCGCGCCGCATCGATGACTTGTGGCATGCGGCGGTCAACGGGCGCGGCACTTTCCTGTCTGCAAGCAATCCCAACGAGTTCGCCACCGGACTCAAGGCCGCGTTGGCGACGATCACCGAGCGGGTTGGTTCATTCTCCAACGTGACCGCGAACTCCACGACGCTTGATGCGGATACCGCAGTATTCCAGGCCAGCTATGTCTCGGGTGTGTGGACGGGGGATTTGGTATCCTATCCAATCACTGGAACAGGGGTTTCAGTGACCCCCTCATGGCGTGCCTCTGAAAAAATTCCGACGTCGGGCCGAAAGATATTGACGTTCGACGGAACAAACGGAGTCGGTTTTCCAACGATGGCCCAGGCACAATCGCTAGCACGGACCGGAGCAAGTAACTATCCCGTATCGGGCAGCGACAATGCCGGCTATATCGCGGGGGTGCGTACTCTTGAGATTGAAAAAGGTGGAACGTTGAGAACGCGCAATCATGTTCTTGGTGACATCGTAAGCTCCTCTCCCGCCTACTCGAAGGATACCAATACAGTATTTGTCGGTGCCAATGACGGCATGCTGCACGCGTTCTCCGCCGCTACGGGTGCCGAGCTTTTTGCATACATCCCGGCTTCAATCAACTGGTCCGATCTCAGTACGCTGAGCCGGCCTGATTACGCCCACCGCTACTTCGTCGACGGACCCGTGGTGGTTTCGGATAGAACACAGACTCCTGGCAAGAACCTGCTCGTGGGAAGTCTGGGTAAGGGTGGTAAAGGGCTGTTCGCGCTGGATGTGACGAACCCG
Source organism: Lysobacter sp. A03 (assembly GCF_000855665.1). Lineage (GTDB taxonomy): Bacteria > Pseudomonadota > Gammaproteobacteria > Xanthomonadales > Xanthomonadaceae > Novilysobacter. Next base: position 91,416 of record NZ_JXSS01000062.1, read on the forward strand.
CAGTCGTTCACAGCAAACAAGGTTTTGTGGGAGGACTCCGAGACGCCATTGGGGAACATGGGGTTGGTGCAAGGAAAGCCAATCATCGCCGAGCTGAACAATGGCGTTACCGGGCTGATCGTGAGCAATGGGGTCAACAGCTCACATGATCGGGCTGTACTCCTTGTCTACGATCTTGAGACAGGCGACTTGCTCAAAGAAATTGACACCTTGGCCGGTTCGACCTCGTCACCCAATGGCTTGTCGCCACCTGTGGGTTGGGATAGCGACGGAAATGGGACGCTGGACTCTGTGTACGCTGGAGACCATTTGGGCAACGTATGGAAGTTCGACCTGGCTGAGTCTTCCACATCGGGTTGGAAGGTTGCCAACGCAGGTTCTGCGCTGTTTAAAGCATCCCACGGAACAGGTGCGTCCACGAAGGCGCAGCCGATTACGGGAGGGTTGACCGTGGCGATGCACCCTACGACTTATCAGACGTGGCTGTTCTTTGGAACAGGACGATTGATGACGGTAGGCGACGTGGAAAACCGGGATGTCCAGAGCATGTATGGACTTGTCGATACAGGCGCAACCGTTCTGAAGACAGCGCTGACCAAGCGAAATATCAAGCAGGTGGGAACGAGAGACCTACGCCCGGTACGGGGATTCGATGCACAGACTCCGTTGCCTTTGGATAGCAAGGGCTGGTACGTCGATCTGGTGATGCCTCCAAACACAGCGGAGGGGGAACGGATCGTGACCGATGCCCAGGTGGTTGGCAACGTGCTCGTGACCTCAAGCGTCATTCCGACTGCAAACGCGTGTGAGTCGGATGGACGCGGTTACATCAATGCGCTTGACGCATTCACGGGCACCAGTACGGGGCCGTCGTTCTTCGATCTCAACAACGATGGAAGCTTTGATGATGAAACGATTGGTACAGGTGATAACCAGGTGCCGATCGGCTCTGTGGATCTGGGAGTAGGGATGCCAACGCTTGGATCGCTGCTTCGGGGCCGTATGGTGGTGGGAGGTTCAACCGGCGGTACTGCGAGCGTGCCCACGCGGGAAACGCGTAATGTGGGGCGCGTCTCATGGCGCGAAGTGGTCGGAGAATGATGATGCAGTGCAGCCCAAAGAGTCCCCGCCGATCGACTGCGGGGGAGGGAGGATTCACGCTCATTGAGGTCATGATCGTCGTCGTGATCGTGGCGATCCTGGCGACGATCGCCTACCCGAGCTATCAGGATCAAGTAATGCGGTCGCGTCGTTCCGCAGCTGCGGTCTGCCTGCAGGAGCGTGCACAGTTCATGGAGCGGTACTACACGACGCAGCTGACTTACGTTGGTGCCCCCGATCCGGCGCAGTGTGACGGTTCGGTAGCGCGGTTCTATCAGGTCCAGGCACGCGGTGTGACGGCTCGCGCGTACACCTTGGATGCAGTACCGCAGGGTGCGCAAGCGGCGCGGGACACTAAGTGTGCGACTCTCTCCACTAACCAGCGCGGTGAACGCTCAGCTAGCGGAACCGCCGGTGCGGGCGAGTGCTGGTAGAGCCGAGCCACTTGACGCGAGAAAAAGAAAGGCCGTGCAGTGCACGGCCTTTTTTCTTGATCTTGGCGCCCGAAGCTGGACTCGAACCAGCGACCCCCTGATTAACAGTCAAGTGCTCTAACCAGCTGAGCTATTCGGGCGGGGACGGGCATTGTAAGCGCTGGGTGCGTGGGGTCAAGTGCTTAGCTGCCCAATAACGCGAACGGGCACGCCTCGTTCTGCTTTCGTTCGGTGCGCGCGCGCCCGGCGTTGTTGACGACCACGCTGCCGAGGTGTGTGTCGTCGCTTCCGGAACATAGGCGCAGGCTGATGTTGCTGCCGGACGACATGCCACTTGGCTGAAAGCGGAGCATGGTCCTGCCGACGGTGCTGCGCAAGGTAATGCCGCCCTTGAGGCTGCCGAAGCGCTGGAGGACAGCACGCTCTGACGCCGGCTGGGTGCCGCGGCCACCGTCCTCGAACACGATCCATCCGTGCTCCCAGAAGACGTGGTGGTCACAGCGTTGCCCATCAGCGCTGGGACACACGCTGACCGGCACGCCACGCGTCACGGCTGTCGCGCGTGCTGTCGCAAGAGCCCCTGTAATCAGGTGAAACGTCGTGTCTGCAGCCATCCGTCGCTGCAGGTTCTTAAACGAAGGCACCCCAACCCCCAGCAACACCCCCATCACCGCGATAGCCACCAGCAACTCAAGCAACGTCAAACCCCGGGCATCCTGCCTCATCGCCATCAGTCCTTTTGACTCGATTGCGACAAGGATCGCGCTGGGCTCACTGAACAGTCATCCGGCGACGGGTCGTGGAACGGTAGGGATTTACCGTCTCCGCCCCCATCACGTAAGGGTCCTACACTGACCAGCTGAGAAATCCGACGCTTGGATACGATGAACGACGCAGCACAGAGCCCTTCCGAAATCACCGATGCCCCGCCGGAGCGCTTCCCGGGCGCAAGACAGCGCGAGGGTACCTTTGAGCTGGTGTCGCCCTATTCGCCGGCTGGAGACCAGCCACAGGCGATTGAGAAGCTGGTGGAGGGTTTCGAGGCCGGACTGGCGCACCAGACGCTGTTAGGCGTCACTGGTTCGGGCAAGACCTACACGATCGCCAACGTGATCCAGCGGGTGCAGAAGCCGACGCTGGTGATGGCGCCCAACAAGACCCTGGCCGCCCAGCTGTACGGCGAGTTCAAGTCGTTCTTTCCTAACAATGCAGTCGAGTACTTCGTCAGCTACTACGACTACTACCAGCCCGAGGCCTACGTGGCCTCGTCGGACACCTTCATCGAGAAGGACAGTTCGGTCAACGAGCACATCGAGCAGATGCGGCTGTCGGCGACCAAGGCGCTGCTGGAGCGCCGCGACGCGATCATCGTCTGCACCGTCTCGGCCATTTACGGCTTGGGCGATCCGAACGAATACTTCCGCATGGTGCTGCACATGGTCCGCGGCGAGCGCATCGACCAGCGCGAGTTGATCCGGCGCCTCACCGAGATGCAGTACTCCCGCAACGACACCGAGCTCCGCCGTGGTACGTACCGTGTGCGCGGCGAGGTGATCGACGTGCATCCGGCCGAATCGGAGATGGAGGCGGTGCGGATCGAGTTGTTTGACGGCGAGATCGAGAACGTCTCCACCTTCGATCCGCTCACCGGCGAGAGCCTGCGCAAGCTTCAGCGCTACACGATCTACCCCAAATCCCACTACGTCACCACGCGGCGCACGGTGCTCGACGCCGTGGATGCCATCAAGGACGAGCTGCGCGTGCGTCTGGAGCAGTTGTACTCGCAGAACAAGCTGGTCGAGGCTCAGCGGCTCGCGCAGCGCACCCAGTTCGATCTGGAGATGCTGGCCGAGGTTGGCTACTGCAACGGGGTTGAGAACTACTCCCGCCATCTGACCGGGCACATGCCCGGCGAGCCGCCGCCATGCCTGTTCGACTACCTGCCGCCCGACGCGCTGCTGGTGGTGGACGAGTCGCATGTGACCGTTCCGCAGATCGGCGCGATGTACAAGGGTGACCGCTCGCGCAAGGAGACCCTGGTGGAGTTCGGTTTCCGCCTGCCGTCGGCGCTGGACAACCGGCCGCTGCGCTTCGAGGAGTGGGAAGGGCGTTCCCCGCGTTCTATCTTCGTGTCCGCCACGCCACGTGCCTACGAACTGGAGAAGTCCGAGGGCCAGGTCGTCGAGCTGGTTGTGCGTCCGACCGGATTGATCGACCCGGAAGTGGAAGTGCGGCCCGTCGCGACGCAGGTCGATGATGTGCTTGGCGAGATCAGCCTGCGGGTGGCGATGGGCGACCGGGTGCTGATCACGACGCTGACCAAGCGCATGGCAGAGAACCTCACCGAATACCTCGCCGAGCACGATGTGCGCGTGCGTTACCTGCACTCGGACATCGACACGGTCGAGCGGGTGGAGATCATCCGTGACCTGCGCCTGGGCAAGTTCGATGTGGTGGTGGGCATTAACCTGTTGCGCGAAGGCCTGGACATGCCCGAGGTGTCGCTGGTGGCGATTCTGGATGCCGACAAGGAGGGCTTCCTGCGCTCGACCGGATCACTGATCCAGACGATCGGCCGGGCGGCCCGGAACGTGCGTGGCAAGGCGATCCTGTACGCGGACAAGGTCACCGACTCGATGAAGCGCGCGATCGAGGAGACCGACCGGCGGCGCAGCAAGCAGGTCGAGTACAACACCGAGCACGGCATCACCCCGACATCGGTGAACCGTGCGGTCATGGACGTCATGGAAGGCGCGCGCGTGGACCCGGCCGCGCTGAAGGAGCGCAATCGTGCCCGCCAGGTGGCCGAGGAGCTGGCGGAGTACGCGGCGCTCAATCCTGCCCAGCTCTCGGCGAAGATCAAGAAGCTCGAGCAGAAGATGTACCAGCACGCGCGGGATCTGGAATTCGAGGAGGCGGGAGCCGTGCGCGACCAGCTGCACCTGCTGAAAGAGCAGGGCTTCGGCGTCTAGCGGGTGAAAAAAGCGGTTGCCGTAATGTGGCTGGCGGGCTAAACTGCGCGCCCTCTCGCCGGGTTCATGAGTTTGGCGAATGGGCGGTTAGCTCAGTGGTAGAGCACTACCTTGACATGGTAGGGGTCGGGGGTTCGAAACCCTCACCGCCCACCACATCCAATGAAAACGGCAGGCCTTTGCAGGTCTGCCGTTTTTGTTTGCGTCGGTGCCCGCGCCTATCGTGCGTTGCGTCTGCTGGGGTTCGGGCGTGACCCGGATGGAAAGCCCTGTCAGCGGCGCTCCGGCGCGATGCTGGTGAAGCCACCGGAGTCCACGCTCAAGCTCTTCAAGTCCGGGCCGTCAGGCAGCATGTTCCGCTGCACACCTTCGCGGTACTGCGACAGCAGCTTCTGGTCCCCGCGGGACTGGAGCGTACGGTAGCCGCCCAGTGCCGCCGCCGTATGCAGCATGAAGGTCTCCGCGATTTCCTGGCGATCGGCGTCGTCCATCTCCGCCAGTTCCGGGTCCTCGCGCATGGCCTTGCGTAGCTGATCGCGGATGGAGGTGACCTGAGCCCGGGTCAGGGGGCTTCCCCTGACGACCTCCCATAAGCCCGCGTAGTGTGCCGCGGTGACATCGATGAGGTCGTTGGAAGCCAAGCCGTTGGCGGCGAGGATCTTCTTGAAGTCCGAGCGGTAATGACCCGCCTCAAGATCGCGCATTACCATCGCCTCTGCCTCCGCCTGGTCCGGTTGATCGCTGGCCAGGTATCGGGCGAAACGACGGTCGACCAGCTTGCTCACCTCGGGATCCGACGAGAAACGCGGGTTGAATGGCACCTTCCTGGCTTCCACTGGAGGGGCACTTGCAGCCGATGACTCGATCGCTTTGGTGCTGCTCTTGCTGAGGGCGCGGGTGCCTCCGATCGCTGACTGGCTGAGCGCCATCTGGCCGTAGTTCACCCCCATATCGAGGGTGGGACTGGGGGACCACTGGGCGTGCGCAGGTGCCAGCGCGGACGCGCCGGCAAATCCGATCAATAGCAAGGTCAGATGGGTTCGCATAAGAGATCCTCCACAAAGCACATGGCGACCCCGGGAACCCGGGATCGCCATGTGGTGACACTTCGGTGAAACTTGTTGAAAAACAGGGCAGCCGGGAGATTACTGCTTACGGGCTACCGTGGTCATGCCTTCACCGATCGACTTGATCGCGGTGCTGCTCGCGTTGGAGATCATGCTGAAGAGCTGGCTCTGCGCCTGGAACTCCATCATCGTCTTCTGGAATTGCTTCGCGGCCTTCTGGTCTTCCGGATTCGCGGCAGCGAGCTTGTCCATCTTGCCGGTCAACTCGACCAGCTTGGCCGCCTTGTCGCCCATGATGCCGCCCAGCGCCTGGGCAATCGCGACCAGCCAGCTCTTGCCCTTGCCGCCCTTGGCGTCACCGGCCTGAAGGTTCTGGACGACCATCTTGGCGATGGCAAAATTGTTGGAAGCCTGTGCAGTCATGTCGATTCTCCGCTGTGTTGGAATTGGCCGATTGCGCGTTGTGACGATTGGGCCGGGGGTTGGATTTGGATCTGTTGCGTGTGAACTGATAGTGCGATTGGTTGACACCGGTGACTAGCTAGGGCGTGCCCTAGTCGTCGCACCTCACCGGCGACGCCGGAGCGCCATGGCGACGTGGGCCGGCAGGGCCATGGTGTGATCCTGTGAAGGGTTGGCTTGGGCAGAGCGCAGCTGGCCGCTCAACCACTCCTGCGCGGACGCTTCCCCTTGCTCGTTGCAACGGCGCGCAAACTCGGTCGCGGTGCGCAACGCATCGTTTTGCAGGCTGCCCAGGGCATCGTCGAACTGACGCACGAGTTCGTTGCGGTCGGTTTCGTCGAGCATCTGGTTGCCCACCAGCAGGTCCAGGGTTTCCATCCACTGCGCCCGGTCGGGTCCGACGCTCTGAGGGGTGCTGGCTGAGGCCGCTTCACTTTCCAGCGCTTCACGGAAGTGGCGGAGGATGGTTTCGCGATCCGCCGCGTCGACGTCGGGATTCTCGGCCAGTGACGCATCCAGTTGCGCGAGCATCTGTTCGTGGTCCGCGGTGCGGGATGGCGTGTCGTAACTGGTCATCGTCGGGCTTCCTGTAGTGACGGTGGAATGGTCAGGGGGATTGGCTGGCGTCGAGGCCGTCGACCACCCGTCGACTCTCCCGACCGTGCTCTTCGCCCAACGCGCGGGCTTTCTCGCCGAGCCAGCGGTCCGCGCTGTCCTTGCCATCGTCGGCCAGGCGCTGCTTGTACTCGGGCATGATCCGGGCCAGCGCCTGCTCGAGCGACTCGCGTTGCTCGCCTACATGGCGGATAAGGGCGGACTCGTCGTCGGCATTGATGCCGCCGTCGCCCTTGAGCTCCTCGATGCGGCCGATCCATTCGCGGTTGTCACCGTCGCCGGGAGCGGGCCGGTCAGCGGCAACCGCGGGGGCTGACGCCACCGCGGTCGTGATGTCGAATGGTGGCAGTTGGTCAGCTGCCATAGCCGTCGGCGAAACCTGACGAGTAGGCGGCGCTGAAGTACTGGCTGACGTCGGTCGGGATGTTGGCGCGGCTGAAGGCGGCCGAGATGGCCTGGTCGAACACGTCGCCGATGATGTCACCGACGATGTTGCCGATCATGCCGCCCAAGGGGCCGCCGATCGCGGTGCCAACCATTTTGCTGACGGATTGAACAATGTCACCGATCAAGGACATGGGGATTCTCCGGTTGCTGGGAAGAGTGGTGCTGGATGGTTCAGGTTCAAGTATCCGCACCGACTCGCCGTTTGGTATTGGGGCTGACCCCACCTAGGTATTGCCCGAGGGTGCCGGCCCGCGTCCCTCACTCGGTGAGGCGGGGATCGATGGTGAGGGCGCCCAGTCCGCGCTGGGCAAAGCGTTCGCTGAGCGCGCTGCCTGCCTGCTGGATCGCGTCAAAACTGTCTCGCGAACGCACGTCGGCGCGGAGGAGCCAGCCGTCCGATGTTCGGCTCAAAAGCAGGTCCGTGCCGGCCAGCGTGCTGTCGGCCATGCGCAGCAGCACCTGGCCATCGTCGCTGCTTGCCGAGCCCTCGCTGACGGCGAGCTGGCGGACGTGGCGCTCAAGCAATTCTGCGAAGGCCGTGGAGTTGACTGGAGGTGCCGGGAGCGCGCTGGCGGTTCCGGAAACCTGGTGGGGGGGGTTCTGGCCCTGCCATATCGCCGCGACTGCGGCCGGCGGCAACGATTCGGCGGACACCTTGCCCAGATCGCGAACGGCGGTCGTGTCCTGCTGACTGGGGAAGCTGCGGTGGATGCGCTCGCCCGCCAGTTCTTCACCCTTGCGAGCGGCAGCCTGGGAGTCACCCTGGCCCTTGAGCTGTCCCTCGCGCATCAGGTGCTGGAACCGCTGCCGGTCCGCCGGGTCGACCGCGCGCTGAGGATCGCGCGTGGCGTCGCGATTGCGGGAGTTGTCGATGCTGTTGGAGGAGGGCGCGGACGCACTGTCGCGGATGATGCTCATGGCATACCTCAGTGGAAAGCGTTGGGAGTTGTGCGGCGGTGCAGCAGTTCAGCCGACGCGAGTTCTTCCTGGCGCAGTTCATTGGCGTGCTGTTCTTCGCGCCACAGGTCCTTGCGCTTCTTCAGCGCATCTTCGCGGGCCTTGACGCGGAAAAACGCCTCGCGGACCTTTTGCAGTTCCGCCTCGGCTTCGGTCAGCAACTGCTGCGCCCGGAGCAACTGCTGATGAGCCAGTTCCGTCTGCTGCTGCAGCAGTTCGATATGGGCCTCCCGCTGTGCCAGCGCAGTCGGCCAGGCAATACCCGCCGGCGGCGGATCCAGCAGTTGCCGGCGCTGGCGCGCGCGCTCCTCGCCCAATGCCTGGATGTGGCGCTCGATCTCCACGCAGGCCGCGCGTTTCGCCGCGACTTCGCGCTGGTGCTGGAGAACCAGTTGCTGCGCTGCCTGGGTGCGGTGCTCGCGCAGGCGGATGAGCGTCGCAAGTGGATAGCGCTTCATGGGAACAGTCTCCGCAGCGCGTCGGCGGAACGTTCGAACGGCACCAGCTCGGTGGCCGGCTGTTGCAGCAGGCGGCGTATGGGTTCAATGCGGTCGATGGCGATGTCCGCCTCTGGATCGGTACCGCGCTGATACTCGCCCAGCTGCAGCAGCAGTTCGATGTCCTGGTACTTGGCCAGATACTTTCGCAGCTGTCCGGCGGCGTGCTGGTGGGTGCGATCGACCACGCGGGGCATCGTCCGGCTCAGGCTGCCGAGCACATCGATGGCCGGGTAGTGGTACGCGGCCGCAAGCTTGCGTGAGAGAACCACGTGGCCGTCGAGAATCGAGCGGACCTCCTCGGCGATCGGGTCGCTGCCGTCCTCGTCTTCCATCAACACCGTGTAGAACGCGGTGATGCTGCCCTTGTCGTTGTTGCCGGCACGTTCGAACAGCCCCGGCAGGGCGCTGAACACCGAGGGTGGATAGCCGCGTCGGGCGGGAGGTTCGCCGACCGCCAGTCCGACATCGCGCAGGGCGCGCGCGAAGCGGGTTACCGAGTCGAGCAGCAGCAGCACGCGCTGGCCGCGATCGCGGAAGTGCTCGGCGATCGCGGTGGCGACCCACGCCGCGCGACTGCGTTCCAGCGCAGGCCGGTCGGATGTGGCGACGATGACAACCGACCGCGCCAGGCCTTCGGCGCCCAGGTTGTCAAGGATGAATTCGTTGACCTCTCGGCCGCGTTCGCCGACCAGGGCAATGATGTTGACGTCGGCATCGCCGCCGCGCGCGAGCATGCCCAGCAGCGTGCTCTTGCCTCCGCCTGCGACGGCGAAGATGCCGAGGCGCTGGCCCTCGCCAACGCTCATGACGCTGTCGATCGCGCGCACGCCGGTGGAAAACGGCCGGTCGATCAGCTTGCGCGACAGGGGGTTGGGTGAGCTTGCGTAGATGGGTGCGGGCACGCCACCGCTGATCGGTCCGAGGCCATCGATCGGGTTGCCGTGGGCATCCAGGACGCGACCCAGCAGGCCATCACCGGCGAGCACGGTGGCCTGGCGTCCCGTCGCATAGACCTCCGTGGTCGCAGACACCCCGTCCAGCGCGCCCAGCGGGGTCAGCAGAGTGTGCTGGCGGGAAACCCCCACGACCTCGGCGGCGAGATGGAAATCGGCCGGGCCTTCATGCGGTGGATTGCGCAGTTCGCACAACTCGCCGATCGCTGCTTTCAGGCCGGTTGCGCGGATCAGGGTGCCATAGGCTTCGGCGACCTTGTCGACGCGCTCGACGGTGCGCGCGCGGTTCAGGGCGCCGGCAAGCAGCGCGTCCTGCTCGTTGCCCAGCAGCGCGTTCATGTGGAATCCCCGCGCGAGCCGTCGGCGCTTCCATCCGTCCCACCGGTTTCCGGCTCGCCATCGGGATCCACCGCCGGTGTGTGTGCCGCCAGCGCGGAGCGGATCGCTTCAATCTGCTGGGCGATCCCGGCGCGCACCTGTCCCGCCTCGGACACCACGACGCAGCTGAGCGGATCCAGGCTCTCGTCATCCACCAACTCGATCACACCAACGGCCGGGTGTGCTTGGCGCACGGCGCCAAGACCGGCGGTCACCGATTCGCGTACCGATGGATGCACCCGGATCAGCAGGAACTGTTCGGCCTGTGCAGCCTCGACGGCCTCCATGACCAGCGAGGGCGCAACCTGGGCCGGATCGAATCCTGGCGCCAGGCGCGCGACGATCGCGCAGGCGAGATCGATCACACGATGCTGGGCCTCGCCGAGAACACGGGCGCGGCGCTCATTGAGTGAGGCGAGCTGCTCGGTCATCTGGGTCTGGGCGCGGGCGATGCCTTCGGCGTAACCAGCGGCGGCGGCCTCCTTGCGCGCGTGTTCGATCTGCTCGCTGGCTTGCGCGTGCAAGGCGTTGACCTGCTCGACCACGGCATCGACGTCGGCCAGGCGTTCCCAGGAATCCGGGGGCACGATATTGCCCGCGAGCACGCGCTCGAAACGACCCGCCTCCATGACGCCGACACCCCCATGCGGCGCAGTGGCCGAGGGTGCCGTGGAAACTGTGCTGGAGTGATCGTCTGAACGCATGGTGTCGATATCTGCTGCTTCGGTTCGGGGAGGAGTCAATTGCCCGCGTGGACGGAGTAAAGCTGCTGCACCGCCGAGGGCGGCAGGTGCGTTGGGGGCAGCGTCTGGTCGCGTGGATGCAGCAGCGCAAGCCACTCGGTGAATGCAGGATCCCGAGGATGAGCCCAGGCGCGAAGTTCCGAGCAGCCGTGGCGGTCGAACAGCGACTGCAGCCCAGGCGTGGGATCGGTTTCCTCAAGCGCGGTGTGCATCGCCTGTTGCAACCGGACCTGTACCTCGCGCGGTACCTCGCCATCCCAGACATTGCGATCCAGCGCCAGCAGGTAGCGCTTGTCCAACGCCAGCTTGAGGCGGCGCACCGGCTCGCGGCCGACCTCGGAACGGATTGCTGGCGCGAAAGCGAGAACGCCGATGTTGCGCACCAGCGAGCGGAGCTTTTCCGGTGTCCAGCGCGCTACGACACGATCCAGCGCAGGCTTCGGGGAGGGCGCCAGCAGCGTTGAGGCCGCGCCGCGGGCGAGCGTGCGCGCAAGCAGGCGACGTCCCAGCGGACTGGTGCGCGCCGCGACAAGCAATGTGGAATCAAAGTCGTCCAGCCAGCTGGCGTCGGTACCTTCAATCACCGTCTGCAAGCCGGGCGCCGTTTCCATCAATCACTCCAGGCCGGCGGCTTTGCCTCGGCCGCTGGGCTGAGACGCGCACGCAGCTTTCCGCGGAATGCGATGCCCAAGCCGAGCAGGGCGGCAAGCACGACGGCGACCACGGCAAGCGGCCCCATGGACGACATCGCAACCGGGGCGCTGGTCTGCTGGTCAGCCGCACCCGGGGCCGCGATGGTGAAGAACTTGATGGTGACCTTGTTGACGTCCGCCAGTCCTTCAACGCTGTCCTTGATGAAGACCTTCAGGTCGGTTTCGCGGTCGCGCAGCTTCGCGCCGGGGCGCTCGAAGATGATCACCGATGCCGAGGAGTCGTTGTCCCGGCCCCCCAGCGGATCCGGTGGCGGCAGGGCGATATGCACGCGGGCTTCCACGACGCCGTCGATCCGCGACAAGGTCCGCCCGATCTCCTGCTGGAGCCCGTCCATGTACCGGGCGCGCTCATCCATCGCCGAAGACACGAAACCTTCCTTCTTGAAGATCTCGCCCATCGAGCGGTAACTGGCGTGGGGCAGGCCCTGCGAGTTGAGCACCTGCATCGCATACGGGAAGTCGCCCCGGTTGACGCGCACTTCCCAACCCTTCTTGCTGGAGGAGGGCATTTTTTCCGAGGACACGCCGGACCCGAGCAGCGCCGCCATGACCTGGTTGGCCTGTTGCTCATCCAGCTCGTTGTAGAGCGTTACCCGGTTGCAGGCGGCCAGCAACAGGCAGGCCAGAATGATGCAGGTGATGCGCCACGGGAACGCCCGGTTGGGAAGGTTCATGCGTGCTCCTGGTTACGACTGCTGACGGAACAATTGCTGGATGCCGTCAGAGGAACGGTTGGCAACGTTGGAGGTCAATTGCGCGGTGAAGAGGAACTGGTGGCTGCGCATGGTGAGCTGGATCATCTCGCCCGGGGTGAGATCGGCGCCGTTCGCAGTCAGGATCTGCGACATCGACTCGATCTTGTCCGCGCCTCCGTTGAGGCCGTCGAGCGCGCCCAGTACCGCACGCGTTCCCTGCGATGGCTCCGATGCGGTCGTCGGCGCCACCGGGGCTGGAGCGTTGGCATTGGGCGCGGCGCCGGTGCGCTCCATCGTCGCGGCGAAATCACGCACGTCGAACGGCGTGGCCTGCGCTTGCGACGTTTGCGGCTGTTGGGCGGGTGACAGCCCTCCAGCGCCGGTTTTGGCGGCGTCCAGCGCCGATACCTGGATTGCTTCGATCATGATCGTGTCCTCGCGAAGGTTCGGAATTACTGGCGCTTGCCGAGCGTTTCCAGCGCGTGGCCGACGGCGTTCTGCGAGGTCGCCGCGTTGTTGGACATGAACTGCATGCGCAGGCTCTCGGCGGTCAGCTGGACCATGTTGGAGGGCTGGTCGCCGCCGGATGCGATGGCGTCGGACAGCTGCGTGACGCGCGCTGCCTGGCCGTCAAGCGTCTGGCCCCACGCGCGGGACATCGCCTCGTACCAGCTGCCGCTGTCACCTGAGGACACCTGGCTGCGCGTGCTGCCGCTGCTCGCGGTAGCGATGAAGGTGGTGACGGGCGCGTTCGGATCGTTGGCATTGATGCTCATGAGCTTTCTCCTTGATTCCCGGGACGGGTTTACATCCGGTTGGTGCGTGGATTGGCGGCAACGAATTGCCTTGCGACTGCATCGGACGGGCGGCTTTCCTGCGTCTTCTTCCCATCTTCCGCGGGGGAAGCTTGGGAACCCTTGCTGCCGGAACGCCCGGCCTTGGCGACACCGCGCGTGTTTTCATCGCCTGACACGCCTGCCGCGGCGGGTTCATCGACCTCGACCGGCGGGTCGGGTTTGACCTGGTCGACCTTGCCGTCGACCAGCGCCCACGCCGATTTGCCGATGGCAACCAGCGTGCCGCGATCATCGGGAAGCTCGGCGCCCACCGCGTAGCGCGTACCGTCGGCGGCGAGGACATAGGAATCGTCACCACCGACGATCGACACGATGCGGGTCCGTTCGACGGGCACCGTGGCGCGCTGGGCTGACCTGGCGTCGTCGTCAGCGTAGTTGCGCGGAATCACCCGGTTGATACCGGTGACGTCGATCATCGCGCGTGAGGTCGCGGCCGCCCGCAGCTTGTCCTGGTCCTCGAAACGTCCGCTCACCTCAACGTCGCCGTTGCCCAGATAGCGGGTGCGCGCGGTGATGCCCTGGCTGCGCAGGACCTCGGCGACGTCCGCGGCGACGTCATCGCCTGTGCGCAGGTTGAGTCGGATGGGTATTGCGTTCGACTCCACATGCTGCTGGATGCGCGTGCGCGAGATGCTGTCGGGCACCGTTCCGGTCAGTACCGTCATGCCCGCGTCGTTGGTGGATACCGTGTTGTCGCCGATGTCGTAGGCGGTGACCAGCGCGGCCACCTGGTCTTCGATGCTCGGAGCGGGTTCTGCGGCGGGACGTACCGACGCGTAGATACCGGCGGAGACCAGCGAAAGCACGGCCAGTCCGGCCAGTGTCCTGGACAGCCCGGGGCGCACCGCGCGACGCGCATTTAACGGCGCCTGCTCGACTTCATCAAGGCCGTCGGCAGGCATCCACTTTGGATCGCTGGCATCACCCACGGCAAAGCTCGCATCGCCCAATCGAACCGGGGCGCCAAGCTGCAACTCGATGGGGTCGCCTGGGTACAGCGGGTCACCGGCGAAACCGGCCGGTGCATCGATCGCCCGCAGTGCCAGTGAGTCGCCGTTGCGCAGCAGCATGGCGTGGTGTGGGGCGACGCCGTCATCGGAAAGCACGATGTCGCAGTCCTCGCCGCTGCCGACCAGCAGCATTTCCTGATCCGCCAGGACCCGGCTGGCGCCTATGTGGAGGCCGGCAAGAATACGCAGGACCAGTTTGGTCGTTGTCGGATTCGCCGTGGCGATCTTGTCTTCAGTCCCAGCCGCGGTTGCCGCTGTCTTTGGAGCCGACTCCGGCGTAGCCGAGGTCTGCTCTGGATCGGGGACGATGTCGTCGATCATTGGAATTTCTCCTTGCATGCGTAACGCGTCATGCGTTGATCTGTCCTGCCTGCGAGATTCGCAGGTCGGCTGCCAATTCCTGGTACGAAAGCACGGGCAACTCGAAGAAATCGTTCTCCAACAGCTTGCGCAAGTGCCTGCGCACGTCCAGTGAACACAGCAGGACCGGGCGCACGGAGCCACCTTGGCGGGCCAGCTGGGTACGCACTTCGCCGGACAATCGAGCCGCCAGCTCCGGTGCGATGGCGAGTTGACTCGCGCCACCGGCAACCCGTACGGACTGGCGCAGACGGTCCTCCAGCTCGGGGTGGATCAACAGCACGTGCAGGGTGCGCTCGCCATCGGCATAGCGATCTGCGATCTCGCGCTTCAGCGCCACGCGCACGTATTCGGTCAGCAGCACGACGTCCTTTTCGCGCCCGCCCACGTCGGTGATCGCTTCAAACACGTCGCGCAGGTTGCGCACCGGGATGCCTTCCTCGGCCAGCCGGCGCAGCACGTCGGCCACGCGCTGCGGCGCTACCACGCGCAGCATTTCCTTGACCAGGTCCGGGTAGTCGCGCTGCATCTTCGCGAACAGGTTGGAGGCCTCCTGGATGCCGATGAAACCACCCAGCCGGCGCTGCAACGCGCGGCGGACGTGCTCGGTCAGCATCTCCAGCGGAGCAAGCGTGTCCTCGCCCGCGTCGTCCTGCCATTGGCCGGCGAGCGGCGGGTGAAAGCCGGGCAGTGTGGGGGTGTTGTCACCGTTGCTGCGCGCCGGACGGAAGTGGGCGCCGGTACGTAGCACCCCGTTGGCCATGCGGGCACCGAACGCCGTGAGTTGATACTCACCGTCGCCCAGGGTTGAGTCGACGCGGGCAGTCGGCGCCGGGACCGGCACGCCGAACTCCTCGCGCAGGCGTTGGCTGATGTGGGTGAGGCCGTCGAGCAGCGGCTGCTTGCCGAACTCCGCGGCCAGGCTGGGTGAGACCGCAAGCTGCAGCGGTGCAGGCGGAGCAAGATCGTCGATGTCGACCGGTTGCTGGTGGCTCGCCATGGCCTCGTCGGTGACCCGGAACGCGCGCCGCAAGAGATCGTTCTGGTGACGGTAGCGCCAGGCGGCGATGGTCAACAGCGTTGCGCCCAACAGACCGAAAACGACGGCCGGGAAGCCGGGCACGAGCATCATCAGCAGGGAAAGCACGCCGGTGATGGTCAGCACGCGCGGCTGAGCGGAAATCTGCTTGGAAATCGCGTCGCCCAGGTGGCGGTCGTCCTCGATGCCGGTGGTACGCGTCACTACCAGGCCCGCCGAGATGGCGGCAAGGATCGCCGGGATCTGTGCCACCAGGCCGTCGCCGATGGTCAGGATGCTGTAGGTCTGGGTGGCATCGGCCAGCGACATGTCGCGCTGCAACACACCAATCGCCAGACCGCCGAGCAGGTTGATGATGATGATCACGATGCCGGCGATCGCATCGCCTTTCACGAATTTCATCGCGCCGTCGAGGCTGCCGTAGAGCTGGCTTTCGGTCTCCAGGTAGCGGCGCTTCTTGCGCGCTTCGTCCTTGTCCAGCAGTCCGGAGCGCAGGTCCGAGTCGATCGACATCTGCTTGCCGGGCATCGCATCCAGGGTGAAGCGCGCCGCGACTTCGGCCACGCGTTCTGCGCCCTTGGCGACGACGATGAACTGGACCACGGTAATGATCAGAAACACCACCAGCCCGACCACGAGATTGCCGCCGGCGACCATCGTGCCGAAGGTGTCGATGATGTGGCCCGCCTCGGCTTCCAGCAGGATCGACTTGGTGATTGCGATCGACAGCGCAAGGCGGAACAGGGTCGTGAGCAGGAGAACGCTGGGAAAGCTGGAAAACGCGACCGGCGATGGGATGTAGATCGCCAGCAACAGCAGGCCGAACCCGATGGCGATGTTGAATGCGACCAGCGTATCGATCACCGCCATGGGCAACGGCAGGATCATCAGGCTGATGATCAGCACGGCGGCGAACGCCAGCACGATATCGCTGTAGCCGCCTCGCTTGCGGGGCGCAGCGCCGGCCGGCGCCGCCATCAACGATCCGATCAGCGTGCGCAAGACAGCCCCCGGCCGTCGTTGGCGAGGGCTATTCCTCGGGTACTGATCAGTGTCGCTGCATATCGCATCCGTTGCCTCCCTCGATTTGACGCACGAGTGTCGCGGCGTTACCCAGCGGCGGCGTTATCGTGCGTAGCATCCCGCCTTGAGCGTCACTATGTGACAATCAAGGTCAATCGAACGTAGCCGAATGCGAACTGCAATACCAGCTTGCGGCGTGTTTTTTTTCCTATCTGAGACTTTTTAACAACGCCGTTCAGCTAGCCCGTAAGTCATTGTTCGCCTTCACCAAAAGCTAACGCGAGACTGCTGACGGTAGGGTGGGATGCGCGGGTTGCAAGGGGTCAGATTTCCGGTTTTCCGGTATCCACCGCTATGTCAGCGGCGTCAAGTTCTGCTAAGAGATTCAGGGATTGCGCCCCGACGCCGATCGCGAATACCCGGTCGGCCCGGGTCTTCAGCACCACCACCCGCTCGCGGGGACCCACCGGCAGCACCTGCACGATGGAGAGGGCCGCGTCGCGACCGGTCAACTTGTAGCGGCGGCGGGCGAAGAAAAGGACAGCGAACAGGCCAGCGATGACGAGAAGCAAAGGCACCACGACCGCGATCAGGTCCCACATGAAGGAGCCGGACGCAACCGCGGACGTACCCGCCGCGGCTGCCACGTCGGGATCGACGGAAGTGGCGGCCTGCATCGCTGCCCGGGCCGGAAAGCAGCTCAGCGCCAGCAAGGCCGCTGTGACGGTGGGCACGATCGGTTTGCGCAGGAAGGGGGTCATGTCAGCCATCGGAGTGGGACTCGGGCGGGAAGGGCGCGGCTACGGTAGCAGCAAGGCAGGCCTGATCCGGATGCCGTTTCCAGGAACAAGGGTGAGGGGATGGGCGCGCGATGAAGAGTGAAGTGACAACCGGGGACGCACGGAAAACGACATCGCCCGATTCCTGTCCGGATCTGCTGGCGGTGCTGGACGGATTGCCGTTCGCCTGCGCCGCCTTTGATCCGGCCAGCGAGGGACTGGTGGGCGCCAACCAGCGCTATCTGGAGGAGTTTGGTCCGCTGCCCGGTCACGTCGCGCGTGACCGCCTGCTCTCCCACTTCCCCGGCGCCGGCGACGAAGTGCGGCTGGATCACAACGGCCGCTGGTATGGGCTGCACTGGAGCAGTATCACTACCGCCGCTGCGCCGTTGGCGCTGCTGACCGCGGTCGACATCAGCGAGCGCCTGGAAGTGCTCGACTCGCACAAGAGCCAGCAGGAAAAGTTGCTGTTCACCTCGCGCATGATGTCGGTCGGTGAAATGGCGGCGACCCTGGCCCACGAGCTCAACCAGCCGTTGGCGGCGATCGTCAATTACCTCAACGGCAGTCTGCGCCTGGTCGCGCAGGCGGGCGGGCCGGTGCAGGTGGAGCGCGCCCTGCAGGCGGCGCGCACCCAGGCCGAACATGCCAGCGCGGTGATCGCCCGGGTGCGCGAGTTTGTCCGCGCCCGCGAACCACGGCGCTCGGCACAGGCGCTGTCGTCCATGGTCGAGACGGTGCTTGAGCTGCTTCGCTTGGAGGCCGAGCGCCAGCAGTTGCGCATCGACGTGATCCTGCCACCGGTGCTCCCGGCCGCGTGGGCAGACCACGTGATGGTCGAGCAGGTGTTGTTGAACCTGGTCAAGAACGCGATCGAAGCCATGCGCGAGGTTGCCGCCGAGCGTCGCGCGCTACGCGTGGAGGGTCGGGTCAACCTGGATGGTGACCTGGAGGTTCGCGTTATCGATCGGGGTGTCGGGCTGGCCGAGGACGAGCAGGACCAGTTGTTCTCGCCGTTCTTCACCACCAAGGCCGATGGCCTGGGCATCGGCTTGGCGATCTGCAGGTCGATCATCGAGTACCACGAGGGACGCCTGTTCTTTGAACCCCATCCCGACGGCGGCAGCGTGTTCGGCTTTACCCTGCCTACGGCTCAGGGTCGGCAATGACCGGCCACGGGATTTTCCACGCCGGAGGCTGGCATGACTGACGTCGCTGCAATCGCAACGCTTGTCCACCTGGTCGATGACAACGACGCGTTCCGCGAGTCCACCGCGTGGCTGCTGCAGACTGCGGGATTCGAGGTTCGCGAATATGCGTCAGGGCCCCGGTTCCTGGCCGAGGTGGTGGATGCGACCCCGACGACGTCGTCGACATCCTCCGCCGCGGCCGAATGCCTGGTGTCGGACATTCGCATGCCCGAGATGAGCGGCCTGCAACTGCAGGCCGAGCTGCGCCGCCGCGACAACGCATTGCCGCTGGTGTTTGTGACCGCGCACGGCGACGTTCCGTTGGCGGTGGAGGCGATGCGCAATGGCGCCGCACACTTCCTGGAGAAACCGTTCTCCGATGATGCGCTGATCGAGGCGATCCGCACGGCCTTGGCCAAGCCGGTAGGCGCTGCCGTTGCGCTGGCCAAGCTGACCCCGCGCGAAAAGCAGGTTCTGGACCTGGTCGTGGCCAGCAAGCCCAACAAGATCATCGCCGACATCCTCGGGATCAGCATCAAGACCGTTGAACTTCACAGGGCCAACATGATGGCAAAGCTTGGGGTACGGTCTGTCCCCGATTTGATGAAGGTGGCACTCGGACATGGCTGACGCTGGAAGTGAAACGATCGACGCGAACCGGGCCGACGACGCTGCAGACGCCAAGTGCGTGACGTCGCTCCGTGGGCGTGTACCGTCGATGGCGGCGTCGCACCTGCTTCCGCTGCAGGCCTTGTTCGAGTACCCGCGGCGATGGCATCTTTCCGACGGAGGCCGTCTGGTGTTCTCGCCGGGGGCGCCCGATAACGGCGCCGCAACCTTCGCCATCGATGCGGACGGCATGCGCATGGCGCTGCGTCTGGATGAGGAGCCGGAGACGAAGTGTGCCGGCCTGCACTGGGGCGATTACGAGGGCCGCTCACGCGTGCTCGCGTGGAGCCTTGCCCAGGAATCCCGCCTGGCGCGTCTCAGCGATGCGCTGGGCATGGCACTGGTACCGGTGTTGCCGGCCGCGGATGCAGGCGCCAATGCGGGGCGCGCCGATAGCGATTCGCGGGACGTCTGGCTCGACTTCGTGGTCGAGGAGCCGGACATCCCCGACGAGCCGAAGCCGCCGGGCCTGAGCGGGCTGCTGCGCCTGCCGGTCGACAGCCTCGCTCCACTGCTCGCACGCGCAGGCGATCCCTACGGAGAGGATCCGCCGGTGCCTTTGGGCGCGTGGCCCGGCTTGCCCAGCACGGTGGCGATCGGATTTTCCGGGCCGGATATTCCCTTGGCCGAATGGCGGACCCTCACGCCCGGCAGCGTCATTGTTGCCGGTCGCGCGAGCGCGCCTCCGCCGGCGCACGCAGTCGCTTGCGGAAGACGTTGGCCGTTGGCGCCCGATGGCCAGGGCTGGCGCGTGGACGGCCCATCAGAATCATTGTCACCCCCTCAGGAGAGTTCCATGACCAGCAACGATGAAGCCGGTGCGCAGCCGGAAGTGGAGGCCGCGGCCGGAGGCGAGGGCATTGAGCAACTGGCGGTCCAGCTGAGGTTCGAGCTGGGCGAGCTCGAGTTGAGCATCGCCGAGTTGTCGGCGCTGCAGCCCGGATACGTGTTCCCGCTCGCCAGCCGCCTGGAAGGGGCGAACGTGGCAATCCGCGCCAATGGCCGCCAGGTCGGTCGCGGCGAGGTGGTGGCGGTCGGCGACACGTTGGGTATCCGTCTGCTGGCGTGGAGCTGACGCGTGGACTTCAGTTCCTTTTCTCCGGCACTGATTCTCGTCACCGTCGTCAGCCTTGCGCTGGCGCCATTCGTCGCGGTGATGGTCACCTCGTTCACCAAGATCGTGGTGGTGCTCAGCCTGTTGCGCAACGCGCTCGGGCTGCAGCAGGTCCCACCCAACGTGGTCATCAACGGCCTGGCGATCGTGCTGTCGATCTACGTGATGTATCCGGTCCTGCTGGACACCCACGCGGCAATCACCGGCCAGGCTCAATCCACGAGTGCGAGCCAGCCGGCCACCCAACCTGGGGCTGCCGAACCGCCGATAGCAGAGCCCATCGCGCCGATCCCGGGTGTCGAGGTTGCGGTGGACAGCACGGCAGAAATGCTGGGTCCGGCCGGGTCGCAACTGGCCGCACAGGTCGATACCGACGACATCGCCGGAACTGCTCAGGCAGAAGCGGAGGAAGAGGGCGTCGCCGCGCTGCCGCCGCTGGCGCCGGGCGAGCGCATGGATACGGCCCGTCTGCTGAAGCTGGTCGACGTCGGCAAGGAGCCGCTGCGCGGGTTCCTGATCAAGCATTCCAGCGATACTGAACGAGCGTTTTTCCTGCGCAGCGCGCAGCGTCTGCTGCCGCAGGTTCGGCAGGCGGATATCACCGCGACCGATTTCATCGTGATCGTGCCGGCGTTTACCGTCAGCGAACTCACGGCCGCATTCCAGATCGGGTTCCTGATCTTCCTGCCCTTCCTGATCATCGATCTGGTAGTGGCCAATATCCTGTTGGCGCTGGGCATGATGATGATGTCGCCCACGATCGTCTCGCTGCCGTTCAAGCTGTTGCTGTTCGTACTGATCGACGGCTGGGCGAAGCTCGTGCACGGGCTGGTGCTTACGTATGCGATCTAGGCTGGGTCCCGTCTGTCGTGGCCCCGCTGGGCGGATTCCGGGAGTCCGGCCATGAACGAGGTTTTGGAGCTCACCAAGCAGGCGTTGTGGCTTGTGCTGATCCTGTCCGGTCCGCCGATCGCCGCAGCGGCGATCTTTGGACTGGTGATCGCCTTCCTGCAGGCGGCCACGCAGCTGCAGGAGCAGACCTTCGCCTACGCGGTGAAGTTGCTGGTGATCGTGCTGACGCTGTTCATCACGGCGTCGCTGCTCGGCGGCACCTTGTTTACGTTCGCCGAACGCCTCTTCATTGAGTTCCCGGGGCTGGTCAGGCGATGACCCGGCGGTTTGTGGTTCCACGGCGCATCGCAAAGCATGGTGTATTTGTGCCGGCCCATAGAACGAAGTTCAACTGATGCCGTTTGATGGTGTCGGCAATGCGCTGTTGGCCCTGGCACTCACGCTGCCGCGTGTGATCGGCGCGTTCGTGATGCTGCCGCTGCTTACCTCGCAGAACATTCCGGCGATGGTGCGCAACAGCTTCCTGGTCAGTCTTGCCGTGGTTGCACTGCCGATCGCGATGGCCGGTGCGCCGATCGATGCGATGGGTGCCCCCATGTGGCCGGTGATCGTGCTCAAGGAGATCTTCCTCGGCATGGCGATCGGGTTCTGTTTCGGCATGGTGTTCTGGGCGATCGGCGCGGCCGGCAACCTGATGGACAGCCAGGTCGGCATGGCGATGGCGTCGATCTTCGATCCCATCCAGGGCCATCAGGCAGCCCCGCACGGGCAGTTCCTGTCGCAGTTGGCAGCGTGGCTGTTCATGGCCAGCGGCGCGTTCCTGATCTTCCTCGACCTGCTCCTTTCCAGCTACGCGTTGTGGCCGGTGATGTCCTACTTCCCGCAGATACAGGCCGAGGGCAGGGAATTGTTCATCGGCCAGTTCAGCTACCTTATGACCGCGCTGCTGGTGATGGCCTCGCCAGCATTGATCCTCCTGCTGCTGGTGGATCTGTCCTTCGGGCTGGTCAACCGCTACGCGCCGCAGCTGAACGTATTCGCGCTGACGCTGCCGATCAAGGCCTGGGTGGCGACCGGCATGATCCTGCTGCTGATGGGGGTTTACGTCGAGATGGTGCTGAAGAAACTCGGTGAGAACCGCGGCCTGCTGGAAGTCCTCAACCGGGTGTTTTCCTGACCGCTCGCGCTGAGGGTGCGGCGCAGCCGCTTCGGCTCAGTCGCGCGCGTCGCGCACGCCCTCGGCCCAGTGCAGGACCTCGGCCACGGCCTCGAAGAATTCGTTGCTGATGTGGTCGTCCAGCGCGACCTTCTCGTGCAGCCCGCGCGCCAGCGGAATGTTCTGCAGGATCGGGACCCCGGCTTCCTCGGCCGCCTGCCGGATCATCTCGGCGGTATGGCCTTCGCCCTTGGCGACGACGATGGGGAGGTCGGTTTCGCCGTCCTGGTAGCGCAGCGCAATGGCGATGTGGGTGGGGTTGGTCACGACGACGTTCGCTCCGCGGACGGCATGCATCATGTTCTGCTGCGACCACTCCTGATGCAACTGGCGACGGCGCTGTTTGACGTGCGGGTCGCCCTCGCTGTCCTTGAGTTCCTGGCGGATGTCACGCCGGCTCATGCGCAGGTTCTTCAGGTACGAGTACTTCTGGTACGAGGTGTCGAGCGCCGAGATGAAGAAAAATACGCAGATCGTCCAGATCACGATCTGCGACAGGCCCTGCCACAGCGCTGCGCCGATCGCCTGGGGCGGGGAGGTCGGCAGCTGCAGCAGGTCAGGAAGCATGCCGCGCACGACGATCCAGCCAATCCCGATCAGCGCGGCCGACTTGACGATCGACTTGACCAACTCCACCAGGTTGTCCATCGAAAACATCTTCTTGATGCCTTCGACCGGGTTGAGCTTGTCCATTTTCGGCTTGACCTTCTCCCAGCTGAGCAGCGGCCCCACCTGGAGGAACTCGATCAGCAGGCCCAGCATCAGCGACATCGCGAGCAGCGGCAGCATCAGCCACAGGAAGGTCTCGATCGCGGTCTGCGCCAGCAGAGGAAGGCTCGTGTCAAAGGGCTGGCCCAGCGTCGCCAGGCTCTGTTCGAAGAGGTTGTTGATCCGCGCGTGCATGGAGCCGACCAGCATCCACGCTGCCACCAGCCAGCCCATCACCAGCACGGTGCCGGTGAGGTCGCGGCTTTTGGAGACATTGCCTTCCTTGCGCGCATCGAGAATGCGTTTTCGGGTAGGAGGCTCGGTCTTGTCGGCGCCTTTGTCTTTTTCCGACACGGGCGGCCCTCGAATCTGGGAGGATCAGAGGCTAGCATGGGCCCAGGCCGGTTCCGACTGCCTCCGAATGGACCTGAATATGCCGGCAGCACCCTGGTAGTTACCCCAGATGCCAGGGTCGCGCACACGCGGTACATTTCAGCCATCCCTCCGTCCCCGGGTGTTATCGAGGCCAACGCAAACGCATGAACAGCATCGGCAACAGTCCACAACTTGATCGCGCCGGCCTGCAATCGCTGGCCGACCGTCTTGCGCTGGATGATCCTGCACGCCATGGCGCGCAACTGCCGACTGCCACTCCCGCGATCGACGAAGCCGCCGGATTACGCAGCCACGCGGCTCCCCCACTGGTCGATGCCGGCGAGCAGGCGCTGGGCGTGGCAGCATGGGACGGTATGGCCGGCGGGCAGCGGATGTTGGCCAGCGACATGGCGCTGCAGGGCATGCTGGGGCGCCTCGACCTGCCATCAGCGGTCGATGCCGGCGTCGACGCGGTAGTCGCCGCACTCGGCTGAGGGCTAGCATCGGCACTACGCAGCGTTTCGATCCTGCGCGGAGACCGGCTGCCCCATGAATGACCTGATTCCTTCGTCCGAGGGACTGCGCGCGGCTTCGGCCAGCCTGGTGGCTGCGCTCGCGTCGCACTCGGATCCCGAGTTCCGGCTCAGTGTGCTCAAACGGCTCGCCCGCCGTCTCGGCGAGTCACACTATCCGGTGTTCCTGCGCATCCTGGGCGTGATTGCCGAGAGTGACGATTTGCGCGCGCAGCGCCTGCTTGCCGATACGTTCGGGCTGGCACTGCGCCGCATGGACCTCCCCGGCGGGGCGCTGAGTTCATGGGGCGCGACCGGCCTTCCCGACAGCAAGACACCCGTGGCGGCCAGCACGTTTTCCGGCAACTTCTTTGGCGCCACCCCGCAACGGCTGTTGGGCCCATTGGAGTACCTGGCGGTATGGCACTTGCAACGCACCCAGCGCCAGTTGCTCGGGCGCGATGCTTTTGTTTTGGCGACCGCGCGCCTGGTGGCGCTGCTCAACCACAGCGAGGACGCGCGTCGACTGTATCCCCAGAAGCTCGCCGTTGACGCCCAGAACGAGCTGGAAGGGGCCTACACCCGGACCACTCGCGAGCGCCTCGCCGCGATGGCCTTGGCATGGCAGTCGGGACAATCACCCGAAGACGTCGCGCGCGCCGCGTTGGGGGTCGCTCCGGACTCACGGGAGGGTCAGTGGGTTGTCCATGATCTCTAGTCGCAGACACGCGTGGGCATGTCCGCTTTGCCCGTGGCCGTTGACTTGCACCGCCGAGTCCACAATATTAGAAGGTCATGCGGTGAGACTTCGCCGCCCCGTCCTGCAAAGGTGGCCCGCACCCACGTGCCGGTCGAGTGTGTGACATGAGCACTACGCGCATTCAACGCTAGAACCGCCCCGGGCTTCCATTTCGATGCAGGCGCCCTGGGGCGCTTTTTTCTTTTCGGGTCGGACGCTTTTCGACCTCCAGCCAGACACTTGTAGACACCGCCATGATCGCAATTACCCTTCCCGACGGCAGTCGCCGTGAATTCGATGCACCCCTGAGCATTGCCGACGTGGCCGCATCTATCGGCCCGGGCCTGGCCAAGGCCGCGCTGGCTGGCAAGGTGGATGGCGATCTGGTCGATACCAGCTACTGCCTCACGGACGACGCCTCGCTGGAAATCGTCACCGACAAGCATCCCGACGCGCTGGAAGTGATCCGCCATTCGACGGCGCACCTGCTCGCCCAGGCAGTGCAGCGGCTGTTCCCGGGCACCCAGGTCACGATCGGGCCGGTGATCGAGAACGGTTTCTACTACGACTTCGCCTACGAGCGGCCCTTCACGCCCGAAGACCTGCCGGCGATCGAAGCGGAGATGCACAAGATCGCCAGGGAAGCGCTGCCCGTGACCCGGGACGTGAAGACGCGCCACGATGCGATCCATTTCTTCAACGGCATTGGCGAGCACTTCAAGGCCGAGATCATCGCCTCGATCCCTGATGGCGAGGACCTCTCCCTTTACACGCAGGGCGAGTTCACCGACCTGTGCCGCGGGCCGCACGTCCCCAGCACCGACAAACTGCGCAGTTTCAAGTTGATGAAGGTCGCCGGTGCGTACTGGCGGGGCGACCACAACAACCAGATGCTCACCCGCATCTACGGCACTGCCTGGCTCAACGACAAGGACCTGAAGGCGCACCTGCTGCAGCTGGAGGAGGCCGAGAAGCGCGACCACCGCAAGATCGGCCGCCAGCAGGACCTGTTCCACATGCAGGAAGAGGCGCCGGGCCTGGTGTTCTGGCACCCGAAGGGTTGGGCGATCTGGCAGGTGGTGGAGCAGTACATGCGCGGGGTGTATCGCAACAGCGGCTACGACGAGGTGCGCTGCCCGCAGATTCTCGACGTATCGCTGTGGAAGCAGTCCGGCCACTGGGACAACTACCAGGAGAACATGTTTTTCACCGAGTCGGAGAAGCGCACCTACGCGCTGAAGCCGATGAACTGCCCCGGCCACGTCCAGGTCTTCAACCACGGCCTGCACAGCTACCGTGACCTGCCGATCCGCTATGGCGAGTTCGGCGCCTGTCACCGCAACGAGCCGTCGGGCGCGCTGCACGGGATTCTCCGCGTCCGGGGTTTCACCCAGGACGATGGCCACGTGTTCTGCACCGAGGCCCAGATCGAGTCCGAGGTCACGGCGTTCCACCAGCAGGCGATGAAGGTGTACGAGGATTTCGGGTTCACCGACGTGCAGGTCAAGCTTGCCCTGCGTCCGGAGCCGCGCATGGGCGACAACGAGACCTGGGACAAGGCCGAAGAGGCACTGCGCCTGGCGCTGCGTGCCACCGGGGTGGAGTGGGAGGAACTGCCCGGCGAGGGTGCCTTCTACGGCCCGAAGGTCGAGTACCACCTGAGCGATGCGATCGGGCGCACCTGGCAGCTGGGGACCATGCAGGTCGACTTCATGATGCCCGGCCGTCTTGGCGCGGAATACATTGATGAATCCAGCCAGCGCAAGCATCCCGTGATGCTGCACCGGGCCATCGTAGGCTCGATGGAGCGCTTCATCGGCATTCTCATCGAGCACCACGCCGGCCACTTTCCGGCCTGGCTGGCGCCCGTACAGGCCGTTGTGGGCAACATCACCGACGCCCAGGCCAGCTACGCGGCAGAAGTCGCCCAATCCCTTGCGGATCAAGGGTTCCGGGTGGAAAAGGATTTGCGCAACGAGAAAATCGGCCGTAAGATTCGCGAGCACACGCTTCAGCGCGTGCCGTACCTGCTCGTGGTCGGAGACCGGGAAAAGGAAAACGGCCTGGTCGCGGTGCGCACGCGTGGGGGGGAAGATCTCGGTTCGATGTCCGTTGCCGAGTTCGCTGCGCGTTTACGTAACGAAGACGCTCGCTGAGGCAGCGTAGTCCATACTGTTTCAGCCGCAGCTGCGGCTGAACGACCCATACCGGAGATTGCAACATCAGTACCCCCGACAAGCGGAACCGCAAGAATCAGGAGATCCGCGCGCTGAAAGTGCGCGTGATCGGCAGCGATGGCGAACAGGTCGGCGTGCTTTCACGCGACGAGGCGCTTGAGCTCGCCCAGGAAGCAGGTCTCGACCTGGTTGAAATCCAGCCGCACGGCGATCCGCCGGTTTGCCGCATCATGGATTTCGGCAAGTTCATCTTCGATCTGCAAAAGAAGGCCAATCTGGCCAAGAAGAAGCAAAAGCAGGTCGAGATCAAGGAAATCAAGTTCCGCCCGGTCACCGATGAAGGTGACTACCAGATCAAGCTGCGCAACATGCGTCGCTTCCTGGAAGATGGCGACAAGATCAAGGTCAACATCCGTTTCCGTGGCCGCGAGATGCGCCACCAGGATCTCGGTCGCCAGATGGCGGACCGGATTGAACTGGATCTGGGTGAGGACATCGTCGTGGAGTCGCGTCCCCGTCTGGAAGGCCGTCAGATGGTGATGATGATCGCGCCGAAGAAGAAGTGACCGCGCGCTGCCGCCTGGCAGCCGCACACCCGCACGATGCCTTCCGCCATTTGTGTTGCGCACACCTTGCGCTGCCGGCATAATGGGCGGCCCGGTTCGCCGGGGTTGTTGTTTGCAGTTTCAGGACCTGTTGCTGATCCTTTTCGGATCAATGACTTATCGACCGATACGGGCAGGACGGAAAGTGTGGCCATGCCACCGCCCATGTCAGTGACATATACCCGAAAGGACCTTCGCAATGCCCAAGATCAAAACCCACCGTGGGGCGGCCAAGCGTTTTCGCAAGACCGCGTCCGGCAAGTTCAAGTGCGGCCACGCCAACCGTAGCCACATCCTCACCAAGAAGGCGACCAAGCGGAAGCGCAACCTGAGGCAGACGAATTACGCCCGCCCGGAAGACGCTGGCCGTATCAATCGCATGCTGCCGTACGCCTGAGGAGGACTGAGAAATGGCACGAGTCAAACGTGGTGTACAGGCGCGCCGTCGCCACAAGAAGGTGTTGGACCTCGCCAAGGGCTATTACCATGCCCGCCGCAAGGTTTATCGCGTCGCCCATCAGGCCGTCATCAAGGCACAGCAGTACGCCTACATCGGCCGCAAGCAGAAGAAGCGCAACTTCCGTTCGTTGTGGATCACCCGCATCAATGCGGCTGCACGCATGAATGGCATGAGCTACAGCCGCTTCATGAATGGCCTGATGAAGGCCGGCATCACCCTCGATCGCAAGGTGCTGGCGGACATCGCCGTGCACGACGCGGCGGGTTTTGCCGCGCTCACCGAGAAGGCCAAGGGCGCGCTCGCAGCGTAAAGGTGCCGCATCGGCGCGCGGCACTGTCCGCGGCTGCCGGTCAGCAACGAGATACACGCATGGGGAAGGGCGCAAGTCCTTCCCCATGTTTTTTTTGGAAAAGGCATGAGCGCAATCGAAACCCTCACCGCCCAGGCGTTGGAACGCATCGCCGCCGCCGACGCCCCCGCGGTGGTGGAATCACTGCGAGTGGAGTTGCTGGGCAAGTCCGGCAGCATCACCGCCCAGCTCAAACAGCTCGGAACACTGCCCGCCGATCAGCGCAAGGCAGCCGGCGCGGCGATCAACAAGGCGCGCAACACCGTCACCGAGGCACTTCTCGCACGTCGCGATGCACTGCAGGACGCTGTCCTGGATGCCCGGTTGGCGTCAGAGACCATCGATGTCACCCTGCCCGGAATCAATGCATCGCGCGGTGGACTGCACCCGGTCAGCCGCACTCTGGAGCGGATCACCGACATCTTCGGGCGACTGGGTTTCGAACTCGCCGACGGCCCGGAGATCGAGGACGACTGGCACAACTTTGAGGCCTTGAATTTCCCGCCGCATCATCCGGCTCGGGCGATGCACGACACTTTCTACATGCGTCCCGATGGCACTGGGGTCGCGCGCCTTTTGCGCACACACACCTCCGGCGTGCAGGTCCGCTACATGAAGGACCATTCCCCGCCGCTGCGAATGATCGCCGCAGGCAAGGTCTATCGCAGCGACAGCGACCAGACGCACACGCCGATGTTCCATCAGGTTGAAGGGCTGCTGGTGGACGAACACGCCAGCTTCGCCGATCTCAAGGGAACGCTTGCCGAGTTCGTGCGGGCGTTTTTCGAGCGCGACTTCCAGATGCGTTTCCGCCCCAGCTACTTCCCGTTTACCGAGCCCTCTGCCGAGGTCGACATCGCCTGGGAACAGCCCGATGGGAGCATGCGCTGGCTGGAAGTCTTGGGTTGCGGCATGGTCCATCCCAACGTGCTGCGCAACATCGGCGTCGACCCGGAGAAGTACACCGGCTTTGCGTTCGGCCTTGGCGTGGAGCGTTTTGCGATGCTCCGATACGGCGTCGACGACCTGCGCAGCTTCTTCGAGAACGACGTGCGTTTCCTGAAACAGTTCGCGTAAGCCAGGGATCGATTGAATGAAGTTTTCCGAAAACTGGCTGCGCCAGCACGTATCCACTACTGCCAGCCACGACGAGCTTGTCGCCACCCTCACCGCGATCGGGCTGGAGGTGGAAGAGGTCACCCGCATCGGCGACTCCCTCGACAACGTTGTCGTGTCGCGGATCGTATCGGCCGAGAAGCACCCGGAGGCCGACCGCCTGCAGGTGTGCCAGGTCGATGCCGGCAACGGCGAGCTGGTGCAGATCGTCTGCGGCGCACCCAATGCTCGTGCCGGCCTGTTGGCTCCGTTGGCAAAAGTCGGGGCGGTCCTGCCCGGGGGCATGAAAATCGAGGCGGCCAGGCTGCGCGGCGTCGAGTCGTTCGGGATGCTGTGTTCGGCCAAGGAGTTGGGCACTGACAGCGATGCGTCCGGCCTGCTGGAACTGCCTGGCACTGCGGCACCGGGCACGCCGGTAGCCAAGCTGCTCGGCCTTCCCGATTCCGCGATCGAGATCAAGCTAACCCCCAACCGCGCCGACTGCTACGGCGTTCGTGGCATCGCCTTCGACGTGGCGGCGGCCGCCGATGCGGACGTGTCGGTGTTGAGCATGGAGCCGGTCACAGCACGTATTGAGGACGCACTGTCGATCGAGCTGGATGCTGGCGCCGACGCGCCGCGCTACTGCGGCCGCGTGCTGCGCGATATCGATGCCACCGCGACCACCCCGCTGTGGATGGCCGAGCGGCTGCGTCGCAGCGGTGTGCGCCCGGTATCGCTGCTGGTGGATGTCACCCAGTACGTGATGCTGGAGCTCGGCCAGCCGATGCATGCCTTCGATCGCGATCTGCTGAGCGGTGGCACGGTTGGCGTCCGTCGCGCCCGCGCAGGGGAGCGGCTCAAGCTTCTGGATGGTCGCGAGGCCGAGCTCGATCCGCAGTTCCTGCTCGTCACCGATGCCGACATGCCGATCGCGCTGGCGGGGATCATGGGCGGGTTTGATGCGCGCGTGACCGAGGCGACTCGCAGCGTGTTCCTCGAGGCCGCACACTTTGCACCCGCAGCGATCATCGGCCGAAGCCGCAAACTGGGACTGCACACCGATGCCAGCCACCGCTTCGAGCGCGGCGTGGACCCCGAACTTCCGCGCGTCGCCATCGAGTACGCCACACGGATGATCCTTGATGTCGCCGGCGGTACCGCCGGGCCGGTGGTGGAGGCGGCGCTCCAGGAGCACCTGCCACAGCCACAGCCGATCGTTTTGCGCCGTGAGCGGCTCTCGCGCGTGCTTGGTATCGAGGTGCCGGATGCGCGGGTCGATCGCATTCTCCGTGCACTGGGCTTGCAGGTGGAAGCGCGAGAGGAAGGCTGGAAGGTCATCGCTCCCAGTCGGCGCTTCGACATCGCGATCGAGGAGGATCTGATCGAGGAGGTGGCCCGCATCCACGGCTACGACAATATTCCGACCACGCTGCCGGGCGGGGCGTCGCGACTCGCCGCGCCTAGCGAAACCGTGGTCGAAGGCGGCGATATCCGCCGCCACATGGCCTCGCGCGATTATCTGGAGGCGATCAACTACGCGTTTGTGGATGGCGACCTGCTCGATTCGTGGACCGCATCGCACGGCGCGGTGGCGATTGCCAATCCCCTCAGCGCCGAGCTCGGCGTAATGCGCACGATGCTGTTGCCGGGTCTGGTCTCGGCGCTGGCGCGAAATGCCGCGCGACAACAATCCCGGGTCCGCCTGTTCGAGCTCGGCAATGTCTTCACTGCGGCGGACGGCGAGGCGCCGCTGCACACCCAGCGCATCGCAGCGGTGGCCTGCGGGGATGCGGCTGTCGAGCAATGGGGCCAGCCGTCGCGCGAGGTTGGCTTCCACGATCTGCAGGGCGATCTGGAGAGCCTCGCCGCGCTGTCTGACGCGCGCCTGGAATACGAACCCGTCGTCACGCCCTGGGCGCACCCCGGGCGCTGTGCCCGTGTCCTCCGTAGAGCCGAGACAGGCGCGTCGACGCCGCTGGGCTGGATAGCCCAGCTGCACCCACGCCTGCTGCAGACCCTGGAAATCGATGTCGACGTGATCGCCTTCGAGCTGGATCTGGAGTCCTTGCAGGCCCGACCGGTGCCCAAGGCAAGCGTGCGCTCGCGGTATCCGTCGGTGCGGCGGGATCTGGCATTTGTGCTGCCCGAAGGCGTGCCTTGGGGCGACGTTGCGCGGAGTGTCCGCAAAGCGGCCGGCCCGGTCCTGCGCGATCTGGTCCTGTTCGATCGCTACCAGGGCAAAGGCGTGGAATCCGGATGCAAGAGTCTTGCTATGGGCTTGATTTTGCAGGAAGAATCCCGCACGCTCATTGAGTCTGACGTCGATCGAGTCGTGGCTTCCGTCACGTCTTCCATGCTTTCCGATCACGCAGCAAAGATTCGGGACTGAGCCGGTTTTCGGCCTTCAGCAGGCGAACCGGGCACACAGCAGCAGGGGATGGAGCGGACAATGGCGTTGACCAAGGCTGAAATGGCCGAGCGGTTGTTCGACGAGGTAGGCCTCAACAAGCGTGAGGCCAAGGAATTCGTCGACGCTTTCTTTGATTCCCTCCGTCAAGCTCTCCAGAGCGGGCGCCAGGTCAAGCTGTCCGGCTTCGGCAACTTCGATCTGCGGCGCAAGAAGGAGCGGCCGGGACGCAATCCCAAGACCGGTGAGGAGATTCCGATCTCCGCCCGAACTGTCGTTACCTTCCGTCCCGGCCAGAAGTTGAAGGAACGCGTCGAGTCCTACGCCGGTACTGAAAATGCTTGATCCGGGCAGCAACCGCGAACTTCCGCCGATCCCGGCCAAGCGCTACTTCACCATTGGCGAGGTCAGCGAGCTGTGCGACGTCAAGCCCCACGTGCTGCGCTACTGGGAAACCGAGTTTCCTTCGCTCAAGCCGGTCAAGCGGCGCGGCAACCGGCGTTATTACCAGCGCCATGAAGTGCTGATGATCCGCCAGATCCGCGGCCTGCTCTACGAGCAGGGCTACACGATCGGTGGTGCACGCCTGCGGCTGGAAGGCGAGGAGGCCAAGGACGAATCAGCGCTGAGCACGCAGATCATCCGGCAGGTTCGGATGGAACTGGAGGAAGTGCTGCAGATGCTGCGCCGGTGATACGGCGCACCGCAGTAGCCCGCGCAGGACTCGCGATTTATTGATTTTCAGCTATACTCTTGCGTCGCCGGAACCGCGGCGGACAGCAATATCTTCGGGGCGTAGCGCAGCCTGGTAGCGCACTTGTCTGGGGGACAAGTGGTCGTCGGTTCAAATCCGGCCGCCCCGACCAATTCCTGTGATTTGCCAAAATGCCTGCGGAGATTCCGCGGGCATTATTTTTGCGCAATTGGACGGCGCGGCCCCGCCGGGCCAAGCAGGCTCAGATCGCCGCGGTGCGTGGCGGCGCGCTGTCGATGTCGTGCCAGCGCTGGACAATCGCAGCGCCGATGCCCGCGACGTCCAGACCTGCCTCGGCCAGGAGTTCCTCGCGACTTCCGTGCGGCTGGAAGGCATCCGGCAGGCCCAGGTGCAACATCGATACAGTGAGGCCCTCTGCCGCCAGCAGCTCGGCGACACCGCTGCCGGCGCCTCCGGCCACAACGTTGTCTTCCAAGGTGACGAACCCTTCGTGATCGGCGGCAAGCTGCAGGATGAGCGCCCGATCAAGTGGCTTGACGAAGCGCATGTTGACCACGGTGAGCCCCAATGCCTCGCCGATCTGTTCCGCTGCGGGCAGCAGAGAGCCGAAGGCGAGCAGGGCGATACGCGAGCCGCGCCGGCGCAACTGGGCCTTGCCGATTTGCAGGACATCAAGCGTCGACTGCACGGCAACGCCCGGACCGCTGCCGCGGGGATAGCGAACGGCAGCAGGGCCATTGAAGCGGAAGCCTGTGGACAGCATCTGGCGACACTCGTTCTCGTCCGCCGGCGCCATCACCACCATATTGGGCACGCAGCGCAGGTAGCTCAGGTCGAGGTTGCCCGCGTGGGTTGCCCCGTCCGGTCCCACCACACCACCGCGGTCGATCGCAAACAGCACGTCCAGCTCCTGCAGCGCCACGTCATGGACCAGCTGGTCGTAGCCGCGCTGAAGGAAAGTCGAGTAGATCGCGACCACGGGCTTGGCGCCCTCGCAGGCCATTCCGGCCGCCAGGGTGACGGCGTGCTGCTCGGCGATGGCGACATCGAAATAGCGCTGCGGATACTCCTTGCTGAAACGCACCAGGCCAGAGCCTTCGCGCATCGCCGGGGTAATACCCATCAGCTTGTCGTTGGCGGCGGCCATGTCGCAGATCCAGTCGCCGAAGACGTCGGTGTAGGTCACCTTCTTCGCGCCGGTCTTGCTGACCATTCCGAGCTCGGGATTGAACGGACCGACCGCGTGATAGCCGATCTGGTCGCCTTCGGCGCGCTCGTAGCCCTTGCCCTTGGTGGTGATGATGTGGAGCAGCTGCGGGCCCTTCATCCCCTGCAGGGTCTTCATGATGCCAACCAGGGCTTCCATGTCGTGGCCATCGATCGGGCCGGTGTAGTGGAAACCGAGCTCCTCGAACATGGTCGAGGGGACGAACATTCCCTTCCACTGCTCTTCCCAGCGTTTGACGAACTTCGCCGCCGGCCGGTTCTTGTCGCCAAGCAGCTTCTTGCCGCCTTCGCGGAGCGCATTGAGGGTGCGGCTGCCGGTCAACCGTCCGAGCATGCGGGTCACACCGCCGACGTTTTCGGAGATCGACATCTGGTTGTCGTTGAGGATGACCAGCAGATTGGGCTCGACGCCGTCCGGGTCATCGCCCATGCCGCCGCCGTGCGCCAGCGCCTCGAAGGCCATGCCGCCGGTGATCGCGCCATCCCCGATGACGGCGACCACCTTGCGCTCATCGCCGGCGCGCTGGAGGGCAAGAGCCATGCCCAGGGCGGCCGAGATGCTGGTCGAGCTGTGGCCGACGCCGAAGGTATCGAATTCCGATTCGCCGCGCTTGGGGAAAGGCGATACGCCGTCCTTCTGCTTGACGGTCTGGATCACGTCGCGACGGCCGGTAAGGATCTTGTGCGGATAGGTCTGGTGACCCACGTCCCAGACCAACCTGTCGGTGGGCGTGTCGTAGAGCCAGTGCAACGCCACCGTCAGCTCGATCACGCCCAGGCCCGCGCCAAAGTGTCCCCCGGACTGCGCGACCTGCTCGATCAGGTACGCCCGCAGCTCATCGGCGATGGCTGGTAGCTCCTCCACCGGGAACTGGCGCAGGTCGGCGGGCACCTGGATGCGCGAGAGACGGGGGTAGCGTTGCGGATCGATCATCAATACGGTGTCGGACGGTGGTACGCCATTGTCCCGCTCGGGTCGCGGCGGGGCAAGGCGAGCCGGCGCAGCGCTGCCGGAGGAGTTCAGCGGCCGCGGAAGCGACCAAACAGCCCGGTGGGCTTGCGCGGCTCGGGTTCGGGTTCCGGTGGCCGCTCAACTTCGGCGAAGCCGGTCGCCAGGTTGGCATTGACGAAATCGGTGACGTCAGCGACCGCGACGCCACTCGCCTCAGCAATCTCGTCCAATGTCGCCGCCCCCTTCATCATCACCGTTGCGATGCGGAAGTGGCGGGGGAATTCACGTTCGGTTTGCGGCCACTTCAGCATCAGGAAGCGCGCTTGTGGGTCAAAGCCGGGGAGGAGCTTTCCGCCCCCGGACATGAGGCCACCAAACCAGAGCAGGCGCGACAGCGGTTGTGCAGAGCCAAGCCCTGCCACCGATTTCTCCCACTCGGCAATGCTGGTGAAATCCGCAGCGTCCGCATCGGTGGTGACGTGCGCGCCCAACGGCTTCAAGGTTGCCGGTCCGAAATACTCGCGCCGGCCCAGGTCGAGCAGCAGCTTGAGTCCCTCTCGCTCGAAACCGACCTGACCGGTAATACGGCCGGATGCCAGCCATTCGGTGAGCGTTCGCGGTTCGACTGGCGCCGGTACAGGTTCCACCGACGGAGTGTGCAGCGTCGGATTGGTGGCCGCCGGCATGATCGCCGCGGACGTCGCGCTGGCCGGTTCTGATGGGTCGTTGAGCTCATTCGTCACAACCCGGTCAGCGCCGAGCCCGGCGCGTGGACTGGTTTCTTCGTCGGCGGGAACCTGCCGTTCTTTGGGCAGCTGATCGTGCGGCTGCGGCGCAGGGCTCAGACCGCTGGGCACAGGTTCGGAATGATCGACGGCGCCGTTGACCGGGATGACTTCAGGCGCCAGCTCCAAGAGAAGTCGCTGCACCGATGCCGCATCGAAGGGTTGCGCAAGGCGATAGTCGGCCTGTGTACGAGGCGCGGAAGTCAGCCCGATGACCGTCTTGCCCGCCGCGTGCAGGCGTAGCCAGCTCATTGGCCCGTACATGCTGTCCATATCGACGATCATATGGTCAGCGGTGTCGTCGGCCAGCAACTTCCACGCTCCAGCCAACTGGGAGTTTGCGATGGAAAAAGCGACCTTGAGGGACGCTTCAGTGGCCGGGTCCATGCCGGTCAGGCCGAGTGTGAGGGCCATTGTCGAGTCCATGTCTTAACAATCGCCCAGTGTCGCGGAGCGTGCTACGGGCGTCAATGAAGGGGCGTGCGCGCTGTGGACGACACAGCAACGACCACGCGTTCAAGCAAGTGCGGAGCGGTGCATACCCAGGCCGTCGCGGGCGTGCTTTTTCGGCAGCTGGCTCTTCAGGAATGCCATCTGGTCGGCAAGGATGTTGCGGTTGGACAGGATCAGGTGCTCGACCCAACTGGGCCGGTAGGGGACTGCCAGCAATGGCATGTTGGCCTGTTGTGGCGTGCGGCTGCCCTTGCGCGAGTTGCAGTGGAAGCACGCAGCCACAACGTTCTCCCACACATCGCGACCACCGCGGGAGACGGGTTTCACATGGTCGCGGGTCAGTTGCGGGCGGTTGAATTGCCCGCCGCAATAGAGGCAAAGGTGGGCATCGCGGGCAAACAGTGCGGCGTTGGTCAGGGTCGGGGTCGGGTTGACCGCGCGTGCGCTGGCATGTCCGCGCGCCGCCACGATCGGATGCAGGCGCAGGATGCTCGCCTCGCCGCTGCGCCGATTGAGGCCGCCGTGCACCGTCAGGCAGGGGTCACCGAGGGTCCAGGCCACTGCATCGCGCGCATAGAGGCAGGCCGCGTGCT
The DNA here is from genome assembly GCF_000855665.1 of Lysobacter sp. A03. Lineage (GTDB taxonomy): Bacteria > Pseudomonadota > Gammaproteobacteria > Xanthomonadales > Xanthomonadaceae > Novilysobacter. The sequence continues at coordinate 127,717 of NZ_JXSS01000062.1, forward strand.
GCCAGTTCATCCAGTCAAGCACTCTCCCGTGCGCGTCCAGGGAGAGGAGGCGCACCGAGTTGAGCTGTTCCAGCGCGTGGCGCGGGGCAAGCGCCGAGACATCCGGTTCCCACCGACGCTCGGACGTGGCGGGAGTTCCGGACCCGGCCACGCGTTGCATCACTGTGTCGGTCTCCATGAGAAATCGAGCATATACCCGAACCGACGCGATTTGTCTGCAGCAGTTTCCCGGGTCCGGCCCCGGAATTCCGGCCTCAGGCGTCGAACTGGTCAGCCTCGAGAGTCATCAACGAGGCGCTGCCGCTGCGGATTGCCGCTGCATGGGAAAGCGTCCGCGGCAGGATTCGCGCGAAATAGAAGTTCGCCGTTTCGCGTTTTCCGGTCTTGAATGCATCCGATCCGCTGCCCGCCGCACTGGTCGCCACGCTGCGAGCCCACCAGTACGCGAGTGCGACGTAGCCCGAGTACATGAGGTAGTCGTAGGCGGCCGCTCCAATTTCTTCCGGATCGCGGCTGGCTTTGTCGACCACCTCCATGGTGAGCTGCTGCCACTGGGCAGCGTGCTTCTGCAGCGGCGCGATGAACTCGGCGACGTCGGCATTGTCGGCGTGCTCGGTGCACAGCTGCTGGATCATGCCCAGCATCACCTTGAACCCGACGCCCTGCAGTTGCAGGATCTTGCGGCCGAGCAGGTCGATGGCCTGGATGCCGGTCGTGCCTTCGTAAAGCGTCGTGATACGGGCATCACGGGCCAGTTGCTCGACGCCGTTCTCGGCTATGTAGCCATGGCCGCCATAGCACTGCACGGCGTGATAGGTGCACTCGACGCCCCATTCGGTGAGGCAGGCCTTGACGATCGGCGTGATGAAGCCGACCAGATCGTCTGCCTGCTTGCGCTGTGCTTCGTCGGGCGAGTTGTGGGCCACGTCGATCTGCAGTCCGGCGTGGTAACTCATCGCGCGGCCACCCTCAATCAGGGCCTTGCAGGTGAGCAGCATGCGGCGCACGTCGGGGTGGACGATGATCGGATCGGCCGGCTTGTCGGGGAACTTGGGGCCCGACAGCGAGCGCATCTGCAGGCGTTCGCGGGCGTAGGCCAGAGCGTTCTGGTAGGCGCGGTCCGAGAGTCCAAGACCCTGCAGGCCCACAGCGAGGCGCGCAGCGTTCATCATGGTGAACATGCCGCTCATGCCCTTGTTGGGCTGTCCGACCAAGTAGCCCTGCGCACCGTCGAAGTTGATCACGCAGGTCGCCGAGCCGTGGATGCCCATCTTGTGCTCGATGCTGCCGCAGCGGACATGGTTGGCCTCGCCCATGCTGCCGTCTCGCCCCACGCGCAGCTTGGGAACCACAAACAGCGAAATTCCCTTGCTGCCCGCCGGTGAGTCGGGCAGGCGCGCCAGGACCAGATGGATGATGTTCTCGGTCAGGTCGTGCTCGCCGGCGGTGATGAAGATCTTGGTCCCGGTGATTGCGTAGCTGCCGTCCTCGTTGGGTTCCGCGCGGGTCTTCAACAGCCCCAGGTCGGTGCCGCAATGCGGTTCGGTCAGGCACATGGTGCCGGTCCATCGACCCTCGACCAATGGCTTGAGAAATACCTCGCGCTGCCAGTCCTCGCCGTGATGCAGCAGGGCTTCGGTTGCGCCGTGGGAAAGCAGGGGGAAGTTGCCCCAGGCCAGGTTGGCGGCGTCGATCATTTCCTTCTGCGCGAAGCCCACCGCCTGTGGCAGGCCCTGGCCGCCGAACTCGCTGGATGCGACCAGGCCGGTCCAGCCGCCTTCGACGTACTGCGAATACGCTTCCTTGAATCCGGCCGGGGTCGTCACGTTGCCGGTTGCCTGGTCAAAAGTGCAGCCTTCGCGGTCGCCGACTTCGTTCAAAGGCGCCAGCACTTCCTCGGAAAAACGGGCGCTCTCATCCAGTACCGCGTCGACCAGTTCGCGGCTGGCGTCATCAAACCCGAGACGCTGGAATTCCGCTTCTGCGCCCAACAGGTCGAACAGGACGAAACGCATATCCCGCAGGGGTGCTTTGTACTGGCTCATGCCGGCCTCGCTTTATTTAAGGAAAGTGGGGTGGCGTCGTGCGGGTGCCGGACCTGCCGGCGCAGCGGGACGACGCGATATCGGGGCATCATTCAGCGGAGCACACCGGGCAGGCCGGGGGCAGGGCTGAGTGCGCTGGAGCGCTTTATCTTGAATTCGCGCTGGCGCTGCTCGTCGGGGGTCGCAGTCACCGTACCGTCCAGCGAGTACTGGACGCCTTGGCGGCCGGCCAGTCCATCGGCGACCGCCAGTTTGGCGGCGACCGTGGGCGAAACGCCGACGCTGACCACGTCCGCAGACTCCGGTCCGATGGTCAGCGCAGGCTGCGCACTCAGCGTGCCCGCGTCCTGGTCGGCGATTTTGATCGCGAACTGGAAGCTGTCAAAGCGCATCGGGATGCTGCTGAAGTTCTCGATCCGCAGATCCGCCTTCCAGCTGCCATCAGCGAGCACGGTGAGTTGCTGGATCCTGGCCGAAGGTTCTGAAACCCGGCGTACCGGTCCACTGGCGCATGCGACCAGGGTCGCGACGCAAACCAGCCCAACCAACCACCGCATCCCGCGTGTTGCCCGCATGTCGACCGCTCCGTCTTGAGTGCCCCGAGCATACTACGGCGCATGGTGCGGTCGCCGCAAAGTCCGGGCCGCGGAAACGCGAAACCCCGCATCGGCTGTGGCCGTTGCAGGGCTTGGGTCTTGCGGTGCCACCAAAATGGTGGCCGGGGAGGGAATCGAACCCCCGACACGGGGATTTTCAATCCCCTGCTCTACCAACTGAGCTACCCGGCCATGTCACGGGCTGGCCGTGAAGGAGCGGAACTATAACGGGGCAGTCGCTTGCCTGCAAGCCGCGGTGGTGGTCGATCACGCTTCACGACCGATGAAGGCCGGTGACGTGATTATTGCTGTTGACACGCCCGCGGCGAAGCGGGCCGATGCTGAATTGGAGTCGGTCATGAGGAATCTGTTGTTTGCCACCGTGATCTTGCTGGTTCTGGGGGCGTGCGCGAGCATGGGATCACGCCTGACCGACGAGCAGCGCCTGGAGATCCACCGCGCGCATGCCGGCGCGCCAGTGCGCAGCTTCCAGAATTTCGGGACCCTCTACAGCTGGACGGCGCTCGGTGACAGCGCACTTACGGTGTGGACGCGTCGCCACCAGGCGTATTTGCTGGAACTGGACGGGCGATGCCCTGATCTGGATTTCTCACACACGATTGGCTTCAGCGCGCAGGGCGGAACCGTGTTCGCCGGCATGGACAGCGTGATCGTGCTGGACCGTCAGAACGCAAGTTTCCCGTGCCGGATCAGACAGATCCGCCCGATCGACAGCAAGGCAGTGGAAAATGCCGAGCGCGTTGCGCGCGACCGCTCGGCGCATTGAGCCTGGGGTCTTCAGCCAGCCGGCTCAGCCCTGTTCCGGCGGGACGTAGCCGGCCACCTGGGTCACGTTGCCCTCGAACAGGAACGCAAGCATCTGTTCCTGCAGGAACTTGCGGTGCGCCGGGTCCATCGGCGACAGGCGGTTCTCATTGATCAGCATGGTCTGGTGGGCCAGCCATTTCGCCCAGGCGGGTTTGCCGATGTGGGCAAAGACGCGCTGGCCGGCGTCGCCGGGCCACGGTGCGAAGTCGAGTCCTTCGGCGTCGCGCTTCTCGAATTCACAGTAGACGGTACGGGTCATCGGATTCCTCGTCGGGTTGTCTGTCGCTTTCCAGCAGGCGGCGAATGGGCGCGGGTATTCCCAGGGTGGACAGATGTGCCGGTGCGACCCAGCGCAGTTGGTCATTGTCGTGCACCGCGGTGCGCAGGGCGACTCCGCGCCAGCGTCGCGGAAGCAGGTCGAGTTTGTAGTGGCTGAAAGCATGCGCGATGGGTGGCAACAGCTCCCCATCCCCGCTGGCGCAGTCAACGTGATCGCGGATGAACGCCTCCATTCCGATCTCGTCGTCCGCTTGAGGGAGTGTCCACAACGAGGCCCAGATACCAACCGGAGGCCGCTTTTGCAGGAGAACCCGGCCGTCGTCGTCTTCCAGCCACATGATCCGCGCTTCACGGCGCGGAACGGCCTTCGCGGGTTTGCGTGTGGGAAGCTCGGCGGTGCGGTCCTGCAGGTAGGCGACGCAATCTCCGGCCATTGGGCACTTGCCGCAGAGGGGGCGGGCGCGGGTGCAGATTGTCGCGCCCAGATCCATTTGTGCCTGGGTGTAGTCAGCCAGACAATCGTGCGGCAGGTGCTGCTCGGCAAGAATCCACAGCTGGCGTTCGATCGCCGGCGATCCGGACCAGCCGTCCACGCCATGGAACCGCGCGAGGACCCGTTTCACGTTGCCATCAAGAATGGCGTGGCGATCGCCCCAGGCCTGGGCGAGGATAGCCGCGGCGGTGCTGCGGCCGATCCCCGGCAGCGCGACCAGGGCGTCGAGGTTGCGGGGCAGTTCGCCGGCGTGCTCAGACATGCACTGCTGCGCGGCCCGGTGCAGGTTGCGCGCGCGGCTGTAATAGCCAAGTCCCGACCACAGCGCCAACACGTCATCCATCGGCGCCGCGGCGAGGGCCGGCAGGCTGGGCAGAGCGGCGACAAAGCGATCGAAGTAGGGAGCGGCGGTCTTTACCTGGGTCTGCTGCAGCATCACCTCCGACAGCCAGACCCGGTACGGCGAGCGCGGATGCTGCCATGGGAGGTCGTGGCGGCCGTGGTCGTCGAACCAGTCCAGAAGGCGGCCAGCGAAGGTGTCTGCAGTGGCGCGGACTTTCATCGGCTCGGTCCGGAGCCGTGATGAGGTTCAGGTTCTCCCAGCCCTTCGTCACGCTCGCTGTCGCCGTCATCCATTTCCAGCTGCACGCCGGTGAGGGTCGCGCCGGCGATTTCGATCCGTGGCGTGGTAAGGGATCCGGTGAGCGGCGGGAGCGGCGTGCCATCGGCAAGCTGCGTCACCCAGTCAATCAGCTTGGGCAGCTGGAATCGGCCGTCAAAGCGGGTTTCATCACGGCTCAGTTGCAGATGTACCGGGTCGGACAAGTCGCTTGGGCCCGCATAGTCCACCCTGAAGGGGAATGGGGAGTTTGATTCGCTCAGGGGTGCCGGCAGTTCCGGCCATTGCACCGGCCACTCTGCCACCTCGCCAGACAGGTGCAGCGCAAAGGCATCGCCAAATACGAGGAAGCCGGTTGCGTCCACTTGCTCGGGAATGTTGTCCCGCCCGCGAATGGCTGCCGCAAGCGGCGCCACGACCAGGCCGCCGTCGCGATAGCGCACCCGGCCGGCCATCCCCAGGGCTAATGCCACGGTGGGCGCGGCGGCGGCCGGTGCGCTGAACCAACGAGCGTGGGCGCCCAGTCGGGCTCGGTCCAGACCCATTCCGTCCGCGTCGTCGCGTAGCACCCCCGACAGGTTGAGCGCCAGTGGCATCCGCGATTGCCCGCTGTGCACATTGGTGATGCCCGCAATGGCGGCACCGGCGCCGATCGCCGGCCGGGTCAGGGCCAACTGGTAATCGAAGGTGGCGGTCGTGGTGGACATGAGCAGGCGCCCGGTCACGCGCGCAGCCAGTGGCTGGGTCGCTGACACGTGATCGGTGGCAAGACCCAGGCGGTCCAAGGACCAGCCGTCGCGCGATACACGACCTCGGCTGATTTGCAGGCCATCGGTCAGCGTGGGAATGCGCAGCGGTCCACCCTCGGGACGTGTCTCCAGCCAGTCCTGCAACGCCGTCAGATCGAGCTGCGGCGCATCGAGCTCGATGCGGCGAACGGTGAGGTCCTCACCACCGGCCCACAGGGTTGCCCACGGCAATGCCAGATAAGCGCGCTCGGCGGTGAGCAGGGAGGTCGCGCTGCCGGGCTGGCGCACATCAAGTCCGCGAACGGTAAGCATCGGGGTCCCGCGCAGGCGGTATTCACTCGTTCCCGATGCGGTGATCTGCAGTCCCAGCGAGGTTCCGACCTGATCGAGTACCAAGCCGCTCAGGCGGGCAGGACGCGAGATCCAGCCAATCGAGGACGCCAGGGCCAGGAGCAGCACAAGGACGATGATGGCGACGATTCGCCCGCCGCGACGCCAACGGGAGCGGGGCGCGGGGGTGGCGTCCGCGGGCATGGCGTGCGCGTCAGCCGCCGAGCGTGTCCGGCAACAGCGCTTCCACGAACGCCTCGGCATCGAATACCCGCAGGTCCTCGAGCTTCTCGCCGATACCGGCATAGCGGATCGGAATGCCGAACTCGCGGGCCAGGGCGAACACGACGCCGCCCTTTGCGGTGCCATCCAGCTTGGTCACGACCAGGCCGGTCACGTGTACCGCCGCGTGGAACTGGCGCAATTGCGAGAGCGCGTTCTGGCCGGTCGTGCCGTCGATCACCATCAGCACCTCGTGGGGGGCGGCGGGGTCGAGCTTTTGCATGACCCGTTTTATTTTTCCCAGCTCGGCCATCAGGCCCTGCTGGGTGTGCAGCCTGCCGGCGGTGTCGGCGATCAGCACCTGGGTGCCGCGGGCCTTTGCCGCCTGCAGCGCGTCAAATGCCACGGAGGCGGCGTCGGCATTCTGGCCCTGGGCGATCACCGGCACGCCGTTGCGCTCGCCCCAGGTCTGCAACTGGGCCACTGCCGCAGCCCGGAACGTGTCGCCGGCGGCAAGCATCAGCGAGTGTCCGTCGCCCTTGAAGCGGCGCGCCAGTTTGCCGATGGTCGTGGTTTTGCCCACGCCGTTGACACCCACGGTGAGGACAACGAACGGCTTGGCGGCGGTGTCGATCCTCAGCGGTACGGCAACGGGTGTGAGCAGGTCGATCAGGTCCTGGCGCAGGGCCTTCAGCAGGGCGGCCGAGTCGGCGAACTCGCGCGCTTTCATTCGCTTGCGCAGGTCTTCCACCAGATCGGTGGTCGCTGTCACCCCGACGTCGGCGACGATCAGTGCCGTTTCGATCTCGTCCAGCAGGTCATCGTCGAGGCGGGGGTTGCCCTGGAACAGTCCGCCGAGAGTGCGCGCGAAAGCGGTTCCGCGCAGTCGTTCGCGCCAGCCGCCCTTTGTCGGAGCGGCCGGGGCCTCGACACGTGCCAGATCAGCGGGCTCATGGCTTGGCGTATCCGTGACGGGCGCAGGGGCGGTCTCAATTGGCCGGGGTACGGGAGGCGCGGGCGTGCGCTGCGGTTGCGGCGGGACCGGCTGCTGCACGGGAGATGCGATCGGCGCGCGGGCTACGACAGGCGCCGGGGCCGCCGGGGCAGACTCGACGGGTTGGGGGGCCGGAACGACAGGTGACGAGGCGGGCGCCGGAGAGCGAGACTCTGGAATCTTCGCGGAGGTGGGCTGCTCGCCCTCGCGGGCGTCGGAAAGCTTGGCCGGCGCCCGCTGCGTCGGCGTAGACGGGTGTTCGCGCGCCTCCACCTCGGATGGGGATGGCGGAACATCGCCTTGCGGGCTGTCGACATCGCTTTTTTCCCGTTGCGCCCCGGGAAATGCCGCAGCGAGCTCCTCGGTGCTGTAGCGACGCTCGGAGGGTGCGGAACCGGGCTTTTTCCGGCGAAAGAAACTGGCCATCGACAGTAGGATTCACGAATGCGCGAGAATGGCGCCCATGCTAGCACCGGCCTGATTTCCCGACCCCATGAAGAAGCCCGCCCGTAACTCTCCGCGCTCTGTCGCCAACGGCCCCGGCCAGGTCCGTGTGATCGGCGGGAGATGGCGTGGCAGCAAGCTTCCCGTCGCTGCTGCGGCCGGCCTTCGGCCAACCCCGGACCGGGTCCGCGAGACACTGTTCAACTGGCTCGCGCCGGTGATCGATGGCGCCAGCGTGCTGGATCTGTTCGCAGGCAGTGGCGCCCTTGGCCTGGAAGCGCTGTCGCGTGGCGCTGCGTCGGCAGTACTCGTTGAGAGGGACCCCGTGTTGGCCGCGAGCCTGTTGGCGACCACGCAGCGACTGCAGGGTGGCCAGGCGGCCAAGGTGGTGCAGGCAGATGCCACGCATTGGCTGCCGGCCCAGCCACGCGCCAGCTTCGACATCGCTTTCGTAGACCCTCCTTTTGGCCATGGCTTGTTGGCGCCGGCACTGGCCGGGTTGCTGCCGTTGATGAGGGATGGCGCCTGGCTGCACGTTGAAGGCCCCGTGGACGAGCCGGTGACACTGCCCGGCGACTGGAGCCTGCACCGCGAAGGCAGGACCCGGGAAGTCCGGCATGCCCTTTACCGACATCGCCCGGTACTCACGGCAGACGACGGCAGCCCCGCCGGCGTTGATACACTCCCCGTTGATCCGGCCCAGCCGGACGTCCCTGATCTGGAGCGTTTTGCCCAATGACCCCGGCCCGACACCGCACCGCCGTCTATCCAGGCACCTTCGATCCGATCACCAACGGTCACATCGATCTGGTTGATCGCGCTGCGCCGCTGTTTGATCGACTGGTGGTGGGCGTGGCGGAGAGCCCGTCCAAAAGTCCCGCGCTGCCGCTGGCAACGCGTGTGGAACTGGCCCGCGAAGCGCTGGGCCATCATCCCAACGTCGAGATCTGCGGATTTGATTCGCTGCTTGCGCACTTCGTTTCCGGCATCGGTGCGGGCGTGGTGTTGCGGGGGCTGCGGGCGGTTTCCGACTTCGAGTACGAGTTCCAGATGGCGAGCATGAACCGTCACCTGATCCCCGACGTGGAGACGCTTTTCCTGACTCCCGCCGAGCAGTACAGCTTCATCTCTTCATCGCTGGTCCGCGAGATAGCCCGCCTGGGGGGCGATGTCTCCGGTTTTGTTCCGCCCGCGGTTGCCGAGGCGCTTCAGCGCGAATGGCAACGCAGCACCGCCTGATCGCCGGCGCCTCGCCGACGTCATATTCCAACCAACAAGAATGGGGATCGTCATGAACACCACCACCCGCCTGATGCTTATCGCCCTGTTGTCGCTGCCGTTGATGGCTGCGTGCGACAAGGCTCCGACCGAGACCACCGAAGACGCCGCGGTCGCTCTTGCGCCCCTTTCCGCTCCGACCACCAACGATGACAACGAGTGGGGCACCTACTTGTCCGCAGTGGTCACCCGCAACATGGGTGACGTGACCTCCAGTCCGTACCTGTACTACCTCCCCAGCAGCGACAGCGAAGGTTTCGAGGGCGCCCATGAGCGTCTGCGCGAGGAAATCGAGAATGCGATGCAGCGCGGCATCGTTGAAGGCAACCTGGTCGCTTTCGGATCGCCCGAGTCGGCGATGATGGCGGACATCATTGTTGGCGCGTTCGAGAAGGTTGGCCCAGGTTCGATGAAGGGCGTGCGTCTGCTCTTCATCGGCGCGCCGGCCGACAGTGAGCGCGTCGAGCAGGCGGTGACGCCGGCCGGTGTCGATTACGTGTTTGTAGAAGCCAAGTAATCGGTCTGGTTTCATTACGAGTAACAGCGTGTGGTGGGCTTGTCTCACCCGCGCATTGCGGTAGCCCATGTCCCTAAAGATCAACGAGCTTTGCGTCAACTGCGATGTCTGCGAACCGGCATGCCCCAACGAGGCCATCTCGCAGGGTGAGGAGATCTACGTGATCGACCCGGCGCGCTGCACGCAGTGCGTTGGCCATTTCGATGAGCCGCAATGCGTGGTGGTGTGTCCGGTCGAATGCATCGACCCCGATCCGGACTTTCCCGAAACAACAGGCCAGTTGCTGGCCAAACTGGCACGGTTGCAGCAAGAACAGGAGTGATGTGATGGGAATTGCGACGCGAACCGCAGTGGTGACGGGTTTTCTGGCGCCATTGCTGGCGTTTGCCATAGGCGGATGCGCGACTACTGCGGATACGGCGCCTCGCGCGGCTTCGGCATCGCGCACTGCCCCCGCCAACGCGGCAAACCCTCCCGGCGCGGCCATCGCAAGCGCGCACTCGCTGGCGACCGAAGCCGGCGCGCAGATCATCAATCAGGGCGGCAACGCCTTTGATGCGGCGATTGCCGTGTCTGCCGCCCTGTCGGTGGTCGAGCCGATCAGCTCCGGGATCGGCGGCGGCGGATTCTTCCTCCTGCACGACGCAAAAACCGGCCGCGACATTTTTGTCGATGCCCGGGAGACGGCGCCCGAGTCGGCCACGCCCGAGGAATACCTGGACGAGAAGGGTGAGCTGAACCGCGACCGTGCCACCAACGGGCCATGGTCGGCCGGCATTCCCGGCCTGCCCGCGGCGCTGGTGCATCTGGCCGATGAGTACGGCCGGCTGCCACTGGCCGCCTCGCTTGCCCCGGCGATCCGGATTGCCCGTGAAGGCTTCCCGATCTACGCGCGCCTGGAGAAGGGCTACGCGAGCCGAAGCAAGGTGATGGAGCGCTACCGTGGCACTCGCGACGTCTTTCTGGCGAATGGGCATGCGCCGAGGACCGGCGACATCCTCAAACAGGAAGACCTCGCGCGGACTCTGGAGCTGCTGGCCAGGAACGGTCGCGCCGTTTTCTATGAGGGCCCGGTCGCCGGGCAGTTGCTGGCGGCGGTTGCCGAGGAGGGCGGTCGGTGGACCGCCAGCGAACTGGCCGGCTACCAGATCCGCGAGCGCGAGCCGATCAAGTTCGACTACCGCGGCTGGAAAGTGGTAACCGCGCCGCCGCCGTCATCGGGCGGAGTCGCCTTGGCGGAAATGCTGCAGGTGCTGCAGCCGTGGAATCTTTCCAAGCTCGACTCCGCGGAGCGGACCCATTTGATCGTGGAAGCGATGCGTCGCGCCTACCGCGACCGCACCCTCTACATGGGCGATCCCGATTTCGTCGAGATGCCCATCGCGATGCTGACCGACCCGGCCTACGCCGCCGGTCTGCGGGCGACGATCCATCCCGACAAGGCGACTCCCAGCGACCTTCTGTCCGGCCAGCCAACGCCGATGGAGGATGACGAGACCACCCATTTCTCGATCATCGATACCGACGGCAACATCGTCTCGGCCACCCAGACCGTCAACCTGCTGTACGGCTCGGGCATGATCGCGCCGGGCACGGGTGTCTTGCTCAACAACGAGATGGACGACTTCGCGCTCAAGCCCGGCACCCCCAACGCCTTTGGTGTGATGGGCTTTGATGCCAATGCGGTGGAAGCGGGCAAGCGGATGCTCAGTTCGATGACCCCGACCTACATCGATTCCCCCGAGAAACTGGCAGTGCTGGGTGCGCCGGGCGGCAGCCGGATCATCACCGAGGTGTTGATCGGGATCCTTGGTTACGATGCCGGCATGACCGCGCAGGCGGTGGCCGCCGAGCCGCGCATCCACCACCAGTGGATGCCCGACGCCATCTCGGCTGAACCCGGCGCGCTCGATGCCGCGACGGTCAGGGCGCTGAAGAAGATGGGCCACAGGGTGAATGCCGGCGAAGGCACCTGGGGCAACCTGCAGACCGTTGCCTGGGATAAGCGGACCGATGAGCTGTCCGGCGGTACCGACCCGCGCAACCCGGTCGGCGAGGTCGAGGTGGTGCTCGACCGGCCCTGAGTCACGCGACTTTCGCCCATCGTGTCGATCACCGATGATGGTTGGTGAGGCAGCCGTGGCTGCGCAACAGTGGAGTCGACAATGAAACTCTGGTCGCTGATGGGCAACAGCCAGAAGCTCGATGGCGGGGCCATGTTCGGCAACGCGCCGCGCGCAATGTGGAGCAAGTGGGTCGAGTCGGATGAGCACAACCGCATCGACCTTGCGTGCCGCGCGCTGCTGGCCAGCCCGCTTGGCGGCAAGACCGTACTGTTCGAGGCCGGAATCGGTGCGTTCTTCGAGCCCAAACTGCGCGAGCGCTACGGGGTGGTCGAGGATCGCCATGTTCTCCTCGAGTCGCTGGATGCCGCGGGTTTCAAGCCGCAAGACATCGACGTGGTGGTGCTGTCGCACCTGCATTTTGACCATGCTGGCGGTTTGCTCTCCGCCTGGGAGGAAGGCCAGCCACCGCGTCTGGTTTTCCCCAACGCAAGCTACGTGGTGGGGCGCGAGCACTGGCAGCGCGCCGTCGCGCCGCACCCCCGCGACCGCGCCAGCTTCATCCCGGAGCTGCCGGGCCTACTGGAGGCGACCGGGCGGCTTGAGCTGGTCGACGGCGAGTTTTCCGACACGCTCGGCAAGGGCGTGCGTTTCCACTACAGCGATGGCCACACGCCCGGGCTGATGCTGGCGGAGATCATCGGTCCGGAGCGGATCGATGGTCAGGACATGGGCGGTCTGGTGTTCTGCGCCGACCTGATTCCCGGCCGGCCGTGGGTGCATGTGCCCATCACCATGGGATACGACCGCAACGCGGAGCTGCTGATCGACGAAAAAAAGCGTTTCCTTGCCGACATGCTGGAACGCAACGTCCATCTTTTCTTCACCCATGACCCTGGCTGTGCGCTCGCCCAGGTGACCCGCGACGAGCGTGGCCGCTATGGCAGCGAGCATGAGGTGGCGGAACTGCAAGCGAGGACGCTGGCTGCATGAGCCTGCGCCGGCTGCTGGCCACCTTGGTCCTGGCAGGCGCTGTCGCCTGCGCGTGGGCCGAAGAGGCGCCGCGCAGCGACACCCAACCGGTTGCGCCCATGGGCGAGCCGGTATCCGCAGCCCCGGTCGAGGACCCGGACTTCGGCGTGCGCACCACCCGGTACGGTCTGGAACGACGCGTGGAGATGTATCAATGGCAGCGCGACGGCCGCGGCGGCTATCAGCAGGTATGGAAGCCGGCGCTGGTGGATTCCTCCGCCTTCGAGGACGGCCACGCGAACCCGCGCAGCTTCCCGCTGGAGAACCGCATCTGGTGGGCGCGCGATGTCAGCATCGACGGCAAGCCGGTGGAGCTGTCGGTGATCAAGGCGCTGGGCCAGTGGCAGGATTTCCGCCCCGGTTTCACCCGGCTGCCCGCCAATCTGGCGGCGACTTTCCAGCCTGAAGGTGATGGGCTGGGAAGTGCCCTGAATCCGCTCGACCCTAACAATGGCGACATCCGCATCCACTGGCGCGCTCTGCATTTGCCTCCGCTGGCTGGCGAGGTGGAGTTGCGCGGCGGCAAGTGGCAGTTGGTGGCCGCGTCCCCGGTCGTAAACCGCGAAAAAGGCCCGGCCAGTACCACGCCGGCAGAATTGGACCCTGTGCCAGCCGCGGAACAATTGCCCAAGCGCGGCGAGGTTCGCCTGATAGGCAAGTTGATCCTTGGTGCGTTAGTTGCCCTCGGCTTATGGCTTATTGGGCGATATCGCCGCCGACGCCGCGCCTGATACCGGCGGTGGGACAGGTTGGCTGAAAATCAGGGCCGGCGCCCGTGCGCCAGCCCGTGATGCTGGCCGGACCTCAGGCTTCGCCCATGCCTTCTGCGGGTTCCGGTGCCATGCCGCTGCGCACCTTGTCCTCGATCTGCTGGCCGGTAGCCTGATCGACGTTCTTCCAGTATTCGAATGCCCGCTCCAGCACTGGACTGCGCACGCCTCCAAGCAGGCTGCCGGCAACCTGGTCGACAAACTGCGCGCGCTGGGCATCGTTCCAGACTTCGCGGACCAGTGTTCCTGGCTGGCCGAAATCGTCGTCCTCGGCATGCAGGATGTAGGCGCTGCGGACCATGTCGCCATCCGACTCCCAGCCGTCGGCCATCGGGCCGGTCTCGTCGGCCCAGCTGCGGTCGCCGCTGTTGGGGGCGTAGACCGGCGCATTGCCGCTGTGGTGATAGGCCATCTGGCCATCGAACATATAGGTGTTGACCGGCACCTTGGGCTGGTTGACGGGGAGCTGGTGGAAGTTGGTGCCGATCCGGTTGCGTTGTGCGTCGGCATAGGCGAATGCGCGGCCAAGGAGCATCTTGTCCGGTGAAAGACCGATGCCGGGAACCGTGTTGCCGGGCGAGAACGCGGCCTGTTCGATCTGGGCGAAGAAGTTCTCCGGATTGCGGTTCAAGGTCATGGTGCCCACTTCGATCAGCGGGTAGTCCTTGTGCGACCAGGTCTTGGTCAGGTCGAACGGATTGAAGCGGTAGTCCTTAGCTTCGGCATACGGCATGACCTGGACGGACATGACCCATTCCGGGTGCTCGCCACGCTTGATCGCGTCGAACAGATCACGGCGGTGGTAGTCGGCGTCGCTGCCCGCCATCTCGGCGGCTTCGGCGTTGGTAAAGAACGCCATGCCCTGGCGGGTGTGGAAATGGTATTTGACCCAGAACTTCTCGCCGGCGGCGTTGATCCACATGTACGTGTGTGAGCCGTACCCGTTCATGTGGCGCCAGGTCCGCGGCAGTCCGCGCTCGCCCATCAGGTAGGTGACCTGGTGCGCTGATTCCGGGTTGTTGGTCCAAAAATCCCACTGCATGTGGTTGTCGCGTAGGCCCGAATCGGGGAGACGCTTCTGGCTGCGGATGAAGTGCGGGAACTTCATCGGGTCGCGGACGAAGAAGATCGGGGTGTTGTTGCCGACCAGGTCGTAGTTGCCCTCGTCGGTGTAGAACTTCAACGAGAAGCCGCGCACGTCGCGCCACGTGTCAGGACTGCCCAGCTCACCGGCGACGGTCGAAAAACGCGCCAGCATCTCGGTCGACGCGCCCGGCTGGAACATCGCGGCACGTGTGTAGCGGGACACGTCGGCAGTGGTCTTGAAGACCCCGAACGCGCCGGCACCCTTCGCATGCGGCCGGCGCTCGGGGACGTTCTCGCGGTTGAAGTGCGCCATCTGCTCGAGGAAGTGCACGTCATGCAGCAGGATCGGACCGTTGGGGCCCACGGTCAGCGAATTGCGGTCACTTGCTGCGGGGCTGCCGGAGCCGGTGGTGGAGCCGGTCGCGGTCTTGTCGTGTGGATTACTCATGAGGAGACTCCTGGCGTCAATTGCTGGGGGGCGGAACCTGTGACGGAGGTCGCACGTCCTTCCGCTCGTTCCAGTCTGCCTCCGCGGCCGAAGGCTTGCCAGTTGGTTCGCTGGATCGCATCGATAGTGCGCCGGTCTCTGGCAAGTGCGCAAATAGAAATGCGCTTCTCCTATTCGGGGGAGTGCTGTGTCTGCGGAGCAGCCGGGGCGGCCGGGGGTGAATGCCCTTGCTGCGAATGTCCCCCGGCACCGATGAAGCTGGTGCCTCCTCCTTTATTTCGCAGCAAGGGCATTCACCCCCGTCGTTCGAGGATGGTTGGTGGGTGTAGAAGCGGGTCTCTGCCGACTCAGGGGTGAGCTGGATGCCTTCGGGGCGAAATAAAGGAGGAGGCCGCCGCCGCAGGCGGAGGCCGGGGGACATTCGCCCTGAAGCCATCCAGCTCACGCCCCCCTCCCGCCGATCCGGTCACCGCCGAAGTCTGGAAAAGAACCAGCAAAAAGCCGGGTTCCCCCGGCTCTTTGTGTGCTTGATCAGCGCGATCACCCGCGCAGTCGTTTTGCGCGACGTCAACTGCTTGCGCGGGGACCTTCGCGCAGCGCGCGGCCCACCATGTCGACGAGGAGCTTGATCTCGGCGCTGGTGCTGGTGAACGTCGGGGTGAAGCGTAGCGAATTGGCGCCACCGTGGATCACACCGATCCCGTGCTCGCGCAGCCATTCCTCGGTCGAGTTGCTGCCGAAGCACTTGAATTCATCGGACAGCTCGCACGAGAACAGCAGGCCGGTGCCCTGGACCTTGGTGATCATGCCGCCCAGCTCGGACTTGAGCGTTTCCAGCCTCTCCAAGGCCTCCGCGCCACGGGCACGGATGTTCTCGCGCAGCTCTGGCGTGACCATTTGGAGCACCGCGCAGGCGGTGTCCAGCGCGCGCGGATTGGTGGTCATGGTGTTGCCGTACAGACCCTTGCGGTAGGCATTGCCGGCGCGCTCGTTGACGGCCAGCACTGACAGTGGGTATTGGCCGGCATTGAGCGCCTTGGAGTAGGTTTCCATGTCCGGAGCTTCAACGCCTTCGAAACCCGGGTAGTCGATGATCGACAGCACGCCGTTGGCGCGAAGCCCGGCCTGGATCGAGTCGACCAGCAGCATCGAGCCGTGCTCGCGGGTCAGCTCGCGGGCGGCCTTGTAGAACTCGACTGGAACGCTGCGGCCCGGGTCACCTTCGCCCATTACGGGCTCCAGGAACATCGCCTCGATGAACCAGCCATTGGCGTCGGCATCGGCAAAGGCCTGCTTCAGCGCATCGATGTCGTAGGGCTCCACGACAATGACGCTGTCTTCGCCACGGTAGCTGGCCAGGTACTGCTCGTACGCTTTGCGGGTGGAGTTGGAATACAGCGCGGGTCGATCCGTGCGGCCGTGGAATCCGCCCTTGACCACCAGGCGCTTGATGCTGTGACCGGCCCGCTTGCCGCCGTCGTCGGTCATGGTCTTGGCATTCGCATCGGCGATGCGCGCGGCCAGGGTGACCGATTCGGAGCCCGAGTTGAGGCACATGAAGTGACTGAAGGGGCACTCGCGGTCGACGCCGATCGCCTCACGCAGCAGCGTGCTCAGGCGCAGCTGGGAGATACTCGGGGTCATGATGTTGGCCATCGCCTGTGGCTTGGCCATGGCGGCGAGCACCTGCGCGGGCGCATGACCGAAGCCGAGCATGCCGTAGCCGCCGGAATCGTGGATCACCGCGCCCTTCAGGGTCACGATCCACGGACCGCGGGCGGTGAGGGCGACGTACGGGTTGACCGCGTCGTCCTGGTAGAAGTTGATGAATCCGGCCTGCAGCTTCTGCATCTGGCTGGTTTCGTCCAGGTCCAGCAGGTCGGCGAAATGCTTCTTCACCTCGGCGTACTCGGTCAGCGCAGCATCCACCGCTTCGCCCAGTTCGGCATTGTCGGCGAACTGCTCCAGGACCGCATCGTCCAGGCCGACCGTGCGGCGCGAGCCGCCGTGGGCGCGCAACGGTGCAAGCTTGCTGGCGATGGGGTTTGAGTGGCTGGTGCTGGGCATCGGTGTTGCTCCTCCACAGGGTTGATCGCAGTGACAAGGCACCGCAAACAAAAATGCGCGGGCGCGCCGCGCAAGAGATTTACGTTGTATTTCAATCAGTTAGCAGATTCTAACACGGCGCGGTGATCCGCATAACCCCCGGGACCGACGCGGCGTATCGCTACACTATGTGATTTTCCGCAGGGTTCATTCTCAGCCCTGCCATCTCGCCGCACCTTAGAAACCACCTTCTTGAAAAAGTCCGACTTCGATTATCCGCTGCCACCGGAGCTGGTTGCGCAGACGCCGCTGGCCCGGCGATCGGCCAGCCGCCTGCTGCTGGTCCCGCCGGCGCCGGCGGCGTTTGCCGACCATGTTTTCAGCGAGCTGCCCACGTTGCTGCAGCCCGGCGATCTGCTGGTCTTCAACGATACCCGGGTCATCCCGGCGCGCCTGTTCGGTCTGAAGAGCACGGGCGGACGCGTGGAGATCCTGATCGAGCGACTGCTGGAGGACGATTGCGCCCGCGCGCAGTTGGGCGTCAGCAAATCGCCGAAGCCGGGTGCACGGATCCAGCTCGACGCAGGCGGCGAGGCCGAGGTGCTGGGTCGGGATGGCGAGTTCTATCGCCTGCGGTTTCATCTGGGCGAGCCGCTGGACGCCTACCTGGAGCGCGTAGGACGCCTGCCGTTGCCGCCCTATATCCAGCGCGAGCCGGACGCGAAGGACCTGGAGCGCTACCAGACGGTGTTCGCGCGGGAGGCCGGAGCGGTGGCCGCGCCGACGGCCGGGCTGCATTTCGATCCCGCACTGCTGGAGACGTTGGCCGCGCGAGGCGTCCAGTTCGGCCACGTCACCCTGCACGTGGGCGCTGGAACGTTCCAGCCGGTCCGGGTGGAGGATCTTGCCGATCACGTCATGCATGCCGAGCGACTGCACGTCGATGCCGCGCTGGTCGAGCAGGTCGCCCGGGTGCGGGCCGCGGGTGGTCGTGTGATCGCCGTGGGCACGACGGTGGTGCGGGCGCTGGAAACCGCGATGCAGCCGACGCAGGAGAATCCCGACGGGGAGTTGCGGCCATATGCGGGCGAGAGCCGGCTGTTCATCGTCCCCGGCTACCGGATCCGCGCGGTCGACGCGATGATCACCAATTTCCACCTGCCCGAAAGCACGCTGCTGATGATGGTTTCGGCGTTTGCCGGACGTGAGCGGGTGTTCGCCGCCTACGCGCACGCGGTCGCGGCGCGGTACCGGTTCTTTTCCTACGGCGACGCGATGTTGCTGTTTCCCGATCCTGGAGCGACGCGGCAATGAGCCGGATGGCATTTGAACTGCTCGGTACCGACGGCGCGGCGCGTCGCGGACGACTCAGCTTCCCGCGTGGCATGGTCGAGACGCCGGCCTTCATGCCGGTAGGCACCTACGGGACGGTGAAAGGCATCTATCCGCAGGCCGTGCGGGAACTGGGTGCCCAGATGGTCCTGGGCAATACCTTCCATCTGTTTCTGCGGCCCGGCCTGGAGGTGATCGAGGCGCACGGAGGGCTGCACGGCTTCATGCGCTGGGACGGCCCGATCCTGACCGATTCGGGCGGTTTCCAGGTGTTCTCGCTGGCGCACAAGCGCAAGATCACCGAGGCGGGGGTGACCTTCGCCGCGCCGATCGACGGCCGCAAGGTGTTCCTCGGTCCCGAGGAGAGCATGCACATCCAGAAGGTGCTCGGCTCGGATGTGGTGATGATCTTCGACGAGTGCACGCCATATCCGGCGACCGAGGAGGTTGCTCGCACGTCGATGGAGCTCAGCCTGCGTTGGGCGGAGCGCTCGCGCAAGGCGCATGAGGGCAACGACGCCGCACTTTTCGGCATCGTCCAGGGCGGGGTCCACCACGCGCTGCGCACGCGCTCGGCGGCCGGTCTCACCGCGATTGGTTTTGACGGCTACGCCATTGGGGGGCTCGCCGTTGGCGAGCCGGAAGAGGAGCGCAACGCCATGCTGGAGCACACCTGCCCGCAGCTGCCTTCCGAGCGCCCGCGCTACCTGATGGGGGTGGGCCGGCCGGAAGACCTTGTGGAAGGCGTAGCCCGCGGCATCGACATGTTCGATTGCGTCATGCCGACCCGCAACGCGCGCAACGGCCATTTCTTTACTGCGACCGGCACGGTGCGCATCCGCAACGCGAAGTACGAGCATGACCTGGGACCGATCGAAGAGGGCTGTGACTGCACCGCGTGTGCCGGCGGTTTCAGCCGCAGCTACCTGCGCCATCTCGACCGCTGCAACGAGATGCTGGGACCGATGCTGGGGACCGCCCACAACCTGCGTTACTACCAGCGACTGATGGCGCAGATGCGCGGTGCGATCGCCGGGGGAACTTTCGCGGCGTTCCGTGAGTCCTTCTACGAGGCGCGCAGGGCGTAACGCGGTGTGATCCGGTCCCCGCGTCACCCGCGTGGGCATTCGCCAGCCATGACATAATCTTCGGCTGTTTTTCGTCTCTACGGAATATCAACATGAACCTGCTTGATCTGGTGATCGCTCCCGCCCATGCCCAGGCCGCTGCTGCTCCGGCGGGTGGACTGGGAATGTCCCTGCTGTTCCCGGTGCTGCTGATCGGCGTGATGTACTTCCTGATGATCCGCCCGCAGATGAAGCGTGCGAAAGAACACAAGGCGATGCTTGGCCAGCTGGCCATGGGTGATGAAGTGCTGACCAACGGCGGCGTTGCCGGCGTGGTTACGGCTCTGGGGGAGAACTTCGTCACCGTGGAAATCGCAGACAACGTTCGCATCCGTGTGCAGCGCGGCTCGATTGCCAACGTACTGCCCAAGGGCACCTTGAAATCCGCCTGAGCGGCTGTAACCACTTTTTCTAGAAGCAGGGGCGGCCGGACGGCCGCCGCAGGGGTAATCGATGCTCACTTACGCGCGCTGGAAATATGTCGTCCTGGTGCTGGCCATCGTGTTCAGCACGATCTTCGCGTTGCCGAACCTGTACCAGAAGGATCCCTCGGTGCAGGTCACCGCCAATCGCGGCGCCCCGATCGATCAGGCGCTTGTCGAGCGCGTGTCTGAGACGTTGCGCACCGCCGGAATCACCACCAAGCAGGTCGCCATCGATGGTGACAACCTGCTGGTGCGCCTGACGGGAACCGATGACCAGTCCAAAGCCGCCGACGCGTTGGCTCCGGTGCTGGGCAATGACTACGTCACCGCGCTCAACCTTGCATCCACGGTGCCGCCGTGGCTGGACCGGATGGGCGCCCACGGCATGCTGCTGGGCCTTGACCTGCAGGGCGGCGTCCACTTCCTGATGCAGGTCGACCAGAAGGCGGCGCTGGACAAGCATCTCGACGCCATCGTCGAAGACGTACGAGTGGTCCTGCGCGACGGTCGCGTGCGCTATGAATCGGTGAGCCGACGACCGGACAACTCCATCAACGTGCGCCTGGTCGATGGCGCCGACGCGGACGCGGCGCGCAAGAGGATCATGGCCAGCCAGCCGGATCTGCGCCTGGATGGCAGTGGACAGAACCTGACCGTGCAGATTCCCGATGCCGAAATGCAGCGGATGATGACCGACGCGCTGAACCAGAACCTGGGCACGCTGCGCAACCGCATCAATGCGCTGGGCGTGGCCGAACCGCTGATCCAGCGCCAGGGCAACGACCGCATCGTGGTCGAGCTGCCGGGCGTGCAGGACACGGCCCAGGCCAAGCGCGTGATCGGTGCGACCGCGACCTTGGAGTATCGCGCGGTGGTGGAGGGTGATGCGTATGACGCGGTAGCCACCGGCAACGTGCCCCCGCAGGCCAAGGTCTATTACCGCCGTGAGCTGGGAATCGATGGCAAGCCGGTACCGATCCTGCTCAACAAGCGGGTGATCGCCTCGGGTGACCAGTTGATAGGCGCGACGTCCGCGCTGGATCCGCAATCGGGCACACCTTCGGTATCGGTCAAGCTGGACAGCTCCGGCGGCCAGCGCATGTTCGACTTCACCAGTGCCAGCGTCGGCAAGCCGATGGCGGTGGTCTATATCGAGCGCATCCCGCAGGTCCGCATGGTCGATGGCAAGGAGATCCGCAGCACCAAGGTCAGCGAGGAGGTGATCTCGGTGGCCAACATCAATGGTGTGTTCGGCAAGGATTTCCAGACCACCGGCCTGGACAGCATGAAGGAGGCGTCCGACCTCGCGTTGCTGCTGCGTTCGGGTTCGCTGGCCGCGCCGATGGATTTCGTTGAAGAGCGCATCGTTGGCCCCAGCCTGGGCCGGGAGAACATCGAGCGCGGCGTGAAGGCGGTCGTATTCTCGTTCAGCTTCGTGCTGCTTTTCTTCCTTATCTACTACCGCATGTTTGGCATCATCACCTGCGCGGCGCTGCTGCTGAACATCCTGATGCTGGTGGCGGTGATGTCGCTGTTCGGCTTCACCATGACCCTGCCGGGAATGGCAGGTATTGCCCTGACCGTGGGTCTGTCGGTGGATGCGAACGTGCTGATCAACGAGCGAATACGCGAGGAGCTGCGGCTCGGGGTGCCGCCCAAGTCGGCCATTGCGCTGGGCTATGAGAAGGCCACCAGTACGATCGTGGACGCCAACCTGACCACCTTGCTGGCCGGCGTGGCGATGTTTGCCTTCGGCACCGGCCCGGTGAAGGGGTTCGCCGTCGCACTGATCGTGGGCATCATCACCTCGATGTACACGGCGGTTTCCGCCTCGCGCGGGATGGCAACGCTGCTCTACGGCAATCGCCGCAAGCTCAAGTCCATTGCGATCTGACCGCAGGAATCGATGATGAAACCTTTCACCCTTATCCCCAACGTCACCAACATCGACTTCCTGCGCCTTCGTGGGGCGTCGTTCGTCGTCTCCATCCTGCTGCTGGTGGTGTCGGTTGGCGCGATCGCGTTCAACGGGTTCAACTTTGCACTGGACTTCACCGGCGGCACGGTGACGGAACTGCGCTTCGAGCAACCCGTCGACGTCAACGAAGCGCGCAAGCGCCTGGCTGACGCCGGTTACGGCAGTGCCGAGGTACTCACCTTCGGTTCCGGCAACGATCTGCTGGTGCGTCTGCAGTCCGGTGACGAAGGCGCAGACGGCGACCTGGAAACCAACGACAGGACTGCCAGGCAGATCACCAACGCCGTTTCCACCGCCGACAACCCCGGCATGGTGATGCGCAGCGACTTCGTCGGTCCGCAGGTCGGCAAGGAATTGGCCCTCAACGGCATCTGGGCGCTGATCTTCGTGGTCGTCGGGTTCCTGGTCTACATCTCGACCCGTTTCGAGCGCAAGTTCGCCATTGCGGCCGTGCTGACCTCGTTGCAGGACTCGCTGATCGTGGTCGGCTGGTTTGCCCTCAGCGGGCACGAGTTCGACCTGACCGTACTGGCGGGCATCCTGTCGGTGGTGGGTTTCTCGATCAACGACACGATCGTGGTATTCGACCGTATCCGCGAGAACTTCCGCACGATGCGCACCACGCCCGGAGCGATCATCAACGCCTCCATCAACCAGACGCTCTCGCGCACGATCATCACCTCGGTCGCCTCGTTCCTGACCGTCTTCGCGCTGTACATCTATGGCGGCGGATCGCTGCAGGGCATGGCTGAGGCGATGATGATCGGTGTCGTGATTGGCACGATGTCCTCGATCTTCGTGGCATCGCCGCTGCTGACGGTCGGTTTCCTCAAGGTCACCAAGCAGGACCTGATGCCGAAGGCACGCGACGAAGAGGCCCTGGCCCGCCGGCCCTGAGTCTGCAGGCACCGCAAACGAAAAAGGCCGCGCTGGAATGCGCGGCCTTTTTTATTGCTTCGGTGACGGCGGCGCCGATGGCCCGCGTCCGCCTGCCGCATCAGTCGAAAGTGGCGGCATACCCGGTATTGAGGATGCGTTGCTGCAACAGGCCGGCGACCTTGAGGTTGCCCGCGATCAGGGGGCGGGGATTGATTCCGCGGCTGTCCATCGGGCCCGTGCTGCGGTCACGGAAGTCGCTGACCTTGCCGCCGGCCTCGCGCACCATCAGTGCACCGGCGGCGATGTCCCAGGGCTTGATCCCGGCTTCGAAGTACGCATCGGCGCGCCCGCATGCCACGTAGGCCAGGTCGAGCGCGGCCGAACCCGAGATCCGGATGTCCTGGATTTCAGTGAACAGGGTATCCAGCGACTTCAGCTGCGCGCTTGCGCGCTTGCGCTCGCGCGGCGGAAATCCGGTCAACACCATCGCCCCGTCCAGGTCCTTGCGGTCGGCGACGCGGATACGCTTGTCGTTGAGGGTGGCGCCGCTGCCGCGGCTGGCGGTGAACAGCTCGTTGCGCAACGGATCGAAGATCACCCCGTGGACCGGTTCGCCGTTCTCGACCAGGGCGATGGACACGCAGAAGTGGGGGATGCCGCGCAGGTAGTTGCTGGTGCCGTCCAGCGGGTCGATGACCCAGGTCGAACGCGCCGTGCCGCTCTTGGGCGAGAGCAGGCCGCCTTCCTCGCCCAGAATGGCGTAATCAGGCGTGGCGCGGCGGAATTCCTTGATGATCTCCTTCTCGGCCAGCTCATCGACTTCGCTGGCGAAGTCCATCCGGTCCTTCTCCACCACGTTCAGCGCGTCCAGCTTGTGCATATGCCGTAACAGCACGTTGCCGGCGGACCGGGCGGCCTTGACCATGAGGTTGATGGCGGGTTTCTGCATGGTAAAACGGCCTCGAGCGGGGAGGTGGGGGGAGTGGGCGAAGGGAAAGAGCGACCGGCGATGGACGAACATGGTTCGTTGCCGGCCGCGCAGTTTACCATTGCCGCCATGACCACCGAACAACCGCAGGTTTCGCCAGATTCGTCCGTCGCGCAGCGCATCCGCATCGTGTTGGTAGGGACGCAGCATCCGGGCAATATCGGATCAGCGGCGCGGGCAATGAAGACGATGGGCTTGGACCGACTCGTGCTGGTCGCCCCGCAGCGGGCGCCGGACGTGGAGTCCTTCGCCCTGGCGGCTGGCGCCAACGATGTGCTGGATACCGCGGTGACCTTCAACACGCTGGCCGATGCGGTGTCCGATTGCCGCCTGGTGTTGGGGTGTACCGCGCGCAGCCGGCGGATCAGCCTGCAGGAGCTGATGCCACGGGCGGGAGCAGAGCGTGCAGTGGCGGTTGCCGCCGAGGCCGAGGTCGCGCTGGTGTTCGGGCGTGAACGCACTGGCTTGGAGAACCACGAGCTGCAGCTGTGCCACGCAGCGATCCATATCCCGGCCAATCCCGACTACAGCTCGCTGAATCTGGCTGCCGCGGTGCAGGTCATCAGCTACGAAATGCGCCTGGCGCTGCTGGCGAGCCCGGAAGCAGGCTCGCCGACTCTGGCAATACCAGCCCAGCACAATCCACCCGCCTCCCATGCGCAGATGGAGCACTTCTTCGCCCAGCTGGCTGAGACCCTGGATGCCATCGACTTCCACAAGGGCCGGTCGCCGGATTCGGCAATGCGCAAGTTGCGCAGGTTGTTTTTGCGCGTCGATCTGGAGGATCGGGAATTGCGCCTGTTGCGTGGAATCCTAGCCGACGCCAGTCGCATGGCAATGCTCGCCGGACAACGATGATCATGCCCTGTACGCTCATCGGTGGGGCGTGGGGGAGCAAATGCAACTGATTCCAGAGCAGAATGGGGGCGGCCGGATCGCCGCCATCACACGGCAGTTGGCCAATCTGATTCTCGCAGCGGGTCTGGTCGCTGGCCTCGGGATGCCCACGGCTTGGGCGGGTGACGCCCATATCCTGGTGCTGGGTCGCATCAGCGATGACCCCAGTACCCATTACGAACAGCTCAAACCGCTGCTCGATTACGTCGTGCCGCGCATGGCGGAGGTCGGGATCCGCGAAGGCCGCATCCTGATGGCCAAGGATCCCCAGCAGATGGCCAGCTACCTGCGTCGCCAGCGCGTCGATTGGGTCACCGAAACCGCCGGTTCGGCGGCGATGCTGGCCGAGCGTGCCGATGCGCGTCCGCTGCTGGTGACCGAGCGGGATGGGGAAAGCCGCTACCACAGCGTCTTTTTCGCCCGCACCGATAGCGGAATCACCGACATCGAGGCGTTGCAGGGCTTGCGCATCGCGTTCCAGCGGTCGACATCGACCAGTGCCTACTTTATCCCCGCCGGTCAATTGCTCCGCAGCGGCGTCGAACTTGAGATCCTGATGTCACCCTTGGACACGGTCAGTTCCGATGCCCTGGCGTACCTGTTTGCGCGTTCAGAGCTGAATATCGCGACCTGGGTGCACAAGGGACTGGTGGACGTCGGGGTAATGAGCAATCTGGACTGGGAAAATCCGCGGCGCATGCCTGCGGCGTTCAAGCAGGACATGCGGTTGATCGGACGCAGTGAAGACTTCCCGCGTGCGCTGGAACTGGTGCGCAAGGATCTGGACCCCAGGGTGCGCACGCGCCTGCGCGAGGTCCTGCTGGCTGCCGCAGAAGATCCATTGGCAGCGGCGGCGCTCCACGAGTTTTTCGGCACCACCCGTTTCCATCCGCTGGATGACGAGGCGCGACGGGAGCTCGCGGAGGTGCAGGCGCTGGTTCGGCTGGTCAGGGAAAAGGTCGAATGAAAGCGGTTCTTTCCGGTCTTTTCAGCGGATTGCACGCGCGGGTCCTGGCCATGCTGCTGGCCGTGCTGGTGGTGTTTTTGGCTTTGACCGCACTCATGCTTCACCGCCAGGCGCAGACCCAGCACGAGGTCGAGCGCGTCAGCAACGCCGCGATGCAGGAGGTGGCTGAAGAAAACCTCAAGCAGCGCGGCGAAAACATGGTCGGACCACTTGCCGAGCTCCTGGTCAACCCGCTCTATTACCACGACCTGGACGGCATGGGCACGCTGTTGCAGGGAGCCCTGAAGCAGCACTGGATCCGCTACGTCTACGTGTTCGATCCCGAGGGTAACGTGCTCCACGATGGCAGCGAATCCATACCCGGATACGGGCTGGCAATGGAGGATGCGCTTGCACCTGCTGCCGTCGCGGCGCCGTCGTTGAACACCCAGTTCAGCGACTCGGTCATGGATGTCTCGGCACCGATCATGATCGGACGGGAGCGCCTGGGCGGAGTCCGTATCGGATACGACCTCGACGCGATGCGCGGACTGCAGCAGCGCGCATCGCTCCAGCTGAGCACGCGCCTGAAGGTGTTGGCGGAGCGCCAGTTGCTGTGGATGTTGCTGCTCGGCATCGCGTTGATGGCGATCGGTGGGGCGGTACTGTGGGCGATCCAGCACTGGCTGGTGCGGCCGATCCGCAGCCTGGCCGACGCCGCCCGCAAGATCGAATCCGGCCACTACGACGTGCTGAGCTTCGACAGCGCGCGCAAGGACGAGTTGGGGGAGTTGATTCGCGCCTTCCGCCACATGAGTCAGAGCGTCGCCCGCCACGACCGCGACATCCGCACGATGGCCTACACGGACGCGCTGACCGGCCAGGCCAACCGGCTTGCGTTCCGTGAAGCGCTCGATGAGCGACTGACCCGGCTACGAGGGACCGGCCGCCAGCTGGCGTTGCTTTTTGCCGATATCGACGACTTCAAGCGGGTCAACGACACCCTTGGCCACGACGTGGGCGATGAGGTGCTGCTGGAGGTATCGCGCCGGATCCGCGACGTGGTCCAGCGTCTGGGCGGGCCGGGCGCGATGCTGGCCCGTTTCGGGGGCGACGAGTTCGTGATCCTGGTGGAGGCGACCAGCCCCGGCATGGACGTGCGGGCGACCGCGGCCGTTCTTGGCGACGCCCTGGTGGACGAGCTCGGCGCACCGCTGGCACTGCGCGAGCGCGAAGTGTTCCTGGGGATATCGATCGGCATCAGCATGTATCCCGATGACGCCGCCACCGCTGCGATGCTGATGAAAAATGGCGATATCGCCATGTACCAGGCCAAGCTGGCCGGCAAGAACTGTGCGCGCTACTACGACAACGTCATGAACCAGGCGGTGGAGCGTCACGTGCGGCTGGAAACGGAATTGCGCGGGGCGTGGGACCGCGGCGAGTTGAGCATGGTGTACCAGCCGGTCTTACGCGTCTCCGATGATGCCGTAGTGGGCGCCGAGGCATTGTTGCGCTGGCACCATCCCGAGCTCGGGGAGGTGCCGCCCACGGTCTTCATCGATGTTGCCGAGAAGACCGGGCTGATCGAGATGATCGGCCCGAAGGTCATGGTCGCGGCCTGCCGCGACGCAGCTCGCTGGCCGTCGGTGGACGGTGGAGCGCCGCCATTCCTGTCGGTCAACGTATCGGCACGGGAGCTGCGCAGCGGCGACCTGCCGCGCAGCGTGGCCAAGAGTCTGGACTACAGCGGCCTGGATCCGGGCCGTCTGCTGGTGGAGCTGACCGAGACGGCCATGATCGGCGATGAAGCCCATGCGGGCCGACTCCTGCAGCAACTGCGGGCGACGGGCGTGCGCGTATGGCTGGATGATTTCGGCACCGGCTTCTCCGGCCTGAGCCATCTGCGGCGGGTGCCCGTGGACGGGGTCAAGATCGACCGCAGCTTTGTTGCCGACATCCTCCACGACGCCGATGACCTCGCACTCACCACGGCGATCATTGCGATGGCGCGCTCGCTGGGAATCACGGTGATCGCCGAAGGGGTCGAGAACCGTGCGCAATACGAATTGCTGCGCGAACGTGGCTGCGATCTGGCCCAGGGGTTCAGCCTGGCCTGTCCGATGAGCACCGACGAATTCATTGAGCTGTGCAAGCGGACCAGGACGGATGAGCTGCCCGTTTGAGTTGCGATTCAGCCGTGGATCCACTGCGCGATCATGGTGGCCAACTGTCCCGAAATCAGGCTGAAGAACACCACCGCCGCCGTTCCGGCCAGCCAGGCCAAAATCATCAGGTAGCCGTCACGTTCCAGCAGGGCCAGCGCGAACAGCAGCAACAGCACCCCGAACAGGTAGTTGGTGAACGGGATCGGCAGGCACAGCAAGCACCCCAGAGCCACCAGAAGCAGGCCGGTGAAGATGTTGGCCAGACGACGTTCGAGCATTGCCGGCGCACGCGGGCGGGAGAGCCGCTCCAGCCGCGCCAGCCACGGTGCGATGCGGTCACGGAAGCGACCGATGGTCCGCCGCGTCGGTCCGCGTCGGGCGACGAAGCCCGGCAGCCACGGCACCCTCAGTCCTGCCATCAACTGCAGGCCCAACATAACCACCAGCAGCCCGCTGGCGCCGCCGATCCCGGGTATTGGCAGGAACGACGGGAGGATGGCGATGAATACCAGCATTCCAAAGGAGCGCTTGCCGAGCCCGCCGAACATCGCGCCCAACGGCAGGACTTCCTCCGGATCGCCCACGGTGAACGACTCCAGTAATGCCCGCGTGCCCACGCCGTCCTCGGCCGCCACGGGCGCGGTGTCGTCCCTATCCGCTGGTTTCATCGTTTTCCGGGTCCTGCACGGGCTCGCTCTGCAGCAGCAGCTTGTCGATCCGTGGACCGTCCAGATCGATCACCTCGATCCTCCAGCCCGGCCAGGCGAACTGCTCGCCCACGTTGGGAATGCGGCCGAAGTGGGCGATTACCATCCCCGCCGCAGTGTGGAAGTCGTGTTCTTCCTCGCCGGGCACGGAGCCGGACACCAGCTCGTGAAGATCCTCCAGATGCAGGCTGCCATCGATCAGCCACGAGCCGTCGGCACGCTGCACCACCGGTCCGGCGGTGTCGTCGTGGCTCTCGCTGCTGCCATTGCCCATACCTGCCTGGACGCGGCCGATCACAGCACCCATCACGTCGTTCACGGTCACCAGGCCAGTGACATCGCCGTACTCGTCGACCACCAGTGCGAGTGACTGCTGCTCTTCGCGGAAGATCTCCAGCAACTTCATCGCATGGGTCGATTCGGAGACAAACAGCGCCTCGCGCATCTGGCCGAAAAGATCGATCGGTACACCCGGCATCAGGCCACGCAGCAGAGACTTGGCCTCGACCACGCCGATAACGTCCTGGTCGGTGCCGCGCAGTACCGGAAAGCGCGACACCGGCGAGGTGCGCATCGTTTCCAGGTTGTCATCCAGCGGCGCGCCCGCGTCCAGCCAGGTGATCCGGGTGCGCGGGGTCATGAGGCTGTCGGCGGTGCGATCACCCAGGCCGAGGACACGGTTCATCATCTTGCGTTCGTCGGCATCGATCACGCCCTGCTCGTGGCTCTCGCTGACCAGCAGGCGGATTTCTTCTTCCGTCACGTTCGAGGCCTGGGTCTGGTCCAGGCGCATCAGTTTGAGCATGCCCTGGGTGCTGACCATCAGCAGCCAGACGGCCGGCGTGGCGATCCATGACACCCAATGCATGGGCGCGGCGACAAAGCTGGCGAGCTTTTCCGGGGCGAGCAGGGCCAGCCTTTTCGGCAGCAGCTCGCCCAGGACAATACTGAGGTAGGTGATCAGCCCCACCGCCATCACCAGGCCGATCGTGCCCGCATAGTCCGCCAGGAACGGTACCTGCAGCGCCAGCCAGGCGCCGATGGTCGAGCCGATCGCCTCGCCACCGAACATGCCCGTCAGGATCGCGATCAGGGTAATCCCGACCTGCACGGTGGAGAGGAAGCGGTCGGGGTGTTCGGCCAGGTCCAGCGCCTTGCGCGCGCGCCGGCTGGTGACCGCCATGTGTCGCAGCCGCGCCTTGCGCGAGGTGACAACCGACATCTCCGACAACGCAAAAAATGCGTTGAACGCGATGAGCACGAGCACGATCCCGAACTTCAGCATGCCGCCGGCCTCATCTGGGTGGGGCAGCGCACGGCCGGGCCACGGCGGCACAAGGGCGCCGTGGAGCATGTAGACGGAGGTTTTGGATCGTCGCCCATGGAGCGCAGGAGACCGTATTGACGCGTCCAGGCGACGCCGCCGGATTTTAGCAGGTAGGCCATGCCGGCCATGGAACAATCAATGACTGGGCGTGAAGCCGGCGAAACCGTCATAATCGCACCCCCCGGGTTGCCGCCCGGAGCGCAATGATGATGTCCGGCCCGGTTTGTGCCGGATTGCGCTTTCCTCCACCACGACGCGTTGCCTTACGGCACGACGAGGTATTGCACTGATGTTTTCCCTGCAGACGATGTTCGGCCAAGGCAACCAGTTCTACGACCTGCTCGAGCAATCCGCCGTTGCCGCCCATGACAGCACCAAGGCGCTGCACGAAATGCTCAAGGGGGACCAGCGCGAACCTGCCCTGGATGCGTTCAAACTGGCCCGTCAGCGCGAGCGCGACGCGTCCGAGAAGATCAGCCAGGAACTGGTGGACAGCTTCATCACGCCGATCGAGCGTGAGGACATCGAAGCGCTCAGCTCGGCCCTGCACAAGATCAACAAGCAGGCCGAGAAGTTCGCCGATCGCTACACGCTGGCGGTGCAGCACCTGGAGCACATCGATTTCGCCCCGCGCGCCGCGATGCTGGAGCAGGCGGCGAGCGTCGTGGTGAAGATGGTCAAGCAGCTGCGCAAGATCAAGCTGGGGCCGATGAAGGCGCTCAATGACGAGTTGCGCTCGATCGAGAACGAGGCCGACCGCCTGATGCTCGAGCTGTACCGCGAGATCTACTCGGGCGACCTGGAACCGTTGCAGATGTTCCTGCTCAAGGAGTTCTTCGAGATCCTGGAGAAAGCGATCGACCGCTGCCGCGAGGCCGGCGTAGTGGCTTACGACATCGTCCTGAAGAACTCCTGAGGCGCCGCGCATGTTGACCCTGGTCATGACGGTCGTAATCGTTGCGCTCGTGTTCGAGTACATCAACGGCTTCCACGACACTGCCAACTCGATCGCCACCGTGGTTGCCACCAAGGTGCTGTCGCCGGCCCAGGCGGTGGCGATGGCCGCGAGCATGAACCTGATCGGTGCGCTCGTCGGCACCGCGGTTGCCAAGACGATTGCATCGGGGCTCATTGACATCGGCGTGGTCGAAGTGGGCGCGCAACTGATCCTGTGCGCACTGCTGGGCGGAATCGTCTGGAACCTGATCACCTGGTGGATCGGCTTGCCGTCATCCTCCTCCCACGCCCTGATCGGCGGCCTGATCGGTGCGGCGTTGGCCGCGGCGTCCAACAACTTCGACGCGATCATCTGGTCCGAACCGGCCGAGCCGATCTATCGCAGTGCCGGCGTGTTGTGGAAGGTGATCGTGCCGATGTTCAGCTCGCCGATCCTGGGTTTCGTTGCCGGCTTCCTGCTGATGGCCGTGCTGTTTGCGGTGATTTCCGGCATGGCCAGCAGTGGCGGTTTCCTGGCGCGCATGGCGCGGCCGCGATGGGTCAACGGTTTCTTCGGCAAGGCACAGATCGTCAGTGCGGCTGGCATGGGTTTCGCCCACGGCATGAACGATGCGCAGAAAACCATGGGCATCATTGCGCTCACGCTGGTGAGTGCACAAAGCACGGGCGTGCTCGACAATCTCCCGGGCTGGCTGGCATTCCTGCACCCCTCGCCGGGCGCTTTGACCGACGGCGATATCGACCTGTGGATCAAGTTCGCCTGTGCGCTGGTGATGGCCGCCGGGACCGCGGCCGGGGGTTGGCGGATCATCAAAACGCTCGGTCACAAGCTGGTCAAACTGCACCCGATCCACGGTTTCGCCGCCGAGACGAGTGCCGCCTCGGTGATCCTGGCGGCGTCCTCGCTGGGCATCCCGGTTTCGACGACCCACAACATCTCCGCCGCGATCATGGGCGTGGGCACGGCCAAGCGCCTCAACGCGATCAAGTGGACGATCGTGGAAAGGATGATCTGGGCGTGGATCCTGACCATCCCGGCCGCGGGAGGAATCGCGTGGCTGGCCTTTCGCGGCCTGGCGGCATTGGGCTGGGCATAGTGCCTGCACCTTGTGCGCCAGGGAGCACCTCTCTGGAGGACGCCCCTAGAGCACGTCCTAGAGCACGTCGCGCTCGCCCGAGAGCGCGCGTTCCATGCGATCGCTGGTGCCGCCTATATCCAGCACCAGGCGGTGGACCTCGGCACCGTCCAGTCCTTCAAACGGGCGGTTCTCGCACAGCTGCAGGTACGCATCGCCGCCCATCTCACCGATCGCGAGGTAGCCGACCCGGCTTTGCCAGTTGAATTTCAGCGCGCGCGTGACGTCGACACCGTCGGCGACGGCCACCGCGCTGCTGACGCGCAGGTACGGACGCCCGTCCTCATCCTGCAGCTCGGAGAGGAAGATCGTCTGGTAGCGGCTACCCTGTTCCAGCGAGAGCTCGATGCTGGCGACGCCTTCGTCCTGCAGGACGACATTGAACCCGGCACCGGTCAGGTGCTGGCGGATCGACTTGAACGTGTGCATGGCGGACTCCAACGGGGGACGCCTATGCTACCGCGATGGAAAACCCGGCCCATAGCCGCGTGATCGCGGCGATCCGTGCGATCCCTTCCGGCCAGGTGGCCGGCTACGGGGAGGTTGCGCTCCGCGCAGGGCTGCCGGGGCGGGCGCGGATGGTCGCGCGACTGCTGGCGAACAACGATGATCCCGGCTTGCCGTGGCACCGCGTCGTTCGTGCGGACGGACGCATTGCGTTCCCGACAGGCTCGGACCTCTACCTGGAGCAATGCCGGAGGCTCAGGGCGGAGGACGTTCACGTGGAGGCAGGACGCGTTCGCGGCATTCGACCGTCACCGTCTTTGGACGAGCGCTTGTGGGGATATCCCGGCTGAGGTGGGTGTTGCGTCTGGCAAACCTGTCCCTCGCAAGCCCGTCCAGCAGCTACCATTGCGTGACTTTGTAAGGAGCTGCGATGTTTTCCAATCTTCCCCCTGTCACGCGCGCGTTGCTGATCGCCAACGCGGTTGTGTTCCTGCTCCAGAACGTCCTCGGGGAAGCCGCGCTCTCGGCGTTCATGCTGTGGCCCATCGGCGGCGGGGAAGGGCTGTATCCGGGCCGCGAGTTCCTGCCCTGGCAGTTGCTCAGCTACGGGTTCATGCATGGCAGTTTCACCCACCTGCTGTTCAACATGGTCGCGCTGCTGATGTTTGGCGCGCCGCTGGAGCACACCTGGGGCGAGCGGCGCTTTCTGACGTTCTTCCTGGTCTGCGTGGCGGGCGCGGCCGTGTGTCAGCTGGCGGTGGGCGCGTGGACCATGTCGAACGGGGGTATGGCGTACCCGACGGTGGGCGCCTCGGGCGGTGTGTTTGGCCTGCTGCTGGCCTACGGGATGTTGTTCCCGAACCAGCGCGTGATGCTGCTGATCCCGCCGATTCCAATGAAAGCCCGGACGCTGGTGATCGTCTACGGTGCAATCGAGTTGATGCTGGGCTTCAGTGGCTACCAGCCGGGCGTGGCGCACTTCGCCCATCTGGGCGGGATGCTGTTTGGGTGGCTGTTGATCCGCTATTGGCGTGGCCAGCCGCCGTTTGGGCGCCGGGGTCCGCCGCGGCCGCGCGTGGTGCGCTGAGCGCGGCCCGCAAGATCCCGGCAGGACAACGGAAAACGGCGCGTCTGCACGCGCCGTTTTCGTTTCCGTCCCGCCGGGTGGCGGGACCGCGTGCCTACTTCTTGCGCTTTTCCGCTGCCGGCTCCGGGCGGAGCACGATGCGATCGTCCGCCTTGAGCTGCATCGGTGCAGCCGCCTTGCAGCCATAGGTCGTGCCAAAGGCGGCCATGTTCATCAGCGGGCCGTTGGTCCGCCATTTGCCAGGGGCATGCACGCCGTGCTTGGCGAGCTGGGCGGCCGACTCGGCGCTCAGGTGCTGGGGCCACAGTCCCGCCCAGCCTTCAAAGAATGCCTCGCGGGCTTTCTTGTCGGCGTCCGGCACGGCTTTGTTGTAGGCCTCCCATGCGAGCTGGACACCGGCGATGTCGGCGATGTTCTCGTCACGGGTCGCCATTGCGTTGACCTTGACGCCACCGAGCATCGGATAGTCGAAGCCGCTGTATTGCGCCACGACGCGGTTGCCCATTGCTTCCCAGGTAGAGGCGTCCTGCGGGGACCACCAATCACGCAGGCTGGTGTCGGCGGCGATATGCCGTCCACGCGAGTCAAACCCGTGGCTGATCTCGTGGCCCACCAGCGCGCCAAAACTGCCGTAGAGGGTCGCGGTCTGCGCCAGTGAGCCCAGCAGCGGCGCCTGCAGCGCAGCAGCAGTGACGATCAGGCGGTTCTGCGCCAGGTCGTAGGTGAGCGCCGGTTGCTGCGGCAGTACGTCCCAGCGGCGGTCGGCGTTATCCTCGCCGATGCGACGCATTTCCTCGCGGTGGCGCCAGGTGGACGCAATCAGCATGTTGCCGCCGAAGCTGCCGCGTCCCATTGGCTGGATGGTGAAATCCAGGTCGCGGGCCGGCACGCCGAGTTCGATCTTCATCTTCGCCAGCTTGGCGGACGCTTCAGCCCTGGCCTGATCGCTGATGCGGGTGTCACGGGCCAGCGACTCTGCCAGCGCGTTGCGGACCTGGCCGGCAATCAGCATGGCCTGGTTGCGGGTTTCGGGCTTCAGGTAGCGCGCGGCGTATTCATGACCCAGCATCGGGCCGGCGGCGTGGTTGATCGCATCCAGTACCTGCTGCTCTAGCGCGGGTGGGGCGGTGGCGCCGGCAATCACGCGGCCGTGGAAATCGAAGTGGGCATCGCGCCAGGCCTTGGCGAGGTAGGGCGCCATCGAGTCGCCCACGCGCCAGCGCAGGTAGGCACGCCACTGCTCGGGCTTCAACTCGCCGATGAGCCGGTCCACTTCGGCCAGGCGAGCAGGGGTGGCGATGGAAACCGTGGGCGTGGTGACGCCCTGGGCTTCGAGGAACTTGTCGAGTTCAAGGTTGGGGTACTGGGCTGCCAGGCTGGCGGTATCGACCGCGCCATAGTTGCTGCGCGGGTCGCGCAGCTCAGCCAGCGGACGGGACGCGTTCGCCAGGCGTGTTTCCAGATCCACGACCATCTGCGCCTGCTTGGCCAGCTCCCGGTCCTTGACGCCGGTGAGGGCAAGGATCTTCTCGATGTAGGCGCGGTATTGCCCCATGACGGCCTGGGTCGGCTCGTCGGTGCGCAGGTAAAAGGCGGGGTCGGGCAAGCCCACGCCGCCCTGGCTGAAGTAGCCGATGTGGCGCGACAGGTTGGCCAGGTCGATATCGGCGCCGAAGTGGAACGCCACTGGAATGCCCACCTGATGCAGGGCGGCGATGGTCGGAGCGATGCTCTTGCTGCGCTTGATCGCGACGATCCGGTCCAGCAGCGGTGCCAGCGGCTGTGCGCCGTCAGCCTCAACGCCCGCCTCGTTCAGACCACTGGCCCAGAAATCACCAAGCAACTGCTGGACTGGGCCCTGCGGGGCCTCCATCGCGCTGTTGAGCAGGTCGATCTGCTCCTGGCGCGCGCGGGTCTCGAGCTGACCCAGGGCGGAAATGGAGTCCGCGCCTGCCGGCAGCGGGTTGGCCATCAGCCAGCCGGCATTGGCGAATCCGTAGAAGTCGGAGCAGGCCTCGGCCGTATCCTGGGCGCTGACGGAGGGCGAGGCGAGGCCGGCGGTCAAGCCGATCACAAGGGCACAAAACAGGGGTCGAAGGGTCATCGGGTAGTCCATCCAGATTATCCCCGGCAGTCTATCAAGGTGGCGGGCAGTACAATGCCCCGATGAGCCAACACGTCGACTTGCCCTGCCTCGCCCCTGCCTTCGGTCCAATGCCGCGCCGCGTCACCCGCGCGGTCAGCATCGGTGGTGTCATCGTGGGTGGCGGGGCGCCGGTGGTCGTGCAGTCGATGACCAATACCGACACCGCGGATATCAACTCGACGGTGAAGCAGGTGGCCGATCTGTGGCGAGCCGGTTCGGAGCTGGTGCGCATCACCGTCAACAACGCCGAGGCCGCCGCTGCCGTGCCGCGTATCCGCGACAAGCTGGCGATGATCGGCGCGCCGGTTCCGCTGATCGGCGACTTCCATTACAACGGTCACCAATTGCTCACCGCCGAACCGGCGGCCGCGGAGGCGCTGGCGAAGTTCCGCATCAATCCCGGCAACGTCGGTTTCGGCAAGAAGCGCGATACCCAGTTTGCGACCCTGATCGAGCTGGCGATCCAGTACGACAAGCCGGTGCGCATCGGCGCCAATTGGGGCTCGCTCGACCAGTCGCTGGCGCGCGAACTGATGGACGAGAACGCCTTGCGTGCCGAGCCCTGGGATGCCGGGCGGGTGCTGCGCGAGGCCCTGCTGCGGTCGGCGCTGGATTCAGCGGCGCGCGCGGTTGATATTGGCCTGCCCGCTGACCGGATCGTGCTCAGCGCCAAGGTGAGCGGGGTGCAGGAACTGATCACCGTCTATCGTGATTTGGCCGCGCGAGGCGATTACGCCTTGCACCTGGGGCTGACCGAGGCGGGCATCGGCAGCAAGGGCATCGTCGCATCCAGCGCGGCGATGGGGGTGTTGTTGCAGGAAGGCATCGGCGACACCATCCGCATCTCGCTGACGCCGGAGCCGGGGCAGTCGCGCACCAATGAAGTGATCGTCGCCCAGGAGCTGTTGCAGACGATGGGCCTGCGGGCGTTCACGCCGATGGTCACCGCATGCCCGGGGTGCGGAGGGACCACCAGCACGTTCTTCCAGGAGCTGGCGCAGA
>NZ_JXSS01000090.1 GCF_000855665.1 Lysobacter sp. A03
TCGGGGCGGCGGGGGGGGTTACACGGTGCGGGCTTGATCAGTCGGGTGCGGGCGCCGCCTGGGGGGCGACATTACTGGCCCCGCCGCACCACCACGCCGTAGCTGCGGTACGGGAACCATTCGGCCAGCGAGCGTGATGCCAACCGGTCGCCGTCGGCTTCGGTCAGGCAGATCGCGGTGACGATGCTGATCCCCAGTCCCATCGCCACGTACTGCTTTATCACCTCCCAGCCGCCGACCTCCAGTGCGACCGTGTAGGCGACCTGATGGCGCTGGAATACCAGGTCCACCATGCGATATGTGGTCAGGCGCTGCGGCGGCAGGATGAGCCCGTAGGGCGACAGGTCGGCGAGCTCGAATTTGGCCCGGGTCGCCAGCGGGTGATCCAGCGGGGTGATCAGCATCGGCTCAAAACGCATCACTGGCGCGTAATCCAGGTCGCCGGGTACGTCGAGCATCGACCCCACCGCGAGGTCCACCTCGTCGGAGCGCAGCAGTTCCAGTCCGCCGGCCCCGGTCACGTTGTGCAGATTCAGGCGCACGTCCGGATGCGCGGCGCGGAAGGCGGCGACGATCGGCGGCAACAGGTAGAGGATGGTCGAGCTGCCCGCGGCGACGTTGAGCTCGCCGCCATCCATCCCGCGCAGCTGCTTGCGGAACGCATCCGGCAGTTCATCGATGCCCTCCACCAGTGGTCGCGCCAGGTCGTACAGTGCCTCGCCCTGACGGGTCATCACCAGGCGTCGGCCGCTGCGCTCCAGCAACCGTTCGCCCAGGTCCCGCTCCAGTGCCTGCAATTGCAGGCTCACCGCCGGCTGGCTCAGGTAGAGCGCCTCGGCGGCGCGGGAAACCGACCCCAGCCGCACCGTTTGGCAGAACGCGCGCAGTGGTTTCAGTCGATCGCCCTTGTAGGAGAAGCGCGGTGTGGCCGGTGGCTCGATGTTCATGGGTGCTCCTGCGCGTGGTGGGGTGGGCTCAACGCTGAATGCCGTATCAACTATTAGTCGAACTTATACATCGTATTGATATATCTGAATTGTAAATAAGTTGACGTGCAACGCATGGTCGAGTGCCCCACCACTGGAGCAACGGCATGTCGGCAGTAATGAAGCGTGAGACGGAACCCGCCACCCAAGGGTTCAGCGTCAGCGCCGTCGCGGACGATCAGGCGCAGCTGCTGAGCGCTTCGGCCAGGGAGTTCCTGACCGGACTGCATCGGCGTTTTGATGCGCGTCGCCTGGAATGCCTGGCCGCACGGGTTATCCGGCAGGCCGAGGTGGACAACGGCCGGCT
Source organism: Lysobacter sp. A03 (assembly GCF_000855665.1). Classification (GTDB taxonomy): domain Bacteria; phylum Pseudomonadota; class Gammaproteobacteria; order Xanthomonadales; family Xanthomonadaceae; genus Novilysobacter. The sequence continues at coordinate 1,294 of NZ_JXSS01000090.1, forward strand.
GCCGGACTTCCGCGAGGACACCCGCAGCATCCGCGAGAGCGACTGGAAGGTCGCCCCGCTGCCAGCCGCGCTGCGCGACCGCCGGGTCGAGATCACCGGCCCGGTGGACGCGAAGATGGTCATCAACGCGCTGAACTCCGGTGCCAACTGTTTCATGGCTGATTTCGAGGACAGCACCTCGCCGACCTGGAAGAACCTGATCGCAGGCCAGCAGTCCATGCGCGGTGCGGTCGACGGAACGCTGGAGTTCCACGCCGCGGCGCGCGCCGACGGCACCCCCGGCAAGCACTATGCGCTGAAGCCCACCGATGAGCAGGCGGTGCTGCTGGTGCGGCCACGCGGCTGGCATCTGGACGAGAAGCACGTGCAGGTCGATGGCCAGCCCATGTCCGCCAGCCTGTTCGACCTGGGGCTGTTCGCCTTCCACAACGCCGCCGCGCTGGCTGCGCGCGATCGCGGACCGTACTTCTACCTGCCCAAGCTGGAATCGATGGAGGAGGCCGCGCTGTGGAACGACGTGCTCGATCACGTCGAGCGCGCGCTCGGCCTGGCCGAAGGGCAGATCAAGGTCACCGTGCTGATCGAGACCCTGCCGGCCGTGTTCGTGATGGACGAGATCCTGCACGCGCTCAAGACCCGCATTGCCGGTTTGAACTGCGGGCGCTGGGATTACATCTTCAGCTATATCAAGACCTTCCGCGCGCATCCCGGCCGCGTGCTGCCCGAACGCGGCCAGGTCGGCATGGACCAGCCGTTCCTGCGTGCCTATTCCGAGTTGCTGATCCACACCTGCCACCGTCGCGGTGCCCACGCCATGGGTGGCATGGCCGCACAGATTCCGATCAGCAACGACCCGGCGGCCAACGACCGGGCGATGGCCAAGGTGCGCGCCGACAAACTGCGCGAGGTCACCGCCGGCCACGACGGTACCTGGGTGGCGCACCCGGCGCTGATCCCGATCGCCCGCGAGATTTTCGACGAGCGCATGCCCGGCGCGCACCAGCACCACGTGCTGCGTGAGGACGTGCAGGCCTTCACCGAGCGCCAGTTGCGCGACCAGCTGCTGACGCCGCCGCTGGGCACGATCACCCGCGCCGGCTTCGACGGCAACGTCGAGGTCTGCGTGCGCTACCTGGCCGCCTGGCTGGATGGCAACGGCTGCGTGCCGATCCACTGGCTGATGGAGGACGCGGCCACCGCCGAGATCGCCCGCACCCAGCTGTGGCAGTGGCTGCACTGCCAGGAGCAGGCGATCGCCGCGGGTGATTCCCAGGCCGAGCCGCCGCAGCTGGACGACGGCACCCCGATCGACTTTACCTTGCTGGAGCGCGCCTTCATCGGCCTGCCGGCGCGCTTGGGCGATCGCCGCGAGCTCATCGGGGGCAGCCGGATCGAGGAGGCCATCGGCATGCTCGACCGCCTCTGCCACGCCGACACGCTGGCGGATTTCCTCACCATCCCCGCCTACCGCCGTCTCGACTGACGCCCACTGTTTTCTCCCGCTCCGCCCGAAACGTCACCCCACACAGGACACCGCCATGAGCACTCAACCCACCGCTGATCAGATCCGTGACGACTGGAACACCAACCCCCGCTGGAAGGGCATCACCCGTCCGTACTCGGCCGAGGAGGTCGTGCGGCTGCGCGGCACTGTTGCCATCGAACACAGCCTGGCCAGGCTGGGTGCCGACAAGCTGTGGCAGTCATTGCAGCGCGAGGACTTCGTCAACGCCTTGGGCGCATTGACCGGCAACCAGGCCATGCAGCAGGTCAAGGCCGGGTTGAAGGCGATCTACCTCTCCGGCTGGCAGGTCGCCGCCGATGCCAACCTGGGCGGACAGATGTACCCGGACCAGTCGCTGTACCCGGCCGACTCGGTGCCGGCCGTGGTCAAGCGCATCAACAACACGCTGCTGCGCGCCGACCAGATCCAGTGCGCCGAAGGCAGCGGCGACATCGACTTCCTGCAGCCGATCGTCGCCGATGCCGAGGCCGGTTTCGGCGGTGTTCTGAACGCCTTCGAGCTGATGAAGGGCATGATTGAATCCGGCGCCGCCGGTGTGCACTTCGAGGACCAGTTGGCCAGCGCCAAGAAGTGCGGCCACATGGGCGGCAAGGTGCTGGTGCCGACCCGCGAGGCGATCGAGAAGCTGGTCGCCGCGCGCCTGGCGGCGGACGTGATGGGTGTGCCGACCCTGATCGTCGCCCGAACCGATGCGGAGGCCGCCGACCTGCTGACGTCTGACATCGACCCGACCGATGCCGCGTTCGTCACCGGCGAGCGCACCGTCGAGGGCTTCTACAAGACCCGCAAGGGCATCGACCAGGCGATCAGCCGCGGTCTGGCCTACGCTCCCTACGCCGACCTGGTGTGGTGCGAGACCGGCAAGCCTGACCTGGAGTTTGCGCGCAAGTTCGCCGAGGCGATCCACGCCAAGTTCCCGGGCAAGCTGCTGGCCTACAACTGCTCGCCCAGCTTCAACTGGAAGGCCAATCTGGACGACGCGACCATCGCCCGCTTCCAGATCGACCTGGCCAAGATGGGCTACAAGTTCCAGTTCATCACTTTGGCCGGCTTCCACGCACTGAACTACGGCATGTTCAACCTGGCCCGCGGCTACGCGCAGCGCCAGATGAGTGCGTTCGTGGAGCTGCAGCAGGCCGAGTTCGCCGCTGCCAGCGAAGGCTTCACCGCGGTCAAGCACCAGCGCGAGGTTGGCACCGGCTACTTCGATGCGGTCACCCAGGTGATCCAGAGCGGGCAGTCCTCGACCACCGCCCTGACCGGGTCCACCGAGGAAGAGCAGTTCCAGTCCGAGCCCGCTCTGGCCTGACCCTGACGCGGTCATGATCCGCACGCGAGGATGCTGCCCCATGGAAGGGGCGGCACTCGTTTTGAACGCGCCGGGCGTGTCAGCTACGGCGTGTCCCCGCCCCCTGTTGAAGCGAGAGGAGGGTGTCATGGCGGAATTCAAGGTCGGCGATCACGTGCGCTGGAACTCGGAGGCCGGCCACGTCAGCGGCAGGATCATCAAGGTCCACAAGCGCGATTTCGACTACAAGGGGCACACCCATCGCGCCAGCGCGGAGGAGCCGCAGTACGAGATCAAGAGCGACAAGACCGAGCACATCGCCGCCCACAAGGGCAGTGCGCTGGAGAAGATCACGTAAGCAGGTGGTTGCAACGGCGTCGGGTTTACGCCGTCACCGGCATCCCGCGGTCGACCCTGCGGTAGCCGATCGCCTCGCTCAGGTGCGTGGTCTCGATCTGCGGACTGCCGGCGAGGTCCGCGATCGTCCGCGCGACCCGCATGATCCGGTGCATCGATCGCGCCGACAGGTGCAGCGTGTCGATTGCACGTTCCAGCAGCGCAAAGTCCGCCTCCGCCAGACGACAAGTCGCGCCGGTCTCTGACTGACTGAGGTGGGCGTTGGCCTTGCCGGCACGCCCGAGCTGAAGCTTGCGGGCGGCGACCACCCGCTCGCGTACGGTATCGCTGTTCTCGGCGGGCGCTGCATCCGGACGCAGATCCGATGGCGGCAGGCGCGGCACCTCGACGTGGAGGTCGATACGGTCCATCAGCGGGCCGGAGATTCGCGCGCGGTAGTTCAGGACCATGTCCGGGCTGCAGCGGCAGCGCCCGCTGGGGTCGCCCGCCCAGCCGCAGGGGCAAGGGTTCATGGCCGCGACCAGTTGAAAGCGCGCCGGAAACTCGACGCTGCGGGCGGCGCGCGCGATGGTGACGGTGCCCGACTCCAGCGGCTCGCGCAGCACCTCCAGTGTGCGCCGGCTCCATTCGGGCAGCTCGTCGAGGAACAGCACGCCGTTGTGAGCCATGGAGATCTCGCCCGGGCGCGGCTCGGCGCCACCGCCGACCAGGGCGACCGCACTGGCGGTGTGGTGGGGCGAGCGGAACGGCCGTTCGCGCCACAGCGACGCGTCCACGCCACGCCCGCCCAGCGAAGCGACCGCCGCCGAATCGAGCGCTTCGGCGTCACTGGCCACGGGCAGCAGCCCCGGCAAGCGGGAAGCGAGCAGGGTCTTGCCGCAGCCTGGCGGGCCTACCAGGAGCACGTGGTGACCGCCTGCCGCGGCAACTTCCAGCGCGCGGCGCGCATGCGCCTGGCCGCGCACGTCGGCCAGGTCCGGTCCGGCGCGTCGGGCGAGGGGAGGCGCTTCGGCCCGCGGCAGCGACTTGTGCCCGGCCAACATCGCGCACACTTCCAGCAGGGTGCGCGCGGTCCGCGTCTCCACCTCGCTGACCAGTGCGGCCTCCGCCCCGTTGGCGGGTGGCACCACCAGTTTGCGACCGGCCTGTGCGGCGGCGAGCGCGGCCGGCAGCACGGCGTCCACCGCGCGCAGCTCGCCGGTCAGGCCCAGCTCACCCAGAAACTCGTACTCGCCCAGCGCCTCCAGCGGAATCTGCCCGCTGGCGGCGAGGATTCCCAGCGCGATCGGCAGGTCGAAGCGGCCACCGCCCTTGGGCAGGTCGGCGGGGGCGAGGTTGACGGTGATCCGCCGGGCCGGGAATTCGAACTGGGCGCACTGGATCGCGGCGCGCACGCGCTCACGGGATTCGCGCACCGCGGTTTCCGGCAAGCCGACGATCGACATCGACGGCAGGCCGCCGCCCAGATGCACTTCCACGCGGACAGAAGCGGCACGGATGCCCGATCGCGCACGGCTGTGCACGAGTGCCAGGTTCATGGGGGCGGATCAGTGGCGCGGGGGCGCGGAAGGATCGGCGCTTGCCGCGCCGCCGCTCACGCGCGAGCCCAACTGCGCTTCCAGCTCGACCACGGTGCGTTGCAACTGGTCCAGTTTTTCCCGCGTGTGCAGCAGGACCGCGCGTTGCACATCGAACTCCTCGCGCGTCACCAGATCCAGCCGCGACAGCCCGGACTGAAGCACGGACTTGAAGTTCTGCTGCAGTTCCTCGCGGCCTTCGCGCAGACTGGGCGGCACCAGGCCGCTGAGACGGCGTGCAAGTTCATCGATGTGGTTGAGATCAATCATGGTGGCTCCTCCGGCAATGGTTCAACACTGGGTTGCGCGAAGTCGCACCTCAATCGGCCAGGCCCGCGATCGGCTGTCGGAATAGTCTGACAAGCCGGACGCCCAGTTTACCGCAGTGCCCGCCGGGCTTCGCGCTATCCTCGTCGCCACGATGCCCTGCAGCCCCGGAGTTTCCGATGAAGATGGTCATGGCGGTGATCAAGCCGTTCAAGCTCGATGACGTGCGCGAGGCGCTTGCCGAGGCCGGCGCTGCTGGAATCACCGCTACCGAAGTCAAGGGTTTCGGCCGCCAGAAGGGCCACACCGAGCTGTACCGCGGCGCTGAGTATGTCGTGGATTTCCTGCCCAAGATCAAGCTCGAAGTGGCGATCACCGACGACCAGGTGGACACCGTGGTCGAGGCGATCATGAAGACTGCCGGCACCGGCAAGATCGGCGACGGGAAGATCTTCGTCTGGGATCTGGACCGGGTCGTGCGCATCCGCACTGGCGAGCTGGATGCCGATGCGCTCTGAGCGTGCGCGCGCGGAGGAGGCAATGAGTCCTCCCGAGGAACCGCTGTCCCGCCAGGTGCAGGGTTTCATTGTCCTGTTGGCGCTGCTGCAGGCGCTCGCGCTGTGGGTGGTCTGGGTCGGTGCGGATCGGGAATGGCCGTTGCTGGGCGCTCTGGGCACGCGTGTGTGCTGGTACGCGCTGGTGCTCGCGGTGCCCACGGCGATGGCGTTGTCGGTGCGTCGTCTGGACGACGCGCGTTTCTGGCAGAACACCGCGCTGGTGGCGCTCGTGTTCCTTGCGCTGGGCGCGTGGGCCGCACGGTCGGCCACCGGCGCGCCCGGACTGGAGGCCTCCGCGGTACTGATGCCGTTCTCGATCAGCATGGCCGCGGCGCTGTTCGTGGCCGGCCCGTTCCTGCAATGCCGGCAGGCGCACGGGCGCTGGTGCGCGCCGTATCCGGAACTGTTCGCCCACGCCTGGCAAAACCTGCTGACCTTGCTGGTCGCTGGCGTTTTTACCGGCATCTGCTGGGCGGTGCTGGGCCTGTGGGCCGGGCTGTTCGCGCTGATCGGCGTGGAATTTTTTGCCGACCTGTTTACCGGCACCGCGTTCGCCTATCTGGCCACGGGGCTGTTCGCCGGTCTGGGGGTGCTGGTCGGACGCAGCCAGGCGCGACCGGTGCAGATGATGCGACGGCTGCTGATCGCGATCTTCACCGGCCTGTTTCCGCTCCTGGCGGCCATCGCGGTGCTGTTCGTGCTGACGTTGCCGTTTACCGGTCTGGAGCCGCTATGGAGCACCCGCTCGGCGGCCACGGTTCTGATGGCGCTGCTCGTGGCGATGGTGGTATTCGCCAACGCGGTGTACCAGGACGGTGACGATCCGGCACCTTATCCGCGCCCGCTGCGGGTGCTTGCAGCGGCCGGGCTGGTCGTACTGCCGGTATTCGCCGTTCTGGCACTGGTCGCCCTGGGCCTGCGCGTCGGCCAGTACGGCTGGAGCGTGGAGCGGATCTGGGCCGGGATCGCGGCGGCGATCCTCACCGTGCACGCGTTTGGCTACGCCTGGGCGGCGCTGGACCGGCGCGCTCGCTGGCTGGCGCGCATTGAGTCGGTAAACGTCACTGCCGCGCTGGCCGGGCTGTTACTGGTGTTGTTGGCCAACTCGCCGGCATTGGATCCGCAGCGTATTTCCGCTTCCAGCCAGGCCCAGCGCCTGCTGGATGGACGTACGAGCGCTGATGATTTCGATGAGGTCTACCTGCGTTACCGCTCCGGTCGCGCCGGTTACAAGACGCTGCAGGAATTGTCGAAGGCACCGCAGGTCACGTCGAACGCCGAGCTGGCCGACCGCATCGAGCGCTCCCTCCTGCAGACCGAGCGCTACCAGCCATGGGACTCGGACGACCAGACCAAAGCCTCGGCGGAGGACCGGGCGTCGCTGCAGCCCGGCGCAATCCCGGTGATCGGGCCCGAACCGGAGGCCGGTTGGTGGGAGGCCCTGGCGGCGCGCGACCTGGATGCCGTGGGTTGTGGGCGAGCGGGAAGTGACTGCATCGCCATCGTCCGCGACCTGGACGCGGATGGCGCGCTGGACGTGCTGCTGTGCCACCTGGATGTCGACCATACCGTGCACTGCCGCGTGCACGCACGCGAAAACGGCGTCTGGTACGACATCGCACCGGTGGTGATGTTCGACGATGGCACGCGCAAGTTGTCGGACGCACTGCGCCGCGGCGAAGTGAAGCTGGTGCCGCGGCGGTGGCCGGACCTGGAGGTTGCCGGGCAGCGCAATGCGATCGAGGATCCATCGTCCGAGCCCGTCGAGCCGGCTACGGCGATCAATTCAGTCGATCGCGTCGATCCCGCCGATAAGGTCGATCCAGTCGATCCAGTCGATCCGCCCGAGCCGGCGCATCCCGTGGATCCGCTCGACTAGCGGAATCAGCCGCCCAGCGCTTCTGCCACGAACGGCGGCAACGTTGCCGCGCCGCGATGGATGTCGGCGCTGTAGTACTTGCTGGCGAAGGTTCTGGCCCGCGCATCGGCCTCGCGGAAGTCGAAGCCCTGACCCTTGCGCGCCAGCGTGCAGCTCCACCAGCCGGTGGGGTAGCAAGGTTGCGGGAACGGCAACGTCTGGAACGAGGTGAAGCCGGCCTTGCCCATCTCCGCGCGCATCGCCTTGATCAGATCCAGCAGCACCAGCGGTGATTCGGATTGCTGGACCAGGATGCCGTCGTCCTTGAGCGCGCGGAAGCAGGATTCGAAGAAGGACTTATTGAACAGGCCCTCGGCCGGACCGACCGGATCGGTGGAGTCGACGATGACTACGTCGAGGCTCCCCGGCGCGCAGTTCTTCATGTAGGCGATGCCGTCATCGAACAGCAGCTGCGCGCGCGGATCCTGGTTGGATTCGCACAGCTCGGGGAAGTACTTCTCCGACATCCGGGTGACCTGCTCATCGATGTCGCATTGCACCGCGCGCGTAACGCCAGGGTGCTTGAGCACCTCGCGCAGGGTGCCGCAGTCGCCGCCACCGATGATCACGACCTGCTTTGGATCGGCGTGGGTGAACAGCGCCGGATGCGACATCATCTCGTGGTACAGGAAGTTGTCGCGGCTGGTCAGCATCACCGCGCCATCGATCAGCATCAGATTGCCCCAGTCGGTGGTCTCGAAGATCTCGATCTTCTGGAACGGCGACTGCACCTCGTCCAGCTTGCGGGTGATGCGGAAGCCGATGGCCGAGCCTGCGGGCTCGAAGTTCTCGTAGTGCCACGTCGTCTCAGCGTTCATTCCAGTTCGTCCAGTGTTGGCGGCCACATTCAGGTCGGCGGACACCGAGTGCCGTGGCAGAGGGAAGGGCGCGAATTGTAACCAACGCGCCACAACAAGCCGTGATCTGCGCCGTGACGCTCCGCGCCCGCGGGGGGCGATAGAATGCCTGTCCCCCCGCTGCCGGTAGCTGCCGATGTCCCACTGGTCGATCGATCAGGCCCGCAAGACCTACTCCGTCCCGCACTGGAGCGAGGGGTACTTCGACGTCGACGACCGGGGCCGGGTGACGGTGCGACCGAAAGGCGCGAACGGCCCTGTGGTGGCGTTGCCCGAGGTGGTCGACCAGGCACGCGCAAACGGTGCCAAGCTGCCGCTGCTGGTGCGCTTCCCCGACATCCTCGGTGACCGGCTTAGCAAACTGCAGGCGGCGTTTTCGCAGGCCATGACCGATGCGGACTACGCCGGGGGCTACACCGCGGTTTACCCGATCAAGGTCAACCAGCACCAGGGTGTTGCCGGCACGCTCGCCTCCCACCACGGCGAGGGCTTCGGCCTGGAGGCGGGAAGCAAGCCCGAGCTGATGGCGGTGCTGGCGCTGAGCCGGCCCGGTGGCCTGATCGTCTGCAATGGCTACAAGGACCGCGAATACATCCGCCTGGCGCTGATCGGTCGCAAGCTGGGCATGGAGACCTTCATCGTCATCGAGAAACCCTCCGAGCTGGCGCTGGTGCTGGAAGAATCCAAGGCCCTCGGGGTCGAGCCCGGGATCGGCGTGCGCATGCGCCTGGCCAGCCTGGGTGCCGGCAAGTGGCAGAACAGCGGCGGCGACAAGGCCAAGTTTGGCCTCACCCCGCGCCAGGTGCTGGACCTGTGGAAGCGTCTGCGCGAGGCGGGCATGACCGATTGCCTGGGCCTGCTGCACTTCCACATGGGTTCGCAGATCTCCAACGTGCGCGACATCGCCAGCGGGATACGCGAGGCGACCCGCTATCTGGTCGAGCTGTCCAAGCTGGGCGCGAACGTGCGCTACATGGACGTTGGCGGCGGACTGGGCATCGACTACGAAGGCACGCGTTCGCGCAGCTATTACTCGATCAATTACGGCGTGCAGCAGTACGCATCCAGCATCGTCCAGCCACTGGCCGATGCCTGCGCCGAGCATGGCCTGACCCCGCCGCGGATCGTCACCGAATGCGGCCGCGCGATGACCGCGCACCACGCAGTACTCATCGCCAATGTCTCCGAGGTCGAGGCTGCGCCGGAAGGCCGCTTGCCCGATGAGCACGACGACGAGCCGGCGATGATCCGCCACCTGCGCGGGATCCACGCCGAGCTGGATTCACGGCCGGCGGTCGAGCTGTTCCATGAGGCGGTGCACTTCCACACCGAAGGACTGACCGCCTACGCGCTGGGCCAGATCGACCTGGTCCACCGCGCCCGCATCGACGACCTGTTCTACCTGATCGCCCACGGCGTGCGTGAGCGCCTCAGCGCCGGCGAGAAGAGCCACCAGGCGGTGCTGGACGAGCTCAACCAGCGGCTGGTGGACAAGTATTTCGTCAACTTCAGCGTGTTCGAGTCGATGCCCGACGTGTGGGCGATCCAGCAGGTATTCCCGATCATGCCGATCGAGCGCCTGGACGAGGCGCCGCAGCGTCGCGGGGTGATCGCCGACCTGACCTGCGACTCGGACGGCCGCATCGATACCTACGTCGGCAACGAGACCCTGGACACCTCGATGGCGATCCACTCGCTCAACCCGGGGGAGAGCTACCGGCTGGGGTTTTTCCTGGTCGGTGCCTACCAGGAGATCCTCGGCGACATCCACAACCTGTTTGGCGACACCGACGCGGTGGCGGTGCAGATCGACGGCGACGGGTATCAATTGACCCAGCAGCGCCGCGGCGACACCACCGATGTGATGCTCGACTATGTCGGCTATGCGCTGGAGGACCTGCGCGCCAACTACCGCGCGAAGGTCGATGCCGCCGATCTTCCTGCCGATGAGGCCGAGCGCCTGAACGCTGCGCTGGAAGCCGGCCTGACCGGATACACCTACCTCAGCGACGCGCCATTGGCGTAGTCGCGGGACCCTGCATCAACGCCTGGACCAGGCACGAGGAACTGCATGAAAACCGGATTCATTGGCCTGGGCGCGATGGGCGCACCGATGGCACGTTACCTGCACGCGCGCGGGCTGTTGACCGTGGTGGGCAACCGCACCCAGTCCAAGGCCGACGGACTGGCCAAGGAGCTGGAGGTGCGTTCGGCGCGTTCGGCCGACAACTTCGCCGACTGCGACGTGGTCGCGATGTGCGTCTCGCTGGACGCCGACGTGCTGGAAAACGTCCAGGCACTGGCGCAGGTGCTCAAGCCCGGCGCGGTGGTGGTCGATCATTCCACCGTCTCGGTGCAGACGGCGCGGCGCGCGGCGGCCATGCTGCACGAACACGGCATCGGCTTCGTCGACGCGCCCGTGTCGGGTGGAGTGGAGGGTGCGCGCAACGGCAAGCTTTCGGTGATGGCCGGCGGCGACGCGGATGCGATCGAGAAGGTGCGTCCGGTGCTGGAGGCCTATTCCAGCCGCATCAGTCACATGGGCGCGACCGGCGCCGGCCAGGCCACCAAGGCGGTCAACCAGGTGCTGGTCGCGGGCATCAACGAGGCGGTGTGCGAGGGTCTCGCGCTGGGCGAGAAGCTGGGTCTGGACGCGGAGCGGCTGCTGCCCACGTTGATGGCAGGCGCGGCCGGCAACTGGTTCCTGGAAAAACGCGGCGTGACGATGATGCGCAGCGAGTTCGCACCCGGCTTCAAGAGCGCGCACATGCTCAAGGACCTGCGCATCGTCCGCGATATCGCCCGCGAGGCGTCGATCCAGCTGTCCACCCTGGAGCTGGCGCTGGCCGACTACGGTCGTCTGGTCGATCAGGGTGACGGTGAAAGCGACACGTCAGCGCTGATCAAGCTCAAACGCGGCGCCTGAAGCTTTCCGTATCTGGGCGCGCACCGCATGTCCGTACGCCGCGCAGTCGCCGGGACGGGCCGCGGCGGCTGCGTGCCGTTGCCACGTGGTAGACGGGCTTACTGGGCCTTGATCGCCATCGCCGAGACGCCGCTGCTGGCGAGCTTGCGCTTGGCATCGGCGAGGTCGCCGGCGCTGCCGTACGGGCCCATGCGCACGCGATAAACGGTGTTGCCGTTGATCTGCGCCGGCTCCACACGGGCGCTCAGACCCATCATTGCCAACTGCGCCTTCAGCTCCTCGGCCTGCCCGGAGGCCTGGAAGGCGCCGGCCTGCAGCAGGTAACGGCTGCCATCGGCGGCGGCGACGGGCTTGCTTTCCGCAGCAGTCGCGGCCGGCGCGGGCGCCGGAGGTGCGGTCGCGGCGGTGGTTGCCGGTGGCGTGGTGCGTGTCGGCGCCGGGGTCGCGGGCTCCTCTGTCACCGGACTCGGTAGGGCCGGGTCGGCCGCGTCTGGATTGCGGGCCACCACTGCCGCCGGGGTCTCGCCGCGCAACGCGGCCGCCGCGCGCAAAGCTTCTGCGCGCTGCTCTTCGGCGCGTTCGGTCGCTGCCAGCTCGGCGTCGCTGACGGCGACTTCCTTGCCCGGCAACAGGGTGTAGAAGTCGTACTTCGGCCCATCGCTGGCGGACGTCGGCGATTTGTCGGTGGCGCCGGAGCCGACGACGCTGTCGTCCACTGCGACCGGGGCCGGCTGTGCATCGGGATTGGGCTGCGGGCGGAAGAAGCCGTCACCGTCGGACTTGAGCACCCTGGGCAGCAGCAGGATTGCCACGATGGTCAGCAGGATGCCCAGGATCATCCATGCCCAGCCGGGCATGCCGCTGTTGCCCTGGTTGCGTCGCGCCTGTGATTTACCGCGTCGTGCTGCCACTTACATCACCTCGGGGGCGCTTACGCCCAGTAATTCCAGACCGTTTGCCAGCACCTGACGGGTTGCCATCGCCAGCACCAGTCGCGCATGGCGCTGGTCGGCGTCGTCGACCAGGAACTGATGGTCGTTGTAATACGACTGGAAGACTTGCGCCAGTTCCAGCAGATAGGCGGCCACCTGATGCGGCTCGAGGTCGCGACCAGCCGTCTCGACCACATCGGGGTAGCGCAGGATCGCCGTTACCAGCTCGTGGGTCGCGGCGTCGTCTTCCAGGCTCAGCTGGAGGCCGGCGTCGCGGTCAAACGACAGGCCGCGTTCGTCAAGCTGGCGCATCAATCCGCACATCCGTGCGTGCGAGACCTGGACGTAATAGACCGGGTTGTCGAGCGACTGGCTGCGGGCCAGGTCGATGTCGAAGGTCAGCTGCGAGTCGGGCTTGCGCGCGACCAGGAACCAGCGGGTCGCGTCGCGTCCGGCCTCGTCGACCAGGTCGCGCAAGGTGAGGTAACTGCCGGCGCGCTTGGACAGTTTCACTTCCTCGCCGCCGCGCATGACCGTCACCATCTGATGCAGGACGTATTCGGGCCAGCCCTGCGGGATGCCGGCATCCAGTGCCTGCAGGCCGGCGCGGACGCGGGCCAGCGAGCCGTGGTGGTCGGCGCCGAGCTCGGTGATCGCGCGCTCGTAGCCACGTTGCCACTTGCTCAGGTGGTAGGCGACATCGGGCACGAAGTAGGTGTACGTGCCGTCGGACTTGCGCATCACGCGGTCCTTGTCATCACCAAAATCGGTGGTCCGCAACCACAGCGCGCCGCCGTCCTCGTAGGTGTGGCCATTGGCGGTGAGGGCGGCGACCGTTTCCTCGACTTTGCCGTCGGAATACAGCGAGCTTTCCAGGAAGTACACGTCGAAGCCGACCCCGTAGGCGGCCAGATCGTTGTTCTGCTCCCGGCGCAGCCAGGCGACGGCGAAGCGGCGGATCGCATCGAGGTCGTCGGCATCCTTCGCGCCGGTGATCACGTCGCCGTCCAGCTCGACGCTGGCGCCGTCCAGATAGGCCTGGGCGACGTCGGCGATGTAGTCGCCGCGATAGCCGTTCTCGGGCCACGCCGGGTCATCGGTGCCGATGCCGCGGGCGCGGGCCTGCACCGACAACGCAAGGTTTTCGATCTGCACGCCGGCATCGTTGTAGTAGTACTCGCGGGCCACTTTCCAGCCGTTGGCGTCCAGCACGCGGGCGATGCAATCGCCGATCACCGCCGCGCGGCCGTGGCCGACGTGCAGCGGACCGGTCGGATTGGCGGAGACGTACTCCACGCCGGCGCGCCGGCCCTCGCCGCTGCGGTTGCGGCCGTAGCGCCCGCCCTGGGCAAACACCTCGCCCAGCTGGCGGCGCCAGGCGGCTTCGTTGATGTGGAAGTTTATGAAGCCGGGACCGGCGATCTCGACCGTGCCGATATCCGCGTTCGACGGAAGCGCTTCCACCAGGGCGTGCGCGATCGCCCGTGGATTGGAGCGCGCCGGTTTGGCCAGCAGCATCGCGGCGTTGGTCGAGAAATCACCCTGCACGCGCGCCTTCGGGCGCTCGATGACGAAATCGGGCGTGGGCAGATCAGCGGGCAGGGTGCCGGCGGCGCGGAGGGCGTCGATGGCTTGCGCGATCAGGGCGTGCAGGGTGGCTTTCACGGGAACTCGGCGGATGCGGCGGAACCGGGCATTTTACCCGGTTCGCAACGGCGCGTCCGGACGGTCTGGCAAGGGTTGAAGCACATTCCAAGGGCACCGTAACGAGCCCACGCGCCGCCCGATGGGCTGGCCTGCGAGGGCCGCGGTGCGTTCGTCGTCCCGGCAGCCGATAATGGCCGACTCTCCGCCTGGCCTCGGGTCGTCGTGCGGGACCTGCAAGAGCCGGCAATGACAGCAAGTGACTTCCCCGACTATCCGTTCACTCCCGCCCGCTTCGAGGTCCGGCCGGGTATCGGGATGAGTTTCCTCGACGAAGGCCCGCGCGACGGCGAGGTGGTCGTCATGTTGCACGGCAACCCTTCGTGGAGTTTCTACTGGCGGCATCTGGTGCGTGGCCTGTCCGACCGCTACCGCTGCATCGTCCCCGACCACGTTGGCATGGGCCTGTCGGATCGGCCGGACGATGGGCCGGATGCGTCGCCGCGCTACCACTACACCCTGCAGTCGCGGGTGGGCGACGTCGACGCGCTGTTGCGGCACCTGCGCATCACCGGCCCGGTGACACTGGCGGTGCACGACTGGGGCGGCATGATCGGGTTTGGCTGGGCGCTGCGGCACGCCGATCAGGTCAAGCGACTGGTGGTGCTCAATACCGCGGCGTTTCCGTTGCCGGCGGACAAGCGGATGCCGAAGCGCCTGAGTTTCGGCCGCGATTCGCGGATCGGTGGCTACCTGATCCGCCGGTTCAACCTGTTCGCGCGCGGCGCGGCACGGATGGGCACGAAGCGCTCGTTGCCGGCGGACGTGCGCCGCGGCTACATCGCGCCCTACACGGGCTGGAAGAACGCAATCAGCACCCTGCGCTTCATGCAGGACATCCCGTTGGGCGAGGGTGATCAGGCTTGGCCGCTGGTGGTCGAGGCCGGACGCCGCCTGCCGGAGTTCGCCGACCGTCCGGTGTTCCTGGGCTGGGGCTTGCGCGATTTTGTGTTCGACCGCCACTTCCTCAAGGGCTTCACCGACGCACTTCCACGCGCCGAGGTGCACGCGTTCGAGGACGCCGGTCATTACGTGCTGGAAGACCGCCACGAAGTGCTGGTGCCGGCGATCCGCGCGTTCCTGGACAAGCACGCCCTGGACAGCCATGCCCTGGACAGCGATCCGTTGCCCCGTGACTGACGCCGCCAACATCGCCGCGGCGCTGCCACAATTGGCCGCGCAGCATCCCGACCGCGTCGCCATGCGCTGCCCCGGCACGCGCCGGCGTGACGGCCTGGCCAGTTACGACGTCAGCCTGACGTATGCCCAACTGGAAGCGCGCAGCAATGCGATCGCCGCCGGTCTTGGCCTGCGCGGTGTCGGCCACGGCAGCCGCGTGGTGGTGATGGTGCGACCGTCGCCGGAGTTCTTTTTGCTGATGTTCGCGCTGTTCAAGGCCGGCGCCGTTCCGGTACTGGTGGATCCAGGCATCGACCGGCGAGCGTTGCGGCAGTGCCTGGACGAGGCGCAGCCGGATGCCTTCATCGGCATCGGCCTGGCGCACGTTGCGCGCCGCCTGCTGGGCTGGGCGACGTCGGCGCAGCTGGCGATCACCACCGCACGACGTCCGTGGCTGAGTGACGCGACCCTGGCGCAGGTGGAGCGTGAGGGAGCCCGGGCGATCGCGTCCGGTGGGGCGTCAGTGCCGGATGCGACAGACGCCGACGACGTCGCCGCGATCCTGTTTACCAGCGGTTCCACCGGCGTGCCCAAGGGCGTGGTGTACCGGCATCGGCATTTCCTCGCCCAAGTCGCGATGCTGCGCGATGCGTTCGGCATCGTACCCGGCGGGGTGAACCTGCCGACCTTCCCGCCGTTCGCCCTGTTCGACCCGGCATTGGGCGTGACCTCGATCATTCCCGACATGGACCCGACCCGGCCGGCCGATGCCGATCCACGCAAGCTTCACGATGCGATTGATCGGTTCGGCGTTGACCAGCTGTTTGGATCCCCGGCGCTGATGGCGGTGCTGGCGCGCCATGGCGAGCCGTTGCCGACACTGAAGCGGGTGATGTCGGCCGGTGCGCCGGTGCCTGCCGATGTAGTGGCGACCCTGCGCCGATTGCTGCCCGATGACGCCCATTTCTGGACCCCGTACGGCGCGACCGAGTGTCTGCCGGTGGCGATGATCGAGGGCCGCGAACTGCAGGCCACCCGCGACGCGACCGAAGCCGGTGCGGGCACCTGCGTTGGCCGGCCGACCGCGCCCAACCTGGTGCGCATCATTTCCATTACCGACGAGCCGATCCCCGAGTGGTCCGACGCGCTGTGCGTGGCCGACGGCGAGGTCGGCGAGATCACGGTTGCCGGACCCACCGCGACCGACACCTATTTCAACCGCGACGCGCAGACGCGTGCAGCGAAGATCCGCGAGCGAGTCCGCGCCGCGAGCCTGGCGTCCAGCGACTTGCGCGCCGGGTCCGACGGCGGCGATGCCGGAGTCCGCTCAATTGCGAGTGAAGAGCGCATCGTCCACCGCATGGGTGATCTGGGCTACCTGGATGCGCAGGGCCGGCTGTGGTTCTGCGGGCGCAAGTCGCACCGCGTCGAGACCGCTGCCGGACCGCTGTACACCGAGCAGGTCGAGCCGGTGTTCAACACACATCCGCAGGTGCGCCGGACTGCGCTGGTCGGGGTCGGGGTCGGTGCTGTCGGCGCGCAGGAGCCGGTGCTGTGTGTGGAACTGGTCGAAGGCGTGCATGCCCGTGAGTGGCCCGCCATCGAGCAGGACCTGCGCGGTATCGCTTGCACGCATCCGGCACTGGTCATGATCGATCGCTTTGCACTGCACCCGAGTTTTCCTGTCGACATCCGACACAACGCGAAAATCGGTCGCGAGAAGCTGGCGGAATGGGTGGCGGCCAGAAAAAAGCAGTGACGCGATGCGGTCGAAGGACGCGACTCAGCCGGGCCGTACTGGTTCGCCGCTGCCGCCGTTGAAGTAGGTGACATCCCTGCACCCAATTGCTCGGCGCCTCCGCCGCTGCAACCGGCGGCAGGGCGTAACGGCTCGCGCAATCGGCGGCTGGACCGGTGCTTACGAGACCCTCAGACCGACAGGTGCTCAATCGCCGCCACGCTGCCGAGGCGGTCGCTGAGGCGGCGCAGCAGGGCAAGGCGGTTGTTGCGTACCGCCAGGTCGTCGGCGTTGACCATCACCTGCTCGAAGAACGCATCGACCTGCGGCCGCAACCGCGCCAACCGGCCGAGCACCGCGACATAGTCGCCCGCGTCCAGCAGCGGGTCGGTGTCGGCGATCGCGGCATCGATGGCCTCGGCCAGCTCGCGCTCGGCGGGCTCGGCGAACAACGCCGCATCGACGGTGTCCGGCACCGCACCCTCGGCCTTGCGCAGGATGTTGCGGCTGCGCTTGTTGGCCGCGGCCAGCGCCGCCGCCTCGGGCAGGGTGGCGAACTCGCCGATCGCGGCGAGGCGGCGGCCGAAGTCGGGCAGCGAGTCGTGGGCGACGTGATTGACAGCCTCGAACTGCTGCGGCGACACCCCGCGGTCGGCGTAATAACCGCGCAGGCGGTCGTACACGAAGGCGGTGATATCGAAGGCACTGATGTCGGGATGCTGGACCGGCTGCGCCGCCAGCGCGCGCTCGACCAGGTCGTGCAGCAGCAGCTCGTGGCTGCCTTCCAGCAGCGTCCGCGCCAGCCCCAGCGCGTTGCGGCGCAGCGCGAACGGATCCTTGTTGCCGGTCGGCTTCAGGCCCGCGGCGAAGCCGCCGGCAAGGGTGTCCAGCCGCTCGGCGATCGCCAGCACCTGACCCAGCGGGGATGGCGCGATGGCGTCGCCCGACACCCGCGGCAGGTAGGCCTCGTCGATGGCGTTCGCGATCTCCACCGGCTCGTTCTCGACCGCCGCGTAGTACCGTCCCGCGATGCCCTGCAGCTCGGGGAACTCGCCCACCAGACGTGACTGCAGGTCGGCCTTGGACAACTCGGCGGCGCGGCGGGCGTGGGCCGGATCGGCGCCGATCTGGCCGGCAATCGACTCGGCCAGCGCGGCGACGCGTGCCACCTTGTCGGCGACGCTCCCCAGCTTGCCCTGATAGGTGACTTGGGCCAGTCCGGCGACCATCGAGGCCAGGCCCTGCTTCATGTCCTCCACGAAGAAGAACTTGGCGTCGCTGAAGCGTGGCCGGATGACCCGCTCGTAGCCTTTGCGCACCTGTTCCACATCGGTGCTCTCGATGTTGGCGATGCCGACGAAGTGCTCGCTCAGCTTGCCGTCCGCGCCCAGCACCGGGAAGAATTTCTGGTTGGTTTCCATGGTCGCGATCAGGGCCTCGGCCGGGATCGCGAGGAATTCGGTTTCAAACCCGCAGGTCACCGCGCTGGGCCATTCGACCAGGCCGTTGACCTCTTCCAGGATGCCAGGATCGATCCGCGCGTCGCCACCGCAGGCAGAAGCCGCCGCCCGGACCTGCTGCACGATCCGCTCGCGGCGCTCGTCGGGGTCCACCAGCACCTTCGCCGCACGCAGCGACTCCACGTAATCCTCCGGCGAGGTAAACCACACCGGCTTGTCGTGCATGAAACGGTGGCCACGGCTCATGCGATCGCTGCGCACGCCGAGCAGTTCCATCTCGACCACCTCGCTGCCCAGAAGCACCACCAGCCAGTGCACCGGCCGGGCAAAGCTGTAGTCGTGGTCGCCCCAGCGCATCGGCTTGGGGATCGGCATCGCCGCCAGCGCTTCGCGCACGATCTCGCCCAGCAGATCGGCGGTGCGCGCACCCGGCTTCACCGAACGGTGGACGAAGCGCTCGCCCTTGTTGTCGGTCGTCTTTCCCAGCGCGGTCCAGTCCACGCCGGCCTTGGCCGCAAAGCCCTGCAGCGCGCGGGTCGGCTGCCCGTCGGTGTCCAGCGCGATGTTGAGGTACGGGCCGAGAACCTCGGCGGACTGCTCCGGCTGCTCGCTGGCCACGCCGGGCAGCAGTACCGCCAGGCGTCGCGGCGTGTACAGCGGTTTGGCCCCGTCGCGCTCGAAGGCGATCCCGCGTTTGGCGAGGCCGTCAATCACGCCGTCGAAGAAGGCCCGAGCCAGGCCCGGCAGCGCCTTGACCGGCAGTTCTTCGGTACCCAGCTCAATCAACAGCGGTTGCATCGTGGTGTGGTCTGAAGCAGTCATCACAGTGTCTCCGCCGGAGTTGCCGCAGCCGGGGCACCGCGCAGCCCGGGAAAGCCGAGCGCTTCGCGCTGGGCGAAATACGCCTCCGCAACGGCGTGCGAGATCTTGCGCACGCGCAGGATGTAGCGCTGGCGCTCGGTTACCGAAATCGCGCGGCGGGCGTCCAGCAGGTTGAAGCAATGGCTGGCCTTCATGACCTGCTCGTAGGCAGGCAGCGGCAGGTTGAGCTCGACCATCGCCAGCGCCTCGGCCTCGCACTCGTCGAACCGGCGCAGCAGCACCTCCACGTTGGCGTGCTCGAAGTTGTAGGTGCTCTGCTCGACCTCGTTCTGGTGGTAGACGTCGCGGTAGGTGACCGGGTGGCCGTCCGGACCGTAGGTCCAGACCAGGTCGAACACGTTGTCCACGCCCTGCAGGTACATGCACAGGCGCTCCAGACCGTAGGTGATCTCGCCCAGCACCGGCCGGCATTCCATCCCGCCAGCCTGCTGGAAGTAGGTGAACTGGGTCACCTCCATGCCGTTGAGCCAGACTTCCCAGCCCAGGCCCCAGGCGCCGAGGGTCGGCGATTCCCAGTTGTCCTCGACCAGGCGCAGGTCGTGCACCAGCGGATCCACGCCGAGCGCCTTGAGCGAGTCGAAATACAGCTCGACGATGTTGTCCGGGCTGGGCTTCATCGCTACCTGGTACTGGTAGTAGCGCTGCAGGCGGTTGGGGTTGTCGCCGTAGCGGCCATCGGTCGGACGGCGGCAAGGCTGCACGTAGGCGGCGTTCCACGGCTCCGGACCGATCGCACGCAGGAAGGTCGCCGGGTGGAAGGTGCCGGCACCGACCTCAAGGTCCAGCGGCTGGATCAACACGCAACCCTGGTTGGCCCAGAACTCGTTGAGTCGCTGGATCAGCTGCTGGAAGGTCGGCGGCGCCGGGGTGCCGGGATCGGTCTGCGACATGCTGGAAAGGCCGTGGGAACAAAGCACGGTAGTATACGTCCGGCCCTGCGAGGGCCGCTTTTTCACCCTGTGCGGCTTGCCGCACCCGACCGGAACCCTGCCGTTGACTGCTCCCTTCCTGATCGTCGAAACCGGCCAGCCGGTCGCCTCGATGCGCCGTCATGGCGCTTTCCCGCACTGGATCCGCGTTGCCAGCGGGCTGCCGCGTGAGCGCGTGGTTTCGGTGAATGTGGAAGCCGGTGAAAGCCTGCCGTCCACCGCGGGCCTGGCGGGAGTAATCGTGACCGGCTCGGGCGCCATGGTCACCGAACGCCGCGACTGGAGCGAAGCCACCGCGGCCTGGCTGGGCGACGCCGCGCGGGCGGGTTTCCCGATCTTCGGTATCTGTTACGGCCACCAGCTGCTGGCGCACGCGCTGGGTGGCGAGGTGGGCGACAATCCGGCCGGCCGGGAAATGGGTACCTACGAGATAGAACTGCTGCCGCCTGCGGCCGATGACGTCCTGCTTGCGCCGATGCCGGAGCGCTTCGCGGTGCAGCTGACCCATCAGCAAAGCGTCCTGAAAGCGCCCGAGGGCGCGGTCGTGTTGGCCCGCTCCGAGCTGGACCCGATCCAGGCATTCCGCTGGGGCGACAATGCCTGGGGCGTGCAGTTCCATCCGGAGTTCAGCGCCACCCACATGCGCGGCTACATCCAGGCGCGCAAGGTTGCGTTGCAACGAGAGGGGCTGGATCCTGCGGCGATGGTGGCCAATGTCGCCGCCACGCCGGAGGGGCGTCGGGTGATGCGCCGGTTCGTGCACCATGCCACCGGGCTGTCGCGGGTGACAGGTTGACGCCGCGGAAACGGGCAGTGTTTGAGTCGGGAAGGCGCGCAATCGAGCGCGTAACGGCGCCGCGCTTGCGGGCCACGGGATCAGCGGTTTCAGGGAGATGGACGGGATGAACGAGATTCGCAAGGTGCCCATGGGCGCCGGGGCCGAATGGTTGCTCGGCGGCATTGCCTTGCTGCGCAAGGCGCCTTTGACGCTGGGCCTGCTGGGCCTGATCTGGGGCGGCCTGTCGGCGCTCGGTTCGCTGGGCGGGCAGGTGTGGCTGAGCGGGCTGATGGCGGTGGCCGGTCCGATCCTGTTTGCCGGGATCATCTATGCCGCGCGCGAGGTCGATCGCGGCCTGCCGGCCAGCCCGCGTCACCTGCTGCAGGGCGTGCGCGATGGCAAGGCGCCGCGCCTGCTGGCGATGCTGCTGCCGCAGTTGCTCGCCATGGTCGTGCTGGTGATTCTGCTGGTGGCGATGGTGGGGCCGGAGCAGTTGCAGCGCATTTCCACGGTGATGATCGAGCTGCAGACCAATCCCGACCCGGCATTGGTGGAATCGCTGCCGCTGGGGGCACTGTTCGGCTGGATGGTGGCGGCTATTGTCATCGGCGTCGTCGCCGGATTTTTCACCTTCGTGGCAATTCCCGAGATCATCTTCACTCCGCGCACGGCCTTCGCGGCGATGCAGCTGAGCCTGCGTGCCTGCCTGCGCAACCTGGGCGCGCTGCTGGTGATGCTGGTGCTGGTGGTGATCGGCATGATCGCGCTCAGCCTCGGCCTGCAACTGGTCGGCGCGCTGCTGGCGCTCGCGATCGGCGCCCACGCCTCGATGTTCGCGGTGCAACTGCTGCTGATGGCGATCCTGCTGCCGGTGCTGGGCGGCGCGGTGTATCTTGCGTGGCGCCAGATGGTGGGAGACGCGCCGGTGACTGAAACGGTCGCAGGCGGCTTCGAGGCCTGAGGTCAGCGCGCCGGCTCTCGGGGGAGAGCTTTCATTGCCCTGTGTTGCGGGGCTTCCAGGGATCCATTCAAGGGGAGAGAAAACAGATGAGCACTCGTGCAATGGGGCCGATGGCCGGCCTGGGCTGGCTGACGCGCGCAATCAACGTCGGCCGCAACGGTCCCGGCGCGGTTTTCGGCGGTGCAGCGCTGATGACGGTGGTCGTGCTCGCGGCAGTATTCGGCGGTGTCGCCGCCCAGATCGCCTTGGCGGCGACGATGGGGGACGGGCTGACCGGCATGATGATTGGCACGGCCGTGATGAGCGTGCTGGTGATCGTGATCATGGCGATGATGATGGTCGGTTTCCTGCGCGTGCTCGACAATGTCGAAAGCGGCAGCGGTGCCCGGGCAATGGATGTGTTTGGTGGCTTTGGTGATTTCACCACCTCACTGCGCACGATCGGTCTGATGGTGATGCTGGCGGTGCTGCAGAACGTGATCATGATCGCCGTGCTGATGACCTTCGCCGGCGGATTCGTGCAGTGGTACCTGCAGATGCTGCAGTCCTCGATGGCGGGCGGCGGCGACCCGGCGATGCTGAACCAGCTGCCGGCGGGGATGGGCGTGGCCAGCGTGGCGATGCTGGTGATTGGGCTGGTGTTCTACGGCGTGCAGGCGATCGCGCTGGGCCAGGTGGTGTTGCGCGGGCGAGGGGTGTTTTCCGCACTGGGCGATGGCGTGGTTGGCGCGTTCAAGAATCTGCTGCCGCTGCTGGTGTTCGTGATCGCCGCCATCGTGGCGATGATCCTGGTATCCATCGCGGTCATCCTGCTGGCCATGCTGATCGGCCTGGTGGCCAAGTTTGTCGGTGCCTGGCTGGCAGTCGTATTGGCGGTCCCGCTGTACATCGCCGGCATGCTGGCCATGTATGTGGTCATGTTTGGTGCGATGTACCACCTGTGGCGCGACGTATGCGGTGGCGGAGCGGGTGCAGTCACCGGCCCCGTGGTCAACGATGGCGTCGCCGCCTGACGATACGGTGTCACGCCCCGGACGGCACACGCCTCCGGGTCGTCACTGCAGCGACTGTTCCAGTGCCAGTTGCATGGTCGCCATCGCGCTTGCCATCCACCAGGCGCCCAGCGCCAGCAACAGGGTGCTGACGAGGGCCAGCCAGGCGACCGCCCAGGCCGGCATCCCCGGCCGCGCAGCCCATACCCGGGTTGCGCTCAGGCGATCGTGCAGGGTCTGGTGCAGGGGCGGGACGGCGGCCATCAGGTGGCCGATGTTGAGGGTCAGCCACGACGTCGCGCCGGCAACATGCCGCAACAGCGCGCGGCCCGGGCGTAGCCGTTGCTGCCGCGCATCGGTGACCTGCAAGCCCAGCAATCGTTGCCCCGGGGTGGCCTGCCATGGCCCGGCTTCAAAGGCGGCGTGGTAGATCGCCGACACCACGACAAGCGCGAGGAGCGGCGGCCATGCCAGCGCCCATATGGCATCCTCCAGCCCGGCGGTGGTCGCCCTGATCGAGGTGTCCTGCATCACCGTCACTCCCAATGCGGGCAGCGGCACGCCGTCGATGACTGCCCGTCCCATGGCATGCCCAGTGGATTCCAGCAGGTCGTTCATCTGCTGCGCGAACGCGGCGACGCGACCGGCAAGAAGCGGCCAAGCCAACAGCAGTGACATCGCTCCGAGCACCGCGCCGTCCAGCGTCCAGGCGGCACTGCGCTGCCACAGGCCGGCCGGCTGGATCGACTGCGTCATTCCGGGTCGCTGGCGGTAGCCGTCCGGTCACCGCGCACCAGCCAGCGCGACGCGATGATGCCCACCTCGTATAGGGCGCACATCGGCGCTGCGAGCATCAGCTGGGAAACGACATCGGGGGGCGTGATGACGGCCGCCAGGACGAAGATTCCAACCACGGCGTAGCCGCGTGATTCCTTCAACTGGTCGGGAGTGACCCAGCCCAGCAAGGCGGCGATGACCATCGCCACGGGCAACTCGAAGCTGGCACCGAAGGCCAGGAAGATCACCAGCACGAAATCCAGATAGGCGCTGATGTCGGTCATCATCGCCACGCCTTCAGGCGCGATCTTGGTCAGGAAACCGAACACCGCGGGCAGCACCAGGAAAAACGCGAAGGCGCAGCCGGCATAGAACAGCGCTACCGAGGATGCCAGCAGCGGAACCGCCAGGCGTTTTTCACGCTGGTACAGGCCGGGGGCGACGAACGCCCACGCCTGGTACAGCAGCCACGGCATCGAGATCATCAGTGCGGCGAAGAACGCCAGCTTCAACGGTGCGAAGAACGGACTGGCGACCTCGACCGCGATCAACTGCCCGCCCGGGGGCAATTTGGCCAGCAGCGGGGCAGCGAGCGCGGCGTAGAGTTTGTTGCCGAACGGCAGCAACAGCAGCAGCACCGCGAGCAGGCCGGTCACCGCGCGCAGCACGCGGCCGCGCAGTTCGATCAGGTGATCGATCAGTCTTGGCGCGGCCTGGGTGTCGTCGTCCATCGGGTCGCGCGCGTCGCCGGCCGGGTTCGTGCTCATGGTCGCGGGTCCGGCGGGCCGGCATCTGCTACCGGTTCGGCGGCAGGCTGGTTCGGCGCTTCAACCTCAGCGGATGCAGACTGCGCAACGGCCTCGTCCGCAATCGCGCCATTGTCCTTTTCCGCCGGTTCCTGTGCCAGCGCAGGCGCCGCAGCGGTGGTTGCAGCACGCGTGACCGGAGCCACGGCGTCCTTTACCGACTTCTCGGCGTGCCTTACCGACTTCTCAATGCCCTGGCCTTCGCGGCGCAGGTCATCGTGGAGCTCGCGGCCCTGATTCTGCAGCTCGGCGCCCAGGTCGCGCAGTTCGTCACGGGTCCGGACGAGGCTCCTTTTCAGTTCATCGTCGGCCAGCTCGCGTTCGAGCTCGGACTTGACCGAGTACCACTGCGCGCGCGCACGTCGCACCCACAGCCCCGTGAAGCGCGCCGCGCGAGGCAGCCGCTCGGGACCGAGCACCATGAGGGCGACGATCGCTACGATGAATAGCTCGGAAAAGCCGATATCGAACATGTCAGGCTGCCGGGACCTGGGCCCGGATCAGGAGCAGTCCGCGCTCAGCGCCGAATCTGCTCGTCATCGCGCACGTCCTGCGCGGTCCTCTGATCACGGCTTGGCCGCTCGTCTCGGCGCGCGTCATCGCCGAGTCGTGCGGGAGGCAGGTTCGCATCGACATCGTCATCGTCGTGCACGCCCTTCTTGAAGCCTTTCACAGCCTCGCCAAGGTCCTTGCCGACGTTTTTCAGGCGCTTGGTGCCAAACACCAGCACCACGATCAACAGCACGACTACCCAGTGCCCAATACTCATACTACCCATCGACGTGTCCGCAGAAAAACCAGAGCTTCCAGAATACCCGCAATCACCGGCCACTGCCGGTTGCTGCGGACGTTCAGCCGCTGGGCGGCAGCGGTTCGGGCTGGATGGGTGGCGTCTGCGGGCTGTCCACCGTCTCGAACGGCTGTGGCTGCGTGGGATTGGCCACATCGGACCTATCGCGCGGGGCATTCAGCGGGGCGTTGGAAACCGGTGCGACCGGCGTTGCCGATGCGGGCGGCGCGTTGGTCGCTGTCGTGGATCCATAGGCAGCCTGTGCAGGCGGTGCCGGCTCATGCCTGCGCGTCGCGCGAGCGGTCGCGGTCGCTTCCTCGAGCTGGTCACGGAAGCCGACCACGGCATCGGAGGCGCGCTGGCCGGCGCGGTCCTCGAAGATCATCCGCGGCGTGGTGCCGCCTCCGTAAACGCTCTGGTTGGCGGCGTCATCGATGCTGAGCACCGCGCCGTCCAGGGCAACGCCGGCGAACAGGCCGCGCGCGCGCGACCATGACCAGATCTCCGCCTTGAGGCCGCCATCGGTCGCCAGCCCGGTGGTGCGGCCGACCGGTCCGGCGGCCACGCTGGCATCCGCGCCCAGGGTCAGCTTGCCGTTGACGATCGAGTCCAGGCCGCGCTGGCTGGTGAACACCAGCACCACGTCGGAGGACTGCACGCCCGCCTGGAAGCCGATGCTGGCGCCAGTGAGCTTGACGAACGAGGGATTCGACCATGTGCCCTGCGGGGTCTTGATCGACACCAGGCCGTGGCCGCGGCGGCCGCCCAGCACCAGACCGATCTTCAGCGTATCGGGCACCACAACGATGGCCCTGGCCTGGTCGAGCATCACATCCGGGATGCCGGACTCCGGAATGGCCTGGATCTCGTTGAGCACGCGCACCGCGTTGCGGGCGCGCTCGTCTTCGGTCACCCCGGCAACGGCGGGGGCGGCCACGGCGAGCGCGAGCAGGATCACGGCAAGGCGGGGGACTATCGACATGGAGGACTCCGGAAACTGGGATACGGATGGAACCCGAGGGGTGCCGGTACATTCACATCGACCGCGCGAGGGCGTCGAAGTTCTTGCTGGAGCGCTCCTCAGGCTAGTGACGCGGCGATGAATCATGTGGGAACCACCCGCAGCTGGCATCCTATACGGATGACTGAATCCGCTCCCCCGTCCCCCGATACCGCCGTCGTGCTGGTCAATCTTGGCACGCCCGACGCGCCCACCGCGGAGGCGGTGCGCCGCTACCTGGGCGAGTTCCTGTCGGACCGCCGCGTGGTGGCACTGCCGCGACTGTTCTGGCTGCCGCTCCTGCACGGCATCATCCTGCCGCGCCGCTCACCCAAGGTGGCGCTCAAGTACGCCAGCGTGTGGCTGGATGGCGGTTCTCCGTTGGCGGTCTACACCCGTCGCCTGGCCGAGGGCGTCCAGCGCGAAATGCCCGATGTACTGGTTGTGGACGCGATGCGCTACGGCAATCCGTCGCTGACCAAGGTGCTGGACGACCTGCGCGCTCGCGGCATCCGCCGGGTGCTCGGCCTGCCGCTGTACCCGCAGTACTCCACCACCACGACGGCGACCGTGGGCGACGTGCTGGCGCGCGAGACCGCGATGCAGGTGCGCATGGTCGATGACTACCACGTGGACCCGGCTTGGGTGGCTGCGATTGCCGACTCGATCCACGAGCATCGCACCCGCAACGGTGCCGGTGATCACCTGGTGTTCTCCTTCCACGGCCTGCCCAAGCGGGTGATCCGCAACGGCGATCCGTATCAGCGACAGTCCGAAGCGGGCGCCCAGGCGATTGCCAAGGCGCTGGAGCTGGAGCCGCATGAATGGACCATCAGCTACCAGTCGCGCTTTGGCGCCGAGCGCTGGCTGGAGCCGGCGACGACCACCGCACTGGCTTGCCTGGGCGAGCGCGGCGTACAAATCATTGACGTGGTCGCGCCCGGATTTGCGGCCGACTGTCTGGAGACGCTGGAAGAGATTTCCATGGAACTGGCGGCGGAGGTCGCCGGGCGCGGCGGCACGCTGCGCTACATTCCCTGCCTCAACGATTCGCCGGCT
Source organism: Lysobacter sp. A03 (assembly GCF_000855665.1). Classification (GTDB taxonomy): domain Bacteria; phylum Pseudomonadota; class Gammaproteobacteria; order Xanthomonadales; family Xanthomonadaceae; genus Novilysobacter. The sequence goes on from NZ_JXSS01000090.1 coordinate 28,493, forward strand.
CACGCGAGTGTCATCGCCGGGGTCGCGCGGCGCGGCCTGGACGCCTGGCCGATGGCCCAGGCGTGAACCGCCTCCACGACTTCGTCCTGGATACCCGGCTGGGCCGCCTCGCCGGCTTGCGCGCTGCGCCCGCCGGCCGGACGGTCCCACGGGTGCTGGCCTTGCACGGCTGGCTGGACAACGCCGCCAGCTTTATCCCATTGCATGCTCATCTGCCGGGCATTGAACTGGTAGCACTGGATATGCCCGGCCATGGCGCCAGCGACCACTTTCCCGAAGCCGCCGAATACACGGTGGTCAGCACCGCGCGCTCGGTGTTTGCTGCCGCCGATGCACTGGGCTGGGACGAGTTCTCCCTGTTGGGCCACTCCCTGGGCGGCGCGGTGGCGAGCCTGATGGCCGCGGCCGCGCCGCAGCGCATCCAGCGCCTGGGCACCATCGAGGCCCTGGGCGCACTGTCGGCCGAGCAGGGGCGCCATGTCGAATCCCTGCGCGAGGCGTTTGCGCGCCCCGGCGGCCCGCGCAAGCCGCTGCGGGTGTTTCCAGATCCCGCGGAAGCCGTCAGCGCCCGTTTACAGGCTGGGGATATCCAGCCCGACGCGGCGCGCTTGCTGGTCGAGCGGGGCTTGGTTCCGGTACGTGGTGAGGGCGGCCCACGGGGTTTCAGCTGGCGCAGTGATCCTCGCCTCACGCGGCCGACGGCGATCCGCATCAGCGAGGAGCAGGTGCGCGAGTTGCTGCGCGCGGTGGAGTGCCCCGTGCAGGTGCTCTACGCTGAACCGGCCCAGATCTACTTCCCCGAAGAGCAGCGCCGCGCGCGCTTCGATTGCCTGCGCGACGCGCGACTGACCACCATGCCGGGTGGGCATCATGTCCACATGGAACAGCCCGCCGAGGTGGCAGCGGTATTCGCGGATTTTTTCAGTACGGTTTGATCCCAGGGCCTGATCAGCGCGGTTGAACCCACGGTCAGATCACCGCGCTCCGATCGCCACAGTCCAGAGCCCGACCGGCGATGCCGTCTTACCCCGTCTCGGTCCCTGCGGCAAGCAGCGAGCGCATCGTCGCCTTCAGCCGTGAGCCGTGCAGTCGCAGGTACTCACGCTCCTCACGCCAGCGCGGCATCCGCGTCTCCACCTCGGCCCAGAACGCGGCCGAGTGGTTGGCCTGGAGGAGGTGGCAAAGTTCGTGGACCAGCACATAGCGGTAGGCCGAAGGCCGTGCGAGCACGAGTGCCCGGTCCAGCGCGACGGAGTCGTCGGGCGCCAGCGAGCCCCAGCGCGAGGACATCAACTTGAAGCGGAACTGGCGCGGTGCGCGTGGCAGCCCGTCCAGGTAGTCCGGCAACCAGCGGGCAAGGTCGGCGCGCGCTTCGCCCTCGTAGAAATCCCGCAATGCCCGGGCCTGTGCCGCCGGTCCGGCCCGCTCGGGCAGCAGGAACACCAGTCGGTCGTCGGGCGCCGACTCGATCCGGGTGAACCGGCCGCGTTCCCATCGCAGCGGCCGCTCGGCGTCGCGCAGCGGCAGCGTGGCAGATACGTCCCGCAGCAGCGGCGGCGGTACATCGCGCGTATGCAGCTCCAGCTGCACCGCGAGCCATTGCCGGTGCTCGTGGGCGAATCGCGCGGCCGCACTGGCACTGGCACGCGGCGGCAGGGTCACGCGCGCGCCACGTTCGCTGACCGAGAGCTTGATCCGGCGCGCGCGCGGGTCCCGACGGCGTTCCACTTCCAAAGACCGGCCATCGTCCAGGGTCAGCTCGAAGGTGTCGCGTTGCACCGCACGCCGCGCGGGTGTGCGCTTGGTGCGGGCCAAGCCTTGCAGGCGACGGAGCATGGCGGCGCCTGCGGTCCGTGCTTCAGTCCGCCGCGCTGAGCTTGAAGGCCGACTGCAGCACTGCGAACAGGCGCTTGACCTCCCCACTCATGAGCACGAAGCGGGCTTCCATCTCCGCGCGCACGTCGTCGTGGTCGGTGGACTCCAGCTGGTCCACCGCGCCGTCGAGCAGCTTGAACTTGCGCACGATCAGGTCCTCGCCCAGGACGAAGGACACGTGGTCGTCCAGCGTCAGCGCCAGGCGGGTGACCTGCTTGCCGGTCTCCAAGTGCTTGGCGATCTCGTCGTTGTCCAGGTCCATGCGCTGCACCTTGACCACCGCGCCCTGCTCGGCGGGATCACGGAGCTCGCATTCATCGCCGATGGTCAGGCCGTCGGGCAGCGGCTCGCCGGCGACCCAGCCGGTCAGGATCGAGCGCGGCGCGATCTCCGGGTTCAGCGGCATCGCCGGGAAGCTGCCCAGCGCGCGGCGGATCTCGGAGGACACATTCTCCGCGCTCTTGCGGCTGGAGCTGTCGACCACGACGATCCCGTGCTCCAGGTCCAGCAGCGCATCGGTGCGGCTGGGCTTGATGAAGGCCCGCGGCATGAGTTCGGTGATCAGCTCGTCCTTGAGGCGCTTGCGGGTACGGCCGCCGGGCTTGCGGCCTTCAGTCTGCTCGATTTCCTCCAGCTTGCGGGCCAGCATGTCGTTGACCACGGCGCCGGGCAGCAGTCGATCCTCGCCGCCCACGGTCAGCCAGATCGCGTCGCCCTGGCGCTGCGAGAGATCCTCGCCGTCGCGGCCGATGGGCGATACGAAGCCGCGCGAGGACAGCTCCAGCGCGCCGACCGGCTTGAGCGCGCACTCCTGCAGGCCGGCATCCAGGTCATCGAGCTTGGTGGAGGTGGGGAAGCGGAACAGGGTCAGGTTGCGGAAGAACATGCGGGCGGAATCCAGGTTGGGCGTGCGGGTCTTGCGACATCGGACCGGGCATTCTACCGGCCCGCCCTGCGGGAGATGCCCGCATCGGGCTGCGGGCATGCGGTCCGACCAGGCGGTACCAGCCTAAGGAGCGCCGCCTCTCTCCGGATCCGAACAGCCTGCGCGGGCACGTTCGAGAAAATCCCGCATCGCGTCCTCGAACGCGGGGGATGCCGCCGCGTCGTTGTGCCCCACGCCCGGCACGACCAGCAGGCCCTTTCGCTCCGCTGCCAGCGGTGCCGCTTCGTACAGAGCCCGCGAGAAAGCGGGCGGGGTCAGCGGATCGAGTTCACCGACGACAAACAACACTGGCTCATCGAGCCGGCGCGCGACCTCCAGATTGCCGCGCCCCGCCAATTCAGGCGCGATATCAACACGACGCACCAGGATCCGCTGCCACCACGGTCGCTGGCGGCGGGCATGCGCCACCCAGTCCTCGGTCGAGGTCACCGAGCTTTCCAGCACAAGCCCATCGAGTGTCCGCTTGGCGGCCACGTGACCGGCCATGAAACTGCCCAGCGATTGGCCGTGCACGATCAGCGGCACGCGCGCCAGCACAGGGTCCGCGCGCAGGTGGTCGTACACGATCAGCGCGTCTGCCATCAGCGCATCGATAGCGGGTACTCCGGAGCTCGCTCCGTAGCCGCGATGGTCCACCAGCACCAGGTTGACGGGCAGCGCGGCGTAGCTGGCGATGGTGCGACCCGCCATCAGACCGGTGCGATAGGCGTTGCCGCCGAAATACAGGACGGTCGCAGTGGCGTCGCGGCGGATCAGGCGCAGCACGTAGAGCTCCGCGCCGCCGGCAACAGGAATGCGTTCCTCCACCGCATCGAAAGACGGGAACTCGCTCTTCAGCTCGCTGATGGAGGCAGCGGGCACGGGCATCGGCCGCACCAGATCCTCTTCGCTGTACTCCAGTACGCACCCGGACAGCCCGACCACGACGGACAGCAGCAAAACGCGCCACCGGAAAATGCCCATCCGCAGACGCGGGACCGATGCACCAACCGGCGGGAAACGGGCCGGGATCACAGCGCCACAGTCGCTTGAGTCGCCGTCATTACGTACTTCACCTTTATCGCGTCACCGCGCGGGAGCCGTCACCTTCTCAGCTGCCCCGGCGATAGCCTCCCGCTGCGCCCTCGGGCGAGAGCACCCACTGCCACAGCTGCAGTTCCCGGGCCCGGAACGCGCCTGCGCATGAAAGCAGGTAATAGCGCCACTTACGCTGGAACGCGTCATCCAGTCGATCGGCGAACCGGGGCCAGGCGGCTTCGAAATTGGCGTGCCAGGCCATCAGCGTGCGATCGTAGTCGGCGCCGAAATTGTGCATGTCCTCGGCCACGAACAGTCCATCGATGGCATCACCGATCTGGCCGATCGAGGGCGTCTCGCCATTGGGAAAGATATGCTTGTCGATCCAACGGTCCGGCGTGGCATCGCGCTCGTTCTTGCCGATCGTGTGCAGCAGGAACAGGCCGTCGGACGCAAGGCAGCGCTGGGCGACCTGCATGTATTCGCGGTGGTTCTTGTGGCCCACATGCTCGAACATGCCGACGCTGACGATGCGGTCCACCCGGCCGCCGAGGGTGTCGCCGTCCAGCTCGCGGTAGTCCTGGAGGCGGAATTCCATGGGCAGCCCGGCATACCGCTCCTGCGCGTAGCGCGTCTGCTCGGTGGACACGGTCACCCCGATGCATTGCACGCCATAGCGCTCGGCGGCGTAGCCCATGAAACTGCCCCAACCGCAGCCGATGTCCAGCACCCGCATCCCCGGTTGCAGCCCAAGCTTGCGGCAGATCAGCTCGAGCTTGGCCTCCTGCGCGGAGGCCAGGTCCGTCGCGTCCTTCCAGTAACCGCAGGAATAGACCATGCGAGGGTCGAGCATGGCCTCGTAGAAATCGTTGCCCAGATCGTAATGGGCCTTGCCGACCTGCCAGGCACGGGTGCGGTTCTGGCGGTTGAACATGCGTACCTGCAGCGCATGCCAGGCGATGCGGGCAGGGTGGACTTCGCGATCCAGGTGCGCGCTCAACAGGCGCTCGAAAAAGACATCCAGTTGTTCGCAGTCCCACGCGCCGGCCATGTAGGCCTCGCCGAGGCCGAGGTTGCCTTCGGCCAGCGCACGCTCCAGCGCGGCCGGGTCATGCAGCTGCATGTCCCAAGGACGGTTGCCGTTGATCTGGATGTCAGCCTTGCCCAGCAGGCCCGCAACAAGCTGCTGTGGCGCGGTGTCCAGAACGGGGGCGGCGGACGCGGGGCGTGGGCTGGACGG
>NZ_JXSS01000113.1 GCF_000855665.1 Lysobacter sp. A03
TTGCCATGGCCGTCCTGGGATCCGCGCTGGAAGCCTGGGCGGAAGTAGTGCTGGTATTCGCCCGGTGAGATGTAGCGACCGTTGTAGCCGTATCCCGCGTCCTGATAGGCGTAATTGTCCCGGTAGTCGGCGCGCCAGCCGTCGTAACGATCCGCTTGGCCGGCCCGCAGGCCTTCCTGGTAGCCGTAGTCGACCGCCTGTTGCATCAGGTTGGCGCCGTAGCGGTTGGTGGAATGCCATCGGCCACCAAACTGGTAGCGGTAGCTGGCAGGCGTCGAATAGAACGGGTCATTGTAGTAGTTGTAGCGGCCCGAGTTCCAGCTGACATGCTGCTGGCGCAATCGCTGGTTGTACTGGTTCTGGTAGCGGTACTGATTGGCGCGGCGTTGCTGCTGCAGCGCGCGTGTGCGCTGCAGGGCGATTTCACGCTGACGCGCCTGGGCAGCGTAATAGCGGTCGGCCCGTTGCTGATCATGGCGGATCCGCTGCTCGTGGCGACCGTCGCGTTGTCGGGCATGGGCCGGTTGCGAGCGCTGTCCACGGTTGTCGCCCTGATATCCATTGTCCCGGCTGGTGTGGCGGTCGTGCCGGCGGTCGGACTCGACACGCGACCTCTGCGCACGGCCCAGCGGTTCCGAGACCGCGCTCCGGCGTGGCCCGCTCGCTTCCCGCGTTGGTCGGCGGTCACGGACGCGCGCGTCGCGATCGGACCTTTGTGGCGCTGCCGCTTGTCTGCGGCCGGGACCACGGTTGCCGGAATCCGGTGTCCGTACCGCGGTCGGTACAGCGCGGCGGACCTGTGGCGTCGGCACGCTGTCTTCGGATTTCCGTTTCGGACGTTCAACGTCCTTGACGCGTTGCCGGTGTTCCAGCTGCCGCGTGGTTCGATCGTTGTCACGACTGTAGGCGTTGCCTGGGAGTGCCAGCATGGACACCAGCAGCGGTGCCAGTACCAGCATCCAGTTGATCGGGCGGGACAGAAGTTTCATGTTGGACCCTCGCTCGTAGGCCAACACCCCTGTTGGCACCTTCACAATTGATGGATCTCGATGAACGGGCCCTGACGTCCGACACGGTCGTTCATGTTCATTAATGCTCGCCACGCGTCGCGCTGAAGAATGCGCAGGGGCGTGTCCGGTTCGGAACCGGGACGTCGTATCAGGGAGCATCAGGTGCGTATTCCTTCGCACGCCTGCGGTGCCGGCGGCAGTTTCCGGCAGCGGGGTTGAACGACCACCCGGGCGGGACGCCCGACAGGGGAGTGGAATGAAAGCAACACATCTAATGTTTATCGCCTTGCTGGCACTGCTCCACACCGGTTGCGCAACGGTGAGCCAGGGCGACTGTCTGAGCGGCAACTGGTCCCGTATCGGCTATGAGGACGGTGTCGCCGGTTATCCGTCATCCCGTCTGGGCAACCATGAGCAGGCGTGCGCGGCGTACGGGGTGGGTGTGGATTCGCGCACGTACCTGGAGGCGCGGGAGCGCGGTCTGGAGGTCTACTGCACGCCTTATCGCGGCTTCACTGCGGCTGCCAACGGCCGCAACTACGCCGGCGTGTGTCCGGGCCATCTCGAACCCGGGTTCCTGGCCGGTTTTGGGGACGGCCGGTTTGTGTATGACGCGAAGCAGCACTTCGATGACGTGAGTTCGGACGTGGGCTCGATCGAATACCGGATCCGCAAGGCCGACAAGGATATCGGCAAGGCCCAAAAGCGCCTCGACCGCGCCGAAAACGATGATGAACGGAGACGCCTGCGCCGGGAAATCAGCGAGCTGCGCGCCGACATCCGGCGTGCGGACGAGGATTTGAGGCACGCCCGTCGACGCGAGGATATGGCCCGGCGCGACCTGGACCATGTCAGCCGCCGCTTCGCACCGATCTACGGGCACTGGTAAGGCGCGCGACCGATCAACCGCTGGCGGCGCGTGCCGCTTTGCCGCGGAGTTACCCGCACACGCAGGAAAAAAGGACATCACCATGATTCGACCTATCGCAATGGGACTGCTGCTCGGACTGACCGGCCTGAGCCTGCCCGCACTCGCCCAGGACAGGTCCGCAACTGGCGACACGATCCTCGTGTTCGACGCGTCCGGGTCCATGTGGGGGCAGATCGACGGAGTGCCCAAGATCACCATCGCGCGCGACGTGGTGAAAGGACTGCTGGACGACCTGCCGCCCGAGCGCCGGCTTGGTCTCGTTGCCTACGGTCATCGGCGCAAGGGCGACTGCAAGGACATCCAGACCCTCGTTCCGGTCGGTGGCGACCGCGCCGCCATCGCCAAGGCCATCGGCGGGATGAACCCCGTCGGCAAGACGCCGATGACCGCGGCGGTGCAGCAGGCCGCCGAGGCCCTGAAATTCACCGAGAACGAAGCCACCGTCATTCTGGTGTCTGACGGTCAGGAAACCTGTCACGCAGATCCGTGTGCGGCCGCCGAAAAGCTGGCGACGATGGGCATTGGTCTGACCGTGCACACGGTGGGCTTTGGCTTGGGCGAAGAAGAGGCCGGGGCGAAGGGCGAGCTGAAGTGCATGGCCGATGCGACCGGAGGCCGTTTCTTCGTCGCCGATGACGCCAACGAGTTGAAGGACGCATTGGCGCAAATCAGTGTCGCGCCATCCACGAAGTCAAAAGCGGCGGAACCCGCGCCGGCAAAAGCCGAGCCTGCACCCGCCCCCGAGCCAGCGGCAATACCGACTGGCAAGGCAAGTCTGGAGGCGACCGACCAGCAAGGTGGGCCGGTGATCAGGCAGGATCTGGTGTGGACCGTTCGCCATGGTGCGACCGGTGAGGTTCTGCATGAGTCCGACGCAACCGGCAAGCTCGAGGTAGAACTTCCGCGCGGTGTGCATGACGTATCGGTTATCCGCGGATCGGATGGTGCGACCGCAGAGGGGGAGATCAAACTCACGGGTGACCGTGCAAGCCTTACGTTGCCGATCGTGGTCGAGCTCAAGGCCACGCTGAAGGTACCTGCTACCGCCGCCGCAGGTTCGAAGGTCCGCGTCATCTGGACGGGGCCGGGCGAGGGTGATGACTACATTTCTGTTGGCCCCGCCGATGCGGGCAACAGGAGACACGCCAACTACACCCGCACCAAAGACGGCAACCCGCTGCAGTTGTTGATGCCGCCCACTGCCGGCACCTACGAGGTTCGCTATGTGAGCGCCAAGAACCACGACGTGCTCACACGCGAGAGCATTGAAGTGAGTGAGGTTGGCGCCAGCGTGGAGGTTCCTGCGAAGGCACCGGCGGGTTCGACCCTGCGCGTTGCATGGACCGGACCGGACTATGCGAATGACTACATTTCCGTAGCGAAGGTTGGCTCCGCCGGGAGGTCCGAGGTGAACTACACGCGCACTTCGGCAGGTAATCCACTGAAGCTGCTGATGCCCGCCGAGCCGGGTACCTATGAGGTGCGCTACGTCCAGTCCCAGTCGCACAAGATTCTCGCCAGCCAACCCATTGAAACCACCAAGGTCACTGCGACGTTGGACGCCCCGGATTCCGGAGCTGCGGGAACCAGGATCAAGGTCTCCTGGACCGGCCCCGACTATGCCAATGACTACGTCTCGATAGCGAAAGTTGGCTCGGCGGGCCGTAGTGAAGTGGGCTATCAGCGGACGTCACGAGGATCCCCGCTGGAACTGACTCTGCCAGACGACCCCGGTACATACGAACTGCGCTATGTCCAAAGTCAGACCCACAGGATTCTTGCGAGCAAGCCGGTCACTGTGACTGCTGCTCCGTAACGGCTGACGCCCGTCTCCAGAGACGGCCGGTAGGCAATGAAAAAGGCACCCGACAGGGTGCCTTTTTCTGTCAACGTTCCGGCAACTCAGCTGCCGCTGCGCGAGCCACCCCGGCCACTGCCGGGACGGCCGCCGCCACGCGGCCCGCCTGGTCGAGGGCCACCGGGACCGGCGCGACGACCGGCCGGTTTGCCGGCGCCGGGCTTGCCGGCCGGACGGTTCCCGCCGGGTCCGCGCGGCTTGTCGCCGTAGGGATTGAAGCCCACCGGGTTGGCGTGGTCAGACGGAAAGCTGGGTGCACCATCGGGGTGGCCGTACGGGGGACGCGGTCCGCGGGCCTGTCCGCCTGCCGGCGCGCGGCCCTTGTAACCCCCGGCCGGCTTGTTGCCGTAGGGCTTTTTCGGTCCACGGCTGTCGGCGTTGCGGTGCCCGCTGGGGCCGGTGTTGACGCCATCGGGCACGTACCAGGTGCGGAACGCCGCGGGATTGCCGTCGGGCAGCGGCTGCTGGCCCTTGGGCGCGCGCTGTTTGTACGGTCGTTGCGACTGCTTCGCGGCGGCCTCGCCGCTCACCGTCAGTCCGCCGTGACGCTTGGGTGCACCACGACCACGGCCGCGATCCTCACGCACGTTGTCGAAGCGACGCAGTTCGCGCCCCTCATCGGCGCTGGTGACGTGGCCACCGACATAGCCTGGGCTCTGCGCCCGACCGGTCAGGTTGATGGTGGAGCGGGCGGCCTTGCGCTGGCCGATCACCGGCTGCAGGGTCAGCGCGGACGACGTGCCGTCTTCCAGGCCCAGCTCCTTGCGCAAGGCGTCCACCCGCTCCGTCGCCATCTCCATCGACTGGCCGCGGAGCAGTTCGCGCGGCAGGTCTACCGAGCCGTACTTGATGCGCTTCAGGCGGCTGACCTGGCAGCCCTGGGACTCCCACAAGCGGCGCACTTCTCGGTTACGGCCTTCCTTGACCACCACCCGGAACCAGTCGTGCGAGTCCGCTCCACCGATGCGCTCGACGTCGTCGAACCTGGCCGGGCCGTCATCCAGGGCAACACCGCGCTTGAGCCGGTCCACGACCGCATCCTCCACGCGGTCTTCGCCTTCGGGTGCGCGCACCCGGCAGACGTACTCGCGCGACACTTCGTGCGAGGGGTGCATCAAGGTGTTGGCCAACTCACCGTCGGTGGTCAGCATCAGCAGGCCGGTGGTGTTGATGTCGAGGCGGCCCACGGCAATCCAGCGCGCGCCTTTCAGCGCAGGCAGGGCGTCGAAAATGGTCGGGCGACCCTCGGGGTCTTCACGGGTGGTGACCTCGCCTTCGGGCTTGTTGTACATCAGCACGCGGGACGGCTCGGTCAGGGCGCTGGCGACGAACTGCCGGCCATCCAGTTCCACCTTGTCGCCACTGCCGATGGATACGCCGACCTGGGCCACCTCGCCGTTGACCTTGACCAGGCCGTCGGCGATGCGCTGCTCCAGCGCCCGGCGCGAGCCAAGTCCGGCCTGGGCCAGGACCTTGTGCAGGCGTTCCTGCATGCGCGGGGTCGCGGAGCCGGCGTCGTCCTTGCCGTGCTTGAGTGAAAGCTTGCTGCGTGTTTCTTCAGTCATTTGGGTAACTCCGACGAGGCTTCTTCGGCATCGTCATCTTCGAGTGATCCGTGGCGGTCCATCGTCTCGATGGCGTCGTCCACGGTGTTGGAATCGTCGGCCGGCTGTTCCCGGGCGGGAATGGCTGCGGCGTCGGCATCGTTCTGGTCCAGCGCCGGGTTGGTGGCAATGCCACCGGCAGCGATTGATCCGGGTGTCTCAGGAGCATCGCGAGGTTCGAACTGCAATTGCGGTTCCAGCTCGCCGATGTCCCCCAGTTCTGCCAGTGGCGGCAGTTCATCCAGGCGTTTCAGCCCGAAATAGTCGAGGAACGTCCGGGTAGTGCCCAAAAGAGCGGGCTTGCCCGGCACATCACGGTGGCCGACCACCCGGATCCATTCGCGTTCTTCCAGCGAGCGGATGATGTTGCTGCTGACCGACACCCCGCGGACCTGCTCGATTTCGCCGCGGGTAATGGGCTGGCGGTAGGCGATCAGCGCCAGCGTTTCCAGGGTGGCGCGGGTGTAGCGCGTCTGGCGTTCGGTCCACAGGCGGGCGACCCAGGGATGCACGTCGGCGCGGACCTGGTAGCGGAATCCCGAAGCCAGCTCGACCAGCTCGACGCCGCGTCCTTCGCAGTCATCCTGCAGTGCCTGCAGCGCCTGCGCAACATCGCCGGCGGCCATTGGCTGCTCGTCGTCGCCGGCGAGCAACTCGCCCAGCTGGGCGGCGCTCACCGGCTGGTGGGCGGCCAGGAGGACGGCTTCGATGATGCGTTTGGTCAGTGTCTGGTCCATGCAGCGTGTCGTTGTGTGTGTTGGTGCGGTGCGCTCAAGGCGCGTCGTCGTTGGCAGCGTCGTCGAACTCGCTGCTGAGCTGGATCTCTTCGGGCGCGGTGCCGATGGCCAGCGACTTGATGTAGATCTGGGCCAGCGGCGCTTCCTGCACGATGTCCACCAGTTGTTCCTTGGCCAGCGTGAGGATGCCCAGGAAGCTCACCACCACGCCCATCCGCCCTTCGCTGGCCTCGAACAGGGACTCGAAGCGGTGGAATTCGCCGTCATCGAGCCGGGCCAGGAGTTCGCCCATGCGCTGGCGGACGCTGAGGGCATCGCGCTTGATCGCGTGCTGGGTATACAGCTCGGCGCGCTTGAACACATCGTGCAGCGCCAGCAGCATCTCGCGCAGGTCGACCTCGGGCGGCAAACGCACCGCGGCGCGATCCGGGACGAAGGCCTGGGCGGGAACCGTGTCGCGATCCTGCCTCGGCAGGGCATCGATGTCCTGGGCGGCCTTCTTGAAACGTTCGTACTCCTGCAATCGACGGACCAGTTCCGCCCGCGGATCCTCCTCTTCGTCCTCCTCCGACACCGCCCGCGGCAACAGCATCCGCGACTTGATCTCGGCCAGGATCGCGGCCATCACGAGGTACTCGGCTGCCAGCTCAAAGCGCAGGTGATGCATTGCCTGGATGTAATCGACGTACTGACGGGTGATCTCAGCCACCGGGATGTCGAGGATTTCCAGGTTCTGCCGGCGGATCAGGTAGAGCAGGAGGTCCAGCGGGCCTTCGAATGCATCCAGGATGATTTCCAGCGCATCCGGTGGGATGTAGAGGTCCTGCGGAATCTGCAGCACCGGTTGCCCGTGCACCATCGCCAGTGGCATTTCCTGCTGTCGCGGCGACAACCGGGCCGGGATCTCCCCGTCCGGTACCGGTATTTCCTGGTTGTCATCGGTCGCGGCGGGCGCGGAAACGTTTGTCATGCGGTGCCGGCCCCTCCGGGCCGTGGCGCTGCGTTGGTGCGGTTGCGTCGGAACATCACGACTCGATCCTGGGCGTGCTGCACATGGCAGGTGTGAGCGGCCGGGACAGGATCGGAATACTGCAGGCGGGGGCAGGAATACGGTCCAGCCATCGTCGGGTTGCGACGATGATCATGCAATGTTGGACATGCAGCAGTAAAACCCGATCTGCTGACAGTTGAATCGATCTGGGATGAACACCGCTATGGCAGGCGCGGCCGTGGCATCGCGGAGATCGTTACGGCGGCAGGGCCGTAAGGGACGCGACGTCTTTATCCAACTCAGGTTCCGAACAGGTTACGGCCTGCACGGGGCGCTGTCCAGCGTTACCCGTCGGGACCTGGAGGCGTGGGGGGCTTTCGGGCTTGGCCTACAATCGATGCTGATTGGATTGTCGGGTGGGAATGAAACGATGCTCTACGTGATCGAAGGATACGACGGCGAGGATGTGCTGGCCCTGCGCGGCAAGGCACGTCCCGCACACCTGGCCAGGCTGGAGGCATTGCGCGATGCCGGCCGGCTGCTCCTGGCCGGGCCATGCCCGGCGATTGATGCAGAGGATCCGGGTCCCGCGGGCTTCAGCGGCAGCTTGGTGGTGGCCGAATTCGAGTCACTCGAAGCCGCGCGCGAGTGGGCGGACGCCGATCCCTATGTGGACGCGGGTGTGTACGAGCGCACCGAAGTCCGGCCGTTCCGGCAGGTCCTGCCGTGAGCGGTGGTCTGCCGCGCGAGCAGCGCGTGCCGGCGATCCGCGCAGCCATCGAGGGCGCGTTGGCTCCCGTGTCCCTGTCCGTCGAGGATGACAGCGCGCGCCATGCCGGCCATGCGGGTGCGCGCGACGGTCGTGGCCACTTCAATGTGGAGGTCGTCAGCGACGCGTTCCGTGGGCTGGCCCCCCTGGCGCGGCATCGGCGTGTGTACGACGCAGTAGGCGCAATGATGGAAACCGACATCCACGCGCTGTCCATCGTCGCTCGCACCCCGGAAGAAGCGGACTAGCCCGGCGCCGCCCTGCGGGCACCGTCCAGCGCCCGCTATACTTGCGGGCGGCCGCTGGTTTGCCGGCTTCCTGACATCCACCGCAGCGCCGCATGCGGCGCGCAATGAGGCTCCCGCGACGCATGCGTCTGTCAACGATCAAGCTGTCGGGCTTCAAGTCCTTCGTCGATCCCACAACCCTGCACCTGCCGACCAACATGACCGGCGTGGTCGGGCCGAACGGCTGTGGCAAGTCGAACATCATCGACGCCGTGCGCTGGGTGATGGGAGAGAGTTCGGCCAGCCGCCTTCGCGGTGACTCGCTGACCGACGTGATCTTTGCCGGTTCGTCCTCGCGCAAGCCCGTCTCCCAGGCCACCGTCGAGTTGGTGTTCGACAATTCCGACCACACCATCACCGGCGAGTACGGCGCATTCGACGAGATTTCGGTCAAGCGCCTGGTCAGTCGCGACGGCGCCAGCCAGTACTACCTCAACGGATCCAAATGCCGTCGCCGGGACATCACCGACCTGTTTCTGGGTACCGGCCTTGGGCCGCGCAGCTACTCGATCATCGAGCAGGGGATGATCAGCCAGATCATCGAGGCGCGGCCCGAGGACCTGAGGGTCTATCTGGAAGAGGCGGCCGGCATCTCCAAGTACAAGGAGCGCCGCAAGGAGACCGAGACCCGCATCCGCCACACCCGCGAAAACCTCGACCGGCTGAGCGATCTGCGAGACGAGGTGGGCAAGCAGCTGGGACACCTGAACCGCCAGGCACGGCAGGCCGAGCAGTATCAGGCGCTGCAGGAGGATCGCAGGGTCCGCGACGCGGAATGGAAGGCACTGGAGCACCGGGCACTGGATCGCAAACTGGTCGGGCAGCGGGAGAAGCTCGCGCAGCAGGAGACCCGCCTGCAGCAATTGATCGCCGAGCAGCGTGAGGCCGAGCGCGAGATCGAGACCGGCCGCGTGCGCCGCGAGGAAGCCGCCGAGGCGCTCAACAAGGCGCAGGCGGAAAGTTACGAGGTCGGCGGGGCGCTGGCCCGTATCGAGCAGCAGATCCAGCACCAGCGCGAGATGTCCGAGCGCCTGCTGAAGGCACGTGACGAGGCCCGCCACCAGTTGGCCGAGGTCGCCGAGCACATCGGCAACGACCAGTCGCGGCTGGATGTCCTCAGCGCGGCGCTGGAAGTCGACGAGCCCCGCCTGGAGGAGCTGCGCGAGCAGGACCTGGACCGGCAGGAAGCGCTGCGCGCGGCCGAGGCGGCGCTGTCGTCGTGGCAGCAGCGCTGGGACGAGCACAGTCGCGCGCAATCGGAGGCGACCCGGTCGGCGGAGGTCGAGCGCACCCGGATCGAGCATCTCGAGCGCCAGTCGATGGATGCCGAGCGCCGGCGGCAGGCCCTGCAGTCCGAGCGCGAAGGTCTGGACCTGACGACGCTCGCCGACGCGTTCGCCGAGCTCGAAGAGCAACACGAGACCCACAAGGTCTCCCTGGACAGCCTTGGCGACGTACTGGAGTTGCGCAAGGGCAGTGTCGATACCCTGCAACAGCAGCAGCGCGAAGCACAGTCGGCCTTGGCCGACGTGCGCAAGCAGGCGCAGACCGCACGTGGCCGGTTGTCCTCGCTGGAGACGCTGCAGAACGCGGCGCTGGGACAGGAGGACGGCGCCGCGCTGGAATGGTTGAAGGCGCACGGCCTGGACTCCGCGGTCCGGGTCGGCGAGGCGCTGGTGGTGGATGAGGGCTGGGAAGACGCGGTCGAAACCGCACTTGGCCAGATCATCGAAGGCGCGCTGGTGGACGCGCCCGAGGCGCTGGTGGAGGCGATCGGTGAGTTGGAACACGGCCGTCTGGCGCTGGTGGCATCGGCCGAGGCGCCGGTCAACTGTGCGCCCACGTCGCTGGCCAGCAAGGTGCAGGGGCCTGCCGCGGTGCGGCGCCTGTTGGTGCCGCTGCACGCCGCCGCTGACCTGTCCGCTGCGCGCGCACTGCTGCCCAACCTTGCCGATGGCGAGTCGGTGATCACTCGCAGTGGCGAGCGTCTGGGCAACGGCTGGGTACGCGTGCTGCGCTCCGGCGCGGTCAAACAGGGTGCGCTGCTGCGGGAGAAAGAGATCCAGTCGCTGCGCAACCAGGTCGAGACGCTGCAGGAGCGCGAGCACGAGCTGGAATCCAGCCTGACCCGCCTGCGCGAACAGGCCCTGGCCGCCGAGCAGCAGCGCGAGGAAGCCCAGCGCGCGCTCCATGTCGCCCATCGCAGCGTCGCGGAGTTGGCCGGCCGACTGCACAGCCAGCAGGGACGCCTGGACTCGGCGCGAAGCCGGATCGAGCGGATCGATGCCGAGGTCGCGCAGCTGACCGAATCCTCGCAGCTGCTCGCCGAGCAGTCGCGCGAGGCCCGCACCCGCCAGGAAGAGGCGGTGATGCGCATGACCGAGCTGGAAGACGACCGCCTGGCGCTGGACAGTGAACGCCGCAGCCTCGGCGAGGCGCGCGATCAGGCCCGCAACATGGCCCGCGAATCCCGCGACGCCGCGCATGCGCTGGCCTTGACGCTGGAGTCGCACCGCGCCCAGATCGCCTCGCTCACCCAGGCACTGCAGCGCATGAGCGGTCAGCGCGGACAGCTGGACACGCGTCTGGTCGAGCTATCCAGCCAGCTGACCGACGGCGCCAGTCCGGTGGATGAGCTGGAGCAGCAGCGCCAGGTTGCGCTGGAGCGACGGGTGCAGGCGGGCGAGGTGCTCAGCGCCGCCCGCAGCGCGCTGGACGGCATCGACCAGGAACTTCGCCGCTTCGAGCAGGTTCGCCAGCAGCGCGACGAGCAGGCGCTCGCCCAGCGCGAAGGCATCGGACAGCGTCGGCTCGAGCAGCAGGCCCTGGTGCTGAAGGCCGAATCGCTGGTGGAGGCCATCACCGAAGCCGGCTTCGTGCTGGACGACGTGGTCAACATCCTGACCGACGACATGGAGCCTGCGGCATGGGAGCGCACCGTCCAGGAGCTGGACGCCAAGTTGCGCCGGCTGGAGCCGGTCAACCTCGCGGCCATCGCCGAGCACGCCGAGGCCAGCCAGCGCAAGGAATACCTCGACGCCCAGGACGCCGACCTGTGCACAGCGCTGGAAACGCTGGAAGATGCGATCCGCAAGATCGACCGCGAAACGCGCGGCCGCTTCAAGGAGACTTTCGACCGCGTCAACGCCGGCGTCCAGGCCCTGTATCCGCGCCTGTTTGGCGGCGGCCACGCGTATCTGGAACTAACCGGCGACGATCTGCTGGACACCGGTGTGGCGATCATGGCCCGCCCGCCGGGCAAGCGCGTATCCAACATCTCGCTGCTGTCCGGCGGCGAGAAGGCGATGACCGCGGTCGCGCTCGTATTCGCGATATTCCAGCTCAATCCGGCGCCGTTCTGCCTGCTCGACGAGGTCGATGCACCGCTGGATGAAGCCAACGTCGGTCGTCTCGCCGCGATGGTCAGCGAGATGAGTGAACAGGTACAGTTCCTGTTTGTGAGCCACAACAAGGCGACGATGGAAGCCGCTCAGCAACTGGCCGGCGTCACGATGCGCGAGCCGGGTGTCAGCCGGCTGGTAAGCGTTGACCTCACCGAGGCGACCCGCCTGGTGGGCGCCGCCTGATCGCGGGCGTCGGATCGTCGTGTCACCACGGCGTTCCCGGCGTCCACCCACGCAATAAACCGGAGTAGCAAAGCTGATGTCGGACGAAACCCTGTTGCGGATCGGAATCCTGATCGCCGGGCTGTTTGTGGTCGGCGCGATCCTGTTCTTTGGCCGGCCGCGCAAGCCTGGCCAAGGCCGCCGCGTTGCACGTGCCGCGGACGGCAGCGGGTCCAGGCGTGAGCCGACCCTGGGCGAGCAGCTTGAGGACGAGGCCGCAGCCGATACGGCTGCCTCGGGCGAGGATCCAACCGCGCAGGCCGAGCTGGACCTGTTCGAACGCAGTCTCGATGGCACCGCCGGCACCGAGCTCGGCAAGCGCGTCAGCGACGAGTTCGACAAGATCGTGACGGTGTATCTGGCCGCCCGCGCAGGCGAGAAACTGCACGGCCCGGATATCGTCGTGGCGGCGGAAAAGGCCGGTCTCGTCTACGGTCACATGGACGTCTACCACCGCCTGATCGAGCAGCAGCCCGAGCGTGGACCGGTGTTCAGCGTGGCCAATATCGTCAAGCCGGGCAGCTTCGAGATGGGCACCATCCAGGAGCTGGAAACCCCGGCGATCGCCTTCTTCCTGACCCTGCCGGCGCCGGTTGCAGCGCTGGATGCGTGGGAGGCCATGCTGCCGACCGCGGAAAGGATGGCCGAACTGCTTGGCGGCCTGTTGCTGGACGAGCAGCGCAACAACCTGGGTCGCCAGCGCATCGGCCATATCCGCGACGAGCTGCGCGCCTATGACCGCGAGCGTGAAGCACCGCCGCTGAGCAAGCCCAGCCGCTGGTAGCAGCCACCGATGTCCGCGCCCGATCCCGCCGCCCGCGTGGCCGAGCTGCGCCGTCAGCTCGATGACGCCAGCTACCGCTATTACGTTCTCGACGACGCGGCGATTCCGGACGTGGACTACGACGGCCTGCTACGCGAGCTCGAGGGGCTGGAAGCAGCCCACCCGGAACTTGCCAGCGCGGATTCACCGACCCAGCGCGTCGGTGCACCGCCGTCCGGGGCCTTCGCCAGTGTCACCCACGCCATTCCGATGTTGTCGCTGGGCAATGCGTTCAGCGAGGACGAGGTGGCCGATTTCGTTCGGCGCATCGAGCAACGGCTGGAGCGCAGCGAGCCGGTTTTTTCGGTGGAACCCAAGCTGGACGGCCTCGCCATCAGCCTGCGCTACGAGGATGGCCAATTCGTCCAGGGCGCGACCCGCGGTGACGGCGCCACGGGCGAGGACGTCACTGCCAACCTTCGCACCGTCAAGGCTGTCCCGTTGGCGCTGCGGGGGACGGGTTGGCCGGAGGTGCTGGAAGTCCGTGGCGAGGTCTACATGCCGCTGGCGGGCTTCCGCCGCTACAACGAGCGCATGCTCGCCGAAGCCGGCAAACCGCTGGCCAACCCACGCAACGGCGCCGCCGGATCCCTGCGTCAGCTGGACCCGCGCATCACCGCGCGCCGCCCGCTGGCGTTCTACGCCTATGCCGTGGGGCTGGTGGAAGGCGGCGAGCTGCCGCCAACGCATTCGGAGACACTGCGGCAATTGCGCGAGTGGGGATTCCCGGTCAGCGCTGAAAGCCGGGTCGCCACCGGCCTGGACGGCCTTCTGGCGTACTACCGCGATATCGGCGAGCGCCGCGACCGCCTGGCCTTCGATATCGACGGGGTGGTGTACAAGCTGGACGACTACGCCGGGCAGCTGGAACTGGGCTTTGTCTCGCGTGCGCCGCGCTGGGCGCTCGCGCACAAGTTCCCGGCCCAGGAGCAGTCCACGGTGCTGGAGGCCATCGAGGTCAATATCGGTCGCACCGGGGCGGCGACACCGCTGGCCCTGCTCACGCCGGTGCAGGTCGCGGGCGTCGAGGTCAGCAGGGCGACCCTGCACAACGCGGACCAGATTGCCCGCCTGGACGTCCGCATCGGCGACACGGTGATCGTGCGTCGGGCCGGCGACGTGATTCCGGAGATCGTGCGCGTGGTGCCCGGCATGCGCGCGCCGGATGCGCAGCCCTGGGTGATGCCGACGGTGTGCCCGGTATGTGGCTCCGATCTCGTGCGCGAGGAGGGCGGGGTGGTCTGGCGCTGCTCGGGTGAGCTGATCTGTCCCGCCCAGCGAAAGGAGGCGATCGAGCATTTCGCCTCGCGCCGGGCCATGGACATTGAAGGGCTCGGCGAGCGCTATGTCGAGGACCTGGTCGATTTCGGCTACATCACTTCCGTGGCCGACCTGTACACGCTGACCCTTGACGACCTGCTGGAGATGAAGCGTCGCGGCGACGAGCGCGATGGCACGACGCCGGAAACGGTCAAGGCGGGCAAGGTGGCGACCCGCTGGGCAGAGAACCTGATCGACGCCATCCAGAGCAGCCGCAGGACGACCCTGGCGCGTTGCCTGTTCGGCCTGGGCATCCAGCACGTGGGCGAGAGCACCGCCAAGGCGCTGGCGGAGTGGTTTGGCGACCTGGCGGTCATCCGGACCCTGCCGTGGCCGCTGTTCAAGCGGGTGCCCGACATCGGTTCGGAGGTGGCCCGTTCGATTGGCCGGTTCTTCGACCAGCCGGGAAACCAGAAAGTCATTGATGATCTGCTGGCCGGCGGCGTGGAGATTGGTGACGCCGGGCCACCTTCCTCGCAATTGCGGGGTTCGCTCGGACTGGCCGAGCTGTTGGTGGACCTGGAGATCCCGAAACTCACCCGCATCCGCGCCGAGCAACTCGCCGGCGTTTTTGCCGACGCGACCGCGCTGCTGGACGCGCCAGCCCACTGCTTCATCACCGCAGGCCTGCCCAACGACACCGCATCGGCGCTGGAGACCTGGCTGGAGGATGAGCAAAACGCGCGCCTGCTGACCCGCTGCGGGGAGGCGATTGTCGCGTTGGAGAAACTGATCCCCGAGGTCGACGACAGCAGTACCGGCCCACTCGAAGGGCGCACCGTCGTGCTCACGGGAACGCTGGCAGCGATGACGCGCGACGAGGCGAAAGCGCGGCTGGAAGCGCTGGGCGCGAAGTCGGTGGGCAGCGTATCGAAGAAGACCGCGTTCGTGGTCGCCGGTGAGGCGGCCGGTTCCAAGCTGGCCAAGGCCGAGGAGTTGGGCATCGAGATCTGGGACGAGGCAAAGCTGCTGGCGTTCCTCGGCAAGCACGAGTGACCCAGCCGCATTCCTCTGGCGATCGGCCGATGGACTGGAGGCCGGAAGCGCAATTCTCCGCGTTGAAGTTGCGGGCGGCGCTCAACGCGCGCATCCGCGGATTCTTCGCCGAGCGCGGAGTGGTGGAGGTGGAAACACCGGTGATGTCGGTGGCTGGAAATACCGAGCCGAACATTGCCTCCTTTACCACCGATTTCAGCGGCCGCCGCGACGGCGGACCCCGCGCCCGCTGGCTGCGCACCTCGCCGGAATACCCGCTCAAGCGTTTGCTCGCCGCCGGTTTTGGTGACTGCTACGAGCTGGGGCGGGTGTTCCGCAACGGCGAAGCCGGCGCCCGCCACAATCCCGAGTTCACGATGCTGGAATGGTATCGGGTGGGTTGGGACCATCTCCGGCTCGCACAGGAAACCGCCGAGGTCATCAATCTCGGGCTTGACCTGATCGGTCGCCGGGTGCCACTGGTTCAGGTGCGTTATCGCGACCTCTACCTCGACCGGCTTCGCCTTGATCCGCTGACCGCCAGCGAGGAAGAGTTGCGCAACGCACTGGGCGACGTGATCCTTGACCCTCGCGGTTTGGTTCGGGATGACTGGCTCGATCTGCTGATGACCCATCGGTTGCAACCGGACTTCAGCGATGAGCACATGCTGGCCGTGCACGATTACCCCGCCACGCAATGTGCGCTGGCGCGCGTGCGCGATGATGGCGACGGGTCGCCCCCGGTCGCGGAACGCTTCGAGCTCTACCTGGGGCGACTGGAGCTGGCCAACGGCTATCACGAGTTGACGGATGCGTCGGAGCAGGCCGCCCGCTTCCAGCGCGACGGCCGCATCCGGCGAACCCGCGCCGACCCGGTGCCTCCCACCGACCAGCGTTTACTGGCGGCCATGGAGGCCGGTTTGCCTGACTGCGCAGGCGTTGCCCTTGGCATGGATCGCCTGATGATGGCCATGCTGCGCACCGACCGCATTGCCGATGTGATCGCCTTCGATTTCTTCCGCGCGTGATGCCATTGCGCGCACCCTGTGGACCCCCGCCGCCATGAACGACACCTTCGATTTTGACCGATACGACCGTATTCGCCCGATCCGCTGGACCGGTGAGTCGTTGGAACTGCTCGACCAGCGCCGCTTGCCTTTCCACGTCGAGTACGTCCGCTGCGACACGGGCGAGGACGTCTTCGAGGCGATTCGCGCCCTGACCGTGCGCGGTGCGCCGGCGATTGGCATCGCCGCCGCCTGGGGTCTGGTGCTGGCCGCTCGCGAGATCAAAGCGGATGACGGTGCGGCCGCGGCACTCGCGCTGGATCCGGCGATCGCGCGTCTCAACGATGCCCGCCCGACCGCAGTCAACCTGGCCTGGGCCCTGGCGCGCATGCGGCGCGTGCTCGCATCCGCTGGCAGCGATTGGCACCACGTGCTGGAACGCGAAGCGCGTGCCATTGCCGACGAGGACCTGGCGGCCAACCGGCACATGGGCAGCCTCGGGGCGGCGTTGATCAGCCCGGGCAGCGGCGTCCTGACCCATTGCAACACCGGCTCGCTGGCGACGGCGGGGTTCGGTACGGCGCTGGGCGTGATTCGCGCCGGGGTCGCCCAGCAGCGCATCTCGCGCGTGTTCGCCGGGGAAACGCGGCCATGGCTGCAGGGCGCGCGGTTGACCGCCTGGGAACTGCAACAGGACGGAATCGCCCCCGTGCTGGTGGCCGATTCGGCTGCGGCACACCTGATGAAAACCGGCCAGGTGCAGTGGGTGATCGTCGGCGCCGACCGCATCTGTGCCAATGGCGACACCGCAAACAAGATCGGCACCTACCAGTTGGCAATCGCCGCCCGCCACCACGGCGTCAAGTTCATGGTGGCCGCGCCTTCTTCGACCGTGGACATGGCGATGCCGGACGGCGACGGGATCGATATCGAAGAGCGCGATGCCGCCGAACTGTTCCATCTTGGCGGCGTTCCCACCGCAGCGGACGGGATCGCTGCCTGGAATCCCGTCTTCGATATCACCCCGCACGGATTGATCGACGCGATCGTGACCGAGCGTGGCGTGATCATGCAGCCGGATGCGGCCGCGATGAGGGACGCGTTTAGCGCGTAAGTCCTTGTTTCTCTGGAAAAACAGCCGGGCATGAGGCGGCCTTTCGTGCTATAATTCGCTGTCTTTTCCCCCGGTATTGCCGCGGATCGGATTCTCCCTTGTGCCGGCCAGTTTCCAGTGTGTCCGCCGGCGCATGTTCGCCCGCACCGCGGTAAACCACCTCAGCTCAAATACGGAAACCTGATGGCCGATCTTGCCAAGGAAATCATCCCGGTAAACCTCGAAGACGAGATGCGTCGCAGCTACCTCGATTACGCCATGAGCGTGATCGTCGGCCGCGCGCTTCCCGACGTCCGCGACGGGCTCAAGCCTGTGCACAGGCGTGTGTTGTACGCGATGAGCGTGTTGGGAGCCCATTCCAACAAGCCGTACTTCAAGTCGGCGCGAATCGTCGGTGACGTGATCGGTAAATACCATCCACACGGCGACCAGTCCGTCTACGACACGCTGGTGCGCATGGCGCAGCCGTTCTCGCTGCGCTACATGCTGGTGGACGGCCAGGGCAACTTCGGCTCGGTCGACGGCGATTCCGCCGCGGCCATGCGCTACACCGAAGCGCGCATGGCGAAGATCACCCATGAGTTGATGGCGGATATCGAGAAGGAAACCGTCGACTTCCAGCCCAACTACGACGAGAAGGAGTTCGAGCCTACGGTGATGCCCACGCGCATCCCGAACCTCCTGATCAACGGCTCGGCCGGTATCGCGGTCGGCATGGCAACCAATATCCCGCCGCATAACCTGGGCGAGATCATCGACGCGACGATCGCGTTGATCGACGACCCGGAAATCGACGTGGACGGGCTTATGGTGCACGTGCCCGGTCCGGACTTCCCGACGGCCGGCATCATCAATGGCACCTCGGGCATCATCAACGCGTATCACACCGGGCGCGGCCGGGTGCGCATGCGCGCGCGGGCGGAAATCGAGGTGGCCGACAACGGCCGCGAGGCGATCGCCGTCAGCGAGATTCCCTACCAGGTCAACAAGGCGAAGCTGATCGAGAAGATCGCCGAGCTGGTCAAGGAAAAGAAACTCGAAGGCATCAGCGAGCTGCGCGACGAGTCCGACAAGGACGGCATGCGCATCTATATCGAGGTCAAGCGCGGCGACTCGGCCGACGTGGTGCTGAACAACCTGTATCAGCAGACCCAGATGGAGTCGTCCTTCAGCTTCAATATGGTGGCGCTGGTCGATGGCCGCCCGCAGTTGCTGAACCTCAAGCAGATCCTGCAGGCCTTCGTGCGTCACCGCCGTGAGGTGGTCACCCGCCGCACCATCTTCGACCTGCGCAAGGCCCGCGCCCGCGCCCATGTGCTCGAAGGCCTGACCGTCGCGCTGGCCAACATCGACGAGATGATCGAGCTGATCAAGACCTCGGCCAATCCCAACGAAGCGCGCGAGCGCATGCTGGCCAAGACCTGGGAGCCGGGATTGGTAGGGGCGTTGCTGTCGGCGGCCGGCGCAGAGGCGTCGCAGCCCGAAGACCTGCCGCGTGGTGTGGGCCTGGTCACCGGCGCCAATGACAGCAAGTTCTACCAGCTGACCGAGATCCAGGCCCAGCAGATCCTGGAAATGCGCCTGCACCGCCTGACCGGGTTGGAGCAGGAAAAGCTGACCGAGGAATACAAGCTGCTGCTGGACACGATCCGCGGCCTGATCGAGATCCTCGAGGATCCGAACGTGCTGCTGAGCGTGATCCGCGAGGAGCTGGAGAACGTCAAGCTCGAGTTCGGCGACGAGCGCCGCAGCGAGATCCGCGAGAGCGAGGAAGACCTCGACATCCTCGACCTGATTGCGCCCGAAGACGTGGTCGTGACCCTGTCCCATTCCGGTTACGCCAAGCGCCAGCCGGTCAGCAGCTACCGCGCACAGAAACGCGGTGGCCGCGGCCGCAATGCGGCGACCACCAAGGACGAGGACTTCATCGACAGCCTGTGGCTGGTCAATACCCACGACACGCTGCTGACCTTCACCAGCGCCGGCCGGGTGTTCTGGTTGCCGGTGTACCAGTTGCCGGACGCCGGTCCAAACGCGCGCGGTCGTCCGATCATCAACTGGATCCCGCTGGAAGCCGACGAGCAGGTCCAGGCCGTGGTGCCGGTGCGTGACTACGACGGCGACCGGCACGTGTTCTTCGCGACCCGCAACGGCGTGGTCAAGAAGACGCCGCTGAGCGAGTACGCCTACCGCCTGCAGCGCGGCAAGATCGCCATCAACCTGGATGAGGGCGATGCGCTGATCGGCGTCGAACTCTCCGACGGCCACTCCGACATCATGCTGTTCTCCAGCGAGGGCAAGGCGGTCCGGTTCTCCGGCGAGACCGTGCGCTCCATGGGCCGTACCGCCCGCGGCGTGCGTGGCATGCGTCTGGGTGCGGGCGGCAAGGTCGTCAGCCTGATCGTGGTCGATGGTGACGGCGACATCCTGACCGCCAGCGAGCGTGGTTTCGGCAAGCGCACGCCGCTTGATGAATACCCCTGCAAGGGACGCGGGACGCAGGGCGTGATCGCGCTGAAGACCAGCGACCGCAATGGCCAGCTGGTCGGCGCGATCCAGCTCAGCGACAGCCACGAGGTCCTGCTGATTTCCGACGGTGGCACTCTGGTGCGCACGCGCGCGTCGGAGATCTCCCAAGTCAGCCGCAATACCCAGGGCGTGACCCTGATGCGCCTGGCAGCCGATGAGACCCTGCAGGCGGTGGAGCGCCTGGATGCGTCGCTGGATGACGAGCTGGAAGGGGATGCGGAGCTGGCGGCGATCGCATCGGATCGGATCGTGTCGGATACCGTTCTTACGCATCCCGTCGATGAAGCAGGGGCCGACGAGCCTTCAGGCGATTCGCCGGCCTGATCGTCCCCGCCGCCGGGATTCCGAAAAGCAGAACGCCGCCCCATGGGGCGGCGTTTCTGCGTCCTGCTGACCGACCCGCGCTGTCGCGGGGGCTGCTGGTCTGATGATCAGCTACCGGTCCAGCCGTCCAGCATGTCCGACAGCTCGTCCGCGTGCTCTTCCTCCTGGGCCAGGATCGACTCCAGGATGCGCTTGGTGGTGGTGTCCTTGTCGCCGATGTAGTTGATGATCTGGCGATAGCTGTCGATCGCGATGCGCTCGGCCACCAGGTCCTCCTTCACCATGTCGCGCAGGTCGGTGCCTTCGACGTACTCGGCGTGGGCACGCTTGCTGAGGATGTCGGGGTTGAAGTCCGGCTCACCACCCAACTGGACGATGCGCTCGGCCAGCATGTCGCCGTGTTCTTCTTCCTCGCGGGCATGCTCGAGGAACTCGGCCTTGATCGAGTCGGCCATCAGGCCGCTGGCCATGAAATAGTGCCGCTTGTAGCGCAGCACGCACACCAGCTCGGTCGCCAGCGCCTCGTTCAACAGGCGGATCACGACTTCGCGATCAGCCGTATAGCTGTCGGTGATGGCGCCCTTCTCGATGTGCTGGCGGGCGCGCTCGCGGATGGTGGCCAGATCGGTGGCAAACGGGGAGGCGCCCGCGTCGGAACCGTGGTGGGAGTCGTCTTGCTTGCTCATGTCGTTCTCCGGACGGTGGGGAAGGGATCAGGTGATCTGGTTCCGTGGATCTGAGTCAGGCGATCTGCGACAGGACGTGCTCGGCCGATGACACCCGGAACTCGCCTGGCGCTTCCACGTTGAGCTGTTTCACCACACCCTGCTCGGCGTAGATGGCAAACCGCTTTGCCCGCACGCCCATGCCGTAGGCGCTCGCATCCAGCTCCAGGCCCAGCGCACGGGCGAAGTCGGCGTTGCCGTCGGACAGCATCATCAGGCCTTCGGGAACGTTCTGGCTCTGCCCCCAGGCCTGCATCACGAAAGGATCGTTCACGGCCACGCACGCTACCTCGATGCCTTTGTCATGGAATTGCTGGTAATGCTCGATGAACCCCGGCAGGTGCCTTTCCGAGCAGGTCGGAGTGAATGCGCCCGGGACGGCGAAGATCACCACATTGGTGTCACCGAACAGGGTCCTGGTGTCGACGCTCTCGACACCGTCGCCGATACGCTGCAATACCACGTCGGGGAGGCGGTCGCCTACCTGGATGCTCATGCGGTTCTCCTGAATGAAGGGAACAGTCTAGGCCCGTGCTTCTAAAAATCACGTCAAGGGCGTACCGGGTGATCCGACGTGCAATGTCCGCAAAAAGGCGGTGCAGCAGCGCTTGAACCGGGCACCTATCGGAACCATATCCACCGCAGGGCATGACCCGGCGCAGCGCAGCGAATATCCTGTGTTGCGTGCCGCCGTGCTGGCCATGACCCGGCAACCATTCCTGCATTGCACCGTCCTGGTGCAGGCACTGGAGCAATGAATGCATTTCAAGGATTACTACGACACCCTCGGCGTTGAGCCCACGGCCGGCGAGGCGGAGATCAAGACCGCCTACCGTCGCATGGCGCGCAAGTACCATCCCGACGTGAGCAAGGAATCGGACGCCGAGGAGAAGTTCAAGGCGGTCAACGAAGCCTATGAAGCGTTGCGGGACCCGCAGAAGCGGGCCGCGTACGACCAGTTGCGTTCGCGCGGCTATCGCCCCGGCGACGAGGTCAGGGCTCCGCCGGGCGGCTTTGATTTCAACGGCGGCCGCGGCGGTCCGGATTTCGAAGAGGTGTTCGCCGGCGGTGGCGCGGGTGGCGGCTTCAGCGACTTCTTCGAGACGCTGTTCAGGCGCGGCCAGGGCGGGCATGGCGACCCGTTCTCGCAGGCACAGCGCGGGCGGGCCGGTGGCGGGCCGCAGCGTAGCCCCGATACGCGGGCGAAACTGTCCGTGTCCCTGGAAACGGTGTACGCCGGCGATACCGTTCGGGTCAGCGTGCACGGCAAGACCCTGGACGTGAAGATTCCCAAGGGCATCGGGCCGGGGCAGGTGATCCGCCTCGCCGGCCAGGGCGGCAACGGCGGCGCCTTGTTGCTGGAAATCGAGTACTCCGCCCATCCCCGGTTCGAGGTCGATGGACGCAATGTTATCCATGTGCTCCCGATCGCCCCGTGGGAAGCCGCGCTGGGCGCGACGGTCAGCGTGCCGACGCTCGGTGGATCGGTGGAGTTGAAGATTCCGAAGCAATCCGAAGCCGGGGCGAAGCTGCGTTTGCGCGGTCGCGGCATTCCGGCACCCGCAGGCACCGGTGATCAGATCGTCGAGTTGGAAGTTCTTGCGCCCAGACCGGAGACCAAGGAGCAGGAGGCGGCCTACGTGGCGATGCGCGAGGCTTTTGGAAAGGACTGGCGCCGGGAGTAACCGGCGCCGCTGCACTCAGGCCGGCAGCAACTGATCAAGCACCTCGCCCAGCTCGGCTTCGTTGAAGGGCTTGGTGATGTAGGCGCGCGCGCCTTGGCGCATTCCCCAGACGCGGTCGGTTTCCTGATCCTTGGTGGTCACCAGGACCACCGGGATATGCTTGGTCGTGGCGTCGCGACAGATCGAGCGGGTGGCCTGGAAGCCATTGAGGTTGGGCATCACCACATCCATCAACACCAGATCAGGCAATTCCCGGCGCGCCACTTCGACGCCTGCGGCGCCGTCTTCCGCCACCAGGGTTTCGTGCCCCAGTTTCTCGACGATGCGCTGTATACCCATCAACTGCGACGGTGAGTCGTCGACGATCAGAATGCGAGCCATGTCTTTCCCCAAAGTGACTGCCGGATTGTAGCGGCGTCCGGCTGGAGCGCCAAACGATTCAGATCCGGATCAGCGTGCGGCCCAGCGACCCGCCCGCCAGCATGTTGTCGAACACGTCTGGAAGCTCCGCAAGGCCCGCCTCGCGGGTGCAGATGGTATCCAGGTGCGCCGGCTTCCAGTCACTCGCCAGGTGCTGCCAGACTGCTTCGCGCACGTCGCGGGCGGTGCCTGCCGAGGCAACCCCGAGCAGTGAGACACCGCGGATGATGAAGGGCATGACGGTCGCGTCCAGCTCGGCGGACGCGGCCAGACCGGCGCTGGCAACGTTGCCGTAGGGCGCGCACTGGGCCAGCAGGCTGGTGAGCATCGGTCCGCCCACATTGTCCAGGCCGCCGCCGAAGCGCGCCGATTCCATCGCCCTGCCGGGTGCCAGCGCCTCGCGGCCGAGCACTTCAGTGGCGCCAAGCCCCTTGAGGTAGGCGTGCTGATCCTGCTTGCCGCTGATCGCATGCACCTCGAACCCGGCGCGGGTGAAGATGTCGATCGCCAGCGAGCCTACGCCGCCACTGGCGCCGGTGACGGCGAGTGGGCCCATGCCGGGCTTCTGGCGATTCTCCACCATCCGAAACAGCGCCAGGGCGGCGGTGAAGCCCGCGGTTCCGATGATCATGCTCTCGCGCAGCTCGAGCCCTGCAGGCAGCGGAATCGCCCATTTGGACTCCAGGCGGGTGAACTCGGAGTAGCCGCCATCGCGGGTTTCGCTCAGGCCGCTACCCGTGGCAAGCACCCGGTCGCCTTCCTTGAACGCGGGATCGGTGGAAGCCAACACGTGGCCTGCTACGTCGATGCCGCCGACCAGCGGGAAGCGCCGCAGGATCTTGCCCTTGCCGGTACCGGCAAGGGCGTCCTTGTAGTTGACCGACGAGTACGAAGCCTTGATCACGACCTCACCCGGTGCGAGATCGTCCAACGACACCGACTCGAGGCCGCTGCGGTATCCCTGGTCGTCGTTGTGGATGCGGAAGGCGTTGAAGCGCTCTGGAACGGCGTTGGACATGATTTCCTCTCGAAACTGGTGTCGGCGCGTGTTTACCGAACACGCCGGTGGCACTGGAACACAGCTCAGCGTGGGACGCTGCGACGCTTCTCCTCCAGCCACTTGTCGGCGTTCGCCGGGCGGTAGGAGTGCATCCACTCCAGCATCGTATCGATGTCCTCGCCGTGCCACAGGTCGTGGCGCTGCCCGGCGTTGACGAAATTCTCGGCGACCATCCGGTCCATCATGACGATCAACGGCTCATAGAAGCCCTCCACGTCGAGAAACGCACACGGTTTGTCGCCGATGCCCAACTGGCGCCAAGTCAGCATCTCGAACATCTCGTCCAGGGTTCCGAAGCCGCCGGGCAGGGCAATGAAGCCATCGGAGAGCTCAAACATGCGCGCCTTGCGCAGATGCATGCTCGGCACGACTTCCAGGCGGGTCAGCCTGGGATGGGCGACCTCCCAGTTGACCAGCTGCTCCGGTATCACGCCGATCACCTCGCCACCCGCCTCGAGCACTGCGTCGGCCATGACGCCCATCAGGCCGACGTTGCCCCCGCCGTAAATGACACTGATGCCGTTTTCGGCCAGTTGCTGGCCAAGGCGGCGGGCGCGCTCGGCGTAGATCGGACGGGAGCCGGAATGGGAGCCGCAATAAACGCAGACCGATTGCATGGGCATGGGGCGTTGCCTTGACATGGAATGGATGAAACCAGAACGGCGCACCGTGGGTGCGCCGTCTGTGGAGATGCGATGTCCGGCGGTGGTGTTCGCCGCCAGTCGCCGCGACTCAGTTCGCCTTGTGGATGGCCCGCTTGTCGACGGCAAGTGCGGCTTCGTGGACCACTTCCGACAGGGCCGGGTGGGCGAAGCAGATGCGCGCCAGATCGTCCGCGGCACCCTGGAACTCCATGGTGATCACGCCGCTGTGGACCAGCTCGGACACGTTGGGACCGCAGAGGTGGACGCCGAGCACGCGATCGGTTTCAGCATGCGCGATCACCTTGACCAGCCCGGCCGGCTCGTTCATCGCCACGGCGCGGCCATTGGCGGCAAACGGGAAGCTGCCGGTCTTGACCGGGATGTCCTCTTCCTTGCACTGGGCTTCGGTCTTGCCGACCCAGGCAATCTCCGGCTCCGTGTAGATCGCCCACGGCACGGTATCCAGGTTGACGTGGCCGGGCAGTCCTGCAATCAGCTCGGCCACGGCAACGCCTTCCTCTGACGCCTTGTGCGCGAGCATCGGGCCGCGCACGCAGTCACCGATCGCCCAGACGCCGTCCACGCCGGTGTGGCAATGCTCGTCCACCTCGACCTGGCCACGATCGTTGAGCTTGACGGCCACGCCTTCGCCGAGCAGCTTGGCGGTCGCGGCACGGCGGCCAACGGCTACCAGCAGCTTGTCCACGACCAGGCTCTGCTCGCCCTTTGCATCGTCGTAGGTCAGGTGCACGCCATCCTTCTTGACCTCGGCCTTGCTGACCTTCGCGCCCAGCTTGATGTCCAGGCCCTGCTTCTTGAATTCGCGCGCGGCCACCTTGCTGATGTCGGCATCGGCTGCGGCAAGGAACGACGGCAGCGCCTCCAGGATGGTGACTTCGGCGCCCAGGCGGTTCCACACGCTGCCCAGTTCAAGGCCGATCACACCGGCACCGATGACGCCGAGGCGCTTGGGCACCTTGTCGAAGTCCAGACCGCCGACGTTGTCGACGATGCGGTCACCGTCGAATTTGGCGAACGGCAGCTCGATGGAATCCGACCCCGTCGCGATGATGACGTTGGCCGCCTTCAGCTCCACCTCGCTGCCGTCGTGCTGCTTGACCTTGACCACGTTGTCCTTGTGCAGGGTGCCGAAACCGTAGAACGGCGTCACCTTGTTGGCCTTGAACAGCATGGTGATGCCGCCGGTGAACTGGCTGACGATCTTGTCCTTGCGGCCGACCATCACGCCCACATCCATCTTCGGCTTCTCGGCCGAGATGCCGTGGTCGGCGAAACCGTGCAGCAGGTTGTGGAACTGGCGCGAGCTGTCCAGCAGGGCCTTGGACGGGATGCAGCCCACGCGCAGGCAGGTGCCGCCCAGGGCCGGCTTGTCGTCCTTGCCCAGCCCCGCGTCGACGCAGGCGACCTTCAGGCCGAGCTGCGCGGCGCGGATGGCGGCGACGTAACCGCCGGGACCGCCGCCGATCACGACGACATCGAAGTTCTGTTGTTCGCTCATCTCAAAAAGATCCTTGGCTTGGTGCGGAAGGCCCCGGCGCGTCGGCGCGGGGCTCCGGGTGGGAGTGGTCCCGTGGGATCACATGCCCAGCAGCATGCGGTGCGGGTTCTCGAGCTGGTTCTTGATGTCGACCAGGAACAGCACCGCGTCCTTGCCGTCGATGATGCGGTGGTCGTAGCTCAGCGCGATGTACATCATCGGCGCGGCCACCACCTTGCCGTCCTCGACAATCGCGCGCTCCTTGATGGTGTGCATGCCCAGGATCGCGCTCTGCGGCGGGTTGATGATCGGGGTGGAGAACAGCGAGCCGAAGGTGCCGCCGTTGGTGATGGTGAAGGTGCCGCCCTGCAGGTCTTCCAGCTTCAGGCCACCCTCGCGCGCGGCGAGCGCGTAATCGTTGATCGCCTGCTCGGCCTCGGCAAAGCTCATCGACTCCGCGTTGCGCAGGACCGGCGTGACCAGGCCCCGCTCGGTGGACACCGCGATCGAGATATCGGCATAGCCGTGGTAGATCACGTCCTTGTCGTCGATCGAGGCGTTTACGGCCGGGTAGCGCTGCAGCGCATTGGCGCAGGCCTTCACGAAGAAGCTCATGAAGCCCAGCTTGATGCCGTAGGCCTTCTGGAACGCGTCGCCCTGCGACTTGCGCATGGCCATGACCGCCGACATGTTGACCTCGTTGGAGGAGGTCAGCATCGCGGTGGTGTTCTTGGACTCCATCAGGCGCTCGGCGATGCGCTGGCGCATGCGGGTCATTGGCACGCGCTCTTCCGGGCGGTTGCCGCTGGCCCTGCCGACGCCGGCATTGCGGGCGTAGTTGACCAGGTCTTCCTTGGTCACTGCGCCGCGACGGCCGGTGCCTTCCACGTTGGCCGGGTCGATCCCTTCCTTCTGGGCGGTGAAGCGCGCGCCGGGCGGCAGCTCGGCCGATCCGCCCTTGGACGGGGCAGGGGTGCTCGCGGCAGCCTTCGCCTGCACCGGCTGGGCGACGTCGCTGGCGGCGGCGTCGTTCTTGGCATCGATGGCCTTGTCGGATTTCTCCGGCTTGGCTTCGGTTGCAGCCGCGCCTTCTTCGACGATTGCCAGCAGCTGCTCGCTGGTGACGGTGTCACCGCTTTCGAACTTGATTTCCTTGAGCACGCCATCCACCGGCGAGGGAACTTCCAGGACGACCTTGTCGGTTTCGAGGTCGACCAGGTTCTCGTCACGCTTGACGGCATCGCCGGGCTTCTTGTGCCAGGTGGCGATGGTGGCGTCGGAGACGGATTCGGGCAGAACCGGAACTTTGATCTCGGTGCTCATGGGGAAAATATCCTGGGTAACTGTGGAGTGGGTCGAATGGGGGGCTATCGGTTGTGCAGTCGGTTGCTGGTCGCGTGTTCGGTGGATCCGGTTCCGGCCCGGGTCAAACCGGGCCGGAACGGCCGGACCTACTCGTCGGCGGGCTCGCCCTGGAGCGGATTCACCAGCGCATCGGCGACCAGCTTGGCCTGCTCGATCACATGATCGGACATGTGGCCGACAGCGGGCGACGGCGAGCTTGGGCGACCGGCGTAGTGCAGGGCATGGCGCGAGGCGACGCAGAAGTTCAGGTGGTGGCGGATCTGGTACCACGCGCCCTGATTTTGCGGCTCTTCCTGGCACCATACGACGTCCTGGACCGAGGCGTAGCGCTCCAACTCGGTGCGCAGCGCCTCGCGCGGGAACGGATACAGCTGCTCCACCCGGATCAGGGCGACATCATCGGCTTCACGCTTGATCATGTCCTCAAGCAGGTCGTAGTAGACCTTGCCGCCGCACACCACGACGCGCTTGACCTTCTTCGGGTCGGCCTTGGCATCGGGGATCAGGGTCTGGAAGCTGCCGTTGGCGAGCTCATCCAGGGTGGACACGGCCAGCTTGTGGCGCAGCAACGACTTGGGCGTCATCACCACCAGCGGCTTACGGGTCTGGATATGCATCTGGCGGCGGATCATGTGGTACGCCTGCGCCGGGGTGGTCGGCGTGCACACCATCATGTTGTCCAGGGCGCACAGTTGCAGGAAGCGCTCAAGACGCGCAGAGCTGTGCTCCGGCCCCTGGCCTTCGTAACCGTGCGGCAGGAACAGCGCCAGTCCGCACAGACGGCCCCATTTGGCCTCGCCGGAGGACAGGAACTGGTCGATCACGACCTGCGCGCCGTTGGCGAAGTCGCCGAACTGGGCTTCCCAGATCGCCAGCGTGTCCGGATCCGCCGTGGCGTGGCCGTACTCGAACGCCATCACCGCTTCCTCGCTCAGCAGCGAGTCGATGATTTCGACGTCCATCGGGTCCTTGACCAGTTCCTGCAGCGGCAGGTAGTAATCGTCGGACGTCTGCTCGTGCAGGATCGCGTGGCGGTGGAAGAACGTCCCGCGGCCGGAGTCCTGGCCGACCAGGCGCAACTTGTAGCCTTCCGACAGGAGGGTGGCGTAGGCGAGGTTTTCCGCGAAACCCCAGTCGCCGCTCTGCTCGCCAGCCGCCATCTTGCGGCGATCTTCGTAGATCTTCTGCACTCGTGCATGCAGCTTGATCGCGTCGGGCACGGTGTTGATCTGCTTCGCGAGTGCCTTCAGGTCCCCAGCATCGAAGCGGGTATCGACCTCGTCGGACAGCTTGCCCTTGAGGAACTTGTTCCAGTCCACGGTGAACTCGTCGGGCTTCACCGCCACCATTTCGGTGGTGACCTCGCCCGCGTCCAGCTTGTCGCGGTAGGTATCGACGATCGCCTTGGCTTCATCGGCGCTCAGCGTGCCCTCGGCGATCAGCCGGTCCGCGTACAGCTCGCGCGGGGTCTTGTGCTTGCGGATGGTCTGGTACATCAGCGGCTGGGTCGCCGCCGGCTCGTCGGCCTCATTGTGGCCATGGCGGCGGTAGCAGACCAGGTCGATGACCACGTCCTTGGCGAAAGTGTTGCGGAAGTCCAGCGCGATCTCGGCGCAGAACGCCACGGCTTCCGGATCATCACCGTTGACGTGCAGGATCGGCGCACCGACCATTTTCGCCACGTCGGTGCAGTACAGCGTGGAGCGGGCGTCCTCGCGGGCGCTGGTGGTGAAGCCGACCTGGTTGTTGACCACGATGTGGACGGTGCCGCCGACGCGGAAACCGCGCGCCTGGGACATCTGGAACAGCTCCATCACCACACCCTGACCGGCAAACGCGGCATCACCGTGGATCAGGATCGGCAACACCTGGTTGCGCGTGTCCTTGCCGCCGCGGCGGGTCTGGCGCGAGCGTACCGAGCCGGCCACAACCGGATTCACGATCTCCAGATGCGACGGGTTGAACGCCAGCGCCAGGTGCACGGGGCCGCCCGGGGTGGCCACGTCGGCGCTGAAGCCCATGTGGTATTTCACGTCGCCGGCCAGCGCCAGCTCGTTGTGCTCGAACTTGCCCTCGAACTCGTCGAACAGCGTGCGCGGCGATTTGCCCAGGGTGTTCACAAGTACGTTGAGGCGGCCGCGGTGGGCCATGCCGATGACCACATCCTTGGCGCCCTGCTGACCGGCGCGACGGACGGTGGTGTCCATCAGCGGGATCAGGGCATCTCCACCTTCCAGTGAGAAGCGCTTCTGGCCCACGTAGCGGGTGTGCAGGTAGCGCTCAAGGCCCTCGGCCGCGGTCAGGCGCTCGAGGATCCGGCGCTTGTCGTCGGTGCTGCGACCGTACTTGCCGCCGGCCTTTTCGAGGCGCTCGTAGAGCCAGCGCCGCTGCGGGGCGTCGGCGATGTGCATGAACTCGGCACCGATGGGACCGGTGTAGGTGGCCTTGAGCAGGTCGAAGAGCTTGCCCAGGTTCATCCGGTCCATGCCGGCGACACCGCCGGTGCTGAACTCGTCGCCGAGGTCCGACTTGGACAGGCCGTGGAACTCCAGCTCCAGGTCCGGCGCCGGGGGCGCTTCCAGGAAGCCCAGCGGGTCGATGTCCGCGCCCAGGTGGCCGCGTGAGCGGTAGGCGGTGATCAACTTGCCGACGAAGCGCTCGCGCTCATCGGCGGCGCCGTGTGCGGATTTGCCTGCGTGGCGCGCCGCTTCAATGATGGTGTCGATGACGGCCGAGTGCGGTACATCGCCCGCCTCCCGACCGTGGAAACCGTCGAAATAGGTTTTCCATTCGACCCCGACACTTTCGGGGGAGACCAGGTACTGCTCGTACAGGTCTTCGATGTAGGCGCCGCTGGAACCCAGCTGCGATGACTGCGAGAACTGCTTCAGGAGATTGGCCACGGTGGCGTCGCTAAACTCGAATAGGGGGAGTGGGTGTGCCGGCGGGGCGAAATGCCGGTTCAGGCACGCGAGTGTTTGAATTATAGCCTCTTGGGGTGTCGCGGGCGGGTGCCGAACCGGCTCACTGGGCAATATCGTGGAGGCGCCGTGGTTGGGGGTTCAGCCCTGTTCAGGTTCGCCGGAGGGCTTAAATGCCCAGTGCCCGGTATTCGCTGCAGGGCCGGGCGCGTTCCCAGACGGGGCTGAACAGGTTGAGCAGGTGGCGGGCGCGGGAGCGATCATCCAGCCGGGTATCGCCTTCGAGGCGCGAGGCCATGGGACGAAAGTAGTAGCCCCCGCCGTCGTTGCAGGTGTAGGCCGAAGCATAGGAGCGGTCGAACGGCTCCTCCACGGCGCGAAACGCGATGGTGCTGGGCAGCCGCTGGTGCAGGCCGATGAGCGGACTCTGGTCGCGCTGCGGTGCGGCGGGGTCGTGCAACAGGATCCGGATCTCGCCCTTGTCGATGGCGAAGCCCCGCAGGGCGGTGATGATCTCCGGTGCGTCCAGCACACCCGGGTCCAGTTCCGGGCTGTAGATGAGGAGCTGCCTGCGCGCCGTGGCGATGACACCCAAGGTGGCCGCGATCGCGCCCGCCCGGTCGCCGACGGGATTGGAGGCGCAAAGGTGCAGCGTCATCATCTGGTGATCGATGCCGGCCTCTTCAAATCGCGGGCCGGTAGGCAGGAAGCCGTGGCGTGCGTAGAAGGGGATGGCATGCACCTGTGCGTGCAGCGAGAGTTTGTCCCAGTCCAGGTCCCCGGCGAGTTCGAGCAGCGTTCGCAGCATGGCGTCGCCGACACCGCGGCCGCGCCATGGCGAAAGTACCGCCATACGCCCGATGTGCCGCTCCGGTGTCAGCCGCGCCGTAGCAATGGGCGTACCGGCCGAATCGCGGGCAATGACATGGTGGGACGCGGGATCCAGCTCGTCCCACTCCAGCTCGAGGGGGACGCCTTGTTCCTGCACGAAAACCACTTCGCGGACGGCACGCAACGCGGGCAGGCCGGACTCGTACTCGATCCTCTCAACATGAAAACCGGATGCGGTCTCGCTCATTCGTCATCTTCCTCCGTCACCAGGTGGTAGTGGCCGGCTTCCATCAGTTCGATCAGACAATCGCGGCCCGCATCGCCGAGGGCTGCATAGTCGCTGCCGTCGATAACATCGACATTGGCCAGCAGCGTCGCGTCATGGATCGGCAGCGGATGGCCCTCGCCGTTGGCGTGCAGCACAGCCGCCGAAACGGCGCGTCGCCAAGCCATCCGGGGG
>NZ_JXSS01000013.1 GCF_000855665.1 Lysobacter sp. A03
CAACGCAGCTTCGGCCGCGAGCATGATGGCGCCACCGGGGCCGTGGTCCCCGCCAATGCAAAGCAGTCGACCGTTGCGACCCTTGTGGCTGTCACGCCGACGCGGCTGCAGCCAGTGCGCCAGGTCCGGCGCCCTCAGCCACGCCACGCCGGCCAGTGTCGAGCGCAGGTCCGTTTGCTCCAGCCCCAACTCGGCGACCTGCAGCCGGCCGGTGAAGTCGCGGGCAGCGCCGGTGCGCAAACCGGCCTTGGCGGCGATGAATTCCAGGGTGAGGTCGGCCACCACTGCCACCGATCCCACCGCTCCTGTGTCTGCGACCACGCCGCTGGGAACATCAAGCGCCATGACCGGGGCAGAAAGACCGTTGATCCGCTCGACCAGCGCCGCGACCGGCCCCTCCAGTGCTCGCGTCAGGCCGATGCCGAACAGCGCGTCCACCACCACGTCTGCGGCCGACAGCGTTGCTTCTGCGCCGACCAGCTCACCGCCTGCATCGACATATTCCTGCCTGGCCCGGCGGCACTCGGCAGTTCGCGGTTCATGGTCGGGGAGGCAACACACGTGCACCCGGCGACCGGACGCCCGCGCCAGCGTCGCCAGCACGTAGCCGTCGCCGCCGTTGTTGCCCGGACCGCAAACGATCAGGATCGACTGCGCTTGCGACCAGTGCTCCATGACCGCATGCCAGGCGGCGCGACCGGCACGGCGCATCAACTCGAACGGATCACCGAACCGGACGGCAGCGCGCTGCTCGATTTCCCGCTAGGCATCGCTGGCATGGAGGACGGCAGGAGACATGCCGCGATTCTATACTTACAGTACCGTGAACCTTCCCTCCCGCCCCTCCCCGGAATCCCTCAGCGTGACGCAGATGCCCGACCCCCGCCCTGACGAGGACCCGGCCTTGCTCGCGCTGCGCATCCGTGAGCTGGCCGCGGAATTCGGGTTCCAGCGCTGCGGCATCAGCGGCATCGAGCTGGGCGAGGATGAGGGGCATCTTCGCGACTGGCTGGAAAAGGGCCTGTACGGGTCGATGGAATGGATGGCCCGTCACGGCGAGAAGCGCTCGCGCCCGGCCGAGCTGGTTCCCGGGACCTTGCGCGTGGTCTCCGTGGGCCTGGACTACGGGCGCCGCGACGACACGGAGGCGTGGCAGACCCTGGGGCACGGCGAGCGCGCGTATGTTGCCCGCTATGCACTGGGCCGCGACTACCACAAGCTGATGCGGCAGCGCCTGCAGCGCCTCGCCGACCGCGTCGCCGAACTGGTCGGGCCGTTCGGCCACCGCGTCTTCGTGGATTCCGCCCCGGTGTTGGAGCGCGCGCTGGCCCGCAATGCCGGGCTGGGCTGGATCGGCAAACACACCTGCCTGATCGACCGCGACGGCGGTTCGTGGTTCTTCCTCGGCGAGATCTATCTGGACCTGCCGCTGCCCGTCGACGAGCCGGCCACATCCCACTGCGGCACCTGCTCGCGCTGCATCGATGTGTGCCCCACGCAGGCGATCACCGCGCCCTACCGGCTCGACGCGCGACGCTGCATTTCCTACCTCACCATCGAGAACGACGGGCCGATCCCGCTGGAGTTCCGCGAGCCGATCGGCAACCGGATCTTCGGCTGCGACGACTGCCAGCTGGTGTGCCCTTGGAACAAATTCGCCAAGCGCAGCGACGAGCCGGACTTCCGCGCCCGCAACAACCTCGACGAGGCCAGCCTGGCGGACCTGTTCGCGTGGACTGAGGCGGAGTTCCTGGAACGAACCGAGGGCTCGGCCATCCGCCGCAGCGGGTATCGCCGGTGGCTGCGCAACATCGCGGTCGCACTGGGTAACGCACCTACAACCGCACAAGTGCTGACGGCACTGGAGTCACGTCAGGACATCGATGACGACCTCGTGCGCGAACACGTGACGTGGGCATTGCAGCGCCATCGCGAGCGCGGCGACTGAGGTGAACGAGCGCGGTACCCGCAGACCTTCCGGGCGAATGTCCCCCGGCGCCCTCCTCCGGCGGGCACCTCCTCCTTTATTTCGCCCCGAAGGTCTACGGGTACCGCTGCAAGATCGCACGCGTACGCAGGCAGCGAGCCTGCGGGTTTACGCTTCTACAACCACCGCGCGCTGCAACAACGGGAGCGAATGCCGTTGGGGCGAAATAAAGGAGGAGGCACCGGCTGTATCGGTGCCGGGGGGACATTCGCACCCAATGGCACTCGCTCCCGGTGCCCCGCCATCCCGGCGCATAACGCGACCGGGCCGGAGGGATCACGCCGCTTGCGCGGGGATCGAATCGTTGGTGTGGGTCATCGCGTTATCGGCATCGACGTACACCAGCGTCGGCTTGAACTGCGCCGCCTGGGCTTCGTCGAACTGCGCATAGGCGCAGATAATCACCAGGTCGCCGGGTTTGGCGCAATGCGCCGCGGCACCGTTGACCGAGATGATTCCGCTGCCTTCCTCGGCCCGGATCGCGTAGGTCACAAAGCGATGGCCGCTGTTGATGTTGTAGATGTGAATCTGTTCGTATTCGCGGATGCCGGAAATGTCCAGAAGCCGGCCGTCAATCGCGCACGAGCCTTCGTAATGCAGCTCGGCATGGGTGACGGTGGCGCGGTGGATCTTGGCCTTGAGCAGGTTCAATTGCATGGTTCAAAAACTCCGACCGAACGGCAGCTGCATGTGGAAGTGCGAGTTTATCAGGGGATGGCGCACTGCAGCATGAGCGGCGACAAAACGCCGCGCTGGGTTTACACACCTAGCGCTCAAACTCGATGTTGTCGATCAGCCGCGTGCTTCCCAGGCGCGCCGCCGCCAGGGCCACCAGCGGGCCGGACGCGTCGGAGTCGGTCGCGCTGAGGTCCCGGTGACGGATCGCGACGTAGTCAACCGCAAATCCCGCCGAGGCCAGTCGCGCCGCCGCATCCTGCTCCGCCGTGCGCAATGGCGTACCGGCGACTGCCGCCTCACGCGCGCCTTGCAAAGCGCGATGGATCGCGGTCGCCGTCTGGCGGTCCGCCGGCGACAGATACTGGTTGCGTGAGCTCATCGCCAGACCATCCGCTTCACGGATGATCGGCGCGGCAACCAGTTCGATGGGGAATGCCAGGTCGCCGACCATGTAACGGATCACCGCCAGTTGCTGGTAATCCTTGCGCCCGAAAACCGCGACCTCCGCCTGCACCTGGTTGAAGAGCCGGGCCACCACCGTGGTGACGCCGTCGAAATGGCCGGGACGGTGGGCCTCCTCCAGGACGCCGGTCACGCCTGGTACGCGAATTTCCACCACACCCTGCATGCCGTGCGGATACATCGTCTCCACCGAGGGCAGCCACATCGCGTCGGCGCCCGCCTCCTCAAGCGCGGCGAGGTCGGCTTCGACCGTGCGCGGGTAGCGCTCGTAATCCTCGCCCGGGCCGAACTGGGTCGGGTTGACAAACACACTGGCGACGACTCGATCAGCGTGTTCGCGGGCGAGCCGGACCAGGGACTGATGGCCGGCATGCAGGTTGCCCATCGTCGGCACGAAGCCCACGCGCAGACCTGCCTGTTTCCACGCAAGGACACGCTCACGCAGCGACGCAAGCTGGGAAATGGTCTCGATCATCGAATTCTCGGCCGCAAACAAAACGGCATGGATGGCTCAGGCGTAGGAGTGTTCCGGGCCGGGGAAGTCGCCCTCCCGCACCGCGGCAGCAAAGGCCTGCATGGCCCCGACCACCGAGCCACCCTCGCCAAGGAAGTCCTTGACGAACTTGGGTCGACGTTGCCCGCCGGCAAGGCCGAGCATGTCATGCAGCACCAGCACCTGACCATCGCACTGCGGACCGGCGCCGATGCCGATGGTGGGGATGTCCAGCGCGGCGCTGATTGTGCTGGCGACCGCGCTTGGCACGCACTCCAGCACCAGCAGTTCCGCGCCTGCATCGGCGACGGCGCGCGCGTCGTCCAGCAACTTGGCGGCGGCCGCTCCGTCGCGCCCTTGCACGCGATAGCCGCCCAGGCGCAGGACGGACTGCGGGGTCAGCCCCAGGTGCGCGCAGACCGGAATCTCACGCTCGACCAGATAGCGGATGACCTCGAGCTTCGGCCCGGCGCCCTCAATCTTGACCATCGCCGCGCCGGCCTGCAGGAAGCGGGTGGCCGCATCCAGCGCGCGGGTCGGCGAGGCATCCGACTGGAACGGCATGTCGGCCACCAGCAACGCGGTCTGCAGGCCACGGGCGACACAAGCGGTGTGGTAGGCGATGTCGTCCACCGTGACCGGCAAGGTGCTGCCGTGACCCTGGACCACCATCCCCAGCGAGTCGCCGATCAGCACCAGGTCGATCCCGGCCGCCTCAACCGCATGGGCGAAGCCTGCGTCATAGCAGGTCAACATGGCCATCTTCCGGCCGTCCGCCTTGGCCGCGCGCAGCATCGGCACGGTCCAGGGTTTGCGCTCAACGGGAGATGACGGGGAGGTATACATGGCTCAATGCTCGCAGTCAGCCGCGTGGGGGTGCGGCGGTTGTACACGGTAGCGCTTCGATGTCCCCGCAGGCCAACCCGGCCAACGCATCGGCCGCCGGTCCAATGCCGGGGATGGTGGCGTCGGGCGCGATTTCCAACAGGGGCAGCAAGGCGAACGCGCGCTCGTGCAGGTGCGGGTGCGGCACCCTCAGGCCGGGCTCGTCGATGACGCGCTCGCCGTACAGCAACAGGTCCAGATCGAGCGTTCGCGGTCCCCAGCGGTTGCTGCCATCGTCCAGGCGCACCCGCCCTGCGTCGCGTTCGATCTCCAGCAGTGCGCGAAGAAGCGCCTGCGGGGCCAGCTCGGTGCGCAGCATCGCGACAGCGTTGAGGAAGTCCGGCTGATCGGTCACACCCCACGCGGGTGTGCGATACAACGCGGAGGTCGCGAGGACACTGGTGTCCTTCAGGCCGCCCAATGCCGCGAAGGCCGAGTGCATGATGGCCGCGCTGTCACCCAGGTTGCTGCCCAGACCGACGAAGACAACGCTTGCGGTCATTCGCCGGCGGCTGCGGTGGACCGGCGGCTGCGCCGGCGCGGTCGCGCCGGTGGATCGACCTCGGCGTCCTCATCATCCCGCGGCCGCGGACTGGGCTGGCCCGGACCCATGCCGACCCGCTCCTGCTGCTCGCGCCAGAACTCGACGTCCTCGGCGTGCTCATCGGAAGCGGCAAGGCGCAGGCTGAGGAAGTCGAACGCGGCACGGAACCGGGGATGGCCCAGCATCCGCGACACGCGCTTGCCCTGGCGCAGCGAAAAGCGCGACTGCAACAGCCAGATTTCCTGCATCGGGATGGAGAACCGGCGCGGCAGGGCGACGGTGGACAACTGGCGCACCGTGACGCGGTCGGCGGCCCGGCGCTGCGCATCGATTGGCTGCACACCCTGCGCCTGCAACGCTATCAACGCGCGGCAGTAAGCCGGCCACAGCAGCAGGGCGAACAGGAATGCCGGCGATACCGGCTCGTCATTGGCGA
This sequence comes from Lysobacter sp. A03, assembly GCF_000855665.1. GTDB lineage: Bacteria > Pseudomonadota > Gammaproteobacteria > Xanthomonadales > Xanthomonadaceae > Novilysobacter. Next base: position 5,486 of record NZ_JXSS01000013.1, read on the forward strand.
CACGCTCATCGGTTCCGCGCAAGCCATCGATCACAACGCTGCGCAACGCGCCGCTGCGGTTCGCCTTCAATGCCGCCGCGGTATCCGGGAACAGCGCCGGCAGCAGGCCGCGGGCCTCAAGACCTTCAAAACTCTTTACCGCGTGACCTGAGAGGAACAGCTTCAGGCATTCCTCGAACAGGCGTGCCGAAGCTGCTTCCGAGAGCAACGACGCCAGCCGCGGAATCGGTTCCGCCGTAGCCGGTTCGATCTCGAAACCGAGTTTGGCCGCCAGCCGGACCGCACGCAGCATGCGCACCGGATCCTCGCGGTAGCGCGTTTCCGGATCGCCAATCAGCCGCATCAACCGCTTCTGCACGTCCTCGAACCCGCCGGTGTAGTCGCGCACCGAGAAGTCTTCAATCGTGTAGTACAGCGCGTTGGCGGTGAAGTCGCGCCTGACCGCATCGTCCTCGATGGTGCCGTAGACGTTGTCGCGCAACAGCCTGCCGCCCTCGTGCTGCTCGCGGTCGCCGCTGCCATCGTCGGTATTGGCACGAAACGTCGCCACCTCGATGATCTCGCGGCCGAATACCACGTGCGCCAGGCGGAACCGGCGGCCGATCAGGCGGCAGTTGCGGAACAACTGCTTGACCTCCTCGGGCGTCGCGCTGGTGGCAACGTCGAAATCCTTGGGCTGGCGTCCGGCCAGGAGGTCGCGCACGGCGCCTCCTACCAGGTAGGCGGAGAAGCCGCCGTCGCGCAACCGGTACAGCACCCGCAGCGCATTGGGACTGATGTCCTTGCGGGAAACGTTGTGCTGGTCGCGCGGGATGATCCGCAGTTCGGGCTTGGAAGATGGGTTTTGTTCAGGCATCAGGCGGGCTTCGCCGCTTTGGGAATTTCGCAGGATACCAGTTGCCGGGAGGATCGGCCGTCTCTATACTGTGCGGCCACGCAACAGTGAGAGTACGGCGTGGATCTGCTCCCTTCGTCTAGAGGCCTAGGACGTGGCCCTCTCACGGCTAAAACACGAGTTCGAATCTCGTAGGGAGCACCATCTACCGAAAGCCCGCGCAGCGATGCGCGGGCTTTCTTTTTGGTCGCCGTTTCCTGGATGCGTCACATTCGCCGATGTCGGGGCGGCGCCCGATACAATCGCTGCGAGTCTCCACCGTCTTTTTGAAATCCGGGAAACCGCGTCATGACCTTCGTCGTCACCGAGAGCTGTATCAAGTGCAAGTACACCGATTGCGTCGAGGTGTGTCCGGTCGACTGCTTCCATGAAGGTCCCAACTTTCTGGTCATCAATCCCGAAGAGTGCATCGACTGCACCCTGTGCGAGCCCGAATGCCCGGTCAACGCGATCTATCCGGAGGACGACGTGCCGCGTGGACAGGAAGTGTATGTCGCGCTCAACGCGGAGTTGGCCGCACTCTGGCCGATCATCTCCACGCGCAAGGACCCACCAGCCGACGCGGCCGAGTGGGACGACAGGACCGGAAAGCTGCCGCTGCTCGAGCGCTGACACGGGCCGCTCGCGGCACTCAGCTTGAATATACGTACGCGTATGGCAGGCTGGCCGCCCCACGCTGACCTGCCCCTCCCATGAAAGCCGGACTCCTTCGCCACGTCCTCAATCTCTGGCCGCCGTTCCTGTTCAGTGGCATCCACGTGAGCCGGCTGGACGCGGACTACCGCCATGCGCGGGTCGAGCTGCGCATGCGGCCCTGGAACCGCAATTATGTGCGCACCCACTTCGGCGGCAGCCTGTTTTCGATGACCGACCCGTTCTGGATGCTGCTCGTCATGCAGTCGCTGGGCCGCGACTACATCGTCTGGGACAAGGCGGGCGCGATCGAATTCGTCAAACCGGGCCGGGGCACTGTCCGCGCGAGCTTCGATCTGGACGAGGACGTCCTGGACAAATTACGCCAGGGCACCGCCGACGGTGCCAAGGTCCTGCGCTGGTTCGAGACCGATGTGATTGACGCCTCCGGCGATGTCGTTGCCCGGGTCCGCAAGCAGCTGTACGTACGACGCAAGCGTGACCGTGATCGCAGCAGCGGTGTCGAGGCGGACACGTCCGGATAACGCGGGTCAGGGGTATGCTCGCAGATTCGCGACAGGGGGCCGCGATGACACACGCGAATTACATCGACGACGAGCATCCACTGCCGGAAATCCGGGGCTATCGATTGCTCCGGGTGCTCAACCGTGGCGGCATGTCCACCGTCTACCTGGCGGAGCAGATTGCACCGTCGCGCGAAGTTGCGATCAAGGTGATGGCAAGCACGGCGTTGTCGGACGAAGTCAGCCGGCGCCGGTTCGAGAACGAGGTCCGCACCATCGCGCGACTCGAGCATCCGCACGTGGTGCGCATCCACGAGTTGGGCCGGACCGCTGACGGGCTGCCCTACTACACGATGCCGTATCTCGCGCGGGGCCATCTGGGCCAGCGCAGCTTCCTGCGCGACGACGGCAGGCCCGACGAGGCCCGCATCATCGCCACCGTGCGGATATTGCTGTCCGCGCTGGAATACGCCCACGGCCGTGGCGTGGTCCACCGCGACGTCAAGGCGGAAAACGTCCTGTTCGGTGACACCGAGCAGCCCTTGCTCGCCGACTTCGGGATCGCCCTGCGGCGCGGGTTCGGGCCGCGGGTGACGGCGACCGGACTGGCCGTGGGCAGCACCGCCTACATGGCTCCGGAGCAGGCCCGCGGCGAGGACGTTGACGGGCGCGCCGATCTCTACAGCCTGGGCGTGCTGGCCTGGGAGATGCTGACCGGACACCTGCCCTACGAGGCCGGTGACGCGCTGGCGATGGCGGTGATGCACGCGCAGAATCCAATCCCCAGACTTCCCGCGCACCTGCGCCATTGGCAGCGCTTCATGAACCGGGCGCTCGCCAAGCAACCAGCCCAGCGTTTTGCCGACACCGGCCAGATGGCGGCCATGCTCGACCAGGTCGAGCGCCGTGGCCGCTGGCCCCGCGCCACGCTGGGGCGGGATCGCCTGGTGCGCGTTGTATCCCGTGTCCCGGGTCGCGTCTGGGTGGTCGCTGGCATCGTGGCCATCCTGGGGATGGCCCTGCAACTGGGTAGCAAGGACGCGGCTGTGGAGGAGGCTGAGCGGGAGGCGCAACGACTCGTTGAGGAGGCGACCCGCGACGATCCCATTCCCGCGATGTTGGAGCCATTGCCCGAAGCACCTTTGCAGGTCGCCCTGGACAAGGCCAGGCAGCAGATTGCGCAGAACCGGCTGACCACGCCGGATGACGACAATGCGTTCTCCACCGTCATGTCCGCCTGGGCGAGTAACCCGGACGATCCTGCCGTTGTGGAGCTGGTCGACACCCTGACCACAGCTCTGGGTGAGTCCGCCTTGGCCAATCTGGCCGAGGCGCGGGACGAACAGGCCGGCCGGCAGATAGATCGCATCCGGCTGCTCGGCTCCGAGACCGCACGCCTGGAGTCACCCCCCCAGCTGCGCCTGCGCGAGGCCATCGAAAAGACTCTGGAGGACCGTATCGCCAAGGCAGCCGATCGTTCGGACAGTTCAGCGGCCACCGCAATCGCCGCGTTGGCCGCGCCGATGGGACTGGCGCCGTCGACGGTTCGCAGGTTGCAGACGCGGGCAGCCGCAGTGCCCACCGGCTCAATGCCACGCAGCGCCGCCCGCGCTGGTACTGCAGCGCTGGCAACCAAGCCGGTAAGCCGCGATGACTACGCCATTTTCGTCGAGGCCACGGCACGTAAACCGTCGCTGTGCCGCGAACGCTCGTCCCTGCTGCGTGTCCTGGCGCCGCGTGACTGGCGGGCGCCGGGATTTGACCAGGGTGGCGCCGAACCGGTGCTGTGCGTCTCCCTGGCCGATGCGCAGGCCTACGGCCAGTGGCTGCAGCAGCAGACCGGTCACAGCTACCGCCTGCCGACGGTCGCGGAATCACGTTCCATCGCTCCACAGATCAGCGGTCGCGAAATCTCGCTTTGGCAGCTCGATTGCGGCGACGGGTGCGAGGAACGCGCCGTACTCGGCGAATCCTGGCGCAAGCAGGAAAGCAAGCGTCTGCTTGATGCGGGGCGCGGTTACGACGACGTGGGCTTCCGCCTCCTGCGCGAATCCTGAGTGGGTATCCGCGCGGGACCGGCCGAGCCCCATCTCAACGCGGAGCGCGACGTCTACAATCGCCGCATGCGCACCCCCACCCTGCAACGACTGTTCCTCACCGGCCTGCTGACCCTGCTGCCCCTCTGGTTGACCCTGATCGTGGTCAGGTTTGTATTTTCTCTGCTGTCGGACATCAGCCGACCGATCACCGGCCCGATACTGGAGCGCATTGCCAGCATGGACCCGCAGGCGCTGGGCTGGCTGGCCGACTCCTGGGTGCAGACACTGCTGGCGCTGGCGGCAACCTTGCTGCTGATCCTCTTCACCGGCACCATGTCGCATCGGGTCTTCGGCCAGCAATTGCTTCGCTGGGTCGAGACCCTGATCGGGCGCGTGCCTTTCGCCAACACCATCTACGGCAGCGCGCGGCAGCTGCTGAACATCCTGCAGACCAAGCCCGGTGGCACCCAGCGCGTGGTCCTGATCGATTTCCCGCACGACCAGATGAAGTCGGTCGGATTCGTGACCCGGGTGCTGCGCGAGGAAGGCACCGGCCGTGAGCTGGCCGCGGTGTATGTGCCGACCACGCCCAACCCGACCTCCGGCTATCTGGAGATCGTTCCGATCGAAAAGCTGACTCCGACCGACTGGACCGTCGACCAGGCGATGGGTTTCATCATCTCCGGCGGCGCGATTTCCCCGGACAACATTCCTTTCTCTGCGCCGGCCGAGGCGACCCCGAAGCCGACACCGACGCCTGCCGATTCGGCCGCCAGCTCATCCTGACACCACTGCCTGGAGATCCCGACATGCGCCCATGCGCCCATCAAACCGTGCTGGCCATTGCGCTCGCCGCGATCATGGCCGGCTGCTCGCCGAGTGCCGGCCCTAGCACCCCGCAAACGAGCCCCGCCGCGAGTAGCGGGGCGGTCAGCGACAAGGCCGCGCACCTGGACCGCCTGTATGCCCAGTACTGGGAGGAAATGCTCAAGCACAACCCGCTGGCCGCGACCTACCAGGGCGATGCCCGATACAACGACCAGCTGCCGAACTTCCTCTCGCGCGAATACCGCGACACCAGCCGCGCGTTCACCGCCGACTGGCTGGAAAAGATCGAGTCCCTCGGTCCTGACGGCCTGGAAGGCCAGGACCTGTTGAGCTGGCAGATCTTTGTCGAAGATGCCCGCGACGAGCTCGCGAGCCAGAAGTTCCCCGCCTGGATGCAGCCGGTCAACCAGTTCTACAACATCGCATCCACCTTCGTGCAGCTGGGCTCCGGCACGGGCGCGCAGCCCTTCAAGACGGTGCAGGATTACGACAACTGGCGCGAACGGGCGAGCAATATCCCGGTTCTGTTCAACCAGGCGATCGCCAACATGGGCGAAGGCATCCAGGCCGGGGTCGTGCAGCCGCGCGCGCTGATGGAAAAAGTGTTGCCGCAGCTGGATGCGCTGATCAAGGAAGACCCGCAACAGACGCTGTTCTGGAAGCCGTTGGCGGACATGCCGGAGAGCTTTTCCGAGGCCGACCGCAAGCGCATCGAGGACGAGTATGCCCAGTTGATCTCGACCGTGCTGATGCCCTCCTACAGCCACCTGCGTGACTACATCGCCAACGATTACCTGCCGCATACCCGCAACTCCGCCGGCATGGCCGAGTTGCCGAACGGTCAGGACTGGTATGCCTTCCGGGTACACCAGACGACCACCACCGATCTCTCGCCCGCGCAGATTCACCAGATCGGCCTGGACGAGGTGGCTCGCATCCACGGGCGCATGCACGAGGTCATGGACGAAGTCGGCTTCAAGGGCACGCTGGAGGAATTCTTCGTCTTCATGCAGACCGATCCGCGTTTCGAGTTTGCCAGCGAGGACAAGCTGCTGGAGTTCTATCGCGGCCTGGAGGCGAAGGTGAACGCGAAGGTCCCCGAGCTGTTCTCACTGGTGCCCAAGGCGCCGTTCGAGATCCGCCCGGTGGAGGCCTTCCGCGCCCAGTCCGCGGCCGGTGGTTCCTACATGACGCCCAGCGAAGACGGCACCCGTCCGGGCGTCTTCTACGTCAATACCTACGACCTGCCGACGCGCAAGACCTGGGACGCGGAGGACCTGTTCCTGCACGAGGCGATTCCCGGCCACCATTTCCAGCTCGCGTTGCAGCAGGAGCTGACCGGCCTGCCAGCGTTCCGGCGCTTTGGTGGGCAGACCGCCTACATCGAGGGTTGGGGGCTGTATGCGGAGTCGTTGGGCAAGGAGCTGGGCGTCTACGAGGACCCCTACAGCCACTTCGGCTACCTGCAGAATGAGCTGTGGCGCGCGATCCGGCTGGTGGTGGACACGGGCCTGCACAGCAAGGGCTGGACGCGCGAGCAGGTGATCGACTACATGCTCGACAACTCGGCCGAAAGCCGGACCCAGGCCGTGGCGGAAGCCGAACGCTACATGGCAATCCCGGGGCAGGCGCTGGCCTACAAGATCGGTGAGCTGAAGATCCTGGAACTGCGCAAGCGCGCCGAGGAGGCACTGGGCGAGAAGTTCGACATCCGCCAGTTCCACGCGGAGGTGCTGAAGGACGGCTCGGTTCCGCTGGATGTGCTGGAAGGCAAGATCGACCGCTGGATTGCGGCGAGCCGGTAAGCAAGCTGCGAAGCGGGTGGGAACGCGGGCCTAGGGCCCGTCATTGGAGTAGATCCGCAGCCCTTCCTCACGGTGGTGAAGCCGCAGGAATCCGGCGCGGTCAAAGACCGCGGCGTGGACGGGATTGGAGTAGGCAATGATGATCCGCCTCGGCGCGGCTTCATGCGCGGCCTGCAAAGCGGCGAGCACCTTGCGCATCACCACCGCATCGAAGGGGTTGTAGAAATAGCAGAACAGATTGCCGGGTGGTGGCCGATAGGCTGCCGCGTCCATGCACAGCAGTTCGATTGAACCGGCCGTCGGGTCGCGGGCGGCAAAGGCGGTGATGTTGGCCACTCCATCGGCATGCAGCGAGGCAAACAGCTCGATTCCCACGACGCGTCGAAAACCAAGGCGCGCGGCAAGCACCAGCGCACGTCCCTTGCCGGCGCCGTAATCGATGAAGGTGTACCCGGCCGCATCGAACGGCTGCGCGGCGCGGATCAGGCGGCGGAACTTGGGAAACGCCAGCGGCGCGTAGAAGACGGCATTGCTTCGGTGCTCGCAATCCGGCCCCGCGGCTGCCGAATCGGCGACATCGACCTGGCCTGTGGTATCGATGCCCAACTCGCGATCCAGCGTCGCCTCCCGGATGCCGCGCAGCCACAAGGGGACCTTGGCTGCCACCCCGAACACGCCGTCAATCCGGACCTGGCGTATCACCTTGCGCACGAAAGTCTGCACGCTCAGCCGTCCTGGTCGAGCATAGTGACATGCAGCTGGGCGGTCTCTTCCGGCATCCGCTGCGGGTTGAGCCACAGGCCAATCAACGGCTGCTCGCTGCGGGGCACGAACCCCTCGGCCCGCCATCCGGCCATCGCCGGGTCCGATGCGGTCAACAGCAGATGGACCGCGCTGCAACCCTGTTTGTCGGCCGCGGCAATCAGGGCGCGAATCAATGGCCGACCGATGCCGATCATCGCGTCGGTGGACCAGTAGTCCATTACCGTCAACGGCCCGCCCTGCCCTTCGCCCTCCTCACAGGCGAACCAGGCGCGCAGCCGACCGTCCTTTCCGGAGACCAGCAGGTAATGCGCGCGCCCCGCCGGCGGCGTATCGAAGCGCCACCGCAGCAGCGCGTGGTCGCGCACGCTGGTCAACGCCTGCGTGTGCAGCGCCTCGCGCCAGAGTGCGTCCATGCGCTCATCGCTGGCGTTCACCCACTGCGACTGCAGCTCCGAAAACAGGCTGTCGGCAGCCCCGGTCCGCAGACGCTTGCCCATGTCGATCAGCAATCCCGAGGGTGATGCCAGAAAGGCCGGCATTCGGCGCCGGAGGTACTCACCGTGTCGCAGCACCCTGGCGTGCCGAACCAGTGTCCCCAGGACATGGAACCCGGCCCGCTTGCTGACCGCCACGGCGCTTGGCCGGGGCAGTCCGTACAACAGGTCGAAGCGTCCGCGCGCGGCGTCGATCAGACTCTCCTGCAGCATCAATGCGGGCCCAAGCGAGCGGTGCCTCTCATCCACCGCGAAGTGGGCGACCACGCCGGCGCGGATGGGGCGCCCCCTGCACAGGAAAGGCCGGGGGCCGGCACCAATGACGCCGACCAGCGCACCGGTCGGCAGATGCCGCAACAGCTGGAGGATCGGCGGACCGTATCGGTTCTCGCGATAGAAATGGTCGAACTTCGCCCCCTGGATGTCGCGCGGACCGAAGTGGTCCTGCCAGACCGCAAGGATCTCCTCGCGGTCGCGAACAACGTCGCCGGCTTGCGTCGCGTACTCGGGCGGCTCCGCGCTCCTCGCGCTGGCTTGCTGCAAAGCGCTCACGGCGCCGGGACCGCGCGCAATCTCATGAAAACCTTCATCAGGCGCGCCCCGTGGCCCAGCAGGATGCGATGGAACGTGTTGTTGCGCAGGATCGCAAAGTCGCCCAGCACGCACTCGTCCGACCACAGGCCCGGGAACATCGTGTTGTCGGCGACGGTGCACGAATCGACCGCCTTGAGTTGCGGATGGACCTCGCGCAGGTGGCGCATCTGGAACAGCTCGATCAGGATCCCCGGGGAAAAGCGCGCGTATGCCTCGTCGTAGGCGATCTTGAAGGTGAACGCCTGGCAGCCGGCGAGGAAGTTGCATTTCATCGCGATCGGCTTGCCGTCCAACTCCAGCGCGAGCATGTGCAACTGGGCGCGGGAATGGGCCTGACGGCAGATGGCGACGAAAAAATCACGACCGCTGGCCGCCATCGCCGTTCCCTGACGGCCTTTCCAGCCACTGGCCTCCACTTCAAGGAACCGTTCGATCCACGGCATGGGGTCGTCGCCGGGCTCCATCATCCGGTAGGCAACCGCGCCCTCGTCCCCCAGACGGCGCTCCTTGCGTCGCAAGGTGCTGCGCTGCTTGGCGGACATGTGTTCCGGGTCGTCCGGAGTGTCCAGGCGGTACATGGCGCGGGTCCAGCGTGTCTGCCGCGCGAGCAGTTGCGCGCGATGCGCGATCAGGCTCGCCTCCAGTGCTGCGGCGACGGGTCCGTCCATGCGGATGTTGACCAGCTCGAGGATGCCGCTTGGCGCCCGCCGACTGGCGCACCAGTCCAACAGGCCTTCGATGGCCTCTGCTACGTGGTCGCGGTGGACCAGTGGCGCCGCCAGGAACGTGTAGTCATGCGTCCACGAGCGCAGGTTGCGCAGGGGCAGCCGCTTGAAGCGCGCCCGCGGCGTCAGTGGCAAGACGCATATCAACTGCCCCGACTGGCTGCGGACCAAGGCCAGCAGCAAGGGTTCGGTGTCCAGGAACTCGAGCGTGAGCCGCAGGTACCAGCTCTCATAGAACGGATTGGGCTCGGCCGCGTTGAATGCCAGACGGTCGATCTCCGCGGCCAGGACCGGATCCAGGACCGTCACCGGCAGGCACTTCACCGCTGCGGCCGAGCCCGCGCTCATGCACGTTCACCCGCAGCAACCGCTCGCTCGCGAAATCCTGACGTCGTCTGGACATCGTCACGGTGGCCAGCGACCCTGTTTCCCTTGACACCCATGTCATACCTGCGGCGCGAAGCGGGTTCAGCGGACTCCGGGCGAGGATCGCCACAGGCCACTTTGAACCTTCCTACGGGATATGAACGCGGATAACGCGCGAAGGCGGACGGAACGGGGACGTCAAACCGGGCGCGGATATCGTTGGGACGGAAAACCAGACCCGCGAAAAGCAAACGACCCGGAGGTTATCCAGGTCGTTTGCTGAAACTGGGGCGCGTCGGCCGGAATCATCCGGTCGATGCGCCGTTACACGCCCTGGTTCAGGCGGTGGAACCATCGCGGAACGAACCGCGACCGCCACGGGCACCCGGACCCGCCGAACGCTGACGCGGGCCACCGGCGTGCGCGTGACGCGGCGCAGCCTGGCCGTGCGGACGTGCGGCGCGCGGGCTGCTGTTGCGGGGCGGACGACCGGCGCCGGCGTTGTTGCGCGGGTTCGGAATCGCCACGTCCAGGCGGATCGGACGGCTGGGCTCGTAACCCGGCACGACCACCATCTCCACGTCCTTCTTCAGCACGTGCTGGATCTGGCGCAACAGGCCACCCTCGTCGTGCGAGACCAGCGACAGCGCCTCACCGGTGGAACCGTTGCGGCCGGTACGGCCGATCCGGTGCACGTAGTCCTCGGCCACCATCGGCAGGTCGAAGTTGATCACCAGCGGCAGGTCGGGGATATCCAGGCCGCGGGCAGCAACGTCGGTCGCCACCAGCACGCGGGCACGGTTGCCCTTGAAGTCGCGCAGGGCTTTCTTGCGCTGCGCCTGGCTCTTGTTGCCGTGGATGGCGACCGAGCGCAGGCCGGCGGCCTCAAGCTGCTCGGCGAGACGGTTGCAGCCGTGCTTGGTCCGACCGACCACCAGCACCTGGTCACCCGGGCGCTTGGCGATGATGTCGATCAGCAGGTCGCGCTTGCGGCCCGAATCAACCGGATGGGCGATGTGGCTGATGGTCTGCGCGATCGCGTTGTTGGTGGCGACCTGGACCTGCTTGGGGTCACGCATGAACTGCAGCGCAAGCTGCTTGAGCTGGGCCTCGAAGGTGGCCGAGAACAGCAGCGTCTGGCGCTCGGCCGGCACGCGGCCGAGGATGCGCTTGATCGCCGGCAGGAACCCCATGTCGAGCATGCGGTCGGCTTCATCCAGCACCAACACCTCGATCTCGTCAAGCTTCACGGTGCCGCGCTCGATGTGGTCGATCAGGCGGCCCGGAGTGGCCACGATCACGTCGACGCCGCGGCGCAGGTTTTCCACCTGCGGGCCCATGCCGGCGCCACCGAAGATCGTGCAGAAATTCATCCGCAAGTGCTTGGCATAGCTGCGCAGGCTGTCGTTGACCTGCACGGCCAGCTCGCGGGTCGGCACCAGGATCAGGGCGCGCGGCTTGCGCGAACCGTTGGGGCCGGTCTGCTTGGACAGGCGGTTGAGCAGCGGCAGGCCAAACGCGGCGGTCTTGCCGGTACCGGTCTGGGCACCGCCGAGCAGGTCGTTGCCGGCCATGATCAGCGGGATGGCCTGGACCTGGATCGGGGTCGGGCTGGTGTAGCCCTGTTCGGCAAGCGCGCGCAGCAATGCAGGCGCAAGGCCGAGGTTTTCAAAAGACATGTTGTAGCTCCGAATAAAAAACCGCACACAAATGCGGTAAAGACCCGGAGCGTTCCCTGTAACCGCGCTGCGAGCATTGTTGTGACGGCACCGGATGCTCCGGGCCGTGTCGGCGCGACGAAAGACGTGCGGGATATTCGCACCGGACCACGCCTTTGGGCGGGGGGTCTTGGCCGATTGGCCAACCCGTGCGAGGGCATACCTGGGAAACGTGACCCTTGCGGGCAGGCAGCCGTGCGCTGAACAGGCGAATCTTACGGGAAAATCCGCGTTTACACCAACTCGAGTGCCTCATCGTTCATTTCCACGCGCTCCAGCCGGCCCAAACATCAAACGTTTGCGTCGATACCATGACCTCCGACACGCCTCCCCGGCGCGCACGGGGTCTACTGTCGGCCGTAACCGGCTTCGAACGACGTATCTTCGGGGCTGCCGTTTCCAATGCCAACGCCGGAGCCTTACGTGAGCCAGACCAGATCGAACGCCTTCAAACCCCGCTTGCTGTTGTTGAGCCTTGCCATCGCGGCCGCCGTGTCCGCCTGCTCCAAGGACGCTGCCCAGGACGCGGACCGCGCTGCGCCCACCGCCGCCGAACCCGCCGCCGCCCTGACGCTGGATGAGAGCGCGCTTCCGCCCGTCAACCGCTTCCAGATCTCCGACCTCGACAAGTCCAAGGACGCATGCTCCGATTTCGGCAGTTACGTCAACGGCACCTGGCTGGCGGCCAACCCGATTCCCGGCGACCGCACCAGCTGGGGCGCGTTCGAGATGCTGTCGGAGCGCTCGATCGCTGCCCAGCGCCAACTCGCCGAGCAGGCCGCGGCCGACAAGAACGCCACGGGCGTGGAGGCCATCGTCGGCAATTTCTGGGCCACCGGCATGGACGAGCAGACGATCAACGCGCAGGGCATCAAGCCGATCCAGTCGCGTCTGGACGCTATCGCTGCCCTGGATGACCAGCAGAAGATCGCCGACTACCTGCGTACCAGCGCGGCGAAGGGCGAGAACTTCCTGTTCGGCTTCGGTGCCGAGGCCGACTTCAAGGCCTCCGACATGAACATCGCCTACGCCGCCCAGGGCGGTCTGGGCCTGCCGGACAAAACCTATTACGTGGACGCCGACAAGGCCGACAAGCTCGCCGCCTACCAGGACCACGTCGCCAAGGTGCTGGAGCTGTCGGGCATCGACGCTGCCCAGGCCGCGGAGCAGGCCAAGCAGGTGGTCGCATTCGAGACCCGCCTGGCCAAGGCCTCCAAGTCCAGCGAGGAGATGTCGCGCGACGTCTCGCTGTTCTACAACCCGATGTCCCCGGCGGACGCCGACAAGCTGACGCCGAATTTCCCGTGGACGACGTTCTTCGAGTCGCAGGGCGTGGCGACGCCGAAGATGTTCTCACTCGCCATCCCGGCCTTCCATGAGGAGGTCAGCAAGATGCTGGCCGACGTGCCCGCCGAGCAGTGGCAGGCCTACCTGCGCTTCCACACCGTGGACGGCGCGTCGCCGTACCTGTCCGATGCGTTCGTGCAGGAGAATTTCAACTTCTACAGCAAGGCCATGCGCGGCCAGGCGGAAATGAAGGAGCGCGGCAAGCGCGTGCTCGACACCATCGAGAACGAGACCGGCGAGGCGTTGGGCCAGCTGTACGTCAAGGTTGCTTTCCCGGAAGAGTCCAAGGCGCAAATGGAGCGGCTGGTGGGCAACCTCAGCGACGCGCTGAAGGTGCACCTGGAAGGGCTGGACTGGATGAGCGACGAGACCAAGGCCAAGGCCATGGAGAAGTGGGCGAGCTTCACCCCCAAGATCGGCTTCCCGGACAAGTGGCGCGACTGGAGCGGCCTGGACACGAGCCGCGACAGCTATATCGAAAACGTCATGGCGGCCAACGAGTTCAACTACAAGTGGAACCTGTCCAAGATCGGCAAGCCGGTGGACAAGACCGAATGGGGCATGAGCCCGCAGACGGTCAACGCCTACTACAACCCGCTGGCCAACGAGATCGTGTTCCCGGCCGCAATCCTGCAACCGCCCTTCTTCGATCCTGAAGCGACCGACGAGATGAATTATGGCGGCATCGGCGCGGTGATCGGCCACGAGATGATCCACGGCTACGACGACCAGGGCAGCCGCTTCGGACCCACCGGCAACTTCGAGAACTGGTGGACGGATGCCGACACCAAGGGCTTCCAGGGCCGCACCGACAAGCTGATTGCCCAGTTTGACGGCTATGAAGCCATGCCCGGCAAGCACGTCAACGGCAAGCTGACCCTGGGCGAGAACATCGCCGACCTGGGTGGCCTTGCGGTTGCCTACGACGCGATGAAGAAGGCCACCGCCGGCAAGGACGACCCGATGACCGACGGCATGACGCGTGACCAGCGCTTCTTCGCCAACTGGGCAACCGTGTGGCGCCGCAACTTCACCGACGACGAGCTCAAGGTCCGCCTGGCAACCGACCCGCACGCGCCGGCAAACTTCCGTGCCATCGGTGCGCCGTCGAACATGCCGCAGTTCGCAGCGGCGTTCGAGTGCAAGCCCGGCCAGCCGATGGTCCGCGCCAAGGACCAGCAGGTCGTGATCTGGTAATCATCCGACCGCGGGATTCCGCATAAGCGGGCCAGTCAATGGCGAACAAAAGGCCCGGATCGATTCCGGGCCTTTTGTTGTTACCGTAGTCCGCCGCCCCACCCTGTCGCCATGAACTCCCCAGCACCCGATCACGTCCTCACCCCGAGCCAACTCAACACCCTGGCACGCGACCTGCTGGAAGGCGCATTCCCCTTGGTCTGGATCGAGGCGGAGTTGGGCAACGTGGCCCGGCCGTCGTCGGGGCACCTGTATTTCACCTTGAAGGACTCGCGCGCGCAGGTGCGTTGCGCGATGTTCAAGCCCAAGAGCACGTGGCTGAAGTTCGTCCCCCGCGAGGGCATGAAGGTGCTCGCGCGCGGACGGCTGACGTTGTACGAGGCGCGCGGCGAGTACCAGATGGTCCTGGACCACATGGAGGAAGCCGGCGAAGGCGCGCTGCGACGGGCGTTCGAGGAACTCAAGGCGCGTCTGCAGGCCGAAGGCCTGTTCGAGCAGGAGCGCAAGCGCCCACTGCCTGCCTACCCTGCGCGGATCGGCATCATCACCTCGCCCAGTGGCGCGGCAGTTCGCGACGTGGTGAGCGTTCTGGCGCGGCGCTTCCCGCTGGTCCAGGCCGACGTGCTGCCGGTCCAGGTACAGGGCAGCGCGGCCGCCGGCCAGATCACCGCGATGCTGCAGCGCGCGGCCGCATCGGGTCGCTACGACATCCTCGTACTGGCCCGTGGCGGTGGCTCGCTGGAAGACCTGTGGGCTTTCAATGACGAACAGCTGGCCCGTGCGATCGCCGCATCTGCGGTGCCGGTGGTCTCGGCGATCGGGCACGAGACCGACTTCAGCCTGTCCGATTTCGTCGCCGACGTGCGCGCGCCGACGCCGTCGGTTGCGGCCGAGCTGCTGGTGCCCTCGCGCGAGGATGTCACCCGCCACCTGCGGGCACTGGAAGCACGCCTGGGCAGCCTGCAGTCGCTGCACCTGCGTCACGCGATGCAGCGGGCCGACCGTGCCGCGCTGCGTTTGAACGCGATGCGGCCGCGGGCCCGGCTGGACCTGCTGCACAGGCGCCAGACCGAGGCATTGCGGCGATTGGACGACGTCCTGCGCCGCCGTCTGGGCGATTCACGTGTGCGCCTGCGGCATGCCGAAGCGGTCCTGCGCATGCACCATCCGCAAAGGAGAATCCAGCAGCTCAGCGAGCGTCTGGCGGCACTGGCAACGCGCCCGCAGGCAGCCGTTGCGCGGCGCCTGGCCAACGATGCACTCGCGCTGCGAGGACTGGCCCGGTCGCTGGAAGCCGTCAGCCCGCTGGCGACGGTGGCCCGCGGCTACGCCATCGTCCGCCATGAGGACGGCCGCGTTGTGCGCAGCGTCCTGGACGCGGCTCCCGGTGACGGACTCCAGCTGCAGCTCGGCGATGGCCCGTTGCAGGTCCGGGTAGAGCGCCGCTGAATCGTCCGCCAGGCGGGGGTCACTGTCCGCCGACCGCCGTCTTCAACGCTTCCAGGAGTTGTTCGGCCGATGCTTCGCTGGCCGGCGTGGCACGCGGATTGAGCGTGGAAACCGTCGACCCACCGGCAGCGCTGTTGACCCGGACGAGGAAGTTCGCACCCTGATAGCTCAGGTCGAACACACCCAGGGTCTTCGCGCGGTTCTCGATGCTGACACCGCCAATCGCGGCCAGGGCCTTGTCGATCCGATCAAACGCCGTATCGCGATCCTCGGTCATGCTGAAACCGGTACTTGATGCGGACCTGGCGCTACTCACCGTCTCCGACGCGGTGACCGCGCCCGCCGGCGCCGCACCGGTCGCGCTCTCGCCCGCCAGGACGAGATCCGGCGGCACCTCAAGCGGACGCGTCTGCGCGGTGTAGAGCGAATTGTCCTTGCGCATCCAGCTGCAGCCCGACATCGCGACCAGACCAACAAGGAGAACGCCGGCAATCGCGGCGCGGGACATCGGAACGGTGGAACGCATGGGAATCTCCAGGTCAGCCAGCGACGTGAGCGTCACAGGCAAGTTCAAGTTCACGGACCGCGGCGGCAACCGCAACGGCCGCATCATGGTGGGCTGCAGACAGCGGCAGCAAGGGCAGGCGCAGGCCGGTGCCGATCTGCTGGCGCGCGAGCAGCGCCTTCACCGGAATCGGATTGGATTCGACGCAGAGGAAAGCATAAATGTCCGCCATGCGCTCACTCCAGCCCGTCGCAGCAGCCCCTTTGCCATTGCGGGCGAGTTCGCACAGGCGCCGGAATGAGCGCGGAAGGACATTGGACGCGACCGAGATCACGCCGTCGGCACCGGCGAGTATCGCCCGGCAGGCTGTCGCGTCATCACCGGTAAGGACGGCGAAATCGTCGGCGCGCAATGCCAGCAATTCCTGCATCCGCTGCGGCTCGCTGGACGCCTCCTTGATACCGACGATGCGCGGATGGCCGGCGAGTTGGGCGACCGTATCGGGCAGCATGTCCACGCCGGTGCGACCGGGGACGTTGTAGAGCAGGATGGGCAGCGCGCCGTCATCGGCGATGGCGCGGTAGTGCGCGACCAGTCCCGGCTGGGTGGGACGCACATACGGAGGGGTCACCACGAGCGCGGCATCGGCGCCCAGCGCCGCGGCACGGCGGGTCTGCTCGATGGTCCTGGCGGTGGCGGACTGACCCGTGCCCGCGATCACCGGCACCCGGCCCCCGACGCGCTCGACCGCCATGCGCAGGAGCACGTCGAACTCGGAATCAAACAGCGCCGCTGCCTCACCGGTCGAACCGGCGACCACCATCGCCTCGGTACCGCCTTCCAGCTGCAGGTCGATGAAGCGTACCCACGCATCCAGGTCCAGCTCGCCGTCGACGTCGAATGGGGTTGCCAGTGCGGTGATGCTGCCGGAAAGTCGCAAGTCGGGGGCCTTGTGCGGTGAGGGTGCTGAGGGCGCGGGTCATGTCGCGTGTTGACGTGCCGATGTTACTTGCGGCGCGAAAGCACGGGCAAGTATGCTGCCTGCAGCCCCGCTCCGCTCGCGGAACGCGGTTCAGCTCCGGGCGCTGTGCGCTTGCACACCGGATCGGAGCCAGTCCCCACATTTGCAGGCGAAGCCTTGACTGATCCAATTCCCCGGCCGTCGCCGAATGAAAACCACCTCCTGATCAACGCCTATTCGACGCATCCGGACTCTCCCTTGTTGCCGGTCTCGCGGCGGATCACCGAAAGCGGCTGCAACCTCGTCGATGCCCGCCTGTCCACGGTCGGCCGCGATGTCTCGGTCACGGCCCTGGCAATGGGTTCGTGGGACGCGATCGCCAAGCTGGAGGCGATGCTGACCCGGCTGGAGCGCGAGGACAGCATCAAGCTGATCTGGTACCGCACCGGCGAGAAAGAGGCCCAGTCCGATCTGCTGCCCTACATCGTCGAGGTGGTGGCGGCCGACAAGCCGGGCATCACCTTCCAGCTGGCCGATTTCTTCGATCGCCAGGGCATCAGCATCGAAAGCCTGCACTGCACCCGCTACCGGGCGATGCAGACCGGCGCGGACATGTTCTCGGCGCAAATCACCATCGGGGTGCCCGCCAGCATGCATATCGCCGCGCTGCGCGATGACTTCCTGGAGTTCTGCGACCACCTCAACCTGGACGCGATCCTGGACCCGATGAAGTTCTGAGGAGACCCGTTGATGCTCGACACCGGTGACGCTGTTCCCGCCGACCTCCCGCTGGCCCTGTCCAGCGGCGACACCACCACCCTCGCCGACTACCGTGGCCATTGGCTGGTGCTGTACTTCTACCCCAAGGACCACACGCCGGGCTGCACCACCGAGAGCCGAGACTTCACCGCGCTGCTGCCGCAGTTCGAGGCGGCCGGCGCGCGCATCCTGGGCGTCTCGCGCGACTCGGTGAAAACCCATCAGAACTTCATCGCCAAACAGGAGCTGGGCTTTGCGCTGGTCAGCGATGCCGACGAGGCCCTGTGCAACGCCTTCGGCGTCATCCGCGAGAAGAACATGTACGGCCGCAAGGTGATGGGGATCGTGCGCAGCACCTACCTGATCGATCCCGAGGGTGCCATCGTCCACGTCTGGCAACCGGTGAAAGTGCCGGGCCACGCGCAGGCGGTGCTGGATGTACTGCTTACGCATGCAGGCACCTGATCCTGAAGGCGCGCCACCCCAACCCTTGAACGCGCTGCGGAGTTTTCGATGACCGGAAGCAAGCGGATCTACGTGCTGGACACCAACGTGCTGATGCACGACCCGACCGCGCTGTACAAATTCCAGGAGCACGATGTCTACCTGCCGATGCAGGTGATCGAGGAGCTGGACGCGGGCAAGAAGGGCACCACCGACGCCAGCCGCAATGCCCGCCAGGTCAGCCGCTTCCTCAACGAACTGGTCGAAGCTGCCGGTACCGAGAAGATCGCCACCGGCATTCCGCTCACTACGCCGGGCGGCCTGCAGTTGCGGGGCCAGACCAGCGCTGGTTGCCTGCGCTTCCAGACCGACAACTTCGATGCCGGCAAGCGCTTTGGCGCGGTGGTTCCCGACAACGCGATCCTCGGTGCGATCCTCGCCCTGCAGGAAGCCGAACCGACCGCCAACGTGGTGTTCGTGTCCAAGGACATCAACCTGCGGATCAAGTCGGCGATTGCCGGCATCGTGTCGGAGGATTACGAGAACGACCGCGCGCTGGATGATTTCAGCCTGCTCTACACCGGCGCGACCGAGCTGCCAGCGGATTTCTGGCGGCGCCATGGCAAGGATCTGCGCTCATGGACGGATCGCGGCCATACCTACTACGAGGTCAACCGGATCGAGGGCGACAGCTGGTATCCCAACCAGTTCCTGTACCTGCCTGGCGACGACGATACCGAGCTCAGGGTGACCTCGGTCGGCGCGGACAGCGTCATCCTGCAGATCGTCGATGACTACCGCCATGCCCAGCACGCCGTCTGGGGTATCACCGCGCGCAACCGCGAGCAGAACTTCGCCCTCAACGCGCTGATGGACCCGGAGATCGACTTCGTCACCCTGCTGGGCACGGCAGGTACCGGCAAGACGCTGCTCGCGCTGGCCGCGGGCCTGGCCCAGACCATGGACCAGCAGCGCTACCGCGAGATCATCATGACCCGCGCCACGGTCAGCGTCGGTGAGGACATCGGCTTCCTGCCCGGCACCGAGGAGGAGAAGATGACTCCCTGGATGGGCGCGCTGACCGACAACCTGGAAGTGCTGACCCACAACCAGTCCGGCGGCAGCTGGGGGCGCGCCGCAACCAACGACCTGCTGGCGAGCCGGATCAAGATCCGCGCCCTGAATTTCATGCGCGGCCGCACGTTCCTGAGCCGCTGGATGATCCTGGACGAGGCGCAGAACCTCACGCCCAAGCAGATGAAGACGCTGATCACCCGTGCGGGCCCCGGCACCAAGATCATCTGCCTGGGCAACGTCGAGCAGATCGACACGCCCTACCTCACCGAGACCACGTCCGGACTGACCTACGCGGTCGACCGGTTCAAGGACTGGCCGCACAGTGCGCATGTCACCCTGCGCCGCGGCGAGCGCTCGCGCCTGGCCGACTACGCTTCCGAGGTGCTCTGAGGCGGCAGCGCTGCGTTGTCGGCGCGCCCGCGCTCCACGTATGCGAGCGCTTCACCCAGGTCGGCAAAGTAGCTGGCCGGGTCGGCGCGACTGACGATCCCCGCACGGACCAGCTTGCGCAGCACGCGCAGGCTGGCGCCGCACAGCAGGATGCGCACGCCCTTTTTCGCCTGCGCCCGGATCGTCGCATCCAGCCGCTTCAAACCGGTCGCATCCAGCAAGGGCACCCGGTCCAGTCGCAGGACCAGGAACTCGGGCGCATCGCGGCTCCAGGAAAGCGCGCGATCCAGCGACTCCACCGAGCCGAAGAAGAACGGCCCGTTGATCGAATAGACCATCACCGCGGGTGGCAACTGCTCGACCCCAAGCCGGGCCAGTTCAGCGCGCAGCGAATGCGGGTCCTCCTCCAGCACCTCGACGGAAGACGACATGCGGCGCACGAACTGGAACATGGCCAGGATCACGCCAATGTTCACCGCCACGACCAGGTCGGTAAAGATGGTCAGGGTGAAAGTGATCAGCAGGATGACCATGTCCGCGCGCGGCGCGCGGCGCACCATGCGCAAGAAGCGCCCCGCCTCGCTCATGTTCCAGGCGACCACGAACAGGATCGCGGCCAGCGCCGCCAGCGGCACCTTGCCCGCGTAGGGCGCAATGACCAGCAGCACCAACAGCAGGGTGATGGAGTGGACGATACCGGCCAGCGGACTGGTGGCGCCGTTGCGGAAGTTGGTGGCGGTCCGGGCCAGCGCACCGGTCGCCGCAATCCCGCCGAACAGGGGCGAGACGATGTTGGCAACGCCCTGCCCGATCAGTTCCTGGTTGGAGTTGTGGCGGGTTCCCGCCATGCCATCGGCGACCACCGCCGACAGGAGTGACTCGATCGCCCCCAGCATCGCAATGGTGAAGGCGGCCGGCAGGAGCATGGTGATCTGGTCGAAGCTCATGTCCGGCCAGTGGAAGCTTGGCAGCGTGCGCGGGATGGCCCCGTAGGCCGACTCGATGGTGGCGACACCGGGCATGGCAAACGCGGTCGTCAGCACCGTCGCGATGATCATCGCCAGCAAGGGGCCGGGCACCTTGGTCAGACCGGGTATCCGCGGCCCCAGAAGCACCAGCGCCAGACTCCCGAGCCCGATCAGCGTGGTCGGCCAATGCAGCTGCGCAAAGGATTGCAGCAGGACGAAGGTCTTCTGATAAAACGCCTCACCTTCCGGTGCCGGCAGGCCGAAGAAATACTGCCACTGGCCGACCCAGATGATCACCGCGATACCGGCGGTGAAGCCCACGATCACCGGATCGGAGATGTAGCGGATCACCGAGCCCAGCCGGGCCAGCCCCATCAGCACCAGGATCACGCCCGCCATCAGCGTGGCCACCAGCAACCCTTCGACGCCGAACTGGGCGACCACGCCGGCGAGGATGACGATGAAGGCACCGGTCGGACCGGCAATCTGGATACGGGTGCCACCGAAGATCGACACGAGCAGCCCGGCGATGATCGCGGTGTACAGCCCCTGTTCGGGCTTGACGCCCGACGCGATCGCGAACGCCATCGCCAACGGCAAGGCGACGATGCCCACGATGACCCCGGCGACGATATTGGGCAGCCAATGGGCGCGCTTGAATAGTCCGGCGCGATAACTCTCGACCAGCGAGATCATGCCGGCGGCATCCAGAAGCAATGGTTTCGAATCAAGACCGCGACTTCCCAAGGATGGAACCCGGGACGAATTCTACGCTACCGGTTTTTCGCCCGATGGTATCGTCGCCTGCCCTTCCGCTGCCCTTCTGCTGCCGTGACCACGCCCATGAACTCCTCCCAGGTTGTCTGCGCCCTGACCATCGCCGGCTCCGACTCCGGTGGCGGTGCAGGCATCCAGGCCGACCTGAAGACGTTCGCCGCCCACCGCGTGCACGGGTTGAGCGCCATCGCGGCGCTCACCGCGCAGCACACCCGCGGGGTGACCGCGGTGCACGTCCCCGACACGGGCTTCCTGCGCGCACAGATCGATGCCTGTTTCGACGACTTCCGGATCGGCGCGGTGAAGCTGGGCATGCTGGCCAGCGCCGAGGTCATCCTCGCCGTTGCCGATGCGCTGGAGCACTATCGACCCGCGCACGTGGTCCTGGATCCGGTAATGGTGGCAACCTCGGGCGCACGCCTGCTCGAACCGGCGGCACTGGCGGCCCTGCGTGAGCGCTTGATGCCACTTGCCACGCTGCTCACCCCCAACCTGCCCGAAGCGGAGTTGCTGCTTGGGCATCCGGTGACCACCCAAGCTGCGATGCAGGAAGCCTGCCGCAGCCTGCTGGCCGCCGGTGCGCGCGCCGTGCTGCTGAAGGGCGGTCATCTTGAGGACGGTGGCGATGTCATCGACTTGCTGGCCACGTCCGCGGATGCCGCCATCGAGTCGATCCGGCACCCGCGTCTGGAACTTGAAGCGCATGGCACCGGTTGCACCCTGGCCTCGGCCATTGCCGCCAACCTGGCGCTGGGCGCGAATCTGTCGACGGCGTGCCGCGACGCTTCCGGTTACGTCCACAGGGCGCTGCTGGGTGGCTACCGTCCGGGCCAGGCCGACCTGGTAGTGCTGGACCACTTCGGTGCCGGGACATCCGGCCCGGTGCGCTGATCTTGCCGGCGAATCAGACCCATCTTGAAGGCGCGTTGCCGGTGCAGCAGCTGGAGGCCGCCGCAGCAGACGGTCACCGCTGGGGGCTCGAGGCGGTGATCCCAGAGAGCCCGACGGCCCGACTGTTGTGGTTGCCTGCGCTCGGCACTGCGGAGCGGCATTACCTCCCGCTTGCGCAGGCACTCGCCGCGCGCGGCGTGGCGGTGTTCCTGCATGAGTGGCGCGGGCACGGCAGCAGCAACCTGCGCGCGGGTCGCGAATGCAGCTGGGGCTATCGCGAGCTGCTGGAACTGGATCTGCCCGGCAGCGAGGCGGTCATGGCCAGCACGCTGGGAGCGGGCATGACACGGATCATGGGTGGCCACAGTCTGGGCGGACAGCTGGCGTGCTGTCGGGTGGCTTTGCATCCCGCCGCCGCGGCGCAGGTCTGGTTGGTTGGCAGTGGAGCACCTTGGTGGCGCGTCTTCCCGGCGCCGGTGCGTTGGTGGCTGCTGATCGCCTATCGGGTCCTGCCCTGGCTGGCGCGGATCAATGGCAAGCTGCCGGGTCGACGGATCGGTTTCGGTGGCCGCGAGGCACGCGGGCTGATCACCGACTGGGCGCGCACCGCGATGAGCGGGCTTTACGCGGCCGAAGGAATGGCCGCGGACCTGGAGGGAGCACTCTCCTGCGCCTCGCCCGCAATCCGAGGCGTGGTGCTGGCCGATGACTGGTACGCGCCGGAAAGCTCGTTGAACTTTCTGCTCGGCAAGATGCCGCAGGCAAACATTTTGGTGACCACGCTGGACGACGCAGCCCTCGGCATCGCCGCCGACCACTTCAAATGGATGAAGCGACCGGACGCGGTGGCGGCGGCGTTGCTGGGCTGAACCGAGCAAGCACCTCGGGAACGGCGTAGCCATGCGGATTCATGCGCTGCCAACGCCATGCGTCCTCGCACATCGCGTCCACCCCGAGCTCGGCCCGCCAGCCGAGCAACTCCAGCGCGAGACCGGGATCGGCATAGACCTCCGCCACGTCGCCGAGCCGCCGCTCAACGATCCGGTAAGGCACTTGCCGACCCGAGGCGCGCTCAAATGCCTTGACCAGCTCGAGAACGCTGACGCCACGCCCGGTACCCAGATTGATCGTCGCGCTGCGGTCCTCGCGCAGCATGAACTCCAGCGCGTCGGCGTGGGCGCGGGCCAGGTCCATGACGTGGATGTAGTCGCGCACGCCGGTGCCATCGATGGTCGGCCAGTCGCCGCCGTACACGGCCAATCGCTTGCGCCGGCCGACCGCCACCTGGGAAATATAGGGCATCAGGTTGTTCGGCTCGCCACCGGGGTCCTCGCCGATGCGTCCGGACGGATGCGCTCCTACCGGGTTGAAGTAACGCAGATTGACCGCGCGGAAACCCGGATCGTGCTGGCACAGGTCCTCGATCAGCTGCTCCATCACCAGCTTGCTGCGACCGTACGGGTTGGTCACCCGCAGCGGCGCATCCTCGCGGACAGGCACGGCGTCGGGGTCGCCGTAGACGGTGGCCGATGAGCTGAACACCAGACGGCCCACTCCGGCCTCGCGCATTTCCTGCAACAGGTGAATGGTCCCGCAGATGTTGTTGTCGAAATACGCCAGCGGCCGCGCGCACGACTCGCCCACCGCCTTGAGCGCGGCGAAGTGGACCACGGCGTCGAAACGCGGGCCGGCGAACAGGCTGGCGACGGCGGCACGCTCACGCAGGTCCACTCGGCGGCACGGTGGAACCTTGCCGAGGAGCCCGCCCAGACGCTCCAGGACGATGGGCGAGCTGTTGACGAAACTGTCGGCGATCACGATCTCGTGGTCGCGTCCGGCGAGGACCGCGCAGGTGTGGCTTCCGATATAGCCGGCGCCGCCGCAGACAAGGATCCGCATCGGGACTTCCTGGAATCAATGACAGGTATCCGGACCAACGCAAGTTCCCGCAAATAGCGGCTACGCACAATCCTTCTCCGCTGTCCCGCCCCCCCATATCCGCGGGCGTCGCGCCCTGGTGACCTCCCTGGCGTGTGATTGGCGTTATTGCTGGATAACGGGGACTTTATGGAAAATCAAACATGAAAATCGTTCGATACGCTGCCTTCCTGCTGCTGGTCGCCATTGTCTCCGCCTGCGCGTCAGGCAGTGGAAGTCTCACTCCGCCACCCGAACGCACCCAGGCCGCCGTCGATGATTACCTGATCGGGGTCGATGACATCGTCCAGGTCACGGTCTGGCGCAACCCGGAGCTCGGGGTCACCGCACCGGTGCGGCCGGACGGCAAGATCTCGGTGCCGCTGGTCGGGGACGTGGTGGCCGGGGGGCGCACGTCGGCAGCTGTAGCGGCGGACATCCAGGAGAAACTCGCCGACTTCGTACGCACGCCGCAGGTAGCGGTGATCCTGACCGAGCTGCGCAGCCACGAATATCTTTCCCGTGTGCGGGTCACTGGTGCAGTCCGCCAGCCGGTGTCGATTCCCTACCGCCAGGGCATGACGGTGCTGGACGCCGTGCTGGCCGCAGGCGGCACCACCGAGTTTGCCGCCGCTGACCGCGCCGACCTGTACCGGAAGAACGGTGACGACTCCAGTTCGGCGCACGCGGTGAACCTGGACCGCATCCTCAATCACGGCGATCTGTCGACCAACTACCGGGTAGCCCCCGGCGACATCATCACCGTTCCGGAACGGACTTTCTGATGACCGCGCGCGCACTTCCCGGCCCCGGTGGCCCGTCGGTCCCGGGCAAGCCCCGCGACCTCACCCCGCAGGAACTGATACCGATCCTGCTCAAGGAGGCGCGCAAACGCCTCGTGCCCCTGGTCTCCATCTTCGCCACGGTTGCCCTGCTTACGCTGCTGGTCGGCGTGTTCGTGATCCCCCGGAACTACTCCGCGTCGGTGACCATCCTGGCCAAGGAAAGCGACATCATCGAGCCGTTGCTGGAGGGACGCGCCGTGTCCACCGGCGTGGCCGACCGCGCCGGCATGGCCCGCCAGATCCTGTTCAGCCGCAAGATCCTCGAGCGGATACTTGATGTGGGCCACTGGAAACAGGCGCACCCGGACCCGGTGGAACAGGAGCGCCTGATGGAGGAGATCCGCAAGCGCACCCTGATCGACAGCCCGCGTCCGGACCTGGTGCAGATCACGTATCAGGATCGCGACCCGCAGCGGGCGTTCGACGTCACCGAGGCGTTTGGAGCGATGCTCATATCCGAAGCGCTGGCGACCAAAGCCCGCGAGAGCCGCGACGCCTACGAGTTCATCGACAGCCAGGTCCAGGCCTACCACGCCAAACTCACCAGCGCAGAGAACAACCTGCAGCAATACCGTTCCGAGAACGTCGACGCTCAACCCGGCAGCGCAACCGACGTCAATGCGCGGATCGTGTCGCTGCGCAACCAGGTCGAACAGACCCGCATGACCATGCAGGAGCAGCAGTCTCTGGGCGCGTCGCTCAGCTCGCAACTGTCGGGCGAGTCGGCGGTGTCGCGCACCCAGACACGCCAGAACCTGTTGAGCAGCCAGTACATGGAGATGCAGGCGGAGCGCGACCGGCTGATGCTGAGCTTTACCGAGCAGCATCCCGACGTGGTTCGGGTGACGCTGCAGATGCAGGACATCCAGCAGACCCTGGCGCGCGGGAAAACGCGGGTGGACCCGCCGCTTCCGGGT
>NZ_JXSS01000085.1 GCF_000855665.1 Lysobacter sp. A03
CCCTCGGCGGCGAGCCCGCCACGTTGGCCGCTGTCGCCGGAGCGGTGCTCTGGGTGGCAGTCCTGCTGGCCGGTCTGCTCTCACTGGACACGCTGTTCCGAGGTGACGCCGAGGACGGCTCGCTGGAGCAATGGAT
The DNA here is from genome assembly GCF_000855665.1 of Lysobacter sp. A03. Lineage (GTDB taxonomy): Bacteria > Pseudomonadota > Gammaproteobacteria > Xanthomonadales > Xanthomonadaceae > Novilysobacter. The sequence goes on from NZ_JXSS01000085.1 coordinate 137, forward strand.
GCTGGCGCCGGTTCCTTTGGGCTGGCTGGTGGGCGTGCGCACCTTCATGCACTGGGCGACCACCGCCCTGCCGCTGCTGGTTGCCACGCCCTTCCTGGCGGAACTGATGCATCTCCCGCGCGCCCAATTGCCCGTGCTGATGGCGGCCCTTGCGCTGGGAACACCCCTGCTGAGCCTGCTGGGCGCCGTGGTCGCTGCATTGACCGTTGGAATGAGGCGCTCCGGTATACTTGTGGCCTTGCTGGCCCTGCCACTTTACGTGCCAGTGCTGGTCTTCGGCGCCGGCAGCGTCGCAGCAGCGGCGCAGGGGCTGGACCCGGTCGGCCCGCTGCTCCTGCTGGGCGCGGGACTGGCGGTCGCGCTGGTGCTGGCGCCCCTGGTGGCAGCAGCGGCGATCCGGATTGCTTTGAATTGAGGCATATGAATCCCATCGTCCTGTGGTTCCACAAACTCGGCTCGCCTCCCTATTTCGACCGTTTCGCCGCCCGCTGGGCGCCGTGGGCGTATGGGTTGGGCCTGCTTGTGATGGCTTGGGGCGTTTATGGCGCGCTGTTCATCGTGCCGGCCGATTACCAGCAGGGCGACAGCTTCCGCATTCTTTATATCCACGTGCCCGCGGCCTGGATGAGCCTGGCCGTGTTCGGCCTGATGGCGATCTACGCCGCGATCGCGCTGATCTGGCGCATCAAGTTGTGCGAGATCCTCGCGATGGCGTGCGCCCCGATCGGCGCCGGCTTCACCCTCATCACGCTGCTGACCGGGGCGATCTGGGGCAAGCCGATGTGGGGCACCTGGTGGGACTGGGATCCACGGCTGACGACGCAGCTGATCCTGTTGTTCCTGTATCTGGGCGTGATCGGCCTGTACAACGCGATCGATGATCGCCGCAGTGCCGCCCGCGCCGCCGGGCTGCTGGCCATTGTCGGTGTGGTGCTGTTGCCGATAATCCGGTACTCGGTGGTGTGGTGGAATTCGCTGCACCAGGGGCAGACGATCCGCCTGCTGGGCGAGTCGACGATGGACCCAAGCATGCTGCAGCCGTTGATATGGATGCTGGTCGGCACCAAGTTGTGGTTCATCGGTGCGCTACTGGTTCGGGCCCGCGCCGACAACCTGCGCCGCGAGTCGGGCAAGGCCTGGGTTGCGGCGCTGGCTTCCGGGCCTACCAGGGACAAACAGCAAGCCACCCCGGGGACCTCGCCATGAGCTACCTGGGCTATGTCATTGCCGCTTACGCGGTGTTTGTGGCCGTGCTGGGTGGGGAGTTCCTCGCCAGCTGGCTGCAGGTGCGCAGGGAGTTGCGCACCGCACGGCGCCGTGTCGCCCGGCAGACCGCCGCCCGCGCGCATCAGGCGCCGCCCTCCGTCTCCAATGAGTTGACCCGATGAATCCGATTCGCCGCCGCCGCCTGATCTGGGTGCTTGCCCTCGTCGTCGCCGCTGCCATCGCCGCCTCTCTGGTGGCGATGGCGCTGCAGCGCAACGTCGCCTACCTCTACACGCCCAATGAAGTGATCACCGGCGAGGCCGGCGCGGATGTGTCATCCGGGCAGGCCCGGTTCCGCCTCGGCGGCATGGTCGCGGAAGGCTCGCTGAAACGTACCGAGGGCTCGCTGGACTCGCATTTCAGCGTGACCGATGGCGATGCCGAGATGCCGGTGGTTTACACCGGGATCCTCCCGGACCTGTTCCGCGAGAATCAGGCGGTGATCGCCACCGGGCGGATGGAGGGTGACCGCTTCGTCGCCGAGCAGGTGCTGGCCAAGCACGATGAGACCTACATGCCCAAGGAAGTGGCCGACAAGATGGGCATCGCTCACCAGAAACACGACGTCGATACCCCGGTGGGCCCGTAGGCATGTTGCCGGAGCTGGGCCAACTCGCCCTGATTCTCGCCCTGCTGGTGGCCGCCCTGCAGACGGCACTGCCCCTGATCGGCGCTCACCGCGGTATCCAGACCTGGATGGCCGTGGCCCGGCCGGCGGCCTACGCGCAGATGGTGCTTGTGGGGTTTGCGTTCGTGGTGCTGACGATCGGATTCGTCTTGCAGGATTTCTCCTTGCTGTACGTGGCTGAGAACTCCAATTCGCTGCTGCCGCTGGGCTACCGCTACACCGCGGTCTGGGGCGCACACGAAGGCTCGCTGCTGATGTGGGCGACGGTGCTCACGCTGTGGACGGGCGCGGTGGCGAAGTTCTCGCAACGCCTCCCGGCCGAGGTGGTCGCCCGCGTGCTCGGGGTGATGGGCATCGTCAGCCTGGGCTTCCTCGCCTTCCTGATCTTCACCAGCAACCCGTTCGAGCGGCTGTTGCCGGCCGCGATGGAAGGGCGCGACCTCAATCCGCTGCTGCAGGACCCGGGGATGATCATCCATCCGCCGATGCTGTACATCGGGTATGTGGGCTTTGCCGTGCCGTTCGCCTTCGCCATCGCGGCGTTGCTGGACGGCAGGGTGGACACGCGCTGGGTGCGCTGGACGCGGCCGTGGACCAACGTTGCCTGGTCGTTTCTCACCCTCGGCATCGCGCTTGGCAGCTGGTGGGCGTATTACGAGCTGGGCTGGGGCGGCTGGTGGTTCTGGGATCCGGTCGAGAACGCGAGCTTCATGCCGTGGCTGGCCGGCGCCGCGCTGTTGCACTCGCAGGCGGTCACCGAGAAGCGCGGCAGCTTCCGCGGCTGGACGCTGCTACTTGCGATCGCCAGTTTCTCGCTGTCGCTGCTGGGGACGTTCCTGGTGCGATCGGGTGTGCTGACCAGCGTGCACGCCTTTGCCGCCGATCCGGCGCGCGGCCTGTTCATCCTGATTTTCCTGGGCATCGTGATTGGCGGCTCGCTGATCCTCTACGCCATCCGCGCACCGGGAATCCATCACGACAAGCCCTTTGCGGTCTATTCGCGTGAAACCCTGCTGCTGGCCAACAACCTGCTGCTGGCCACGGCCTGCGCGATGGTCCTGCTGGGCACGCTGTATCCGCTGCTCGCGGACGCGCTGGAGCTGGGCAAGATCTCGGTCGGGCCGCCCTACTTCGCGCTGCTCTTCATCTTGTTGATGGCGCCGATCGTCCTGCTGTTGCCGTTCGGACCGCTGACCCGCTGGCAGCGTGACCAGCCATCGCGGGTCGTGGCGATGCTCGCGCCGTGGCTGCTGGTCGCTTTGATTGCGGGCGTGGCCGCGTTCTTCCTCGCCCCGCAGGGTCGTTGGAAGGTGGCGGCCGGCATTTTCGGCGCCGTGTGGGTGGCACTGGGGACGCTGCGCTTTGTATGGTCCCGCTACAAGGGCGCCAAGACCCGCATGACGGCGGAGATGCTGGGCATGACCTTGGCCCATCTTGGCGTGGCGGTGTTCCTGGTTGGCGCGCTGCTGGTTGAAGGCCTTGAGCAGCAAAAGGAAGTTGCGGTCAAGGCGGGCCAGACCGTGGAATTGGGGCACTACTCATTCCGTTTTGACGGCGTCGACATGCGTCAGGGCCCGAACTACACCGCCAGCTACGCAACGGTGCACGCATTCAAGGACGGTAAACCGCTTGCCGAGCTGCACCCCGAAAAGCGCACCTACGCCAGCGGGGGCGAAGTCATGACCGAGGCGGCGATCGTCAGCGGCGTCACACGCGACCTCTACGTGGCGATCGGCGAATCCCTGGGCAACGACGCGTGGGCGCTGCGCATGCAGGTCAAGCCGTTCGTACGCTGGATCTGGGCCGGCGCGCTGCTGATGATGCTCGGCGGGCTGGTATCGGCCTCCGACAAGCGTTTCCGCCGGCCTGCGCCGCTCGCCGTCCAACCCGAGGCCACGCCATGACTCACATCGAAAAATCGACGTTCTCGCGTTGGGTGCCGCTGCTGGGTGCTGCTGCGATTGGCGCCCTGCTTCTGGCCGGTGTGATCCTGAGCCGCAACCAGGATCGCGAAGCCCTGCCCTCGCCGCTCATCGGCAAGCCGGCTCCGACGTTCGACTTGCCGGTACTGCACGACGGCTCCTACCGGATTTCATCGAAGGAGCTGCTGGGCGAGCCGTATTTGATGAACGTCTGGGGCAGCTGGTGCCCGGAGTGCCGGGTCGAGCATCCGGTGCTCACAAAATTTGCCGAGACCAAGCGCGTGCGCGTGATTGGCTACAACCTGAAGGACGAACGCGAAGACGCGCTGCGCTGGTTGGAGCAGTTCGGCAACCTCTACTTCGTGGTGCTGGCCGACTACAGCGGCGATACCGCCCTGGACTGGGGCATCTACGGTGCGCCGGAGACCTTCCTGGTCGACGCCAAGGGCGTTGTTCGTTGGAAACACGTTGGCACGGTGACGCAGGAAATCCTCGACGACGAGGTCATCCCGCTGCTCGATCGCATGGACGCTGAATCATGAGGCGTCGCTGGCAGCTGATGTGGGTGCTGGTCCTGCTGTTGCCGGCGCTGGCGTTCGCGCAAGCGGTCAGGGACCCTTCGCCGATGCAGTTCACCGACCAGGCCGAAGCCGACCGCTTCCACGACCTCGCCGGCGAGCTGCGCTGCGTGAAATGCCAGAACCAGTCGCTGGCCGACTCCAATGCCGCCATCGCCCAGGACCTTCGCCATGAGGTGCTGGCCCTGATGCGCCAAGGCAAGTCCAACCCGGAGGTCAAGGAATACCTGGTGGCCCGATATGGCGAATTCGTGCTGTACCGGCCCCGGATGGACACCAAGACGTGGCTGCTCTGGTTCGGTCCCGCCCTGGTGCTTCTGGCTGGGGCGATAGTCGTGGTCAACGTGGTGAGGCGGCATTCGCGGATGGCGGCCGGCGGGCCCGGAGACAGCCCCAAGGCCACCGCCGCCGTCGATGAGGACCAGGAGTGGTGATGACTACGTTCGTGATTGCCGGACTGGCAATGGCCCTGGCGGTGATGCTGTGGGTGTTGCGACCGCTCTGGCGCAGCCGACCACTGCCGGGCATCGCCCTGACGGTGCTGTTGGCCCTCAGTGCCGGCCTGCTCTACACGGTCATTGGCACCCCGCGCGCACTGGATCCGCTGCAGCGCACCGCTCCGGAAACCCTGGCCGATGCCGTCGGTCAACTGGAGGCCGAGCTGGCCCGCGACCCCAACCAGGTGGAGGGCTGGCGCTTGCTGGCCCGCGCCCATCTTGCCCAGGGTGATATCGCCGAGTCGATGCAGGCCTATGACCGCGCGCTGAAGCTGGCACCCGATGACCCCGACATCCTCACCGAAGCCGCCGAGGTACGTGCCCGCTCGCACGCCGACCGCAGTTTCGATGCCACCTCGGTCGACATGCTGGAGCACGCGCTCGCCCAGCAGCCCGATCACCAGCGAGCCCGCTGGTTCCTCGGCATTGCCCAACGCCAGGCGGGCGACGCCGCCGCGGCCGTCGCGACTTGGGAGCCGTTGCTCAGCCAGGTGGACCCGGCGACGGCGGCCAGCCTACGCCCACAGATCGAGGCCGCGCGCCTGGATGCCGGAATGGAGCCGCTGCCTGAGGCTGCACCGGTCGTCGCGTCAGCGGTGAACATCACCGTCAGCGTGTCGCTCGACCCGCGCCTGGCGATGCAGTACCCGCAGGGCGCGAGCATCTTCGTCATCGCGCGCCAGACCAACGGGTCCCCGGTTCCGGTTGCGGTAAAGAAGCTGCAGGCAGGTGGGGTCCCGCTCACGGTGACGCTGACCGACCGCGACAGCCTGATGCCGACCATGAAGCTGTCCGAGCTCGAGCAGGAGCGACTGAGCGCGCGCATTTCTGCCACCGGCGAGGCAAGTGCCCGCCCCGGCGATTTCGAGTCGGCACCGGTCGAGATCGAGGCTGGGTCAGAGGCCGCAGCGGCGTTGCTGATTGATCAGGTGGTCAAGTAAGTGGCCGCGAAATGACCGAATTCATCCCACCAGGCACGCGCTGGATAGATCTGCCCTCGCCTTTCCCGATGAAGCGCGGTGGTCAGTTGCACGGCGCGCGGATTGCCTACGAGACCTGGGGCGAACTCAATGCCGCTGCGGACAACGCGGTGCTGGTAGCACCCGGCCTCTCACCCAATGCCCACATGGCCTCGTCTGACGCCAATCCGGCAGACGGCTGGTGGGAGCCCATGGTGGGCCCGGGAAAGCCCATCGATACCAATCGCTGGTTCGTCATCTGCGCCAACCCGCTGGGCAGCTGCAAGGGCTCGACCGGACCGGCCTCCACCAACCCCGCCACCGACCTGCCGTACCGCTTCCATTTTCCGGAGCTGTCGATCGAAGACGGCGCAGACGCCCTCGCCCATGTGGTCCGCGCGCTGGGCATCGACCGCCTTGCCTGCGTGGTCGGCAATTCGATGGGCGGGATGGTCGCGCTATCGCTGCTGATCCGCCACCCGGGGATCGCCGCCGCCCATCTCAACGTGGCCGGCGCCGCCCGCGCGCTGCCGTGGTCGATCGCCATCCGTTCCTTGCAACGCGAGGCAATCCGGCTGGATCCCAACTTCAACGGCGGCGATTACAGCGACGAGGCCTACCCGGAGTCCGGAATGCGCATGGCGCGCAAGCTGGGGGTGATCACCTATCGCTCGGCACTGGAGTGGGATGGCCGCTTCGGTCGGGTCAGGCTCGACTCCGAACAGACCGACGACGAGCCCTTCGGGCTGGAGTTCCAAGTGGAAAGCTATCTGGAAGCGCATGCCCGCCGCTTTGTCCGTTATTTCGATCCCAACTGCTACCTGTACCTGAGTCGCTCCATGGACTGGTTTGACCTCGGCGACCACTGCGCCGAGCGCGAAGTGGGTGATCGCGCAGCCAGCCAGGCGCACACCCGTGCCGGCCTGGCGGCGATTCGCATCGAGCGTGCGTTGACCATTGGCGCGCAAACCGACGTGCTGTTCCCGTTGCAGCAGCAGATGGAGATTGCCGACGGCCTGCGCGAAGGCGGGGCGACCGCCGATTGCCTGCCAATGCCGTCGCCGCAGGGACATGACGCGTTCCTGGTGGACTACGATCGCTATTGCCCGGCGATCCGCACATTTTTCGATAGTCTGTGATCCGCGCGATTCGCACCGCACGCAGGAATCGGCCGACGGGCGATCGCGATTCCATCCAGTAGAATCAAACAGATGAACGAAAGCGCCCTGTCCGACATCAGGTTTCCCGGCCGAGCCAAGCTCGTCGCCCTGCTCGACACCGCCGTCACCAGCGGCGACGAACACCAGGTTACCGCCGCGCTGCGCAATGCCCTGTCCAGCATCATCCCCGACAGCGAGATCCAGCTGCCCGATTGCGTCTCCGACCCTGTCGAAGGCCACTACGCGCGACGCGAGATCTATCGCAGCGCGCAGCACGGCTACAGCGTCGTCGCGATGACCTGGGGGCCGGGCCAAGGCACGCCGGTGCACGACCACTGCGGGCTGTGGTGCGTGGAGGGCGTGTGGCAGGGCGGTTTGGACATCACCCAGTACGAGTTGCTGGAACGCGACGGCGAGCGGTTCCGCTTTCGCGGTACCGGCGGCATGATCGCCGGCCCGGGCAGCGCCGGCAGCCTGATCCCGCCGCACGAATACCACGCGATCCGCAACAGCAGCACCGACCAGATCGCGATATCGGTCCACATCTACAAGGGACCGATGGAGACCTGCGCGATGTTCGTGCCGGTGGACGGCGAGTGGTTCGCGCGGGTCGAGAAGGCCCTTCCGGTCGACCTGTAAGGGTCCGATAAGCAACTGTGCGTCGGATTGACTGTTCAACAGGAACAGCCTCGCCCCGCGCGCTGACCCGCCGCGTTGTTGCACACGCGCACTGGACATCCGGTGGCGTAGAACAGACACCGGCGCTCCGCAGCCCAGATCTCCCCAGCCCACGGTGTTCTTGGAGCCGGCTGCCTCAGCCATACGCGACAGCGCCGGACTTCCACTCTTTCAGGAAACTCGAATGCGCGTCCTCATCGTCGGTGCAAACGGCAACATCGGCCGCCGGCTGGTCAGTCAGATGGCCTCCGGTCCACATCAAAGTCAGGCGATGATCCGCGACCCGAAGCAGGCCGCCGGGCTGCGCGAGCTGGGCGCTGATGCAACCGTGGTGGCGGATCTGGAGCACGACATCCAGACCGCGCTGGACGGCTGCGATGCGGTAATTTTCACCGCGGGTTCGGGCGGCAAGGGCGGCGCGGAGAAGACCGATGCGGTCGACCGGGATGGCGCAATCGCAGTCATCGATGCAGCGCAGAAGGCAGGCATCGAGCGATTCGTGATGGTGTCCTCCATGGGCGCCGACACGCCGGAACAAGGGCCCGAGGGCCTGCAGCATTACCTCGGCGCCAAGCAGGCCGCCGACGACCATCTTCGCCAGAGTGATCTGCGCTACACCATCGTTCGCCCAGGCACGCTCACCGATGAGGCCGGCACCGGCAAGGTCGAGATCGCCAGGAACCTCGGCCGCCACGGCACGGTCCCGCGCGATGACGTGGCCACCGTGCTGCTGCAGGTACTGGACGCGAAGAATACCCACGGCAAGCAGTTCGAGCTGCTCTCGGGTGCATCGTCCGTGTCCGAAGCGGTCGCTGCCATTTGATGGAGCTGGCAGAGGGCGCGACTCGCTGGCGCATCCTGGCGGTGCTGCTTGGCGTCATCTTCATGTCGTTGATCGGCGTGAGCATCGTCAACGTCGCCCTGCCCTCCATCCAGATCGGGTTGGACGCGGACCAGTCGGACCTGCAATGGGTGCTGTCGGGGTATGCCCTGACCTTCGGAATCATCCTGGTGGCGGCCGGGCGCGCAGGCGATATTGTCGGGCGCGGCGGCATTTTCCTGGTGGGAGTGGGCATCTTCACTCTCTCCTCCCTGGCCGCCGGCTTCGCGTCCGATGCGATGTGGCTGAACGCCGCGCGGTTCGTCCAGGGGATCGGCTCGGGCCTGATCAGTCCGCAGGTGATCGGGATGATCCAGCATTACTTTCGCGGGGACGATCGCGGCAAGGCCTTCGGTTACCTGGGAACGGCGGTTGGCGTTTCAGTGGCGATCGGCCCCGTGCTGGGCGGATTCCTGATCGGGGTAGGCGGACCTGAACTCGGATGGCGCCTGACATTCCTGGTGAATGTTCCGATCGGAATCATCGCCGTCATCCTGGGCATGAGGTGGTTCCCGAAGCCACTGTTCCGGCGACCTCCGACGGCGCCGGCCTCGGGAACGGAGCGTCCCGCGAGCTGGTTGTGGTCATTGGACCCGGTCGGTTCCGTACTTCTGGGTCTCGCGCTCCTGGCCATCCTCTACCCGTTCATGCAGTCGAATGCTTCGGCGCTTTGGTGGGGACTGCTGCCGGTCGGCGCCGTGCTGGTCTGGCTGTGGGTCCGCTGGGAGCAGCGTTGCCCGCGTCTGGGTCATACCCCGATGGTGGATCTGGACATCTTCCGCACCAGCAGTTTCACCAACGGCACGGTGATCATGACCCTCTACTTCACGGGCATGACCAGCATCTGGGTCCTGGTCGCGCTGTATGTGCAGGATGGCCAGGGAAAGACAGCGTTCGAATCCGGCCTGTTCGGGATTCCCAGTGCGCTGCTCTCGGCCTACGCGGCGCACTGGTCCGGGCGCCGGGTGAACCATTACGGTCGCAAGATAGTGATCGGCGGACTGTTCCTCGCCCTGTTCGGCCTTGCCGCCAGCATCGCCGTGGTGTTCCTGCACGAGCGATTCGACGTCAGCGTCTGGTGGCTCATGCTGTCACTCGCGTTCATTGGCGTCGCCCAAGGTGCGGTGATCAGTCCGAACCAGACACTGACGCTCGCCGAAGTCCCACTGGAATATGCGGGAAGCTCGGGCGCGATCATGCAGACCGGGCAACGGGTCGGGACCTCGGTAGGCATTGCGGTGATCACCGCGGCGGTGTTCGCTTCACTCGCCCGATGGTCATGGTCGGTTGCGGTGGTCATCGGTTTCACCCTGATCTCGCTCGTGGTGCTTGTCGCCCTGGCGATGGCGTTCAAGGATCAGCGGGATCGCCGGAAGATTGTCGCCAACGAGGCCACCTCCGGCGCGGGGGAACCGCGGCCGGTCTTTGTCAGCGACACCCACTTCTGAGTTGTGATCGCGCCGCTATCCCCGCCATCGACAACGTTCACAAGCAGGAGCGAGGCGCCGTACCTTTCAACACCATGAGACTGCCCCGAAGGCCGCATGCAACTGTCGCTTCCGATTTTGTTCGTGGGTTACCACATGTACGCCCGTAACGCTTACAACGGCCAGAGCATCAACAACAATGGCACGCTGATGGCGACCACAAGCACCTCAAGTGGCAGGCCCAGCTTCCAGTAATCGCCAAAGCGGAATCCGCCAGGCCCCAGGATCAGGGTGTTGTTCTGATGGCCGATCGGGGTCAGGAAAGCGCACGAGGCGCCAATGGCGACTGCCATGAGGAAACTGTCCGGATTGACTCCAAGCGTGGCGGAGATGCCGAGCGCAATCGGACATAGAACGGCAGCCGTCGCCGCGTTGTTCATCACGTCCGACAGGAACATGGTGGTTACCAGGACCACGGCCAGCGCGACGGTTGGATTACCCTGCGCGATGGCATCGACCAGGAACACTGCCAGTTGGTTGGCGGCGCCCGTACTCTGCATGGCGTCCGCGACGGGGAGCAATGCGGCCAGCAGGACGATCACCGGCCAGTCGACGGAGGTATAAAGCCGTCGCAGCGGAACGGTCCGCAGCACCATCGAGGCAAGCACTCCCAATGCGAACGCGGGAGCCACAGGCAGCAGCCCAAGGGCCACCACGCCAATGCTGCCCAACATGATCGCGCCTGCAATGATCGCTTTGCGCTTGTCGGGAATACGCAGCTCGCGCTCGCCCAATGGCACGCAGCCCGTGTCGTTTACGAATGCGCTTACCGCGTCAGGCGCGCCCTGCATCAACAGCAGATCACCGGATCTCAACTCGAGCGTTCGCAACCGTGTCCGGGGTGGATGACCCTCTCGCGAAACGGCGAGCAGGTTTAGCCCGTAGCGCGTGCGAAGCTGCAGGTCGTGGGCGGACCGCCCGACAATCGTCGAGCCCGGCAGGACGGCCAGTTCGCGCAGCACGACATCATCGACGTGCTCATGGCCCCGGTCGTCGTCATTGACCTCATCTTCGCCCACGACAGACGTCTGTGCGCGTGCCGTCGGATCTGCGGGGTCGTCAACGTCCGGCACGACAACCGCATCCTCTTCCAGCTTGATATTGTCGAAAATCGAAAGTGCCTCGGCCAGGGCATCCACGTCGGCTTGCAGTACCAGGATGTCTCCGGCGTGGATGCGCCGCCCGCCATGCGGTGCTGTCATGCGCACATCGTTGCGGACCAGCCCCACGATCTGCGCATCGCTGTCTGAAATCTCGCTTTCAAACTCCAGCAAGGTCAGGCCGATGGCCTTGCTTTTCCGGGGCACCCGCAGTTCCGTGAAATAGGATCCTGTGTCGAACCCGTCGCCGGCAGCGGATTTTCGGGCCGGTACCAGTCGCCAGCCGACAGTGGCGACAAAGATCACCCCGGCCACCGCGACCGCCACGCCCACCCGGGAAAAGTCGAACATCGCGAATTGCCCCAGTCCCGCCTCGGCCCGGAAGCCCGAAACGATCAGGTTGGGCGGCGTACCGATGACGGTGGTCATGCCGCCAAGGATGGTGGCGAAGGCGAGCGGCATAAGCACCTGGCCGGGCGCCAGTTCCAGCCGGGCCGCAAGCTGGATCGCGATCGGCATCAGCAGCGCCATTGCCCCGACGTTGTTCATGAACCCCGACAGGACCATGCCCAGACCCATCAGCGCGAGCATGCTTGTCAGGCGACCTGCCTTGCTTGGCAAAATGCTCCGTGCCAGCCAATCCACGGCTCCGGTACTTTGCAGTCCCTGGCTGAGGATGAGCACACAGGCCACCGTAATGACCGCGGGGTGACCGAAGCCTGCAAACGCGTCCCCAGCCGGAACCAGCCCGGCGATCACACACGTCATAAGCGCCGCCAGCGCGACAACATCGTGGCGAAACCGGCCCCACACAAACAGCCCCATGGTGGCCGTGAGTATGGAAAAGATCATGAGTTGGGCGGTGGTCATGAAATCGGCCTGTCAGGAGCCGTGCGGCGCCGTCGTGTGCGAGCCCTCCGGCAACCGCCACGACCAGGCCGTGCCAACCAGACCCATCGCTCCCAACAGCAGCAAAGCCCAGGACGTGCCCAGTATGGCCACGCCCGCACTAAGCCCGCCGGTAACCAGCAGCAGCACGCCGATGACGCTGTTGCTGACCGCCGTGTAGTCGGTGCGCCTGTTGCCCTCCGCCATGTCCACCAGATAGGTCTTGCGGCCAATGCGCACGCCGGAATGCGCGATCGCCAACACGAAGAACGCCCCGGGATAGAACCACGCGCTGACGTGCCACGACGGATTCAACAACGTCAGTCCGGCGACAAACAGGCACACCACGGCGGCAAGCCCGCCGCCCAGGATCATGACTTGGCGACTGGAAGCATCGGCCATGAAGCCCCAGACACTGGCGCTGACCGCACTGGCCAGGCCGGAGGCAACGACGAAGCCGCCCAAAAGTACGGCGCTTTCCCCCCGCTGCTGGGCGAGCACCACCACGAAAGGCGAACCCAAGGCGGACGCCAGCAGGAACGCCCGCGCAATCACAAAGTTGCGGAAGGGCGCATCACGCGCCAAAAGGCCGAGACTGCTGACGGCCTCCCGCAGGGCGTTGCCACCACCGGCCGTCTCGCCCTCGAACTCATCCAACCCGGCAAATACGGCAGCCGCCACGAACCAGCACAACCCTGCCGCCAGAAGGAGGAACGAGTAGAAGCGCATGCTCGGATCAGCGCCGCCCTCAAACAGCAGCAGCCCGACGATCAGCGCGACCACCCCCGACAACGTGGACGCGAGCCCGGCGAGGCGTCCGCGGCGGGACTTCGGCACGGTCTTGCCCTGCACGTCCTTCATTGCAACCGAACAGAAGCCGCGGCTGACGCTGAACACCACCAACAGCCCAATCACCGTCAGGGCCGCCGGCAGACCCTCCAGAAGCCACACGGCCAACGCCATTCCGAGCACGGCCAGCCCCTGCAGGATGGCGCCCATCACCCAGAACCACTTGCGGACGGGGTGCCGGCGGACCCAGGCGCCGATCACCAGCTGCGGAATCAGGGAGCCGGATTCGCGGATCGGCACCAGCACCCCGACGAGCGCCTGGGGCGCCCCGACCGCCACGATCAGCCAGGCCAGCACCGTCTTGGGATTGATCAGCAGATCGCCGATCTTGGTGAACATGCTGGCGATGATGATGCGGAAGAAGTTGCCCGGCACTTCGCGGCAGGCAGCGTCGCTAAGGTCGGTACAGACACGCGCGTCCTCTTCGTTGGCGACCAGCGCATAGAGACGCTCAGTGGCGGTGAGGTGTTTCATCGGTTCCTTACTGACTCCACCGTATAAAGGCCCGGATACTACGGTAAGCCCCCCTATTTCGTTACCAGGAGCGGGACAATGAAGAAATACAAGGTTGGATACCTGATCGGCAGCATGGCCACTGAATCGATCAACCGGAAGCTGGCCAATGCGATGTTCAAGCTGGCACCCGAAGCGCTGCAGTTCGAAGAGATCTCCTACCGCGACCTGCCGATTTACAGCTACGACTACGACCCGGACTACCCGGAGGTCGGACGCAAGTTCAAGAAGGACATCGAGAGCTGCGACGCGATCCTGATCGTGACGCCGGAGTACAACCGCTCCGTTCCGGGCGGTCTGAAGAACGCGTTCGACTGGGCAAGCCGCCCCTGGGGAACCAACTCGTTTGCCGGGATTCCGTCCGCAGTGGTCGGTGCATCAATCGGCGCGATCGGGACTGCCGTATGCCAGCAGCATTTGCGCAGCATCCTGGGCTTCCTCGACTCGCCGCAGATGAACGCCCCGGAGGCGTACATCCACTTCAAGGACGGGATGATCAACGACGCCGGCGAGATCGCCAACGAGTCCACCGCGGAGTTTCTCGGCAACTACCTCAAGGCCTTCCACGAGCACATCGAACACATGCTGAGCAAGGTACCCAGTGACAGCTGAGTTGAACGGAGATCCAACGACCCGAGCGGACGAATCCCGACTGCGCCCGTTTCTGCTGCAAGGAGGATCCTCGTGATCGAACTTGTCATCCAGCAGCGCACCCGCGACCTCGGCAGTTTCGAGGTGGGACGAGTGCTGCCCTTCGCCAAACGTCGGATGGTCGGGCCTTTTATCTTCTTCGACCGCATGGGCCCCAAGGACATGGCGCCCGGGCTGCCGCGCGAGGCGGACGTGCGCCCGCATCCGCATATCGGACTGTCGACCCTGACCTACCTGTTCGATGGCGAGATCATGCATCGCGACAGCGTGGGATCGGAGCAGGCGGTGGGACCTGGCGAGGTCAACCTGATGACCTCGGGCAGCGGAATCACCCATTCGGAGCGCTTCGAGAGGCTGCGCCGGGAGGGCGGCCTGCTGGACGGGATCCAGGCGTGGGTTGCGCTGCCCGACGAGCGTGAGGAAATGGACCCCGGGTTCTGGCACTACGACAGCGGGGCGCTGCCGGTCTTTGACGCCGACGGCGTGGTCGGCCGACTGATTGCCGGTCGTCTTTCCGGCGTGGTCTCGCCGGTGCGCACTGAGTCTCCCCAGTTCTATGTCCACTGGGACCTGCGTGGCGGCGCTCGCGTTTCGCTGCCGGCGGAATACCCGGAGCGTGCCGTCTACGTGGCACGAGGTGCAGTGGATCTGAACGGCCAGCGCATCGAAGCCGGTTCCATGGCGGTCCTCACTCCGGGCAAGGCGGTAACCGTTTCCGCCGTGGGTGATTCGGTGGTCATGGCCTTGGGCGGCGATCCCGTGGGGCCGCGCTACATCGACTGGAACTTCGTGTCCTCCTCCAGGGAACGCATCGACCAGGCGCGGGAGGACTGGTCGGCCGGGCGAATGAAACTGCCCGATCTGGATAACGAAGAGTTCATACCGCTGCCTCCGAAGATCGGCGAGATGCGCGAACCCGAGCCTATGTCCTGACGCTCGAGACAATCACCTGCCGGTAACGCCTATCCGCCGACCTTGTCTCAGTTGGTTGTCGACATTTCACCAACAACCTGACGGTTCGATCCGGAACGAACCGCCAACAAGGAGCACCGCTTGACCGCCATGTCGCCATCCCCCGAAAAACCCACTTTTTCGTGGTTTGTCCTCGGCCTCATGGCCAGCGTCACTTTCGTGGGGATCCTGTCCGAACTCGTGCCCTCAGGCATCCTGCCGCAGATGACCGAAGGCCTCGGGATCGAGGAAAGCGACGTCGGCTTTTTGGTGGGTGTCTACGCCCTGGCCTCCGCCGTAGCTGCCATTCCGTTGATCAGCGCGACCCTCGCATTCAACCGCAAGGCGCTGCTGATGGCACTGCTGATCGGGTTCGCGGTGTCGAACGTGGTCGTAGGCGTCTCCTCGTCCTATCTCGTCATCATCAGTGCGCGGATTGTCGGCGGCATCTGCGCGGGCGTGATGTGGCCGATGATCGCGGCCTACGGCACCCGGCTCGTCCCCGAACACATGCACGGCAAGGCCATCACCGTGATCATGTCGGGCAACACCCTGGGCATCAGCATCGGCCTGCCGGCGATGACCGCGATCGGCCTCACCTTCGGTTGGCGCAGCGTCTTCCTGGCGCTGGGCGGCATCGTCGCCGTGATTGCCGTGCTGTCCTACTTCTTTTTGCCCTCGATCAGCGGGGAAAAGCTCGACAAGAGCAACTCGCCCCTGGCCGTGCTCAAGATGCCGTCGATCCTCATCGTCCTTTTGCTGACCTTCCTGTCGGTCGCGGCCCACTACGGCGTCTATACGTACATCACCTTGCTGGTGGAGATGATCGGTTTCGCCGGCGGCATCGGCATCGCCCTGCTGATCTTCGGCATCGGCTCGGTGATTTCCGTAGTGGTTTCGGCGCGTTACATCGATGCGTACCTGCGACCCCTCATCGTGGCCATGCTCGGCGTCGGCGGTCTCTCCATGGCGATGTTCCTCGCGTTCAAGGGGACGGTGGGGGTCTCGCACGTCGCGTTTTTCCTGTGGGGACTGGCCTTCGGCCCGCTGGTGACGATGTACCAGACCGCTGTCAGCAAACAGGTCGAGAGCGCCAAGGATGTGGCGACGTCGGTGCAATCAAGCGTGTTCAACCTCTCGATCATGATCGCGACCTGGGTCGGCGGAATGCTCTTGAACCGCTCCCCGTCCGAGGGTGTCAAGCACATCGTCTACATGTCCCTCGCCTGCTTCATCGCAGCCATCGTCATTGCGTTCCTGGCCAGACGCACTCTGCGGTCTTCCCCGAGGCCGTCGCAGTAAACGAAAAGGAGCATCATGAAAAAGTTCACCAATGCACGAATCTATCGACAGCACGACGAGGTCAGCGAAATCCTCGTCGACAAGGGCGCCATCAAGCAGATCGGCAAGAACCTGCCTGCCGCCGATGAGGAAATCGACCTGAAGGGCCGCCTGGTGGTTCCGCCGTACGTGGATTCCCACCTGCATCTTGACTACGTCTATACCGCCCGGAGCGAGGGCGCGGCGAACACCAGCGGCACGCTGTTTGAAGGCATCGCGCGCTGGCACGACGTAAAGAAGACCCAGACGCTTGAGGATGCAAAAGAGCGAGCGATGAAGGGCATCCAGGAGGAAGTATCCAAGGGCGTCCAGTTCATCCGCACCCACATCGACGTCTGCGATCCCAAGCTGACCGGATTGAAGGCGATGCTGGAAATCCGCGAGCAACTGAAGGACAAGGTGACCATCCAGATTGTCGCCTTCCCGCAGGAAGGCATGTACGCCTACAAGGGCGGCGACGAGATGGTGGAGGAAGCTTTGAAGATGGGCGCCGACTGTGTCGGCTCAATTCCGCACTTCGAGTGGGCGCGCGAGATAGGCGAGAAGTCCATCCACCGCACGGTCGAACTGGCGGTCAAGTACGACAAGCTGATCGACGTGCATTGCGATGAAACCGATGACGTGATGAGCCGCTTCGTCGAACTGCTCAACGCCCTGGTGATGGTCGAGGGCATCGGTACCCACACCGCCGCGAGCCACACGTGCTCCTTCGGCTCGGCGGACAACGCCTACGCGTTCCGGATGATGAGCCTGTTCCAGCAGTCGGGAATGAACTTCATCTCCCTCCCGACGGAAAATGCCTATCTGCAGGGCCGCCAGGACACCTATCCCAAGCGCCGCGGCCTGACCCGCGTCAAGGAGCTGTGGGAGAGCGGGATCAACGTCTGCTTCGGCCAGGATTCCATCAACGATCCCTGGTATCCGGTCGGCAACGGTAACCTGATGAACATCCTCGACAACGGCATCCACCTGGCGCAGACCATGTCATTCGAAGAGCTCGACAAGTGCCTGGACCTGATCACCTACAACGGCGCGAAGACGTTCAACGTCGAAGACCAGTACGGCATCGAAGAGGGCAAGCCGGCGAACTTCCTCGTACTGGACGCCCCCTCGCCGTTCGAAGCAGTGCGTCAACGCGCGGACGTCCTGGCCTCGATCCGCAACGGTGAGTACCTGTTCAAGCGTCCGGAGCCGGGATATGAGATCGCGCTCGATCTGCTCCGATAATTCCGGTCGTTGACAAGTACGTCTCGTGGCCACTGCTAGCTTGGAAGTCCGATGCTCGGTGATGCCAGATCGTTGCCGTCCAACATCTTTTCGTAACAAGGAGAACTACCGCATGACTTCCCAAGCTTTTCGTCCAGTGGCCATGGCCTCCGCGCTTGCGCTCTGCGGGTTCATGTTCGCCGGTTGTACCACGACATCCCCGTCGGGCCGCACAGACGTCGCGTCGTCAACGGGCAACATCGATGCGCAGACCGACGCCGCGCTGGCCAGGCTCTACAGCGAAGTGCCGGGCGCGCGCGAACTGGGTTCCGCCGCCAAGGGAATACTCGTCTTCCCTTCGGTGGTCGGAGGCAGCTTCGTCGTCGGCGCCGAGTATGGACGCGGCTCACTGCGAACCACTGACAGCCCCCGGCGCTACTACAGCATCGCCGTGGGCTCGGTAGGCTGGCAGGTCGGTGCCCAGTCGAAGTCCGTCATCTACATGTTCACGACGACCGAATCGCTCAACAAATTCCGCGACAGCAAGGGCTGGACGGCCGGTGTGGATGCGACGGTAGCTGTGGCCAATATCGGCGCCAACGGCAGTGTCGATACGTCCTCGATGGAAGCACCCGTGGTGGCGTTCGTGCTAGCCAACACCGGACTGGAAGTCGGCGCCTCGGTGCAGGGCATGAAGGTCACCGAGCTGTCGCGCAAATAAGCTGAAGCGCGACCAAAACAAAGGGCCTGCGATTGATCGCAGGCCCTTTGTCTATCTGGTGCCGAAGGGGGGACTCGAACCCCCACAATGTCTCCATCGGCGGATTTTGAATCCGCTGCGTCTACCGATTCCGCCACTTCGGCGCGGACCGGGAGTATAGCGGAGCGTGCGCGCTGTGCTCCAGCTTTTTTGCCCTCACCATGGCCACCAGCCGCGGCCGCTCTGGGCATAGCGGTCGGCAGCACGCTCAAACCGGTTGCGTGCGCTGACACCGCCGCACAACAGGTACAGCGGCAGGAACAGGGGCCCCAGGACCATGTACTGGTAGACGTGGGCGCGCTCATGATCGGCGAGGCAGACCGGCGTCTCCGTGCCCCACCCCGCCCTGTGTGCATAGGTGAGGCACGAGGCATCCAGATCATCGCCGGTGTGGATGATCACGTTACCGAGCGTAAGTGCCCCGCCCGGTCCCCAACGCCAGCGATGGAACACCAGCGCCAGATCCGCCGCACGCCAGCGCACGTGCGCGCCGAAGGGCAGACCAGCAATGCCCAACACGAGCCCTAGAAGCGTGTTCGGCGATGTCCACGCGATGCCGGCAAGCACCGCCAGAGTCGCACCTACCGACTGCAACCTGCTTGTCAGGGACCTTCCTCCGGCATGAGCAGCCACAGGATCAGGTAGACGATGAGGCCGGGGAACGCGGCCGAGGCGATTGAGAAGATCACGTACAGCAGTCGCAAAAGGTTTGAGTTCCAGCCGAATCGCCTGGCTATGCCGCCCATGACGCCGGCCAGCATTCGATCGTTGCGCGAGCGGGTAAAGGGACCAGTCGCGGATTTCATGGGGAACCCTCCTCTGTCAGCGCGACCGCGGCGCAAGCCAGTCATGCACCGCCTGCGGAACCTCACGCTGGGCACGGCTGGAGACGTAGATGCCGATATGGCCACCACGGAATGAGAGCTCGCTGTAGTCCTGCGTGCCTACCAGTCCCCCCAGCGCCTGCGATGAGGACGGCGGCACCAGGTGGTCGTGCTGGGCGAACACGTTCAGCACCGGCATGTCGACGCGCGACAGATCCACGCTGCGGTCACCGATGCGGATGCTGCCCTTGATGAAGCCATTGGCCTGGTAGAACTGCTTGGTGAACTCGCGGAATGCCTCACCAGCCTGGTCTGGCGAGTCGAAGATCCAGTTCTCCATGCGCAGGAAGTCCTCCAGCGCCTCCTTGTCATCCATGATGTCGATCAGGCCCACGTACTTCTGCACGAACAGCCGCCACGGCTTCAACGTGAGGTAGGTGAAATTCATCATGTCGGCCGGAATGTTGCCCAGCGTGTCGACCATCAGGTCCACGTCGACCTCGCGGATCCAGTTGGACAGCATGTTGTCTTCGGTGTGGAAGTCCACCGGAGTGACCATGGTGACGAGGTTCTTGATCTTTGTCGGGTTCAGCGCGGCGTAGCACAGCGAGAACGCCCCGCCCTGGCAGATACCGAGCAGGTTGATCGCGTCCAGGTGGTGGGCCGCGCGGATGTGGTCGATCGCGCCGCCCAGATAGCGCTGGATGTAGTCCTCAAGCTCGAGGTAACGGTCGGAGCGATCGGGGTAGCCCCAATCCAGGATGTAGACGTCCTCACCGCGCGCCAACAGCCCCCGCACGATCGACTTGTCCGCTTGCAGGTCAACCATGTAGGGCCGGTTGACCAGTGCGTAGGCAATCAGCAGAGGCACCTTCGCGGTAGGCGCGCGGCCGTCTTCCAGCTGGGCGCCTCGATAGCGGTACAGCCGGACCTTGCCGTCGCTCCACACTTCCTCTTTGGGCGTAGCGCCGTAGCCGATGTCGCCGACTTGGTGAAGGGTCTTCAGTCCCGCGCGCATCTTCTCCTGCACGCCGCCCGCTTCCCGCGCCAGCGCATCGGCGCTGAAGTCGAACGGGCCAACGGAGAATGGTGAGGAAGTGTCCATATCAGCTGGCCTTTGTGGTGGTCTTCTTTACCGCAGCACGAGGCGCACTGGCAGCGGCCTTTTTCGCGGTTGTTTTGCCACCAGCGCCCTTTCTGGCAGCGGGAGACTTGGCAGTTTTCTTCGCTGCGGATTTGGCAGGCTGCCTGGTGGCGGCGGTCTTGGCCGGTTTCCTGGCCGGCTTGCCCGTCGCACGCTTGGCTGCTTTTTTGGCCGCGGTGTCACCAACGTCGCGCTCCCTGCTCGCAGGCTTGCTGGCACCGACGGGTTCCGCGGTCGGTTGTGCGGCTGGTTGCGGAGCCGGTTTCGGTGTCGGCGCATCCGGCGCCGCCCTTGGCTCCCCCACCGCGGGCGCGGGCGCCCTTTTGTTTGTGGCGCGGGAGTCGCTGGATCCGCCCGCCTCGATCTGCGCACGCAGCTGGCGAAGCTCGCGCTCCAACTGGGTGATCTTGCGGTGCGCGGCATCCACTTCAGTCCGCGAAGGGATACCCATCGACTCGCCAAGGTGCTCGATTTCCTTCTGTACCGCTGCACGCAGTTTCATCTGCGCGTTGCCCAACGCGCCGTAGGCATCGCGGAACCGCGGCGAGATGGCAATGTCGGCGTAGGCGTCTTCGGCCGCGTCGATCCAAAGGTCGAACAGCGCGCCCATCGACTCGAGCTTGTTGCCGGGCTGGCTGCATTCCTCGAGTTTTTTCTCAAAGCGCGTAAACGCATCCTGCAGCGCCTCGTTCATCAGCGACTGGTAGCCCTTGCTGTGGCGCTGGTAGTCCTGCTGGGCCTGGATGAGTTCCTTCCAGCGTTGCTCATGCTCGCGGTTGAGTCCGAACGTCGGCGTCTCCAGCCAGGCGTTGCTCCCCTTGCGCAGCTTCTCAAGCCACGGCGAGACCTGCTGCATCCACTGCTCGAACCCCTGCTGACCCTGCCCCTGCATGCCCTTGAGGGCATCGGCGAATGGGTTGGTAGCGTGTCCGCCGAACATCTCCTTCCATGCCTTGGCGACATCGCGTGCGCTGGCTTCCTGGCCGGCAAAGCGCGCGGCCAGCTCCTGGATCTGTGCGTACCAGCCCTGAGCTTGGCTGTTGAACCGCTGTACGGTCGCATCCGCCTGCGGCATGCCGCCACTGGCCAACGCCGACCACCAGTTGACTGCCTCGTTCCAGCCGGGCAAGCCCGGAGTGGCCGTCGGACCGTTGCCGCCGGGGAAGCCCATGCCGGGGAAACCACCGGTGCCGACGAAGCCGGACGCTGGCGCACCCTGGCTACCCGCCCGAAGCATCTCGCCCCAGTGGCTCCAATACTGGCGGGCAAGCTCCGCCAGCTCTCCGGCGTCGGCAACGTTGCCGAAACCACCCGGAGGAACCCCGCCGGCACCAAATCCCTGATTGCTCATTCAAACTCTCCCAAGCTGGCTTTGATCATAGCAACGCTGCCGTTGCGTGCCGGTACACCACGCGCCCCGTCAGGGCTTGGGAATCCGCACCGTCTTGCTGACCATCAGTACACCGGAGACGGCGAACATCAGCACCAGCGGATGGAACTGCCACGGACCGATCTTCAGCACGCCCAGCCACAGCTGGGAACCGATCGCGCCCTGCGCGGCGGCGATCCACAACACGATGACGAGCACCAGGCTGGTCGGGATTGGCGTGCCTTCGAAGTACTTGACCTTGCCCTCGTCGCCGGACAACTGCTCGGCGGTAACGTTGTAACGGGCCAGTCGGCTCACCCCGCAGCCCACGAAGAAACTCAGGATCACCCAGTCCCAGCCGCCCTGCATGCCGCACGCGTAGGCCAGTGCGGCAGGGGCCACGCCGAAGGAGATCACGTCGGCCAGTGAGTCCAGCTCGCGGCCCAGGGTGGAGGCGGATTTGCGCCAGCGCGCGACCCGTCCGTCCAGCGCATCAAAGATGAAGGCCAGCGGGATCAGCGCCATGCCGATCATCAGGTCGAACACCACGCCCTCCTGCAGGAAGCGCATCGCGGCGAAGATCGCACCGGTGCCGCAGAAGGCGTTGCCCAGGGTGAACCAGTCCGCAAGCTGGAATTCGCGGAGCATCGAGAAATGACGGGGTTGCTGCATGGGTGGCTCCGGAGCGGTCGGCGGGCATTGCGCGAACCAGGATCCCCAGCGTGCCAAAGAGCGCGTGACGACGGCAACCGGGGCGGCAACCTGTCGCACAATGGCTGCGGTCGGTGGCCTGCCCGGCCGCTGTTCCTTTCACAGACGCCGCGTTCCCCATGCCCACCCCGCTCCGCAAGATCCTTCACGTCGACATGGACGCTTTCTATGCGTCCGTCGAGCAGCGCGACGACCCGTCACTGCGCGGCAAACCGGTGGTGGTGGCGTGGCGCGGTGCCCGGTCGGTCGTGGTGGCGGCCAGTTACGAGGCGCGCGTTTTCGGCGTGCGCTCGGCAATGCCGGCGATGCGTGCCGAACGCCTGTGTCCGGATGCGATCTTCATCCCGCCGGACTTCACGCGCTACAAGGAGGCTTCCCGGGTGGTGCGCGAGATCTTCCTGCGCCACACCGATCTGGTGGAACCGCTGTCCTTGGACGAGGCCTATCTGGATGTCACCGAGAACCGCAGTGGCCTGCCGTCGGCAACCGCCACCGCCGAGGCCATCCGGGCCGCAATCCGGGCCGAGACTGGCCTGACCGCCTCGGCTGGCGTCGCCAACAACAAGTTCCTGGCCAAGATCGCCTCGGACTGGAACAAGCCCGACGGCACCTTCGTGATCCGGCCCCGCCAGGTGCAGGCGTTCCTCACTCCCCTGCCGGTCGGCCGCCTCCCCGGCGTGGGCAAGGTGATGCAGGGCAAGTTGGCCGAGTTGGGCATCGCTACCGTGGGCCAGTTGCGCGAGGTCGCCGGCGAAGAGCTGGAGTTGCGCTTCGGTCGCTGGGGCCGCCGCCTGCACCAGCTGTCGCGGGGCATCGACAACAGCCCGGTGCGGTCGGAACGACTGAGCGTGCAGATTTCCTCCGAAGACACCTTCGAGCGCGACCTCCCACTGGCTGAACTGGAGCCGCACATCCGGCGTCTGGCAGAAAAGACCTGGGACGGCTACCAGCGCCAACGACAGCGCCATCCCGATCGCACGCCACGCACGGTGGTGTTGAAGCTCAAAACCGCTGATTTCCGGATTCTGACCCGCAGCCTGACGCCGCCGGCCCGACCGGCGACGCTGGATGCGCTGGCCGACATCGCCTGCGGGCTGCGCGAGCGCGTCGCTTTGCCCGGGAACACGTTGTATCGGCTGGTGGGGGTCGGGCTTTCGGGGTTCATCGAGGACGAGCCAGGCAGCGTGCAGACGGACTTGTTCGACCTGGTCTGAACTGCGGCGGATCTCGACGGGTGAGACAGACAGGTACTATTATTAGTACATGCACCTCTCCGATACCCAGCACCGTCTGCTCGCCTATCTGCGCGAGCACATCGCCCGCCACGGCTATCCGCCGTCACAGATGGAAATCGCCCGCGCCTTTGGTTTCCGTCAGAACCGCTCGGCCCGCCATCATCTGGAAGTGCTGGCGCAGGCGGGGCTGATCGAGCTGGCCACCGGTCGTGCACGCGGTATCCGGCTGACCGGCCCCCGCACTACCGGCGCACCGGGCGATGGCCTGCTGCAGGTGCCCTTGCTGGGCCGGGTCGCGGCCGGCCAGCCGATCGGTTCGGATCCGGGGGTGCGGCGCGAACTCACCCTGGACCCGTCCCTGTTCCGTCTGCGTCCGGACTACCTGCTGGAGGTCGAGGGTGACTCGATGATCCTCGACGCCATCCTGCCCGGCGACCTGATCGGCGTGCATCGCACTCCCCAGGCCCGGCATGGACAGACGGTGGTCGCCCGGGTGGAAGGCGAGCTGACGGTGAAGCGACTGGACACCGGCGGCGCGGAAAGCAATGGCGGCCACCTGCGCCTGTTGCCCCGAAACCCGGCCTACGCCCCGATCGAAATCGACGCCCGCATCGTCGATTTCGCCATCGAAGGGCTGTTTGCCGGCTTGGTGAGGCCGGGCTGATGGCGGTGGTCAGCTCCTTGGAGTCCCTGCTGGAGTCGCGTCAGGTCTGGCGCGGCCGGCCTGCTCCGCGCGCGCCATCCAGCCAGCCGACCGGTTTCCCGGACCTGGACGATGCCCTGCCCGAGGGCGGCTGGCCGGAAACCGGCCTGACCGAATTGCTGTTGCCGGCCGACGGTGTGGGCGAGCTGCGCCTGCTGTGGCCGACCCTGGCCCGGTTGTCGCGGGCCGACGGCATGATCGCGCTGATCGCTCCGCCCTACCTGCCCTATGCACCGGCCTGGGCGAATGCCGGCATCCGCCTGCAACGGCTGCAGATCGTGCGCGCCGATCCGCGTGACGCGCTGTGGACCACCGAGCAGTGCCTGCGTTCGGCGGCCTGCTCGGCAGTGCTCTGCTGGCCCCGCCAGGTGGACGATCGCGCCTTGCGTCGCCTACAGGTGGCCGCCGAGGCGGGCCAGTGCCTGGGGTTTGCGCTGCGACCGATGAAGGCCGCCGCAAATCCCTCGCCGGCGGCGTTGCGGATCGCTGTCGATGCCGATCCTGCCCAGTTGCGGGTACTGAAGTGTCGTGGCGGCAACCCACCCCCGCAGGCGATCCCGTTTGCCGCGGACGGCACCCGGCCGCTTTCCAGACAGGGCGACGTGGTCCGGGCCTTTCCACCCTCAGGCGTGCGGACGTTGCATGCATTACCGGCGCGGACCCATTGAGACCCGCCAATGCTCTGGGCCTGCATCCTCCTGCCACAACTGGCGCTCGACGGCGTCCTGCGTCGCCACCCTGACCCCACCGCCCCGCTGGCGCTGGTGACCGGGCCGGCGCAGCGCCGCGTGCTGCGTGCCGTCAACGCCTCCGCCAAGACCGCCGGACTGCGGGCCGGCCAATCCCTGGGCGCCGCGCAGGCGCTGTGCAGCCGTTTCACCGCCGTGGCCCACGATCCGGCCGATGACGTGCGCTGGCACACCTTCCTGGCCGCGTGGGCCTACCGCTACAGCTCGCTGGTCAGCCACGCCATGCCGTCGGCCTTGCTGCTGGAAGTCGAGGCCAGCTTCAAGCTGTTCGGTCCCTGGCCGCGTTTCGAGGCGCAGTTGCGCGAGGATCTCAAAGCGCTGGGATTCCGCCACCGCATCACGCTGGCACCCAATCCGTATGCCGCCCGCGCACTGGCCAACCAGCATGACGGGCTGGCGATCCTGGCTGACGGCCCCCTGCACAAGGCGCTCGCCCAGTTGCCGGTGGAGCGCAGCGGCCTGCCCGCCGCAGTGGCCAGCAGCCTGCGTCGGATGGGTCTGCGCAGGCTGGGTCAGGTCGTCGCCCTGCCACGCGTGGCGCTGGGCCGACGGGTGGGCAAGGACACCCTCGCTCACCTGGACCGCCTCACCGGTGCACTGCCCACGCCACTGCGTTATTACCAGCCGCCGGACAACTTCAGCTCGCGGATCGACCTCAACTACGACGTCGAGTCCAACCAGGCGTTGCTGTTCCCGCTGCGCCGCCTGACCGCCGACCTGGCTGCCTATCTCGCCGGTCGCGACGGCGGTGTGGAACGCTTCACGCTGGTCCTGGAGCACGAGCGCTGCGCCGATACCGAGGTGGTGGTCGGCCTGCTGGCACCGGAGCGTGATCCGGCGATGCTGTTCGAACTTGCCCGTGGTCGGCTCGAACAGGCCCGGGTCCCAGCCCCGGTACGGGGCGTGCAACTGCTGGCCCGTGAGTTGCCCCCGTTCGGGCCTGCCGGGCGCGACCTGTTCGATGCGCGCCCCCAACAGGCGGTGCCGTGGGAGCAATTGCGCGAACGCCTGCGCGCCCGCCTCGGCGATGAGTCCGTGCAGGGTCTGGGCGTACGCGCCGACCATCGCCCCGAACGGGCCTGGCAGGCCGAGCACTCCCGCGTCGTTCCTCCCGGCGACCTGCCCCGTCCGGGCTGGCTGCTGTCGCATCCGGTGCCGCTGCGGGATCACCACCTGCGCATCCTGGCCGGACCCGAACGCATCGAGACCGGCTGGTGGGACGGTGACCTGCGCCGCGATTATTACCTGCTGCAGACCAGTCAGGGCCAACGCGCTTGGGCCTACCGCGCCGCTGGCGATCCCCCGCGCCCTACCGGCCACCACCCCGCCAGCAGCGCGGCGGACGGCTTCATGCTGCACGGATGGTTCTCATGAAAACGGCTTCCGTAAGGGGGCTGCCGTGAGCGCGACCATGCCCGCCTACGCCGAGCTGCACTGCCTGTCGGCCTTCAGCTTCCAGCGCGGCGCGTCGACCGCGGCCGAGCTGTTCGAGCGCGCCCGGCAACAGGGCTATAGCGCCTTGGCGATCACTGACGAGGGCTCGCTGGCCGGCATCGTGCGGGCGCTGGAGGCTTCCGAGAAGAGCGGCGTCCCGCTGATCGTCGGCAGCGAGATCCAGCTGGAGGACGGTCCAAAACTGGTCCTGCTGGTGGAGAACCTGGCCGGCTATTCGCGCCTGTGCCAATGCCTGACCCGCGCCCGCCGAAGTGCCCCCAAGGGCGCGTACCGGATGCTGCGCGAAGACTTCGCCCCCGGCGCCGTACCGGACCTCAGCGATCCGGGTACCGACGGCCTGCTCGCTTTGTGGCTGCCCAAGGGCGAAGCCCGCGATGACGCCCTCGACAACGAACACGCCCGCTGGCTGCACGCCACCTTCCCCGATCGCGCCTGGCTGGCGGTGGAGTTGCATCGCGGTCCGGACGACGACGCCCGCCTGGCCCGCCTGCGCAGCCTCGGCGAGCGTCTCGGCCTGCCACTGGTCGCCACCGGCGACGTGCACATGCACGTGCGCGGCCGGCGCGCCCTGCAGGACACCCTGACCGCGGTCCGCCACCACACCACCCTGGCCGACGCCGGGCACCGTCTGTTCCCCAATGGCGAGCGCCACCTGCGCAGCCGCCGCGCACTGGCCGCGATCTACCCCGAAGACCTGCTCGCCGAGAGCGTCCGCATCGCCGGACGATGCCGTTTCAACTTGCGGGAACTGCGCTACGAGTACCCCCACGAACTGGTGCCGGCCGGCCACACCGCCGCCTCCTGGCTGCGGCAACTGGTCGAGGAAGGCGCGGCCTGGCGTTGGCCCGAGGGTGTCCAGCCCAAGGCGCGCGCCCTGATCGAGCACGAGCTGGAACTGGTCCACTACAAGGGCTACGAGTCCTACTTCCTCACCGTGCACGACATCGTGCGCTACGCACGCTCCTGCAACATCCTCTGCCAGGGCCGGGGTTCGGCCGCCAACTCGGTCATCTGCTACGTGCTGGGCGTGACCGAGATCGACCCGGTGCGGATGGACCTGTTGTTCGAGCGCTTCATCTCCCGCGAGCGCGACGAGCCGCCGGACATCGACATCGACTTCGAACACGAGCGCCGCGAGGAAGTCCTCCAGTACGTCTTCAAGCGCTACGGTCGCGAGCGTGCCGCGCTGACTGCGGTGGCGACGCAATACCGTGGGCGTGGCGCGGTGCGTGACGTCGGCCGCGCGCTGGGACTGCCGCAGGACCTGCTGGGCGAACTGGCGTCCACGCTGGACCGCTGGAGCGGCCAGGCACCGCTGGACGAGCACCTGCGCGAGCGCGGCTTCGACCCCGAATCCCCGGTGATGCGCCAGCTGGTGGCGCTGACGGAGCAGCTGATCGGCATGCCTCGCCACCTGTCCCAGCACCCCGGCGGTTTTGTGATCTCCGAACACCCGCTGCACACCCTGGTGCCGGTCGAGAACGCGGCGATGGACGACCGCACCGTGATCCAGTGGGACAAGGACGACCTGGATACGATGGGCCTGCTCAAGGTCGACTGCCTGGCGCTGGGCATGCTGACCGCTGTTCGCAAGACCCTGGACCTGCTGCGCGCCAGCGGTCGCCGCGACATCACCGTGGCCGACATCCCGGTCGATGACCCCGACACCTTCGCGATGATCAGCCGCGCCGATACCGTGGGCGTGTTCCAGATCGAGTCGCGCGCGCAGATGGCGATGCTGCCGCAGCTGCGGCCACGCAAGTTTTACGACCTGGTGATCCAGGTGGCGATCGTCCGTCCCGGTCCGATCCAGGGTGACATGGTGCATCCCTACCTGCGTCGCCGCCGCGGCGAGGAGGCGATCACCTATCCCTCGCCCCAGCTGGAAACCGTGCTCAAGCGCACCCTGGGCGTGCCGTTGTTCCAGGAGCAGGTGATGAAGATCGCCATGGTCGCCGCCGACTTCAGCGCCGACGAGGCGGACCGGCTGCGTCGCTCGATGGCGGCATGGAAGCGCCGCGGCGGACTGGAGCCGTACCGCGAGCGTCTGATGACCGGCATGCTGCGCAACGACTACAGCATCGAATACGCCGAGCGCCTGTTCGAGCAGATCAAGGGCTTCGGCAGCTACGGCTTTCCCGAGTCGCATGCGGCCAGCTTCGCCCTGATTGCCTATACCAGCAGCTGGCTGAAATGCCACGAGCCGGCGGCCTTCGCCTGCGCGCTGATCAACTCCTGGCCGATGGGCTTTTATTCGCCCGACCAGCTGCTGCAGGACGCACGCCGTCGCGGCATCCGCACCTTGCCGGTGGACGTGCGCTACAGCGACTGGGATTGCAGCCTGGAGGCCAATTCGAATGCCGCGCCCGCCCTACGCGACGCAACGCCGGCGCGACGGCGCACTGCCCAATCCGGTGAATCCTCCCAACCCGGCATCCGCCTCGGCCTGCGCATGGTGCGCGGCTTCAGCATGGACGCAGCCCAACGCATCGAACGAGCGCGGGCGCAATCCCCCTTCCACGATGTCGCCGACCTGTGCGCCCGCGCGGCGCTGGATCGCCGGGGGCAATCGCTGCTGGCCGATGCCGGGGCGCTGCGGGGCCTGGCTGGACACCGCCACCGCGCCCGCTGGGCGATCACCGGTATCGAGGCACAACTGCCGTTATTTGCAGACCCGGCCACCAGCCGCGAGCCCGAACGCATCGTGCTGCCCCTGCCATCGCCCGATGAGGACATGCGCGCGGACTACGCCATGACCGGCACCACCCTGGGTCGCCACCCTCTGGCGATGCTGCGCCGGGTCCTGGATGCGCGGCGCTGGCGGCGCTCCGGCGAGATCGCGAAACTTCCACACGGACGCCACGTCCG
Organism: Lysobacter sp. A03; assembly: GCF_000855665.1. Taxonomy (GTDB): domain Bacteria; phylum Pseudomonadota; class Gammaproteobacteria; order Xanthomonadales; family Xanthomonadaceae; genus Novilysobacter. Next base: position 29,509 of record NZ_JXSS01000085.1, read on the forward strand.
CGCGGCCGGGCTGGTGACCCTGCGCCAGCGTCCGCAGACGGCCAGCGGCGTGGTCTTCCTGACCCTGGAGGACGAGGACGGCATGACCAACGTGGTGGTCTGGCACGACCTGGCCGAGCGTCAGCGGCGTGAGCTGCTGGAGTCGCAATTGCTGGCGGTGGAAGGCCGACTGGAATCACGCGGCGGCGTACAGCACCTGATCGCCCGGCGGCTGGAAAACCTGACCCCGCTGCTGGGAACCCTGGACACCCGCTCGCGCGACTTCCACTGAACCCCGTTTCTCCCGCCGCCCAGAAAACAACGCAAGCCGGGACGGTGCTACTCCAACCAGCGACCGCCCTCGCTAGACCATCGCCCGCCCCTTCAACAGCAGCTCCAGCGCCCTGCCGACCATCGCAAAGGCAAAGGCACCGGTGATGTGCGTCGCCGCGCCAAGACCCGCGCCGCAATCAAGCTTCAGCGAGGCCTCGCCCGCGACCTTGGGCCGAACACCGCACACCGTGCCATCTGCCTGCGGGTACTTCACGTTTTCCAGCGAGTACACCGCCGGCACGCTGAAGTAGCGCTGCGGACTGCGCGGAAAATTGAACTCCACACGCAGCTTCTTGCGGATCAGCGCCAGCATCGCGTCATGCTCGGTGCGCGACAGGTCACGCACGCGGATCTGGGTCGGATCCAGCCGCCCACCAGCCGAACCGCAAACCACCAGCGGCAGCTTGCGGCGCCGGCACCAGGCAATCAGTTCGACCTTGCTGCGGAAGCTGTCGCAGGCATCCAGCACCAGGTCGAAGTCACGGTCCAGCAGCTCGCCCACGTTCGCTGCGGTCAGGAAACTCTCTACCGCCTCCACCTGCACCAGCGGGTTGATGCTCCGGCAGCGCTCCGCCATTGCCACCACCTTGGGTCTGCCGAACTGGCCCTCGTGCGCCGGCAACTGGCGGTTGGAGTTGGACACGCAGATGTCATCTGCATCGATCAACACCAGCTCGCCCACGCCACTGCGCACCAGCGCTTCCACGACCCAGGAGCCCACCCCGCCCATGCCAACGACTGCCACGCGGGACTGGCTGAAACGGGCGAGCGCACCGGCGCCATACAGGCGATCAATACCGCCGAACCGCTCCAGCAGGACAGGATCAAGAGAGGGGTTTTCCATGCCTGCATTGTAGGCGCCACGGCCGGCTGAAGGCCGCGCGGTGCGTGCTATCGTTCGGCCAAACACAAGGAACCACGCCCATGAACAACCCCCAGCCCGAGACCCCCTACGGGGACCACAAGCCACATGGAAACGGCGCCAAATACATCATCCTGATTCTGGTAGGACTGGCCATCGGTGTGCTGGCCACGGTAATGCTGTTGCGCGCGCTCGAAGGCCGAAAGACCTGGCAAGACCACTTTCCCGGTGCCGCCATGCACATGATGGCCGCCCACGCGGCGCAGCTGGGCGGCAACATCAAGGCCAACCGCTGCAGCCCGTCCGACTCCGTGCCGCACCTGCAGACTCTGCGCGTGGTCAGCAACGACCTTGAACCGGCTTTCCCGGGCCTGGCCGATGATGCGCGTTTCGCGGGCCATGCCGGGGACCTGCGCGCTACCCTGGATGCCGCACTGGCCAGTCCGGCAGAGAACTGCGAGACGCTCGTCGCCACTGCAGGCAAGATCGGTGAGAACTGCGATGCCTGTCACCAGGACTTCCGCTGATCGAACCCGGGGACGTCAGCAGGGGTTGACCCTGCGTTCATCACCGCCGTCCTAAGTTGGCGACGTGGCTTGTTGCCCACCCCAATTCCAAG
>NZ_JXSS01000071.1 GCF_000855665.1 Lysobacter sp. A03
GCCGGGGCCAACTTGTGGGCGACCAGATTGGGCGGGAAGTTGACCGGCGGGATGAAGCTGCGCACCCCGACCGGAACCTGCTTGCTCATGCCGCGATAGCCGCGGGTGCGCTGCGAGAGCTGCAACTCGATCACTTCGCCGCCGATACGGGTGGCTTCTTCGGCGGCGACGCGGAAGGTCTCGATCAGGCGGGTGACTTCACCGCGCGCATCCCGGATCGGTTTCCCGGCCTCGATGCACAGCACCTGCGCGAGTTCCTCATCGCGCTCCCGGAACCGCTTCACGCAGTGCTCGAGCACGTCGCGGCGGGCATCCGGCGGGAACGTGGCCATGGCTTCGCGCGCCTTGAACGCCGAGTCGATGGCCTGTTCGATCGCCGCGCCGTCGGCGAGGGCGACCCGGGTGGCGGGTTTGCCGCTGTACTTGTCGCGCACCACCAGATCGGTGTTGGCAGCGACCGCCTTGCCGGCAAGGTAGTACGGATAAGACTTCTTCAGCGTGGGCATGGGCACCTCCAGTCCTGCAGCATTGCCCATGAGCGGTTAAGGCGCGGTCGTGCGGTTGCGCGTCGCCTTAGAACAGCAGCGACGACATCCGGCGACGGTAGCGGCCGACCAGCGCGGTGTCGTCGGTGATGCGGAAGGCATCGATCAGGGCGGTGCGGGGCAGGCCGCCGTCGAAGTCGCGGTCGCGCGCCAGCATCTCGATGAACTGCTCCATCGCCGCCTCCGGGTTGCCTGCCACGATGTGCCGGGCGCCCAGCAAGTGGCGCGCGCGCAGGTCATCGGGATCCCTGGCGACCGATTGCTGCAGCTCCTCGAGTGCGGGGGCGGCGTTGGCCAGGGCGATGAAGGCGAGCCGGGCACGCGCATTGACGGTGCGATCGTCGGTGGCCAGGTTGGCCGGCAGCCCTTCCAGCAGGCCGACGGCTTCCTCGGCCTGCTCGGTCTTGAGCAGGGCGAGCGCCAGGTCCAGCCTCAGCTCCGCGTTGTCGGGTGCCTCGGCGACGGCGGCGCGCAGCCGGGCGACCTCGGCCTGCGGATCGACCGGCGCCGGCGCGGCCTCGTCGGCGGCCACCGGTGCTTCGGCGGGCTCGACGCCGTGCTGTTTGAGGAACTCGCGGATCTGCCCTTCCGGCAACACGCCGGGGAAGCCGTCAGCGATCTGGCCGCCCTTGACCAGGAACACGGTAGGAATTGAGCGCACCTGGAACGCCTCGGCCAGCTGCGGTTCCTGGTCGACCTCGACCTTGGCCAGCTCGAAGCTGCCGTGGTATTCGGCGGCGAGCTTTTCCAGTACCGGGCCCAACTGCTTGCACGGCTCGCACCACGGCGCCCAGAAGTCGACCAGAACCGGCGTCTGCATCGATTTCTGCAGGACGTCGGCTTCAAAACCGGCGGTGGTGGCATCGAAAACGTGGGTGGCGGGCAGGGCGTCGGGCAGTGCAGGCATCGGGATACTCGCAGATGAAGTTCACAGGCCTAGATGGTGGCAGCGCCGCGGATTCCAACCGGCTGCCCCACGACAGGCTCCGTTACTGAGCGTCCGGCTGCTTGTAGATCACGCCATCCTTCATCACGAAGCTGACATCCAGCACCCGGTTGATGTCATCGACCGGGTCGCCCTGTACGGCGATGATGTCAGCCCGTTTGCCGCTGTCGATCACGCCCTGATCGTCGACGCCGAGCACCTCGGCGGCGCGGATCGTGGCCATCTGCAGGGCCACCGCGGCAGGCACGCCGGCTTCGGTCAGGTAGACGAACTCCCGCGCGTTGTCGCCGTGCGGGCCCACGCCCATATCGGTGCCAAAGGCCATTTTCACGCCGGACCGGTAGGCCTTGCCGGCCGTCGCCTGAATCAGCGCGCCGATCTTTTCCGCCTTTGGCCGGACCACGGCCGGGAAGTAGCCGTCGATCTTCGCCTTGTCGGCCACGAACCGGCCTGCGTAGATCGTCGGGATGTACCAGGTCCCCTTGCGCTTCATCAGCGCCATGACCTCGTCGCTCATGTACGTACCGTGCTCGATGCTGGTCACGCCGGCCTCGACCGCGCGGCGCATCCCTTCCTCGCCATGGGCGTGGGCGGCCACCCGGTAGCCGTAGTCCCTGGCGGTGTCGACGATGGCCTGGATCTCGTCGACCCGGAACTGCGGCGCGTCACCGGACTTGGCGTAGGACAGCACGCCCCCGGTGGCGGTGATCTTGATCACGTCGCTGCCGTCCTTGTAATGCTGGCGCACCGCCTGGCGCGCATCGTCGACTGAGTTGATCACGCCCTGGGTCGGACCGGGTGGTCCGATCAGGTGCGACAGCGCGGAGTTGTAGCCGTTGGTGGGGTCGGCATGGCCACCGGTGGTCGCAATCGACTTGCCCGCCGCCCAGATCCGCGGGCCGTCGACCAGTCCCTGGTTGATCGCATCGCGCAGGTGCGGGGACACCTCGCCGCCCAGATCGCGGACGCTGGTGAAGCCGGCCAGCAACGTCTGCCGTGCGTAGCCGACCGCGCGGAAGGCGTAGTCAACATCGTCCAGCCGGAAGCCTTCCGAGTAGCTGTCCGGGCTGGACTGGCTGCCCAGATGCACGTGCAGGTCGGTCCAGCCGGGCATGCAGGTGTGGCCGGACAGATCGACGTCGGTGACGCCGACGACACTGGCATTGCCGCCGCTGACGATCCGCTCAATGCGGCCATCCCGCACGAGCACCGTGTGGGGGCCCAGGACCTTGCCAGCGCGGCTGTCGAACAGTTTTCCGCAGTGCAGGGCGCTGGCGCCGCCGGTGGCGTGGGCGGTCAAGGGCAGCAAGGCAATGGCGAGCAGGGCGCAGGAAATGCGAATCGGCACGGCGGTATCCCGTTGGCGGAGGTTGAATCGATTGAAGCACACGCGTCTCCGGACTGGACCGCATGGCGGCAAGGGAGGCGCTGGGGTAGGCTTTCCGGTCCATCTGTCTCCGGTTCCACGCCTGTGCCCATCGAAGCCTCCACCGACCCCCGCAGCAACGACCCCGGCAGCGCCGGCGGGTCCGGTTTCGAGCCGCATGCGCTGGAGACCGCTGCCCAGCGCTACTGGGACGACACCCGCGCGTTTGAGGTCGATGAGAGCTCGCCGAAGCCGAAGTTCTATTGCCTGTCGATGCTGCCGTATCCCTCCGGCGCACTGCACATGGGCCACGTGCGCAACTACACGATCAGCGACGTCATCAGCCGTTACAAGCGCATGACCGGCCACAACGTCCTGCAGCCGATGGGCTGGGACGCCTTCGGCCTGCCGGCGGAGAATGCCGCGATCAAGCACCACACCGCGCCGGCGCAGTGGACCTACGCCAACATCGGCCACATGAAGGCGCAGCTGCGCCAGATGGGCTACGCGATCGACTGGTCGCGCGAGTTCGCCACCTGCGAGCCGTCCTACTACGTGCACGAGCAGCGCATGTTCGTGCGCCTGATGAAGCAGGGCCTGGCCTACCGCAAGAACTCGGTGGTCAACTGGGATCCGGTTGACCAGACCGTGCTGGCCAACGAGCAGGTGATCGACGGCCGCGGCTGGCGCACCGGCGCGATGGTGGAGAAGCGCGAAATCCCGCAGTGGTTCCTGAAGATCACCGATTACGCCCAGGAGCTGCTGGACGGTCTGGACCATCTGCCGGGCTGGCCGGACGCGGTCAAGACCATGCAGCGCAACTGGATCGGCCGCAGCGAGGGCCTGGACATCACCTTCGCCGTGCGCGATGCCAACGGCACAGAGCTCGATCCGCTGACCGTCTACACCACCCGCCCGGACACCTTGATGGGGGTGACCTTCCTCTCCATCGCCGCCGAGCATCCGTTAGCCGCGCATGCCGCCGCCAGCGACACCGATCTGGCCGACTTCGTCGCCGACCTGCGCAAGGGCGGGGCGACCGAGGCGGAGCTGGAGACCCAGGAAAAGCGCGGCATGGACACCGGGCTGCGCGCGGTCCACCCGATCAGCGGCGAAGAGCTGCCGGTGTTCGTGGCCAACTTCGTGCTGATGAGCTACGGCACCGGCGCGGTCATGGCGGTGCCCGGCCCCGACCCGCGTGACCGGGAGTTCCCCCGCCGCTACCAGCTGCCGATCAGGATGGTGGTCGTCCCCGATTCGGTGCGCGACGCCGTGCGCGAGATCGGCCAGGACCTGGGCCGACACGCCGATCCGATGTCCAGCGCACTGGGAAAGCAGGGCTCGACGGACGCCTACGACACCGGCGCGGCGGTGCAGGTGGTCAGCCAGTTCGAGCAGCGCATCGCCGAGCAGGGCGCCTACACGGATCGCGGCTGGCTGGTGAACTCCGGCGAGTACGACGGCATGGACTTCCAGCAGGCCTTCGATGCGCTGGCGAGCCGCCTGGAATCGGAGGGCCGTGGCGCCCGCCGGGTCAATTTCCGCCTGCGTGACTGGGGCGTCAGCCGCCAGCGCTACTGGGGCTGCCCGATCCCGGTCATCTATTGCGACGGCTGCGGCGCGGTGCCGGTCCCGGAAGACCAGTTGCCGGTGGTGCTGCCCGAGGACGTCGAGTTCATGGGCACCGCCTCGCCGATCAAGGCCGATCCCGAGTGGCGCAAGACCACCTGTCCGAGCTGCGGTGGCGCGGCCGAGCGTGAGACCGACACCTTCGATACGTTCATGGAGTCCAGCTGGTACTACGCGCGCTACACCTCGCCGGGCGCGGCCGGACAGGTCGATGCGCGAGCCAACCACTGGCTGCCGGTGGACCAGTACATCGGCGGCGTCGAGCACGCGATCCTGCATCTGCTGTATTTCCGTTTCTACCACCGCCTGCTGCGCGACCAGGGGCTGGTGGACAGCAACGAGCCCGCGACCAACCTGCTGACCCAGGGCATGGTGATCGCCGAGACCTTCTACCGCGAAGGCGACAACGGCTCGCGCGACTGGATCAACCCCGCCGAAGTGGAGATCGTCCGCGACGAGCGCGGCCGCATCACCGGCGCGACGCTGAAGGCCGACGGCCAGCCGGTGGTGATCGGTGGCATCGAAAAGATGTCCAAGTCCAAGAACAACGGCGTCGATCCGCGGACCATGGTCGACAGGTACGGTGCGGACACGGTGCGCCTGTTCTCGATGTTCGCCGCCCCGCCCGAGCTGTCGCTGGAGTGGAACGAGGCCGGCGTCGAAGGCATGGCGCGGTTCCTGCGCCGGTTCTGGCGCGAAGTGGTCACCCATGTCTCGCAGCCCGACCCCCCGCCGGTGGACCCGGCCATCCTGGACGCCGGCCAGAAGACGCTGCGGCGCCAGCTGCACCAGACCATCGGCAAGGTCGGCGACGATTACGGCCGCCGCCACGCCTTCAACACCGCGATCGCCGCGCTGATGGAGCTGCTCAACCATGTCAGCAAATTCAAGGACATGAGCGATCAGGGCCGGGCCGTGCGCCACGAGGCGCTGCAGGCGATGGTGCTGTTGCTGAACCCGGTCACCCCGCACACCAGCCATGCGCTGTGGCAGGCGCTGGGCCATCCGGAAACGCTGCTCGAGGATGTGCCGTTCCCGCAGCTCGACGAGGCCGCGCTGGCACGCGATGCGGTGGTCATGGCGGTGCTGGTCAACGGCAAGCTGCGCGGCAAGATCGAGGCACCGGTCGGCATGGATAACGCCGAGGTGGAGAAATTGGCCCTGGCCGAGCCGAACGTGGCGCACTTCCTGAGCGGCCTGACGGTACGCAAGGTGATCGTGGTGCCGGGCAAGATCGTCAACATCGTCGCCGGCTGAACACTGCCCGCACTCCATCGGGCGGACGCGCTTTATGCTTGCTGCACCCATCCCGCTCCTTCAGACTGCCTCGATGATCCGACGCCTGCTGCCTCTCGCCCTAGTACTGACCGTTTCCGCCTGTGGTTTCCAGTTGCGTGATGCATTGACGCTGCCGGCGGATCTCGACCCGGTAAAGGTGGTCTCCAAGAGTCGCTACAGCCCGCTGACCGACCGTCTGCAGCAATCCCTCACGCGCGCCGGCGCCACGCCGGCAAGCTCGGCGGAACGCAACCCGGCGGTGCTGGAGATCAAGGCCGAGCGCTGGGGCGACACTCCGTTGAGCGTGGATTCCCGGGGCCGCGCGCAGGAGTTCAGCCTGCGCTACGCGGTCGTATTCGAGATGCGCAATGGCGATGGCACCGTGTTGGTGCCGCAACAGAACATCGAACTGTCGCGCGACTACATCTCGGTACCGAACAATTCGATCGGCACCGAAGGCGAGCGCGAGATCCTGGTGCGCGAGCTGCAGCGTGAGATGGCGGCCTCGATCCTGCGCCGGATCGATGCCGCCGGCAGCGTAGACACGGCTTCCGAAGACTCCTCCAGGGTGTTCCAGCAAACCACCGACGCCGCCAGGGCGGCGATGGAAGCCGCCGAAGCGATGCCGCCACCGCCACCGCCGCCGGTTCGCACCGATGACGGAACCGAGCCGACGCCCGGCTCCCAGCCCTGAGCGTGGAGCTCAAACCCGAACAGCTGGCCGCCCAGCTCGGATCGGGAACGCTCGCGCCGGCCTACCTGATTGCGGGTGCCGAGCCGTTGCGGGTGCTCGAGGCCGCCGATGCGGTCCGCGCCGCCGCCCGCGCGCAGGGCATCGGGGAGCGCGAAGTATTTGACAGCGAAGGCAGCCGCGAACCCGACTGGGATGCGATGGCGGCCAGCTTTGGTTCGCCGGGTTTGTTTTCCAGTCGTCGTCTGCTCGAGCTGCGCCTGCCCACCGGTAAGCCGGGAAAGGTCGGAAGCGAGCTGATCTGCCGGTTCTGCGCCGATCCGCCGGCCGACGTGGTCCTTCTGGTCACCGCCGGTGAATGGAGTCGCAAGCACGCCGGCAAGTGGAGCGCGGCGATCGGTGGCATCGGCAAAATCGCGATTGCCTGGCCGATCAAGCCGCACGAACTCCCGGGCTGGGTCGAGCAGCGGCTGCGTTCGCGCGGCGTGCGTGCCGACGCCGATGCCGTGCAGCGGCTGGTGGAGCGCATTGACGGCAACCTGCTGGCCGCCGCGCAGGAGATCGATAAGTTGGCCCTGCTCGCCGACGGCGGCAGCCTGGATCTGGCGCGGATGGAGTCGCTGGTCGCCGATGCGGCGCGCTACGACGTGTTCCGTCTGATCGACGCGGCCATGAACGGCCAGCCGCTGCAGGTCTCGCGGATGCTGGCCGGGCTGCGCGCCGAAGGCGAGGCGGTCCCCGCGTTGCTGGGCATGATGGTGATCGAGCTGCAGCGCACCGCCGCGCTGTCGCGGATCAAGGCCCGCGGCGGCAACCTCGCGACCGAATTCAAGGCGCAACGCATCTGGGATTCCAAACAGCCGATGTACCAGCGCGCGTTGCAGCGGCATCCGCCGGCGCGTTGGGACGCCTTCGTCTCGCGGATCGGGGCGGTGGACCGGATGGCCAAGGGGCGCGAGCCCGGCGATCCGTGGGTGATGCTTGAGCGGGTTCTGCTGGCGGTCGCCGATCCGGCCGCGGTCCGGCTGCTGGTCCACGTGAATGCCTGAGTACGGCGGAACCCGGCGATGAATCCCTCGGACCAAACGCTGCCCGTCTTCTACGGTGGCACTTTCGACCCCGTCCACTGCGGCCACCTGCAGATTGCACGCAACGCACGCGACCACCTGGCGGCTGTCATCCGGCTGATGCCCGCGGCGGATCCCCCGCACCGCGCCGCGCCGGGCGCCAGCGCGGAGCACCGTGCCCGGATGCTGGACCTGGCCGTGGCAGGCGAGATCGACTTGCTGGTCGATCGGCGCGAGATGCTGCGCGACACGCCGTCCTATTCGGTCGACACCCTGCGCGGCATCCGCGCCGAGTTCGGAGTGGATGCGCCGGTCGCCCTGCTGATCGGCGCCGACAGCCTCGCCGGGCTGCCGCAGTGGAAGGACTGGCAGGCGCTGTTCGACCTGGCCCATTTTGTCGTCGCCGCCCGTCCCGGGGTGGATCTCGACCGGCATCTTTCCGCGCCGTTGCGCACAGTGCTCGACGGTCGCTGGACCGAGGCCGTCGCAGACCTGCAGGCGGCACCGGCGGGCCGGGGGCTGGGCCTGTCCAACCGCCTCCACCCCGGATCGGCCACCGATATCCGCGAGCGCATCACGACCGGCGCATCGTGGCAGCAGCTGGTTCCGGCGCCGGTGGCGGAGTACATCGTTCAGAATCATCTGTATGTGAAGCGGCCTGGCAGCCCGGCTTCGCTATAATCACTGCCGCACCCAACCCCAGAGCCTGCATGTCCACCGAAGCCCAAGTCATCAAGACCCGTCTCCCGAGCCCGCCTCCCAGCGTCGACGAACTGCTGGACACCGTGCGCAGCGCCATCGCGGAGCTGAAGGCCAAGGATCCGGTGGAAATCGACGTGCGCGGCAAGAGCAGCGTGACCGACTACATGGTGGTGGCGTCGGGCACGTCCTCGCGCCACGTGAAGTCGATCGCCGATGAGGTGGTCAAGTTCGCCAAGAAGCTGGACATCATGCCGCTGGGCGTGGAGGGCGAGCGCGAGGCCGAGTGGGTCCTGGTCGACCTGGGCGATGTCGTCGTCCACATCATGCTGCCGAGGGTGCGCGAGTTCTACGCACTCGAGCGCCTGTGGACCGTGGGCGACCAGCCTCCGGCTTCGGTGGACGAGGATGGTGAGCCGGCTATCGGTTCCGGCGAGCTCGAAACCGGCGCCGAGGACGACCTCTAGTCGCGGCGACTGTCGGTCTGGCAACGAGGGCCAGGCAATGAAGGCCAAGCTGATTGCCGTCGGCGAGCGCGCCCCACGCTGGGTCGCCGAGGGCTTTGAGGACTATCGCAAGCGTCTGTCCCATTGGTTGCCACTGGAGCTGGTGGAGATCGAGCCCGGCTTGCGCGGCAAGAACCGCGACATCGCCCGTGCCACGGCCGAGGAAGGCGCCCGCGTACTCGCCGCGCTGCCGCGTTCGCCCTTGGTGGTAACGCTGGACGGCCGGGGCAAGCCGTGGAGCTCGGAGCAACTCGCCCAGCGCCTCGAGCATTGGCGCGGCCAGGGCCGTGACCTGGCGCTGTTGATTGGAGGGCCGGAAGGCCACGCCGACGAGGTGCTGTCACGCGCCGACGAGTCCTGGTCGCTGGGGCCGATGACCTTGCCGCACATGCTGGTGCGGCTGGTTGCGGCCGAGCAGCTGTACCGCGCCGCGGCAATGTTGGCCAATCACCCCTACCATCGGGCGTGAGCGCGGGCCGGCGACCGTAGGGCGAGCGCCATGGGCGGGCGACCGACGGTCCACAGCGCCGGGGCGAGGTGGCTGGCGCTCAGGCGCGGCGGGTTATGCTTTCCGCCATTCGCTACGGCGACCGGTCGTCCCTGGAGATCCATGCTTTATCTTGCTTCCCGTTCTCCGCGTCGACGCGAACTGCTGGCTCGCCTCGGGATCGGGTTTTCCGTGCTCGAACTGGATGTTCCCGAGCAGCGCCAAGAGGGCGAAAACGCCCAGGCTTATGTCTCCCGGGTCGCCCGGGACAAGGCGTTGGCTGGCCTGGCGCGCGTGGCAGGCGTGCCCGATGCACTGGTGCTCGGTTGCGATACCGAGGTGGTGCTGGACGAGGACGTCTTCGGCAAGCCACGCGACAACGTCGATGCGGTGGCAATGCTGCGCCGGCTGTCGGGCGCCAAGCACACCGTGATTTCGTCGGTCTCGCTGGTCTCGGCGTCCCGCCAGGAAGCGGCCTTGTCGGTGTCCTCGGTGCGCTTCGGACGGTTGCCGGACGCCGTTATCCACGCCTATGTCGCCAGTGGCGAGCCCTTTGGCAAAGCCGGTGGCTACGCGATCCAGGGGCTTGCCGAGGCGTTCGTGGAGCGCCTGGACGGCAGCTATTCCGGCGTTATGGGGTTGCCGCTGCACCAGAGCGCACAACTGCTGGCGAAATTCGGTCTCGGCCCGCTGGCCGCCGCCCTGACCACCTGCGCAACGGAGGCGCCATGAGCGAGGAAATCCTGGTCAACGTCACCCCGCGCGAGACGCGGGTGGCCGTGGTCGAGAACGGCATGTTGCAGGAACTCCACATCGAGCGTGGCTGGGCCCGGGGCGTGGTCGGCAATGTCTACAAGGGCAAGGTGCAACGGGTGATGCCCGGGATGCAGGCGGCCTTTGTGGAGATCGGACTGGAGCGCGCGGCGTTTCTGCACGCTGCCGATATCGTCCGGCCGTCTGCACCCGCGCTGGCCGGCGACGAGGACCCGAACGCGCCACCGCCGCCGACCCGCCCGATCAGTGAGTTGCTGCGCGATGGCCAGGAAATCATCGTCCAGGTGGTCAAAGACCCGATCGGTGGGAAGGGCGCCCGGCTGACCACCCAGATCAGCATTCCGTCCCGCTACCTGGTGCTGCTGCCGCACACCCGCGTGATCGGCGTCTCGGCCCGGATCGAGGATGAAGCCGAGCGCGCCCGGCTCAAGGGCATCGTCACTGGACTGACCGCGGAAGGCGACAACCACGGCTACATCGTCCGTACCAACGCCGAAGGCCAGCCCGAGGCGGCGCTGGCCGATGATGTGGCCTACCTCGCGCGCGTATGGAGCCTGATCGGCGAGCGTTCGGCCAGCGCACGCGTGGGCGAGTGCATCTATGAGGACCTGACGCTGCCGCTGCGCGCGGTCCGCGACCTGATCCGCCGCGACGTGGACAAGGTCAAGGTCGATTCGCGCGAGACCTTCGAGCGGTTGCGCACGTTTGCTTCGCAGTTCATGACGTCCGCCGTCGCGGCCGGGACCCCGGAGCTGGCGCAGAAGATCGAGCACTACGCCGGCGAGCGGCCGATCTTCGACCTGTACGGGGTCGAGGACGAGATCCAGCGCGCGCTGGACAAGCAGGTGCCACTGAAATCCGGTGGCTACCTGGTGATCGACCAGACCGAGGCGATGACCACGGTGGACATCAATACCGGCTCGTTCCTGGGTCAGCGCAATCTGGAGGAAACGGTTTACCGGACCAACCTGGAGGCGGCGCAATCGGTCGCCCGTCAGCTGCGCCTGCGTAACCTGGGCGGGATCATCATCATCGACTTCATCGACATGCACGATCCCGAGCACAAGCGCCAGGTCCTGCGCACGCTGGAGAAGGCGCTGGCCAAGGACCACGCCAAGACCACGGTGTACGACTTCTCGCCGCTGGGGCTGGTGGAGATGACGCGCAAGCGCACCACCGAGAGCCTGCAGCGCCAGCTCACCGAGGCGTGCCACGAGTGCAACGGGCGCGGCACGCTGAAGACCCCGGAGACGGTCACCTACGAGATTTTTCGCGAGATCGTGCGTCAGGTGCGCCAGTTCGACGCTGACCGCCTGCTGGTGATGGCCTCGCCCAAGGCGGTCGCACGTATCACCGATGAGGAATCGGCGGCAGTCGCCGAGCTGGAAGAATTCCTCGGCAAGTCGATCCGTTTCCAGGCCGATGACCAGTACGCCCAGGAGCAGTTCGATGTTGTCCTGCTCTGACGCTCCCCGCCTCGACTGAGATGCCGACACAGCTGCGCCGCAGAATGCGACTGGCCCGCCGGGGCATGGGCTATACGGTGGGGATCCTGCTGGTGTTGCTGGCACTGATGATCGCGGTGGCCAGCCAGTTGCTGCCGCTGGTCGAGCGCCACCCCGATCGCGTCGCCGCCTGGCTGGGCGAGCGGGTCGGGCGTCCGGTCGCATTCGACCGTCTCGAAACCGGCTGGACACGCCGGGGGCCCTTGCTGCAATTGCACAACCTGCGTCTGGGCGAGGGCGCCGACGTGTTCGATGTCGGCGACGCCGAGATGCTGCTGTCCATCTACGCCGGGCTGTGGCCGGGCGTGCCCTTGTCGGAGCTGCGCCTGCGCGGCCTGGAACTGCTCCTGGAGCGGTCGCCCGACGGTCGCTGGCAGGTGCGTGGACTGCCGGGCCAGCGCGAGGCGGATGGTGACCCGTTCCACTCGCTGGAAGGCCTGGGCGAGCTGCAGGTGAGCGACGGCGCACTGACCGTGCTGGCACCGGAGCTGGGACTGGATCTGACCGTGCCGCGGATCGACCTGCGCCTGCGCGTACAGGGCGATCGCGTCCGCGCGGGGCTACGCGCCTGGCCGGAGGAATTGTCCTCCGCCACCGGCCGCCGCACCGAAGATCCCACGGCACCGGTAGTGGCGATGCTGGACTTTGATCGCAGCGACGGCGTCGGTCGTGCTTACGTCAACGTCGATCGCGCGGAGTTGCAGCCGCTCGCGTCGGTGCTCGACCTGCACGGCATCACCCTGCAAACGGGAGAAGGACGGGCCCGGGCATGGGCCGATCTCGAGGACAAGCGCCTCGTCGGGGTCAAGCTGGAGACGACGCTGGAGCGGGTGGTGCTGGCCGGTTCCACGATCGCTCCTGTGCCGGGCGCTGCAGGGCAGATCCCGCTGCAGGTGATCGACCTGCTCGAGAGCCGCCTGAGCTGGCAGCGCACCGATGGCGGCTGGCAGCTGGACGCGCCCCTGCTGCATCTGCAGATGCAGGGCGAGGACCACCGTTTCGACCCGCTGACCCTTGCCGCCGGCCGCCAGTACGGTCTCGTGGCCGGCCATATCGATCTGCAGCCGCTGGCGTCGCTGGCGGTGCTCAGCAACCAGCTGCCCGGACCGCTGCGGCACTGGCTCCTGCACGCCCGCCCGCACGCGTCGCTGTCGGCGGTGGACCTGCAGGGAAGCCGCGACGGCGGCATGCAGGGCGGCGTGCGTATCGACGGCCTGGGATTTGCGCCGCTGGGCAATGCGCCAGGAATCAACGGAGTGGCAGCGGATGTGCGCGGCGATGCAGACGGCTTCAGTGCCGAACTGGATCCCGCCTCGGCGATGAGCTTTGACTGGCCGCGTGGCTTCGGCGTTGCCCATGTGGTCCACCTGGAAGGCAACGTTGCCGGCTGGCGCGGCCCGGACGGTTGGCAGGCGGGCACCTCCGCGCTGCGCATCAAGGGTCCGGATTTCGGAGCGCAGGTCCGCGGCGGGCTGGGCTGGAACAGAGACGGCGGGCGTCCACGGATCGACCTGGCCGCCACAGTGGACGAGACCCGCCTGCCGGTCGCCAAGGGGTTCTGGGTGCGCCACCTGATGCCCGAGGCGCTGTTGCAATGGCTGGATACCGCGCTGGTGGACGGCGTCGTCCGCGACGGCCGCGCGATTGTTTCCGGCGACCTGGACGATTGGCCGTTCGATGACCACACCGGCCGCTTCGAGGCCAGCGCGCGCATCACCGATGCCACGGTCGCGTTCCAGCCCGGCTGGCCCGCCGCCACCGGGCTCGATCTGCAGGCCAGCTTCATTGGCAATGGTCTGGATATCAGTGGTCACGGCACCTTGGCAGGAATCTCGATTCCCACCGTCAAGGCCAGTGTCGACCACTACCACCACGGCACGCTGGCGGTCCAGGCTAAGGGCAGCAGCGACGTGTCACGCCTGCTGGGCCTGCTGCGCGCCAGCCCGCTGCAGCAACTGAATCCGGAGACGTTCGCCGCGATCAAGGGCTCCGGTCCAGCGGAAGTAGATTTCGCTATGGCGCTGCCGATGGTGGAGCACGGCGTGCTGGCGATCGACGGCAACGTGCGGCTGAGCGGCGCCAGCTTGTCCGACCCCCGCTGGGGACTCGCGTTCGAGCAGGTCCGCGGACCGGTGAGCTACACCCAGAACGGCTTCCGCGCCGACCGGCTGGACGTGCAGATGGGCGCTCGCCCCGGCAAATTATCGCTGCGCTCGGGCAAGGACGCGGTGCGCGACGCCGGCAACGTGCTGGAGGCCGACCTGCAGGCCCAGTTTGCTGCCGACACGCTTCTGGCGCGTGCGCCCGAGCTGGTGTGGCTTGCGCCCTATATGCAGGGGCGTTCTGCATGGACGATTGGCCTGCTGGTGCCGGGGGCGGGTGACCGCAGCGGGGCTGCAGCACGGCTGAAACTGCAGTCCGACCTGGTGGGTACGGCGCTGACGCTGCCCGCGCCGCTGGCCAAGCCGGCGGGTCAGCGACTGGCGGCGAGCGTGGAGACCGTCTTGCCGCTCGACCAGGGCGAAGTGCAGGTGGTCCTGGGAGATGTGCTGGCCCTGCGTGCCCGCAGCAGCGGCCAGCGCACTGGCATTCGGGTGGCGTTGGGTACCGGCACGCTACCGGCCCCGGCGCCGGCTTCCGGGCTGATCGCCAGTGGCCGTGCGCGCAGTCTGGATGCGATCGGCTGGGTGGGCCTGGCCCGGGCCGGGGCTGGCGATGGAAGCGGCGGGGGCGTGCCATTGCGCCAGCTCGACATCCGCACCGATCGGCTGCAGTTGTTTGGCGGGGAGTTCGGCGATGCGCGCGTCCGCGTGTCGCCCGGGGCGGGTGGCGCGCTGCTGGTACAAACCGATGGTCCGCGGCTGCAGGGCAGTTTGCAGGTGCCCGAGTCGTCCACCGCTCCCGTGTCGGGCCGGTTTGAGCGCGTCCACTGGCGTCTCCCCGCAAAGGCGGCAGGCGCACCCAAACCCGCGCCCCAGGTTACCGCCGCTGCGGGGGCCGAAGACATCGATCCGGCACGCATCCCGCCCCTGGCGCTGGAGATCGACGACCTGCGTCTGGACGACGCAGTGCTGGGCCGGGCCTCGCTGCGCACGCGCGCGACGCCCACGGGCCTGCAGATCGAGCACTTCCGCGCGGAGACCCCAGGCCAGCGGATGGATGTCCGCGGCAGTTGGGTGGGGCGCGGAAAAGCCGCGCGCACACGTTTTGAAGTGGACCTGGCCAGCACCGACTTCGGTCGCCTGCTTGCCGGCCTGGGCCATGTCGGGCGCCTCGACGGCGGCGACGGGCGCATGTCGTTGGCCGCCGAATGGGCGGGCGGGCCCATGCAGTTCGAGCTGGTGAAGGTATCCGGCAACCTGAAGGGCGACGTGCGCGACGGCCGCCTGCTGGACGTGGAGCCTGGAGCGGGACGCGTGTTGGGCCTGCTCAGCGTCGCCGAGCTGCCGCGCCGTCTGATGCTGGACTTCCGCGACTTTTTTTCCAAGGGTTTTGCGTTCAACCAGGCCAAGGGCGATATCCGCTTTTCCGGCGGGATGGCGAGCAGCGACGACCTGCGCATCGAGGGCCCGGCGGCGCGGATCAACATTCGCGGTGAAGCCGACCTGCGGGCGGAGACCTTCAACCAGACCATCGAAGTCCTGCCACGGTCCGGCAACCTCCTGACCGTGGCCGGGGCGCTCGCCGGCGGTCCGGTGGGTGCGGCGATCGGCGCGGCGGCCAATGCGGTGCTACGCAAGCCCTTGGCCAGATCGGTGCGAAAACCTATCGTGTCAGCGGTCCGTGGAAGGATCCACACGTGGACGTTGTCAGCCGGGAGCCTGAGCACAGTGGCCAGGCGCCGGCTGAACCACCCGCCGGTTGAAGCCCCGCCAGTCGCCCGCATATCGTCCGGGTGGCCTTGCATGTGCGCGCCACCGCGTCCCGCCGATTTCCCCCCGTGAGCCGCCTTCCCGCCAGGTGGCCCCCCTTTCGTCATCACCTCCCCAGAAGATCCCATGACCCAAACCCTGCAACTTGCTGAATCCCGACTCCTGCTGCCTTCCGGGCTCGATGCCGGGGGGCTTGAGCGAACCTTCGGCACACTGCTCGGTCCGGGGATCGACTTTGGCGATCTGTATTTCCAGCATGCCCGGCGCGAGAGCTGGAGCGTGGAGGACGGCATCGTCAAGGACGGCGCGCACTCGATCGAGCAGGGCGTCGGCGTTCGCGCGATCAGCGGCGAGAAGACCGGTTTCGCCTACTCCGATGAGATCAATGCACAGGCGCTGATCGCCGCGTCCACCTCGGCGCGGGCGATCGCACGCGACGGCGGCAGCATGACCACCCGGCCGCTGGTGCGGGCCAATGCGCAGGCGCTGTACGCGCCGGTGGATCCGGTGGATTCGCTGGGCAACGAGGACAAGGTCGAGGCGCTGCGCCGCATCGACAAGCTGCTGCGTGCAGCCGATCCGCGGGTCAAGCAGGTGATCGTCAGCCTTGGCGGCGGCGTGGATACGATCCTGGTAGCCCGCAGTGACGGCATCCTCGCCGCTGATGTGCGTCCACTGGTGCGCTTCAACGTGCAGGTGATCGTCGAGCAGAACGGTCGTCGCGAGTCGGGTTACACCGGGGGCGGCGGCCGGTACGGGTATGCCGAATTGTTCGCCGACGGCAAGCCGGAGGCATGGGCCCGCGAGGCCCTGCGGCAGGCGCTGGTCAACCTGGAAGCGGTCGACGCACCCGCCGGGGTGATGCCGGTGGTGCTCGGCAACGGCTGGCCTGGCGTGCTGCTGCACGAGGCGGTTGGTCATGGCCTTGAGGGCGACTTCAACCGCAAGGGCACCAGCACCTACGCCGGCCGCATGGGCCAGCGCGTGGCCGCGCCGGGAGTGACGATTGTCGATGACGGCACGCTGCCGGGGCGCCGCGGCTCGCTCAACATCGACGATGAGGGCGAGCAGACACAGTGCACGACGCTGATCGAGGACGGCGTGCTGGTGGGCTACATGCAGGACAGCCTCAACGCGCGCCTGATGGGCATGGCGCCGACCGGCAACGGCCGCCGTGAGCCCTTCGCCCACCTGCCGATGCCGCGCATGACCAACACCTACATGCTCGCCGGCAAGCACGATCCCGAGGAGATGATCCGCTCGGTCAAGCGCGGGCTGTACGCGGTCAACTTCGGCGGCGGCCAGGTCGACATCACCAGCGGCAAGTACGTGTTCTCGGCAACCGAGGCCTACATGATCGAGGACGGGAAAATTACCGCGCCGGTCAAGGGCGCCACGCTGATCGGCAACGGCCCGGAGACGATGCAGAAGGTACGCATGGTTGGCCATGACCTCGCCCTGGACGAGGGTGTTGGCGTGTGCGGCAAGGACGGCCAGAGCGTACCGGTCGGCGTCGGTCAGCCGTCGCTGCTGATCGATGGCATCACCGTGGGTGGCACCCAGGCGTGATGCCGCAGGCAGACTACGGCTGGCGCTGGTCCGCTGCGTCGTCGTGCGCTGCGTCGTCCAGCGCGTCGTGGCCGGTGGCGTCCGGCGCGTCGGTGTCGACGTCGGCGCCGGAGCTGTCTCCACCCGCGACCGGCATCTCCGGCAGCAGGATCAGTTCGCGCAACTGCCGGAACAGCTCGCGGGCGGCGCGTGGCGGCTTGTTGCGCTTGCGCTCCTCCAGGCTGTTGCGGACCAACTGGCGCAGCCCTTGGCGGTCGGCGTCGGGATACAGGTCCAGCAACTCGGTCAGCGCGGCATCGCCCTCGGCCAGCAGGCGGTCACGCCAGGCCTCGACGCGGTGCATGATCGCGGTTTCGCGACGCGCCGTATCGCCTTTCTCGTCGAGCGCGTCGCGCATCGCTTCCATCACCGCGTCATCCTCGCGCCGCATCTGCTTGGCCAGGAACGCCAGCTGGCGCTTGTGCGCGATGTGCGAGCTGATCCGGCGTGCCTCGCGGATGTGGGGGAGCAGGTCTTCTGGGACCGGCATGCGTGCCAGTTGCGCCTCGCTGAGTGCAACCAGCTGCTCGGCGATGGCTGCCACTTCCAGCGCTTCGCGCCGCTGCTGGCTGCGGCTCTCGCCACGGAATTCGCCGGTTTCCTCGTCTATCCCACGCATCGTCGCACCCCACCTATTCCGGTCGTCGCGGGTTTGCCCCGCGGCCACCGCATCAAGAACAGACTCCGGAGCGATCGCCCGGAACCACAGCCTGCAAGGATAAGACATTGAACGAGCTGCGCCCGACCCCTCCATCCAATCTTCCCAACAGCGAGGAACAGCTGGACATGCTGGCCGGCCTGTCCCGGCGGCTGCTCGACGCGGCCCGCGCCAACGGCGCCGACCAGGCGGAGGTGTCGTGTTCGGAGGATTCCGGCCTGAACGTCAGCGTGCGCATGGGCGAGGTGGAGACAGTGGAATCGACCCGCGACCGGTCGATCGCGGTCACGGTGTACTTCGACGGCCGCAAGGGCAGCGCATCCACCGCCGACCTGCGCGAGGAGAGCCTGGCCACAACAGTGGACCAGGCCTGCGCGATCGCGCGCCACACCGAGCGTGATCCCGCCGCCGGGCTGGCCGATGCGGAGCTGATGGCGACCGACCTGCGCGAGTTCGACAGCTGGCACCCCTGGGATATCCAGGCCGATGAGGCGATCGATCTGGCGCTGGCCTGCGAGCAGGCGGGCCGCGATGCCGATGCACGTCTGGAGAACTCCGATGGCGCCTCGGCGACCAGTGGCAGCACCGTTTCGGTGTATGCCAACTCGCACGGCTTCGTCGGCCGCGAGCGCGGCACCCACCACAGCCTGGGCTGCGCGCTGATCGCCGGCCGTGGCGACCAGATGCAACGCGACGGCTGGTACGACATTGCGCTGGCGGCTGAAGACCTCGAACCGGCCAGCGTAATCGGTCGCAAGGCCGCCGAGCGGGCGATCTCGCGCCTGGCGCCGCGGCAGGTCCCCACCGGCGCGTATCCGGTACTGTTCTCGGCCGAAGTCGCACGCGGGCTAATCGGGCACCTGCTCGGCGCGGTATCGGGCGGCGCGCTGTATCGCCGCGCAAGCTTCCTGCTCGACAGCGTGGGTACTCAGATTTTCCCGGAGTGGTTCGCCCTGCATGAGCAGCCGTTCCTGCCGCGTGGGTTCCGGTCCTCCTCATTCGATGCTGAGGGAGTGGCCACCCGCGAGTCCGCGCTGGTCGAAGGCGGGGTGCTGCAGCGCTACGTGCTGGGCAGCTATTCGGCGCGGCGCCTGGGTTTGCAGACCACCGCCAACGCCGGTGGGGTGCACAACCTGCAGGTGGCCAGCAATGCCGGCGACCTGCAGACGATGCTGGCCGGCATGGGCACCGGCCTGCTGGTGACCCAGTTGATGGGTCAGGGCGTGAACACGATCACCGGCGATTACTCCCGCGGCGCGGGCGGCTTCTGGGTCCAAGACGGCCAGATCCAGTACCCGGTCGATGGCATCACCATCGCCGGCAACCTGAAGGACATGTTCGCCGCCATCGAGGCGGTCGGCAGCGAC
The DNA here is from genome assembly GCF_000855665.1 of Lysobacter sp. A03. Classification (GTDB taxonomy): domain Bacteria; phylum Pseudomonadota; class Gammaproteobacteria; order Xanthomonadales; family Xanthomonadaceae; genus Novilysobacter. Next base: position 18,999 of record NZ_JXSS01000071.1, read on the forward strand.
GTCGATCACCGTTCGCACATCCGGACCGGATCGATCCTGATCGGGCGGATGACGGTCGCCGGCGAGGGCTGAGGAGGGTTTGATTGACCTGCCTGCGGGCAGGGCACATGCTTTCACGAATCTATTCAGGGGGAATTTGCATGAACGTCCACGAACACGATCCACTTGGTACCCCGCCGCAGGACGAGGGAATTCCCGTCCAGCAGCGTCAGTGGGCAATGTTTGCCCACCTTTCCGCGCTCACCGGCATCTTCACCGGTGGCCTGGGCTGCATTCTGGGTCCGCTGATCATCTGGCTGATCCAGAAGGAATCCATGCCCTTCGTGGATGATCAGGCCAAGGAAGCGCTCAACTTCAACATCACCATCGCCATTGTCACGCTCGCGCTGGTGGCGGTCGGAACGGTGCTGCTGGTAATCCTGATCGGCTTCCTGTTCTACTTCGCAGCGTTCGCGGTGGGCATTTATTGGCTGGTGATGACGATCATCGCCACCATCAAGAGCAACGAAGGCATCGCCTACCGCTATCCGATGACGCTGCGCCTGGTCAGCTGATTCCTGCAGCGGCCCGTTGTTGCGGCCGACTTGCACCCACGGGCCCGGGAGCGTGATTCCCCGGGCCCGTTTGCATTTTGCGCGCTCCAATCAGCGGTGGACGCGCTGGTCGAGCCGATCCATGCGCGCCTGCAGCGGTGGATGCGTGCGGTAGAGCTGCGACATGCGCGCCGGACGCGTGCCCAAGGCGGCCATCTTCTGCAGCACCGCGTAGAACGACAGCGGGTCGAACCCGGCGCGCGCCAGGTACACCCCGGCGGCTTCGTCGGCGCGGTACTCCGCGTCGCGGTCCAGGCTGCTCATCATCACCGCAGCGCCGTGGGTGTTGACGTAATCGCGGGCGAAATCCGCCGCGATGCCGTGTGGCCTGACCTGGGCCATCGCGACGTCCTTGCCAACCTTGGCGATCTCCTGCTTGCGGATCACTTCATAGTGGTCGCGCTGGACGACGTGACCCAACTCGTGGGCGATCACTGCCGCGAGCTCGGCATCGTTGTCGAGCAGGTCGTACATGCCGCGGGTGACCAGGATGTAGCCGCCCGGAGCGGCGTAGGCGTTGATCTCACCATCGTCGATTACCCCGAACGTCCATGGCAGCTGCGGTCGCGAGGTCTGCGAGGCCACCCAGCGCCCCACCAGGTTGATGCGCTTCTGCGCTTCCGGGTTGGCCCACAGCGGCGCCGCGCCCAGCACCCGCCCGGCAATCGCCGGCCCGAGCTCGAGCTCCTCGGCCGCCAGTTCCTGTTCGGACTTGCCAACCGCGCGATCGGCGACCCGCATCGCGCTGTCGGCGATCGCACCACCGCCGAGGCGGGAGAGAAGTCCGCGCGCCGTTGACAGCGTCGCCCGCTTGTCAGCCTGGGTTGCCTGGCCAGCGCTCCCGCGCGCCGCCGCCGCATCCGGTCCCCAGGCGATGCGCACTGGCTGCCAGCCCTTGCTGCGCGCGTGCGCCCCCGCGGACTCTGCGCTGACGCTGTAGGACTGCAAGCGCGACAGTCCGGCGGCGTCGCTGCGGGCGGTTCGCAGCGTGGTCTCGTTGATGCCGCGCACGCTCGCAGTCTCGGTGCTCCTGCCCTGGCCGGAATTGCCGCCGAACAGGGCCTGACTGTTGGCCGCAGGCGTCTCGGCGCCGGCGCTTGCCACCCGCACATCGTTGATGCGCACGTAACCACTGCTGCCATCGGCCATTTGCAGTTGGTACCACAGGCCGTTCTGGTCGGTGATCCTCACTGCGGCGTTGCGCTTCAGGACGGCGATCTTCCCGGCCTGGAAGTCCGGTGCGCTGCGCACTTCCACCGAGGGTTTGTGCACGACTGCCGGCATCTCGGCGGCCATGGCAATGGCGCCGGCGGTGAGGAGCAGCGCAGGCAGGATCGCCACGGCGATGCGTTTGCTGATGGTCTTCATGCGGTTTCTCCATTGGGCTCCGGGCCCGTATCCAGGAAGGTGATGGCGGCTGCCAGCGGCCGCTCGGGGAGTTGGTTGAAGTCCTGGCCAAGCAGGTCGCGCAGTTTCAATCGGCGCTCCTCGGGGCTGGAGCCGTCGGTTTGGGCAATCACGAGACTGATCGCCAGCTGCGCCTTGGCGGCCGGAGCGTTGGGATAGCGCACAAGCTCCGCCCGCAGGGCATCCAGGTCCTCGCGGACCCTGTCGCGCAGCGCCCCCTCGTTGCTGCCGTTCCACAGCAGGACGACGATGTCGTCCAGCATCGCGGTCATGACGTGCTTGCGCTCCACCACGCCGTCGATCATGACAATGCCGTCCTCGGCATAGACGTACCGTCGCAGGACGCGCCGATACTCGCGCCGCCGGACCTTGTACGTGCGCGCCGACAAGGTGGCGTCTGGCAGCAGGCGCAGTCGCACCACCGCCGTCCACGGCTCGGCGGCCGGATCGTGCTCGGCGGTGTAGTCGCTGTTGCCGTCCGCGCGTCCGCGCTGCACGCCCGAGTACAGGCGGCACGCACCGAAACACAGGCTGATGAAGCCCACGCTGGCGAAGATGTCGAGGAAGAACCCGAACAACGTCAGCCCCGCGAAGGCGAGCAGCAACAGCAACGCGTTGATCGCCACGAACACCGAATCCACGTCCTTGTGCGGCTGTCCGCGCCAGAACACGAGGGTGGTGAGCAGGGTCGCCAACGCGGCGAGCACGTACTTCACCCAACCTGGTGGCATCCGGATCGCGCTTCCGGCCACCAGCGCCTCGGTCGCCTCGGCGAGGACCTCGACCCCCGGCATCGCGCGGTTGACCGGGGTCGGCTTGACGTCGTTGATGCCTGCCGCGGTATAGCCCACCAAAGCCACGGCGTCGGTCAACGATGGCATCGGGTGGACCTCGGAGTGGCAGATCGGGCGCTGCTCGATGATGTCGGCCGCGCTGGCATAGGGCAGTTGCGAGCGGGTACGCCAGTTGACCCGCAGCAATGGACTTTTCGGGCGGGGGATCGCTGCAGGCGAATCATCCGCCAGGGTTGCCAGGCGCAAGGGCAGCGCGGGAATGTTCCAGTCGCCCGCCTCCAGGTAGAGCAGGACGTCGCGCACGACGCCGTCCTCGGCCCGGGCGACATTGACCAGCGCGCTGTGGCGCGCCATGGCCTCCCCGTAGGGCAGCATCAGCGCGACCGTCGGCCCCGGGGTGGCCGCGCCGCGCCTGCGTGGATACGCCGCAGGCGCGAGATCCGCGGTGAGAGACGCGCGTGCATCGAAGTCGCGGTGCAGGCGCGAGGCGGCGAACAGAAACCGGCCTTCGCCGGCCTTCGCCATTTCTTCAAGCAACAGGTCGCCCTGCGGATCCTGTGCGGAGCGATCCGCGAACAGGACGTCGAAACCGACCCCGCGCACGCCGGCGCGATCGAGCCCGTCGATCAGGTCGGCGTGGCGGGCGCGGCTCCACGGCCAGCCACCTTCCCCCACACTGCGGAAGTACTCGATCGAGCAGTCGTCGATCTCGTCCACCACCACCCGGCCCGATGGCGTCGGCTCGACCGGCCGCCACCGCAATACCTGGTCGAAGATTGCATCCTCGGCGGCATCCAGCGAGCGCTCATGGGTCCAGTCCCACGCCAACCAGCCAATCGCCGCCACCGCCAGCAGCGGAAAAAACGCGAAACGCAGTCGCAGCGTCAGCCACGCCAGCGGGCGGCGATACCCGCGCAGGACGACGGTCCAGGCGTCCATCGCGCGGACGCCCAGCGTTGCCATACGTGTGTGTAGCCATGCCAGTACTGCATGGCCGGGGCCGTTGCCCATCGCGCTACCTGCTTTGCCGGAATCCGTCTCACCTCCACTTACGAGGCTTGGCGGGGAAACCGGTCAGAAGCTGCGTTCGACTGCCTGACGTCCCAAGGCGGCGAGCAAGCCGGCGCGCTCACCAAACGGTGCCAGGGCGTCGTTCATGCGCGCCGCGAGCTCCTGCAGACGACCTTGCGAGGCATCAAGCCCCAGCAGGGCGGGAAAGGTGGCTTTGTCCTGGGCAGCATCCTTGCCGACGGTCTTGCCCAGGGTGTCGCTGTCGCTTTCCACGTCGAGAATGTCGTCGCGGACCTGGAAGGCCAGGCCGAGGGCGTCGGCGTAGGCGTCCAGACTCTCGAGCTCAGCTTCGGTCGCGTTGGCGCACAGGGCACCCATGCGCACCGCAGCCCGGATCAGCGCGCCGGTCTTGAGGGCGTGCAGGTGCTCCAGCGCGTCGATGCCGATCACGGCGCTGTTGCCGGTTGCCGCCAGGTCCAGTGCCTGGCCGCCGCACATTCCCGCGCTGCCGGCCGCGCGGGCGAGGGTGCGCATCAGTGCGACTCGGACGGCATCGTTCACGGGCGCGTCGGCGAGCACGCTGAAGGCCTGGGTCTGCAGCGCATCTCCGGCCAGGATCGCGGTCGCCTCGTCAAAAGCGATGTGCACCGTTGGTTGGTTGCGGCGCAGATCGTCGTCGTCCATCGCGGGCAGGTCGTCGTGCACCAGCGAGTAGGCGTGGACCAGTTCGATGGCCACCGCCGGGGCGTCCAGCGCGGTTGGATCGGCGCCAAAAAGGTCGCCAGCGGCGTAGACCAGCAGCGGTCGCATGCGCTTGCCACCCAGCAGGGCGGCGTGGTGCATGGCCGCGTGCAGCCGGCCGGGGCCGCTGTCGGTGCTCGGCAATGCCGCGGCGAGGGCCAGGTCGATCCGCTCCCGCCACTGCGCCAGACGTGCCTCAGGCATCGGGAGCCGAGGGATCGGGCAGGGGGTGGAATTCCTCCGCGCTGTCGGGATCCTGCGGGTCACTGAGCAGGCGGACGCGTAGCTCGGCCTGTTCCAGGGCGGTCTGGCAGCTGCGGTAGAGGCCGACGCCGCGTTCGTAGGCGGCCAGTGATTCTTCCAGGCTCAAGTCGCCCTTTTCCATTTTTTCCACCAGCTGTTCGAGTGCATCCAGCGAGGTTTCGAAATGGGCGACGGGTGATTCTTCGGGATCGGGTTTGCGGGGCATCCGTGCAGTGTCGGCCAGTGTGCGCGGACGGTCAATGCAAGGCGGGTCCGGGCCAATGACGGTCAATCGGAGCGTGGAAGCCAACGCAGCGTGGCGCCGTGCAGGTCGAGCCAGGCGGCGAACTCCTTTGCGTAGGCCAGGTCCGCTACGGCCAGCACACTGTCATCGGTGCCCATGAGCAACGGCAGGTTGGGTCGTTGCCATGGCGGAACATCCAGCTCCTGAAGCAGATGCTTGAGTGAGTGGCTGTGTGTCCGCCCGGGAAGCGTGATCCGCTCGCCTCCGCGGCGGGTGGTGACCTGGCAGGGCCATGGCAACACTGGCGCCCCTTCCAGTGCCAACCGGCTGCCGTTTGGGAGACTCAGGGGCTCGCGACCGTCCCAGGTCGCCTTCCAGCCTTCGGGCACGGCGCCCTGCATGGCGCCGGCGAGCAGGTCGTCGCGCCAGGCGTGGATCACCGCGCCGCTCCATTGGAACCGCGCCGAGGCGTCGGCACGCGCAGGTAACAAGTCCGATTCGATGCGCGCCACGCCGTGTGCCGGCAGTGCTGGCAATCCCAGTCCGGCGATCCATCGGCGCAGCACGCGGGCTCGACGGGCGGCGGACAAGGTGCGTAGCGCTGCGCGTGACAGCACTCGCGGGTTCCTGCCGGTGCAGGCCGCCAGCGCGGAGGCGTCGCCGTCGTCCAGCAGTTGCTGTGCTTCCCCACACAGGGCTGCGGAACGTGCGAACGCCGACTCGGTGCCGGGCCAGCGCGAGCGCAGCAGCGGCAGGACCTGCTGGCGCACGAAATTGCGGTCGAAACTCGAATCGGTATTGCTGGGGTCCTCGATCCAGCGCAGGCCGTGCGCGGTGGCATAGGACAGTAGCGTCCCGCGCGAGGTGTCCAGCAGGGGGCGCCACAGCCGTCCCGGGGCAAACTCCCGCCAGCGCGGGATGGAGGCCAGGCCGTCCACCCCCGATCCGCGCAGGGCACGCAACAGAAAGGTCTCCGCCTGGTCGTCACGGTGGTGGCCAAGTACCAGCACATCGCCGCGCTCCATCAGCCCGGAGAACGCAGCATGCCGGGCATCGCGGGCCGCCGCCTCGGCGCCGCGTCCATCAACGCGAACGGCGACCCGGATCGTGTCCAGCGGGATGCCGAGCGAATCGCAGACTGCGTTGCAGTGCACGGTCCAGCGGTCGGCGTCGGCCTGCATGCCGTGGTGGATATGGACGGCGCGCAGTCCACTGCGGCGCACGGCCGGGTCCCGGGCGAGGGCATTCAGCAGCACGGTGGAATCGAGCCCACCGCTGAATCCGACCAGCAAGGGCGCGTCGGGACGGTCGTGAAAGGGGTGGCCCGGGATGGTCATCGGCAAATGGTGCCACGGCGTGATCGACGCGGCCGGGCCAAAGGGGGGGGGCCGTGACGCCAGCGTGGCGGCCAGCTTGTTAACGTTGTCCACCTGAACCCGGATCGGAGCACACCTTGAGTCACCTGTTTGAATCCCTGCAGCAAAGATCGGTCGAGTTCCGCAACCGGCTGGTGGTCTCGCCCATGTGTCAGTACTCGGCGCGTGACGGCATGCCCGAGGACTGGCATCTGGTGCATCTGGGCAGCCGTGCGGCCGGCGGCGCAGGGGCGGTGATCGCCGAGGCGACCGCCGTCGCGCCCGAGGGGCGGATCTCGCCGGAGGACACCGGCATCTGGAATGACGCCCAGCGTGACGCCTGGACACGCATCGCCGGCTTCGTCGAGGCGCAGGGCGCGGTGGCCGGGATCCAGTTGGCGCACGCCGGGCGCAAGGCCAGCACCTATGCGCCGTGGCGGGGTCGTGGCGCGGTCGCTCCAGCGGACGGCGGCTGGATACCGGTGGCGCCCACCGCGCTGGCCTTCGATGCTCACTACGCCGATCCGGGCGCACTCGACCGCGGCGGCATCGCCCGGATCATCGAGGACTTTGCGATGGCCGCTCGTCGCTCGCTGGCGGCGGGGTTCCGGCTGGTGGAAGTCCACGCCGCCCACGGGTACCTGCTTCACCAGTTCCTGTCGCCACTGTCGAACCGGCGCGAGGACGACTACGGGGGCAGTTTCGAAAACCGCACCCGCCTGCTGCTGGACGTGCTCGACGCGGTGCGCCACGAGTGGCCCCGGGAGCTGCCGGTGTGGGTGCGCATCTCGGCGACCGACTGGGCCGAGGGCGGCTGGGACATCGAGCAGAGCATCGCGCTGTGCCGGCTGCTGGCGGGGCACGGGGTCGATCTGGTCGACGTCTCGTCGGGAGGGCTGGTGCCGGACGTCACGATTCCGGTGGAGCCCGGCTACCAGGTGCCGTTCGCCGCACGCATCCGCCGCGAGGCCGGTATCGCTACCGGTGCGGTCGGACTGATCACCGACGCCGCCCAGGCCGAGGCGTTGGTCGCCAACGGCGACGCCGACATGGTCCTGTTGGCCCGCGAGCTGCTGCGCGACCCGTACTTTCCGCAGCGGGTCGCAAACGAGCTGGGTGCGGCGCTGCCGGTGCCCGTGCAATACCAGCGCGCCTGGTAACGGCGCGGCGTGGCTCAGGCTGCTTCGTAGGCCCCGTAGTTGCGCAGCCGCTCATAGCGCTGCTGCAGCAACTCCTCGACCGGCTTGGCTTGCAGGGTGTCCAGCTCGTTGAGCAGGACCGCCTTGAGCCGGGTCGCGATCTGGCGCGGGTTGCGATGCGCACCGCCGGTGGGCTCGCGCACCACCTTGTCGACCAGACCGAGGCCGTGCAGGCGCTTGGCGGTCAGGCCCAGTTGCTCGGCGGCGTCCTTGGCCTTGGCAGGGTCCTTCCACAGGATCGACGCGCAGCCTTCCGGGGAGATCACCGAGTAGGTGCTGTGCTCCAGCATCACGGTGCAGTCGCCGACGCCGATCGCCAGCGCGCCGCCCGAGCCGCCCTCGCCGATGATCGTGCAGATGATCGGGACTTTCAGTTCGGCCATTTCAAGAAGGTTGCGGGCGATGGCTTCCGACTGGCCGCGTTCTTCGGCGCCGATGCCCGGATACGCGCCAGGGGTATCGATGAAGGTCAGCACCGGCAGCTGGAAACGCTCGGCCAGCTTCATCAGGCGCAACGCCTTACGATAGCCCTCTGGGCGCGGCATGCCGAAGTTGCGGCGCACCTTGCTCTTGGTGTCGCGACCCTTTTCGTGGCCGATGATCACCACCGGCCGCCCGCCGATGCGGCCCAAACCGCCCACGATGGCCGGATCGTCGCGGTAGGCACGGTCGCCGGCCAGCTCCTGGAACTCGTCGCACATCACCCGGATGTAGTCGTTGGTGTGCGGGCGGGCCGGGTGCCGGGCCAGTTGCGATACCTGCCATGGGCTGAGGTCGCGGAAGATCTGCGCGGTGCGCTTGCGCAGCTTGTCCTGCAAGGTGTGCACTTCGCTGTCAGCGTCCACCGCGGACCCGCGGCTGGCCTGGCGAAGCTCCTGGATCTTGGCTTCCAAGTCGGCGATGGGTTGTTCGAAATCGAGGTAGTTCGGGTTCATGGGTAGCCTGGGCTTGGGCAGCCGTACTGCCGTGAATCCGACAGTCTAACCGACCCCTCTGCGCGCAAGGGCCAAGCGAAGGCGTACCCGCTGGCGTGCTATCCGTTCAAACCCACGGCCGCTCAAGTGCCAGTTTCACCGCGCGCACGCCGGGCTCGGCGCGGAGCACTCCGGCAAGCTCGGCGTCCACCCGGACCGATCCGCTGGCCGGCAGATCGACCATGCCGGCGGCGACGGGCAGCAGCAGGTCAAGCCGGACCCGCGCGCCGCCCGGACGATGCCGTGCCAGCAGCGCATCCCCCCGCTGCCAAGTGCCGGGCACCTGCAGGTCCAGACGCAACGACAGCCGCTTGGCGTGATCGGCGCAGATCTGGTTGTAGTCCCAGCAACGTTCGGCCTTGAGGGCGAAGCCACCGCTGAAGGCGTCCTCGCGCAAGCCGCCTTTGATCACCAACAGGCGGTCACGGGTCAGCAGCGGGGCGAAGTCGGTGTAGGTCTCGGAGAAGAACGCGACTTCGAGTCGGCCGCTGCCGTCCTCGATCTGCACGAACATCTGGCTGTCGCCCTTCTTGCGCAGCGCGACCACCTGTCCGGCGACGACCGTGTCCAGCTCCGGTCGCCAGCCGCTGCGTGCGCTCTCCGGTCGCGATTCCCAGATCCTCTCCAGCGCGCCCAGATCGTGCCCAATCAGGTCCAGCAACTCGTCGCGGTAGGGGTCGAACGGGTGCCCGCTGAGGTAGTGGCCCAGGGTCTCGCGCTCGCCGGCCAACAGCTGGCCGAGTGGAAATTCGTCGGTCTCGCGCAGGTCGATATGCAGCGCAGGACCGGCGTCGCCGCCGCCAAACAGGCTGACCTGCCCGGCCTCGCGCTCGCGGGCCAGCTGCTCGGTGGCGCGGACCACCTCGGGCAATTGCAGCATCAGGCTGGCGCGGTTCCTCCCCAGCTTGTCCAGGGCGCCGGCACGGGTCAGCGCTTCCAGGGCGCGGCGGTTGAGCTTGCCGCCTTCCACGCGTTTGCAGAAGTCGAGCAGGTCAGCGAAAGGGCCCGCGCGGCGGGCCTGCACGATTGCCTCGCACGCGCCATAACCGACACCTTTCACCGCGCCCAGGCCGTAGCGGATCGTGCCGACAGGTGGTTTTGCATCGGCGTCCACGGGCACTGCTTCGGCGTCCGGTTCCACCGCCTCGAACATGTAGGCCGAGGCGTCCACATCCGGCGGCAGCACCGCCACGTTCATGGCCCGGCACTCGTCCAGGAAACCGGTGACTTTCTCGGTGTTGTCCATGTCCGAGGACAGCACCGCGGCCATGAACTCGGCCGGGTAGTGCACCTTCAGCCACGCGGTCTGGTAGGCGACCAGCGCATAGGCGGCCGAGTGCGACTTGTTGAAGCCGTACTCGGCGAACTTCTCCATCAGGTCGAAGATCGGGCTGGCGACCTTGGCCGGGATGCCGTTGGCCAGGCAGCCCGCCTCGAACTTGGCCCGTTCCTTGGCCATTTCCTCGGGCTTTTTCTTGCCCATCGCGCGGCGCAGCAGGTCGGCGCCGCCCAGCGAGTAGCCCGCCATGACCTGGGCGATCTGCATCACCTGTTCCTGGTAGACGATCACGCCATAGGTGGGGCTCAGCACCGGCTCCAGTGAGGGGTGCGGGTAGCTGACCTCGGCCACGCCGTGCTTGCGGTCCACCCAGTCCTTGTCCATCCCCGAGCCGAGCGGGCCGGGCCGGAACAGCGCCGCCAGCGCGATGATGTCCTCGAAGGTGTCGGGCCGGGCGCGCTTGAGCAGCTCGCGCATGCCGCGCGACTCGAACTGGAACACCGCCACGCCTTCGCCGCGGGCGAACAGCTCGTAGGTCGGCTTGTCGTCCAGCCGCAGGGTGGTGATGTCCAGCGGTTCCTCGCAGGATTTCGCGCGGCGCACGTTGATCGCCTTCACCGCCCAGTCGATGATCGTCAGCGTGCGCAGGCCGAGGAAGTCGAACTTGACCAGCCCGACCGATTCCACGTCGTCCTTGTCGAACTGGGTCACCGGGGTCCTGCCGCGTCCCTCGCCATCGTGCTCGGCGAACAGCGGGCAGAAATCACTCAACGGAGACGGCGCGATCACCACGCCACCGGCGTGGCGGCCGGCGTTGCGGGTCAGGTTCTCCAGACTCAGGGCGAGGTCGAGCAGGTCGCGCACGTCGTCTTCGGAGTGATAGCGCGCGATCAGGTCGCCCGAGGCGAGTTCGGGGTTCTTCCTGGCGGCTTCCGATTCGCCCAGCGCATCGCTCAGGCTCACGCCCAGCGTCATCGGGATCAGTTTGGCGATCCCGTCGACGAAGCCGTAGGGATGGCCGAGCACGCGCCCGCAGTCGCGCACCACCGCCTTGGCGGCCATGGTGCCGTAGGTGATGATCTGGCTGACCCGGTCGCGGCCGTACTTGCGCGCGACGTAGTCGATCACCTCGTCGCGGCGGTCCATGCAGAAGTCGATGTCGAAGTCGGGCATCGACACGCGTTCCGGATTCAGGAAGCGCTCGAACAGCAGGTCGTAGGGCAGGGGGTCCAGATCGGTGATGCCCAGCGCCCATG
>NZ_JXSS01000075.1 GCF_000855665.1 Lysobacter sp. A03
ATGGCCCGCGTCCGCCACCACGGCCAGCAGGGTCGCGACCTCGGCCTGCAGCTTCGCCGGCGTGCGGCGACCGGTACGGGCATAGCGCGACGGGGCCAGTGACTCGCGCAGCTGCACCGTCAGAAGGCGGCCCAGGCAGTATTCAAACAGGGACACGTTGCCGTCGGCGAAGACCATCGCGTTGGCCGCATCCAGGAACAGTTCCAGCTCGGGACGCGGCCTGCGCCGCAGCACCGGAAAGGCCAACGCCGCCAGCGGCAGCCGCAGCATGGGATGCAGGCCGCGCAAGGCATCGCGTATCTGGTCCAGGTCCAGGGCCACCGACTTGCCCATGCGCGCGCCCACCGCGAACAGCTGCTTGTCGGCGATTTCCACATGCTCGTCCAGCAGCAGGCCCAGGACCAGCGGCATGACCCTCTCGCGGTCCCCGGCAAGGGCGCGGAGCGGGTCGGGAATTCCGGCTACGATCGCATCGGCGTAGCGGTAACTCTCGATGTCGGGCTGGCCGACCCGCTGCGACATCTGCTGCTCGTCCAGCGCGTGGTCGCTGCTGGCCGCCGGCAACGGCAGTCCCTCGTGCAGGCCGAGCGCAAGATCCTCGTCCAGCCCGTGCGGCGGTCGGTCCATCCAGCGTCTGGCCAGCGTGTCCAGACCGGCGTTGTTGAAGGACGGATCGAGCACCTGGATGCGCTCCAGCAGCGGCGGATGGGTGGACAGCAGGCCCCCGAAGAGGCCAGCGAACTGGAGGCCTTCGCCAAACAACATGTGGCTGATCTCCTCGGCGTCGCCGGCGGCCGTGAGGTGGGAGCCATCCGGCAGCCCAGCTATTTTCTTCAGCGCACCGGCCAGCCCCGCGGTCTGGCGGGTGAACTGCACGGCACTGGCATCCGCCAGGCGCTCCCGGCTGCGGCTGATGCCGGCGCGGATCACGCGGGCGAAGAACAGGCCGATCCAGCCCACCACCAGTGCGGCCACCGCAGCGACCACGACAAACACCGCGCCTGAGCCACGCCCGCGACCCCGCCCGCCCAGCACGCCGAAGTGCAACACCTTCTGGCCGATCAGCGCGATCATTGAAATGCCGAACAGCACCCCGACCAGCCGCAGGTTGAGGCGCATGTCGCCGTTGAGGATGTGGCTGAACTCGTGGGCGACCACACCCTGCAACTCATCGCGGTTGAGCCGCTCCAGCGCGCCGCGGGTGACTGCGACCACTGCATCCGACGGCGAATAGCCGGCCGCGAACGCGTTGATCCCGGCATCGTGCTCGAGCACGTACAGGCGCGGCATTGGCACGCCGGAGGCAATGGTCATCTCCTCGACCACATTGCGGAAGCGCCGCAGATCCGGGTCGACGCTGTCCTCGGGCACCGGTTCGCCGCCCATCTCCAGCGCGATCGACTCACCACCGCGCCCGAGGCTGGAAAGCCGGTACAGCGAGCCCAGGCCAATCACCAGCAAGGTGAGCACGCTGCACCAGGCCAGCATCTTGGCGTTTGCCCCGATCACGAACCAGGCGGCAAGGTCGACCGCCGCCACAACGGCCAGCACCGCCAGCGAAAACAACACGACCAATCGCGTAGAGCTGCGCCGGGCCGCAGCCTGGTGCTCGAAGAAATTCATCGGATCAGCCTGTCACCGGAAACACCGTGCCGGTCAGAATGCCACCTTCGGCGCCTGGCGCATCTGCTCTGCCTGCTCGGTCGGGATTTCCAGCAGGCCGGCGGGCTTGAAGCCGAAATTGCCGGCGATCAGGCTGGCCGGGAACACTTCGCGACGGTTGTTGTAACTGGTCACCGCGTCGTTGTACGCCTGGCGTGAGAACGCGACCTTGTTCTCGGTGCTGCTGAGCTCTTCGGTCAGCTGCCTCATCGTCTGGTTGGCCTTCAGATCCGGATAGGCCTCAGCCACCGCGAGCAGGCGTCCCAGCGCACCACCGAGCAGGCCTTCGCTGCTGCCCATGCGCGCCATCGCCGCCGGATCGCCGGGCAGGTTCTTGGCCGCGGCCGCGCCGGACATCGCCGCCGAGCGCGCGGTCATCACCGCTTCCAAGGTCTCGCGCTCATGGGACATGTAGCGCTTGGCGATCTCGACCAGGTTGGGGATCAGCTCAAAACGCCGCTGCAGCTGCACATCGATCTGTGCGAACGCGTTCTTGTATGTGTTACGGGCCCCGATCAGGCCGTTGTAGACCGCCACTGCCCAGAAGATGAACAGGAGGACTAACCCCAATAGAATCAGGAAGCTGAACATCATTGCTCGCAAACCTCTGGAAAACGGCGTTATGATCGGGTGAACCCAGCATACGCAGGCGATGCGACCGATGAAAGACGAATCGAACCGGCGGACGAGGCTCGCCCGGCGCGTGGCCGCACTGACCTTCCTGCTTACGGTGGCATTGGCTTCCACGGCGCAGACATCGCTGTTGGGCGGAGACCCGCAAGCCAGCGCGCCGCTGCCCGTCCACAGCTCGCCGATGGACGCGTTTATCGCGACCCAGGTCGTGCCGGTCCAGGGCCCCGTGCAGGCGTCGCCCGCGCCGCTTGCGCTCAAGCCGCAAGGCCGGGCACTGCCGGCCGGATTCGATGTCGCCACCTTTGAAGCCATTGCCCAGCAGATGGTTGCCGACCAGCGCGTGCCGGGCATGGCGATGGCCATCGTGCACAACGGCGAGGTGCTCAGCGCGCGCGGCTACGGCATCACCGACGTCAGCGACGCGCAGCCGGTCGACGCGCACACCGTGTTCCGTCTGGCGTCGCTGTCCAAGAGCTTCGCCGGCACCATGGCCGGACTGCTGGTCAATAACGGCACGCTGCGCTGGGACAGCCACCTGACCGACTACGTGCCCGACTTCCGCATGAGCCAGCCCGGTGCCGCCGAGAAGATCACCGTGGCCGACATCCTCAGCCACCGCGTCGGCCTGACCAACAACGCCTACGACCGCGACCTGGAGGGCTACGTGCCCTATCGCGACCTCAGCCGCAGGCTCGCGGCAGCGCCGATGAAGTGCGCGCCGGGCACCTGCTACGCCTACCAGAACGTTGCCTTCAGCCTGATCGGCGACATCGTGTTCGCGACCACTGGCGATTTCTACAGCCAGGAAGTCAGCCGGCGCCTGCTCAAGCCGCTGGGCATGAACGACGCGAGCCTGGGTCTGGAAGGGATCGAGTCGAGCGCGCGCTGGGCCAAGCCGCACGTGCGGGGCAAGGGCGGCTGGGTGTCGGTAATGCCCAAGTCGACCTATTACGAAGTGGCGCCGGCCGCCGGCGTTAACGCCAGCGCCAGCGACATGGCGCAGTGGCTTCTCGCCCACACCGGTCATCGCCCCGACGTCCTGCCGGCGCCTCTGCTGGCCACCCTGCACGAGCCCCTGGTGGATACGCCTGACCAGACACGTTCTTCGGCATGGCGGCGCACGCGCCTGGACTCCGCCGGCTACGCACTCGGGTGGCGGGTGTACGAATATGCCGGCCATCGCGTTGTCTACCATGCCGGCGCGGTCCAAGGTTACCGCGGCATGATCGCGTTGGTTCCGGACACGGATCTGGGCATCGTGATGTTGTGGAATGGCGAAAGCACGCTGCCGACGGGCCTGCTGCCAACCATGCTGGACCGGGCGCTGGATATCCCGTCGTCGATGACCGCATGGCTGGATCCGAAGATCGATCCCAACATCCGCTACGCCGCCGGTCCCCAGCAGAACAGCGACGCTCCGGGTTCGACCGCGACGCGCTCGACCGCCGCTCCGCAGTAACCGCCCGAAGTCTTCGTCGGCTGATCGATCAGACGCGGACTCGTTCACCTGGCGCAGCCCGCATTGAAAAAGCCCTCTACCGCACTGATCGGTAGAGGGCTTTTTTATCGCCGCCTGTTTGGCCCGGAGTAGTTCCTAGAGCAGGGCCTTGGGCGTCTCAGGGGTCGCGGTAGGCGGCAGCACCGACTTCTTCTTGCTGGAGGACTTCCGGGCTGCTGCCGGCTTCTTGCCTGCGCCCGAATCACCCGCCGACTTCGCTGCGCTCTTGCGGGGCGTCTTCGAGCTGGCGGAGACACCGGACTTCTTTGCGGGTGACTTTTTTGCGGGTGACTTCTTCGCGGCGGCCTTCTTTGCCGGAGCCTTCTTGCTCGTCGCTTTGGCGGTGGCTGCCTTCTTCGCGGGGATCTTCTTGACGGCCGCCTTCTTTGGCGCAGCCTTCTTTGCTGCGGTCTTGCTGGCTGCGGTTTTCTTCGCACCGGTCTTGGCTGCGGCGCTCTTGCCGGCGGCGGGTTTTTTCGTTGCGCTCGTCTTGGTTGCGGCCTTCTTGGTCGCGGCCTTGCCGGCTGTCGCTTTCTTCGCCGGGATCTTCTTGGCCGATGCCTTCTTCGCGGTCACCTTCTTGGCCGCTGCGCTCTTGGTCGCCTTTGCTGCGGTCGCGGCCTTGGCCGTTGCCTTCTTCGCAGGTGTCTTTTTCGCCACTGCCTTCTTGGCTGTGACCTTCTTCGCCGTTGCCTTCTTCGCAGTCGCCTTCTTGGCAGCAGCCTTTTTCACTGCGGGCTTTTTCACGCTGGCTTTTTTCGCCGTGGCTTTTTTCGCGGCGGTTTTGCTGGTCGCGGCTTTCTTCACCGTCGCCTTCTTTGCCGTCGTGCCAGCGGCGGCCGACTTGCTGGCAGTGGATTTGCTGGTGGCAGTCTTCTTGGCCGGCGCCTTTGCCATCGCTGTCTTCTTGGATGGCGTCTTGCGTGCGGCGGGCTTGGCGGCGGCCGTCATCCCGTCCGTTCGGGTGGAGCTGGAATCCATCCCATCAGGGGCTGCGCCGTTGCTGCCGGAGTTGGTGGCCGATGATTTTGCGGCAGACTTGCTTGCCGTCTTTCTCGGGGTGGGCGATTTCGTTGCAGCTTTTCTCATGGCCATGCGATGGTTCCTCGTCAGTGGTCTATCGTGGATACAACCCGGTTCCAGGCAACGCCGTCTGCACGGCTTTCCGACGCCAACACGCCGCACCCTGAAAAACAGAAACCCGGCTCTCCACAAGGGAAGAACCGGGTTCGGCGCAATACGTATTCCGGAGCTCGGACCTCGCCAAGTGGAGCAGCGACGTCGGAGACATGACCGCCACGCCATCGATACGGGCGGTGGTCGGTTCAACAATACGACTGGTCGTCGTGGCTTTGCTCACTCTTATCCGCGCAAGTCTGTACTTCGCGCAACCTAGTCACGCGATTTGCCGGTGTCAACAAAGTTGACGCGCCGCGCGCATCGGTTGATCGGCACGACGCGCTGGTGCGTTACCGCCGCAACGGTGGGCCATTGCGATCCGCACCAGCGTAAGCCCAGGCCCCACGGTGCCAACAACGCTGCAGCCCTCGCGGTACAAGGCTGAGACCGCTTCCGAACCGCGTCGAACCAAGTGGTCAAATTTTCACCACCTTATATTTGCTGGTGAATTATTGATCAGTTGGCGCGTGATCGGAATTGCGCGAGTGCATCGCCGGTTTCGCGCTGCACCAAACCATTTGCGCAGCGCCGTCGCACTTCGCGCGCGGCTTGCGCAGTGTGAAGCCGACAAAAAAACACCCGCGCCGTTTCCGGCGCAGGTGCGATCAGGCCATATCGCGAAACTCAGGCGTCGTCGTCTTCCACCATCGTCGTGTACGCGTCCGGATCGAGCAGGTCATTGAGCTGGTCGGGATCCTCGATCTTGATGGTGAACATCCAGCCTTCGCCGAACGCATCCTCGTTGATCGTCTCCGGCTTGTCCTCAAGGGCGTCGTTGATCGCCTCGACGGTGCCGGTGACCGGCGCGTAGATGTCCGATGCGGCCTTGACCGACTCCACCACCGCGCAGGCGTTGCCGGCCTCGACGCGATCGCCCACCGCAGGCAGCTCGACATAGACCAGGTCGCCGAGCATGCCCTGGGCGTGATCGGAAATGCCGATGGTGACCGTGCCGTCATCTTCGACGCGCACCCACTCGTGTGATTTCAGGAACTTCAGGTCGCCGGGGATCTCACTCATGGCATTGCTCCGCTTACCGCTGATGGATGGAAGGGTCGCTAGTGTAACCAAGCAGGCCGGCGGCGATCACGGGCCGCGGACGCATTGTCAGTCGAGCACGCCCGGCTGCGCCTGGCCGTCGCGGACGAACGGGAACTTCACTACACGCAGCGGCACTTCCTTGCCGCGGATGTCGACGCGCACGTTGCCCGCGCGGCCCAGGGCGATCTCGCCAGCCGGCACACGGGCGAAGGCGATGCCCTTGCCCAGGGTCGGCGAGAACGTCCCGGAAAGGATCTCGCCATCGCCCAGATCGGTGAGCACCTTCTGGCCATGCCGGAGCACGCCGCGATCGTCCATCACCAGTGCGATCATCTGCCATCCGGCACCGTCGCTGCGCTGGCGCTCAAGCACGTCGCGGCCGATGAACTCGCGGCCTTCGTCCAGGCTCACCGTCCAGCCCAGTGCGGCCTGGTAGGGAGTGACGTCCTCGTCCATGTCCTGGCCGTAGAGGTTCATCCCCGCCTCCAGACGAAGGGTGTCGCGCGCGCCCAGGCCCGCCGGTTTGACGCCGGCATCCAGCAACGCCTCCCAGGTGGACACGGTCGCCGACTCGGGCAGGACCAGCTCGAAGCCGTCCTCGCCGGTGTAGCCGGTACGGGCGATGAAGATCTCGGTACCGTCGCTGCCGCGGGTCTGGGTGAAGGAAAACTTGGGCAGCTTGCCTATCCGCTCGCGCTCGGCGGGATCCAGCAGTTCGATGACCTTGTCGCGCGCCTGCGGCCCCTGCACCGCGATCAGGCCAAAGTCGGGCCGCTCGCTGACGCTGACATCGAAGGCCTTGGCGTGGCGCTCGATCCAGGCCAGATCCTTGTCGCGGGTGGACGCGTTGGAGACCAGGCGGAAGAAGTCCTCGGCGATGAAGTAGATGATCAGGTCGTCGATCACGCCACCGCGCTCGTTGAGCATGCAGCTGTAGAGCGCCTTGCCCGGCTTCTTCAGCTTGTCGATCGAGTTGGCCATCAGCAGCCGCAGCAACTCGCGCGTACGCGGCCCGCGCAGGTCGATGACGGTCATGTGGCTGACGTCGAACATGCCGGCGGACTGACGCACCAGATGGTGCTCGTCGATCTGCGATCCGTAGTGGATCGGCATGTCCCAGCCGCCGAAGTCGACCATCTTGGCGCCGAGCGCGCGGTGATGGGCGTTGAGGACGGTGTGCTGTGGGGCCGTGTTGAGGGTCATGGTCGATCCTGGCAGGAATGATTCGACCATTATCCCAGACAGGAGCGTCGCCACGGGCCGGCGGCGTACTGGTGCGCCGGCCGCGTACGAGCCGCCCTTGGATCACTCCGCCGACTGCACCCGCAGGGTCATGCCTTCGCTGCCTACCACGCGCACCCGGGTGCCGGCGGCGAGATCCGGCCCGGTCACGTCCCAGTACGCATCGGCAATCTGGACCCGGCCGTGGCCCTGCACGATGGCCGTGTGCAGGATCGCCACGTGTCCGACCAGCGCATCGGCGCGGCGGTTGAGGCTGGGTCGGTCACTCTGCCGGCCACGACCGCGGAAGCGGGTGCGATAGATCTGGATGGAGATCACGCTGAGCACGACGAACGCCACCGCCTGCGAGAGCAGCGACAGGTCGAACAGCAGCAGCAGCACGAACACCGCCGCTGCGGCGACGCCGAGCCAGAGCAGGAACGCGCCGGGTATCAGGGTCTCCGCGGCGATCAGTACCAGCGCGACCACCGCCCATGTGACCGCCTGCCAATCCCACTGCATGGCTCAGCGCCCGATCCGCGGCGCAGCGGACGCCGCGCCGGGCTGCTGGCCCAGTGCGTCCTTGGCCAACTCGGCGATCCCGGCCAGCGAGCCGATCACGCCAGCCGATTCCATCGGCATCAGCACGAACTTCTGATTGGGCGCCTCGGCCAGCGCCTTGAACGCCTCGATGTATTTCTGGGCGACAAAGTAGTTGATCGCCTGCACGTTGCCGTTGGAGATCGCGTTGGACACCATCTCGGTCGCTCGTGCCTCGGCTTCGGCCAGCCGCTCGCGCGCTTCGGCTTCGCGGAACGCGGCTTCCTTCTCACCTTCGGCGTGCAGGATCGCGCCCTGTTTCTGGCCCTCGGCCTTGAGGATCTCGGCCTGGCGGAAACCTTCCGCCTCGAGGATGTTGGCGCGCTTCTCGCGCTCCGCCTTCATCTGCCGTGCCATGGCATCGACCAGGTCACGCGGCGGTGCGATGTCCTTCAGCTCGATGCGGTTGACCTTCAGGCCCCACGGATGGGTCGCCTGATCCACGGCAAGCAGCACCTTGGCGTTGATCTCGTCGCGCCGGGACAGGGACTCGTCCAGGTCCATTGAACCGATCGAGGTACGGATATTGGTCATCACCAGGTTGAGCGTGGCGATCTCCAGCTGGGCGACCTCGTAGGCCGCCTTGGCGGCGTCGAGGACCTGGAAATAAACCACGCCATCGACCTTGACCACCGCGTTGTCCTTGGTAATGACGTCCTGGCTGGGAACATCGAGTACCTGCTCCATCATGTTGATCTTGCGCCCGATGCTCTGGTAGATCGGGATCAGGAAATGCAGGCCCGGCGAGAGCGTGTGGGTGTATTTGCCGAAGGCCTCCACGGTCCATTCGTAACCCTGTGGAACCATGCGCACGGCCTTGAACACAACCACCACGAAAACCACCAGCAGCACCACTGCCAAGCCCGATCCCAGATTCATCCCTGCATCCCCTTCGTTGAGATCGCGAGTATAGACACGCGCCGGGGGCAATCGCGTGGAGCGCGGTACATGCTCGACGGGGCCGCTGGCCGGGGAGTCTGGTTCAGTTCGCCACCACGCGGATCTTGTGCCAGCAGGTTTCCTCCAGCGTTTCCAGCACCTCCAATGCCTGCAGGTTCTGCAGCAACTGATCCACGCTGGTGGCGCCCAGGATCACGCTGGACACGTGCGGGTTGCGCAGGCACCAGGCGATCGCCAGCGGCGCGGGGGCTACTCCGAACTCACGGGCCAGGCTGGTAAATTCGCGCGCGCGCTCGATCCGGCGCTGCTCCGGGTCACCGATGACGAATCCGCGCAACCAGCTGATCGAGGGGTCGGCCAGGCGGCTCTGCTCGGGAATGCCGTCGTTGTACTTGCCGGTCAACAGGCCCGATGCCAGGGGCGACCACACCGTCGCACCCATCCCGTACTCGGCGTACAGCGGCGCGTACTCCAGCTCGACGCGCTCGCGATGCAGGAGGTTGTATTGCGGCTGCTCCATCGTCGGCGCGACCAGATGGTTCTGCCGCGCCACCTTGTGTGCTTCGCGGATCTGTCCCACCGACCACTCCGAGGTGCCCCAGTAGAGCACCTTGCCCTGGCGCACCAGCGCATCCATCGCCCACACCGTTTCCTCCACCGGGGTGTCGGGGTCAGGTCGGTGGCAGTAATACAGGTCCAGATAGTCGACCCGCAGCCGGCGCAGGGCGGCGTGGCAGGCGTCGGTGACGTGCTTGCGCGAGAGGCCGCGCTGGGTCGGCCGCGGCTCTTCAGTGGAGCCGAAGAACACCTTGCTGGACACGCAGTAGCCGTCGCGCGGCAGGCGCAGGTCAGCGATGACATCGCCCATCAGCGACTCGGCAACGCCGTGCCCATAGCCCTCCGCGTTGTCGAAGAAATTGATGCCGTTATCCCACGCGGCCGCGATCAACTCGCGCGCGGTGGTTCGTCCCACCTGACCGCCGAAGGTTACCCAGGCACCGAAGGAAAGGGCCGACAACTGCAGGCCGGATGAACCGAGGCGACGGTATTGCATGGTGGCTCCTTGCTGGATGGCGCGGCTGCGATGCCCGCAGTGTAAGCGCCGGCACGGCCGCGCGCGGCCGGCTGGCAGCGTTGCGGCTGGCTGGCTAGACTGGGCGCGCTGTTCCTCCGGGGAGTAGCTCGTCTGCGCGTTGGCGCAGAAGCACGCATCAACATACTTGGCCCGCCGGCCATGGTGCATGCGGCCCGCGCCCAAGCGCAGGCTGAGCGAGACCGAAGGCAGGTTTGCGCGAACAA
The DNA here is from genome assembly GCF_000855665.1 of Lysobacter sp. A03. Taxonomy (GTDB): domain Bacteria; phylum Pseudomonadota; class Gammaproteobacteria; order Xanthomonadales; family Xanthomonadaceae; genus Novilysobacter. Next base: position 10,034 of record NZ_JXSS01000075.1, read on the forward strand.
CCCATGCTGGCCAACGGCCATCGGGGCCGGGCCGCGCGACCTGCTTTCGCCTCGCCGCCCGGCCCCTGGATATCCGATGCTTGATGCGCTTCCGTTCTCGACCGCCCTCATCTCGACCGCCACGGTTGCGTTGGCGGAGATCGGGGACAAGACCCAGCTGCTGGCATTGCTGCTTGCCGCGCGATTCCGCAGGCCGTGGCCGATCATCGCCGGCATTGCGCTGGCGACGGTGCTCAACCATGCCGTGGCCGCGTGGGCGGGCAGCGTGGCCGCCGACTGGCTGCGACCGGACGTGCTGCGCTGGGTGGTTGCCGCCAGCTTCATCCTCGTGGCGCTGTGGACCCTGAAGCCCGACACCCTGGACGATGACACCACGATCGCCTCGCAGAGCGCATTCATTGCCAGCACGGTGGCGTTCTTCATCGCCGAGATCGGTGACAAGACGCAGATCGCCACGGTGCTGCTCGCCGCCAAATATGTCCCGTTGTGGCAGGTCGTGGTCGGGACCACGCTGGGCATGCTCCTGGCCAACATCCCGGTGGTGCTTCTGGGCAGCCGGTTTGCCAACCGCTTGCCGTTGACTGCCGCGCGCTGGGCAGCCGCCGGGGTATTCCTGCTGATCGGGCTGTGGGTGGCGCTGCGCGGCCTGGGCTGAACACGACGCGCCGCGCGTTATCCTCGCCCTTCAGGCTTGGGGAAAAGCGATGGATGGCAACCGCAATATCGGCGGGATGGTGGGCACGGTGCTGTCGCGGCCGGACGAGATCATGCTCGCCGCCGGCGCGTCGGGTGAGTTGCTGGTTGCGCGCCTGCGGCTGGTATTGACCGCTTCCCTCCTGCTGCTGCCCTTGGCCAACACACTGGCCGGCGGCCAGCCGGGAGAGAGCCTGATCGGCTTCGGCGCCGCCATCGTCGTCAACATCTTTGCCGTGTTGTGGTTGATCCTCGCCCACCGCTCCCGGCACTACCGCTGGCTGCCGTTCGCCACCGCGGCGTTTGACGTCACCGCAACGACGGCGGTGCTGGCGCTGCTCGGATCGCAGCACCTGCCGGCGGCACTCAACTCGATGGTGGTCTGGTGCTGTTATGTGCTGGCGATCCTGATGACCGCGCTGCGCAGCGACGGCCGCATTACCCTGTTTGCCGGCGTCCTGGCGCTGCTGCAGTACGGCGTGCTCAATGCGGTCGTTTTTGCGATGGCCTCACCCGAGCAGTTGCTGTCGGCCGACTACGGCGCGGTCACCCGGGCGACCCAGATCCAGCGCCTGATCCTGCTGGCCCTGACCACCGCGCTCACGGCGACCATTGTCTATCGCATGCAGCGGCTGGTGCAGATGTCCGGCATCGATGGACTGACCCGCCTGCCCAACCGGATCTGGTTGATGCACCGGATGCCGCGCCTGCTGGAGGCGGCCCACGACCAGGGCGTCAGCCTGAGCCTGGCACTGATCGACCTGGACAACTTCAAGACGATCAATGCCGAAGTCGGCCATCGCATGGGTGACCGCGTGCTGTGCCACCTTGCCCGTGTCCTCCAGGATGGACTGGAGGACGATGAGTGGCTGATCCGCCTCGGCGGCCAGGAGCTGGTCGTGGTGATGCCGCTGCCGGTGGGCGCGGCGTGGGAACGGATGGAGGAGTTGCGGCGCCGGGTGGCCGCCCATCCGTTCGATCCGGGCACGGTAAACGACGAACCGATCCGGGTGACGCTGAGCGCGGGCATCGCGGGCAGTCCTCACGACGGGCGCGACACTTCGCAACTGCTGGGTCGTGCAGACCGCCGCCTGAAGATCGCCAAGCGCGAAGGACGCAACCGCGTGGTTGTCCGCGACGACTGAGCACACGCTTCACTACATCGCAGATTGCCACTACGCTGCCCGATTGCCGCGCGCCGCCGCTGCGCACCCCGAGGAAGAGAACCGGTGAGCCTGAAACTCCGACTGATCCTGCTGAACTTTCTGCAATTCTTCATCTGGGGCTCGTGGCTGCTGACCATCGGCGCCTACTGGTTCCAGAACAAGGGCTGGTCGGGCACCGGCTTTGGCGCGATCTTCTCGACCATGGGCATCGCGTCGCTGTTCATGCCCTCGCTGATGGGCATCGTCGCCGACAAGTGGATCAACGCCGAGCGCCTGTACGGCATCCTCCATCTGTGCGGCGCGGCCGTACTGTTCTACCTGCCCCAGGTGGACAATCCGCAATCGATGTTCTGGGTGATGCTGCTGTGCATGCTGTTCTATATGCCGACCATCGCGCTGGCGATCACGGTGGCCTACAACGCGCTGATCGTGGACGACCGAGACGTGGTCAACGACTACCCGCCGATCCGGGTCTGGGGAACGATCGGTTTCATCGTCGCGCTGTGGACGGTCAGCCTGCTGCAACTGGAACAGTCGGCCGCGCAGTTCTACGTTGCCGCCGGCGCCTCGCTTTTGCTCGGCCTGTATGCCTTCACCCTGCCCAAGTGCCCGCCCAAGCTTGGCAAGGGCGAGAAGCGCAGCCTGGTCGACGTGCTCGGTCTGACCTCCTTCCGGCTGTTCCGCGACCGCAACATGGCCGTGTTCTTCGTCTTCGCCATGCTGCTGGGCGCCGCGCTGCAGCTGACCAACGCCTACGGCGACACCTTCCTGCACGACTTCGCCAACGATGAGCGGTTCGCCGGCCTGCTGGCGGTGCGCTATCCCGCCATCATCATGTCGATCTCGCAGGCCTCCGAGGCGCTGTTCATCCTGACCATCCCGTTCTTCCTGAAGCGTTTCGGGATCAAGGCGGTGATGACGATGAGCATGCTGGCCTGGTTCCTGCGCTTTGGCCTGTTCGCCTACGGCGATCCGGGCCCGGGCCTGTGGATGATCGTGCTGTCGTGCATCGTCTATGGCATGGCCTTCGACTTCTTCAACATCTCCGGCTCGCTGTTCGTGGAGAGCCAGAGCGATCCGAAGATCCGCGCCAGTGCGCAGGGCCTCTTCATGATGATGACCAACGGCTTCGGTGCCGTGCTGGGCAGCGTGCTCAGTGGCTTCATCATCGAGCACTTCTTCACCTACGCCGACCAGAGCAAGAACTGGCATGGCATCTGGATGACGTTCGCGTTGTACTCGCTGGCACTGGCGGTGCTGTTTGTGCCGCTGTTCAAGCACAAGCACACCCGCGGTCCTGCCGCCGAGCGCGCTGCGGCCCGCCTCGGTGTCTGAGCCGGTCGCCGTGCACGCGCCGTGGTCGGCCAAGGTGGTGGTGATCGGGTCGTTCAACATCGATCACGTGTGGGCACTGCCGGTATTGCCGCAGGTTGGCCAGACGCTGGTCGGCGAATACCACACCGGCCCGGGCGGCAAGGGTTTCAACCAGGCCACCGCTTGCGCACGCGCCGGTGCGGCGACGGCGTTTGTGTGCTCGCTGGGAACGGATGCGGGCAGCCAGATCGCTCGCGAACTGGCCCACGCCGACGGCATCACGCTGCATGTCCAGGCCAGTGACGCGCCGACCGGCACGGCCGGCATCTATGTGGACGCGGCGGGCTGCAACACCATCGTCATCGGCCCGGGTGCGAACGCCTCGCTGAGCGCGGGCTTCATCTCGGAACACGCAGCGGTACTGCAAGGCGCAGCCGTGATGATCGCCCAGCTGGAATCGCCGGCCGCGGCGGTGGAGGCCGGATTCCGCCTCGCCCGCGATGCCGGCGCGGTGACGGTGCTGAATCCGGCACCGGCGGACGCGCGACTCGGGGCCGGGCTGCTGGCCCTGAGCGACGTCATCACCCCCAACGAGACCGAGTTCTGCGCGCAGCTGCAACGCCATCAGGGTCTGGAACTCGCCGCGGACGCGGTCGCAGCACTGCATGATGCGCAGCTACATCGGCATTGCCGCGACCTGCTCCCCGCCGGCAGCGTGATCATCACCCTGGGCGCGGCGGGCTGCTTCGTCTCCCACCCCGAGGCTCAGCGCCGCGGCGACGCCGAAGCCTATTACCGCGTCGCCGCCTCGCCGGCAAAAGCGATCGATACCACCGGCGCGGGTGACGCATTCAACGGCGCACTGGTCGCGTCGATGGCGCAGTTCCCGGCCCGCGCGTTTGCGCGCCACGTCGCCTTCGCCACCGCTTACGCCGGCCGTGCCACCGAGCAACGCGGCGCGGCCGCCGCCATGCCGCGGCAGGCGCCGCCGCCGGACTGAGCCCGGCCCAGGGCCGAACTTCGGCCGACCGGTAGAATGGCGCCATGCAGATCGGCCCGTACACGATAGATCCGAAAGTGATCCTGGCACCCATGGCCGGGGTCACCGACAAGCCGTTCCGGGTGCTGTGCAAGCGGCTGGGCGCAGGGCTGTGCGTGTCGGAGATGACCACCTCGGACCCGCGTTTCTGGACGACCGCGAAGTCGCTGCACCGGATGGACCACGACGGCGAGCCGGCCCCGATCAGCGTGCAGATCGCCGGCACCGTGCCGGCGATCATGGCCGACGCGGCACGCCACAACGTCGATCAGGGCGCGCAGATCATCGACATCAACATGGGCTGCCCGGCGAAAAAGGTCTGCAACGCCTGGGCGGGCTCGGCCCTGATGCGCGAACCGGCGCTGGTGGCTGAGATCCTCGAGGCCGTGGTCGGCGCGGTGGGCGTGCCGGTGACGCTGAAGATCCGCACCGGCTGGGCGGCCGACCATCGCAACGCGCTGGAGATCGCCCGCATCGCCGAGGCGGCTGGGATCACCGCGCTGGCGGTGCACGGGCGAACCCGCGATCAGCAGTACAGGGGACTGGCCGAGTACGACACTATTGGCGAGGTCAAGGCGGCGCTGTCGATCCCGGTTCTGGCCAATGGCGACATCGACTCGCCAGGCAAGGCCGCCCAGGTGCTGCGCTACACCGGCTGCGATGCGGTGATGGTCGGCCGCGCCGCGCAGGGCCGGCCGTGGATCCTGCGTGAGATCGGCCATTACCTGGCGTGCGGCGAGTTGCTCCCTGCACCCGGTCTGGAGGAGGTGCGCGATGTGCTACTCGAGCACCTGCACGATCTGCACGCATTCTATGGCGAGCGCTCCGGCGTGCGCATCGCGCGCAAGCACCTGGGCTGGTACGCCAAGGACCATCCGGAGAACGCGGCCTTCCGCGCCGTGGTCAACCGCGCCGAGACCGCCGAGCTGCAGCTCCGTCTGACCCGTGACTACTTCGATGCACTGATTGCGGGCGTGTCACCGGAACTCTGCGCAGCCGCGTGAGCCATGCACATTCACTGGCATTAACGGTGGGCAAACCCGCGTCCGTAGCTGGTGCGCCTGTACGGCGATGCCTGTATGATTCGCACCCATCCCTCTATCCGAATGCAAGGATATAGTCCTGATGTCCAGCTACCTTTTTACCTCCGAATCGGTCTCCGAAGGCCACCCGGACAAAGTCGCCGACCAGATTTCCGATGCGGTGCTCGATGCCATCCTGACCCAGGACAAGCGCGCCCGCGTCGCCTGCGAGACCATGGTCAAGACCGGCGTTGCCATTGTTGCCGGCGAGATCACCACCTCGGCCTGGATTGATCTGGAGGAGCTGACCCGCAAGGTCATCGTCGACATCGGCTACGACAGCTCGGAAGTCGGTTTTGACGGCGCGACGTGTGGCGTCCTCAACCTGATCGGCAAGCAGTCGCTGGACATCGCTGCGGGTGTGGACGGCAACGACAAAAAGCTGAAGAAGCCCGAGGACCAGGGCGCCGGCGACCAGGGCCTGATGTTCGGCTACGCCTGCAACGAGGCACCCGAGTTCATGCCTGCGCCGATCTATTACAGCCACCGGCTGGTCGAGCAGCAGGCGAAGATGCGCAAGAAGCGCAACTCGCCGATGTCCTGGCTGCGCCCGGACGCAAAGAGCCAGGTGACCCTGCGCTACGACAACGCGGGCCAGATCGCCGGCCTGGATGCGGTGGTGCTGTCCACCCAGCACGATCCGGGCATCAAGCAAAAAGACCTGATCGAGGCGGTGCGCGAGCACATCCTCAAACCCGTCCTGCCCAAGGAGTGGCTCGACACGTTGCCCAAGAACAAGATCCACATCAACCCGACCGGCATCTTCGTGATCGGCGGTCCGGTGGGCGACTGCGGCCTGACCGGGCGCAAGATCATCGTCGATACCTACGGCGGCATGGCCCGCCATGGTGGCGGTGCGTTCTCGGGCAAGGACCCGTCCAAGGTCGATCGATCGGCGGCGTATGCGGCCCGCTACGTGGCCAAGAACATCGTCGCTGCCGGCCTGGCGGACAAGTGCGAAGTGCAGTTGTCGTATGCCATCGGCGTGGCCGAGCCAACCTCGATCTCGGTGACGACCTTCGGTACCGGCAAGCTCAGTGATGACAAGATCGAGCTGCTGATCCGCAAGCACTTCGACCTGCGTCCGTACGGCATCGTCAAGATGCTCGACCTGATCCATCCGGTCTACCAGTCCACCGCCGCCTACGGCCACTTCGGTCGCAAGCCCAAGGTGGTCAAGTACAAGGACTCCGATGGCGCCGAGCACGAGGCGACGGCATTCTCCTGGGAGAAGACCGATCGGGCCGAGGATCTGCGCAAGGCTGGCAAGCTGAAGTAGCAGCCGGCACACCAATCGCCATGATCGACACGAAACGGACCGCACTGCGGTCCGTTTTTTTTATGTGGCATCCATTGACGCGCCGGCGATACGGTCCACACCGAGTCGCGCACTGGGGTATGTCGGAAAATTGACGATTTTTGACGCAGTTCACAAAAATTCGCCAGATGTGAACGCCAGCCGAATTTGCGCAATTTGCCCAAACTGACTCCCGCGGTCACTAACTGACGCACTGCACAAAGTTGTACGGACCAATTCGGGAAAACCGCACAACCATGGGAAATAAGGCGTTTCCCGTCGCGCTCGGCTGACGGCCCAGGTTTTTTTCGTTCACCACACAGTCATTTTGTGTGCTATCGCTATAGCCGATCCGGTCGGAATGTGACTTCTGACGTCATCCCTCGGATTACGCGCTTGATCACCTTTGCAGGGGTCAAGCGCGCGCCGTTTAGGCGGTCGCGCGCAGTTTCCGTGCCGCGCGATCACCGGGCGGCCCTTCATGGGGAGCCGGTGCGATGTGCGCAGGGCTCCAAAAACCTGATGTCCCAACGAGAGAAGACAATCCATGCCCGTCTCGAAGAATCCCAAAAGCGTCTCTGCACCTGCCCAGTCCAGTCGCCACTCGCTGACCCGCCGTGCGCCGCTCTATGTCGCTCTTGCCACCGTTCTGGCGATGAGCTCGACCGGCGTCATGGCCGCGGAAACCTGCAAAACCACCGATCCGGCGAACGGATCGGTTGCGAGCGGCGCCCAGGCGCTTGCCTGCGGCGAAGGCAGCGTCGCCAGCCGCAAGGGTGCGACGGCCATTGGTGCATACAGCAGCGCAACGGGAAAAGAGGCAACGGCGGTAGGAAACAACGCCAATGCTTCCAAGGCTTCCGCCACGGCCCTGGGTGCCAACGCCACGGCAAGCTCGAAGGGGGCGACGGCGGTCGGCGCCTCGGCAGAGGCCAGCGGCAATGACTCCATCGCCACCGGCGATTCGGCTTACGCCGAAGGTAGCGGCAGCAGCGCCCTGGGCAGTGGCAGCTACGCCGGCGGGGAGGAGGCCACCGCGGTCGGCTATCTGGCCGAGGCCATTGCCGACAACAGCGTGGCGCTGGGCGCCAACTCGCTGGCAGATCGGGACAACACCGTCTCGGTGGGCGATGTGGGCAACGAGCGCCAAATCACCAACGTCGCCGCGGGCACCGAGGGCACCGATGCGGTGAACTTGGACCAACTCGACGCCGTCGCAGCCGTGGCAGAAGAGACCGACAAGTACTTCAAGGCCAGCGGCGAAGGCGAAGCGATCGTGGATGGCGAGGACGCGGTGGCGGCCGGCAGCGATGCCTACGCAGGCGCCGACTACGCCACGGCGGTGGGCTCCAGCAGCAGCGCCTTCGGCGAGGGCGCCAGCGCGTTCGGCAGCGGCGCAATGGCCGCCGGCGACTACGCCACCGCCAGCGGCTTCAACGCCACCGCCACCGGCACCGACAGTCTGGCCAGCGGCAGCGGCAGCGAGGCCGCTGGCGAAGACAGCACCGCCGTCGGCTCCGGCGCGACTGCGCTGGAGACCGGCAGCACCGCCCTGGGCGCGGATGCGCAAGCCTCCGGCGCCTACGCCACCGCAAACGGCGCCGAGTCGGTGGCCGCAGGCACCCAGTCCACCGCCAACGGCTTCCGCAGCGAGGCCACCGGCGACGGCGGCAGCGCGATCGGCGGCTACTCCAGCGCCTCGGGCTTCCTGTCCTCGGCGATCGGCTACAGCACCGACGCGTCCGGCGATTACGCCCCCGCCGTCGGCGTCGGCGCCGCAGCTGCCGGCACGAGCAGCACCGCAGTCGGTGAATCGGCCGATGCGTCCGGCCTGGAAAGCACCGCCGTGGGCGGTACCGCATTTGGCTTCATTGCCACCGAAGCCACCGGCGAGGGCAGTGCCGCGTTCGGTAACGGCGCCTGGGCCAGCGGTGATGAGAGCACTTCGCTGGGCTGGCTGAGCAGCGCCGATGGCGATGGTTCCACGGCAGTGGGCGCCGCGTCGTGGGCGGCCGAGGACGATTCCACCGCGCTGGGCTACGGCGCCTACGCCGACGCAGCCAACAGTGTCGCGCTCGGTGCCGGTTCGGTGGCCGATCGCGAGAACAGCGTGTCCGTGGGTGAGGTGGGTGCTGAGCGCCAGATCACCAACGTTGCCGCCGGCACCGAGGGCACCGATGCGGTGAACCTGGACCAGCTCAACGAGGTAGCTGGCGTCGCCGACGAGACCAACCGCCTGTTCAAGGCCAGCGGTGAAGGCGAAGCCATCGTGGACGGTGAGGATGCGGTCGCGGCAGGCAGCGATGCCTACGCCGGTGCCGACTACGCCACCGCGGTTGGCTCCAGCAGCAGCGCGTTCGGCGAAGGCGCCTCCGCGTTCGGCAGCGGCGCATTGGCCGGCGGCGACTACGCCACCGCCAGCGGCTATAACGCGTCCGCCATGGGCAACGACAGCATCGCCAGCGGTAGCTACAGCGAGGCCAGCGGCAGCTCCAGCGTGGCGGTTGGCGGACGCCGCGCCGTGCTGGATGACGACGGCAACCCGGTTCTGGATGGCGACGGCAACCCCGTCTACACCAATACCGTCGCTTCGGCCGACGACAGCACCGCGATCGGTGCCGGTGCCAACGCGTCCGAGACCGGCGCCACGGCGCTGGGCGCAGGCGCCGACGCATCGGGTGCCTACGCCACCGCCAGCGGCAGTGAAGCGGTCGCATCGGGCACCCAGGCCACCGCCAACGGCTTCCGCAGCGAGGCCACAGGCGACGGCAGCAGCGCGATCGGCGGCTACTCAAACGCAGACAGTTTCCTGTCCTCGGCCATCGGCTACGGCGCCGAGGCGACCAGTGACTACGCCACCGCGGTCGGCGCCAGCGCGTCGGCCAGCGGCGCCGACAGCACCGCGGTGGGCAGCTCCAGCATCGCCAGCGGCACCAACAGCGTTGCGCTCGGCGGTGCCCTGTTCGGGTTCCTGCCCACGGAGGCCTCGGGCGCCTACTCCACCGCCGTCGGTGGTGGCGCCTGGGCACCGGGCTACAGCACCACGGCGCTGGGCAACGCGGCGCTGGCCACGGCCGACAACAGTGTTGCCCTGGGCGCCGACTCGTATGCCGACCGGGACAACACCGTGTCGGTGGGCGATGTCGGCAACGAGCGCCAGATCACCAACGTCGCCGCCGGTACCGAGGACAACGATGCGGTGAACCTGGGACAGCTCAATGCCATCGCCGGTGTCGCCGACGAAACCAGTCGCCTGTTCAAGGCGAGCGGTGAAGGCGAGGCCGCCGTCGACGGCGAGGATGCGGTCGCAGCCGGAAGCGATGCCCTGGCCGAAGGCGACTACACGGTCGCGCTGGGCGCCAGCAGCACTGCGATCGGCGAGGGCGCCAGCGCGATCGGCTCCGGCGCCACCGCGCTGGGTGATCAATCGACTGCCAGCGGTTTCAACGCCGTTGCCGCAGCCGACAGCGCCAGCGCCTATGGTGCCGGCAGTGCTGCGACGGGCGAAGGGGCCACGGCAACCGGCGCCTACAGCAGCGCATCGGGTGAGCTCGCCACCGCAACCGGTGCGGAAAGTGAGGCGTCAGGCTACCTGGCAACGGCCACGGGCGCCGGTTCTGTCGCCAACGGCGATGGCGGCGTGGCAACCGGCGCACTGAGCGAAGCATCGGGGGTGGAATCGACCGCCTCTGGCTTCTACAGCGTGGCCAGTGGCGACGCTGCAACCGCCTTGGGTGCCGAGGCCTACGCCAGCGGCGTTGAGTCGGCAGCAGTGGGGTTCCTCGCCGAGGCCAGCGGGGACGTCGCAACGGCAGTCGGTGCGGAATCCGTCGCCGGTGGACTGGCATCCGCAGCGGTGGGAGTCCTGGCTGAAGCCAGCGGTGACTACACCACGGCGGTCGGCGGCTTGTCCGCCGCCACCGGCTACAACAGCACCGCGCTGGGCAGTGCCGCCGAGGCTGAGGGTGAGGACGCCACCGCACTGGGTTCGGACAGCATTGCCGAAGCCGAAGGCAGCGTTGCACTTGGCTCGGGGTCCTACGCGGACCGTGCCGATACGGTCTCGGTCGGCAGCAGCGGCAATGAGCGGCAGATCACCAATGTCGCCGCAGGCAGCATTGACACCGACGCGGCCAACATGGCCCAGATGGGTGCAATGACCAGCGCGCTGGGCGGCGGCGCCGGGTTCTCCGGCGGCGTGTTCAGCGCACCCAGCTACATGATCCAGGGCAATAACTACGGCAACGTGGGTGACGCCTTCGCCGCGGTGGACGGCCGACTGAGTTCACTGCAGGACAACATCGATAGCGTCGCGCAGACCGCAGGTGCTGCCGGCCCGCAGGGCCCGGAAGGCCCGACCGGACCGCAAGGTCCCGCCGGTCCACAGGGTCCGAACGGTGAGAGCATCGTCGGTGATGCCGGCCCGCAGGGCCCGGAAGGTCCGACCGGACCGCAAGGTCCCACCGGTCCACAGGGTCCGAACGGTGAGAGCATCGTCGGTGATGTCGGCCCGCAGGGCCCGGAAGGTCCGACCGGACCGCAAGGTCCCACCGGTCCACAGGGTCCGAACGGTGAGAGCATCGTCGGCGATGTCGGCCCGCAAGGGCCGGAAGGGCCGGAAGGTCCGGCCGGGCAGGACAGTGATCTGTTCCGGGGCGAGGGAACGGGACTGTCCATCGGCGAAGGCAGCGTAGCCGTCGACGAGAACGACACGGCCATCGGCAACAACGCCTTCGTGGGCGCAGCCAACAGCACCGCCCTGGGCAACAACAGCAATGTGGACGCTGCGGCCAGCAACGCGGTCGCGATTGGTGCCGACACCGATGTCTCGGCGAGTGAAGGCACCGCCCTCGGCCAGGGAGCTTCCGTAACGGCGCAGGGCGCAGTTGCCCTCGGCCAGGGATCGGTCGCCGATGAGCCCAACACGGTCTCGGTAGGCTCCGCCAGCAATCAGCGCCGGGTCACCAACGTCGCCGCGGGGACCCAGGCCAACGATGCCGCCAACGTCGGCCAGATGCAGGCCGGCAATGCGGCAACTTTGGATGCGTCGCGCAACTACACCGACACCACCGCCACGCAGACCCTGAACGCCTCGTACAACTACACCGATACCAGCACGACCAACGCGCTGAACTCGGCCAAGGCGTACACCGACCAGCGGATGACCGTCATCACCGACGACTTCAACATGCTGCGCGGTGAGGTGAACGATCGCTTCTACGAGGTCGACAAGCGCTTCGACCAGATGGGCGCGATGAGTGCGGCGATGCTGAACATGGCCACCAGCGCCGCGGGCGTGCGCACCCAGAACCGGGTGGGCGTAGGCGTGGGCGTGCAGGGCGGTCAAACCGCACTGTCGCTGGGCTACCAGCGGGCCCTTTCCGACCGCGCCACGATCACCTTCGGCGGTGCGATGAGCGGTGACGACACATCCGTCGGCGCCGGTGTCGGTTTCGGCTGGTAAGCCTTGGCGTCGCGGGTTTCGGCCCGCGACGCCAACCACGAATTTCTGATTGCTGCTCCTGCTCCATTTTTGCTCCTGATCCTGCAACTGTTCCAACCACTGCTTAGCGCACCACCTGACACACACCACAACCAGGAAGAAACAGATGACTCGCAAGAACCCATCGTTCCGCATCAGCCTGCTCGCCACCGCGGTTGCCGTTACCCTCGCCGCCCCCGCAGCAATGGCCGCCAGCTCCACCAAGCTGGAGACCCGTGAGGCGCCCAGCGCCGTCACTGCCGCCGCTCCGGGCGCGCGATTGATCGTCACCTACCGCGACGCCGCAGCCCCCAAATCCGTCAAGTTGCGCACCGTCAACAACGCCGCCGCGCGCAGCCGTTCCATGACCACCGCATCGGCGCGCAGCGGCAGCAAGGCGCCGTCGGCGATGCTGATGCGCAAGCTCGCCGTTGGCGCCGACCTCATCCGCCTGGACCGCAAGCTGGGCGCGGCCGAGCTCAACAACCTGGTGCGCGAGCTGAAGGCCGACCCGGCCGTCGCATCCGTCGAAATCGACGAAATGATGCGGCACACCGGTACGGCACGCATCAAGACGGACATGCAGCCCCAGCTGACGCCCGACGACCAGTACTACGCCCAGTACAACTGGCACCTGCAGGACAACGCGGGCGGCATCCGCGCCCCAGCCGCGTGGGATGTCTCCACCGGCGAGGGCGTGGTCGTGGCGGTGATCGACACCGGCATCGTCGAGCATCCGGATATGGACGCGAACATGCTGTTCGGCGACTTCATCAGCGACAAGGATGTTTCACGACGTCCAACTGATGAGCGCGTACCCGGCGCGCACGACTACGGCGACTGGAACGATGATCCGGCCGAGTGCCAGGTGTCCGAAAGCTCCTTCCACGGCACCCACGTCGCCGGCACGGTTGCCGAGCTGACCAACAACGGTATCGGCATGGCCGGTATTGCCCATAACGCCAAGGTCCTCCCGATCCGCGCCCTGGGTCGGTGCGGCGGCTACACCTCCGATATCGCCGACGCCATCGTCTGGGCGGCGGGCGGCGAAGTCCCCGGCGTGCCGACCAACCCCAACCCGGCCGAGATCATCAACATGAGCCTGGGTGGATCGGGCTCGTGCAAATCGATCAGCCAAACCGCGATCAACCAGGCCGTGGCTCTTGGCACCACCGTCGTGGTCGCCGCGGGCAACAGTAACTCGGAAGTGGCGAACTTCAGTCCCGCCAGCTGCGACAGCGTGATTTCCGTCGCTGCGGGCCGCATCACCGGTGGCCGTGCGTCCTACTCGAACTACGGCGCCAAGATCGACCTGACCGGCCCGGGCGGCGGCGGCAGCGCGGACGGCAACCCCAACGGCTATGTCTGGCAGGCGGCCAACGATTCGGCGACTTCACCTGAAGAGGGCGAGCCCACCTACATGGGCATGGCCGGTACCTCGATGGCGTCCCCACACGTGGCCGGCGTTGCCGCGCTGGTGCAGAGCGCGGTGGTAGCCGCCGGCGGCGTGCCCAAGACCCCCGCCGAGCTGGAAGCGATCCTGGTCCAGAGCGCGCGCGCTTTCCCGGCCACCCCGGACAAGCCGATCGGCAGCGGACTGCTGGACGCCCCGGCCGCCCTGGCCAAGGCAATGGAAGTCCCGTGCGATCCGGACGTCGAGGAGTGCGCACCCGACGCGATCGAGCTGGGCAACATGGTTCCAGTCGGCAACCTGTCGGGCACCTCGGGCAGCGAGACGCTCTTCAGCTTCGAGGTCCCGGCCGGCACCAAGCTGTTCAACCTGATGACCTACGGCGGCACCGGCAACGCCAGTGTCTATGTCAGCGCAGACGAAGCCCCCTCGGCGGACGCGTATGACTACAAGTCGACCCGTCCGGGCAACAACGAGACCGTGCGCGTGCGCAACCCGGAAGAGACGACGTACTACATCCTCGTGACGGGCAGCTACAACGGCATGACGATCCAGGCCCGCGCGAACTGATCCACACGCGCCACAGGTAGAACGAGACCCCGGCTTCGGCCGGGGTTTTTTTTGCCCGGAAAGCCGGCCCGGCGTGCTCGGCTACACTTCCACCACCTTCATCGATGGGGACCGTCCGCCATGCGCCACCGCCTGCCTGCATTCCCCGTCCTGGGTGCGCTGCTGCTGCTCTCTGGCTGCCAGCACGTCGCAACCGTAGCGACCGGACAAACCCCGGGATCGGCCGACAGTGCGGCAAGCACGACGCCGGCGGCCGATGACAACCTGCACGCCGTCACCTGGATGCAGACCTCGGCCGAGTACCAGGCCAATTCGATCCAGACCTACCGAGCCGCGTTGGCGCAGCTGGATGCCGCCCTGGCGGACCCGCAGTGGGATGCGCTGGTGCCGGCGGATCGCGTCGTTCCCGCCACCGGCCTGAAGCCGGCAGTGGTGGTGGATATCGACGAGACGGTGCTGGACAACTCGCCCTACCAGGTCCGCCTGATCCGCTCGGGACTCGCCTATGACGATGCGACCTGGGCGCAATGGGTCGCCGAGCAGAGCGCGCGCCCGGTGCCCGGTGCCGTCGAGTTCGCCCAAGCCGCGGATGCGCGCGGCATCACCGTGATCTACCTCTCCAACCGCACCATGGACCAGCGCGCGGCCAGCCTGGCCAACCTGCGCGCGGTCGGGTTTCCGGTCGCCAACGAGTCGGTGTATCTGGGTAAGGGCATGCCGGTGGAGGGCTGCCAGCAGTCCTCTGGCAGCGAGAAGCATTGCCGCCGTCAGTGGGTCAGCCGGGATTACCGGGTTCTGATGCAGTTCGGCGACCAGCTCGGCGACTTCGTTCAGCCGCGACCCAACACCACCGAGAACCGTGCCGCGCTGATGCAAAGCCATGGCAGCTGGTTCGGCGAGCGCTGGTGGATGCTGGCCAACCCCAGTTACGGCGACTGGCAACCGGCCCTGTTCGACAACGATTGGAGCCTGCCCCCCGCTGCGCAACGTGCGGGCAAACAGCGTGCACTGGATGCGCGCGACTGATCCAGCGTCGCTGGCTGCATGCCAATCGGCCATTCCGCGACCGGCTTGGCTTGTGGCCCGTGCCAGCGACACCGAAGATGGCCGATTGCGACTGGGGAGCCGCAACTCATGACCGTGATTCGACGCAGTATTTTTGCGCCCGCGAACTACACGACGGCGATCGTGCTCGCCGCGGCCATCATTGCCGGCGGCTGCACCCGCAACCCGGATCCGGCCTCCGTTGCTGCCACCGGCGACACGCCCGTGGCAGCGGTCAACCAACTGGTCAAGGACCTGCGTGGCAACGACCTGGTGGCGTACGCCGAACATGCACTGCCACCCAAGCTGCACCAGGAGGTCGCGATGGCATGGTCCGAAGGCCGCACCACCTGGCCGCTGTCGGAACTGCCGCTGAGCGAGCAGTTGCCCGGCTTCATCATCACCCTGGCCCAACCCGACGCCGAGAAGACCCTGCTGGCCGCCTTCCGCCGCCAGTTTTCCGGCGCCGACCGCGAACTGCGCACCGCGGCGTCCACGCTGGGATTGTTCGCGGCCCAGTACGTGGAGCGCAGCAACAGCTACAGCGACGCGGAGCGGGAGCACTACGTGCAGTTGATCGTCTCGCTCAGCAACTGGGGAAAAATTGCGCCCCTTGCCGATCCGGCGTTGGCCAAAGCGGCCGTGCCCCAGCTGGTCGCTGCAGCGCGCCTGACGGGGCTGGGGCAGCCCGGCGCGCTGCGCCAGACGGGCATGGAGCGCAGCCTGACCCGGCTCGGCCCCTTGCTGGCACGCCTGAAGAGTGTCCTGGACACGTACGGCCTGGATATCGATGCCACCCTCGATGGCGCCCAGGCCCGCCTGATCGAACAAACCGGTGACACCGCCAGGGTCCGCGTGGATTACACCTTGGCTGGTGAGGCGGTCGACGCGCAGATCCTGCTGGAGCGCCGCGACGGCCGCTGGTACCTGAGCAACCTGCTTCGCCACGCCGAGGCACAGGCTGCTTCCCCGTCTCCGGCAGCGACACCGGCAGGACGCGAGGCCCTGTCCAAGCCCCTGCCGCACTGAAACGCGGTCGCGGCCAGCGAACCGGCATAATGGCGCCGATGCCAAACCAGCCCCCCCTGCCATTCTCCTCGGAGGATCAATCGGCTCCCGACGACGCCGCGGCGCCCCGCAGCGACGGGGCCGGCCACCAACCGCCCGGTGCGCCCGAGTCCACCAGCGCGTTCGAGCCGGGCGCAACCATGGGTGGCGATTCCGTTTCGGTGGATCCAGAGAACGCCCGCGTACCTGCCGTGGCCCGCGCCGCCGGCCGTCGGCCCTGGTGGGCGCGGCTGCTGGGAGGGCTGCTGTCGCCGTGGATCTCCCTGACGGTAGAGCCGGCCAACCCGCTCAGCCATGCACCGGAACTGGCCGAGAAGCCGGTGTGCTACGTCATCGAGCACTACGGGATGTCCAACGCCCTGATCCTGGACCAGGCCTGCCGCAGCCAAGGCCTGCCCTCGCCACTGCGGCCGCTGCCTGGCGACCCGCTGGGCCGCAAGCGCGCCTATGTCGCCCTGTCGCGACGCAACGCAAGCGCATTGGGACCTTTGCAGCACCCGCTCAGCCCGCAACAACCCACCTCCAAGAGCCACTCCACCTCGCTGGCGCGCCTGCTCGATGCGCATCGCGATGACCCGGCACTGGACGTGCAACTCGTACCGGTTTCGATCTTCGTCGGCCGCGCGCCGGACAAGACCAGTGGCTGGTTCTCGGTGCTGTTCTCGGAAAACTGGGCGCTGGTGGGCCGCTTCCGCCGTTTCCTGGCGATCCTTCTCAACGGCCGCAGCACCACCGTGCGATTTGCCCCGCCGATAAGTCTGCGCGGGATCATTGCCGAGGACCTGCCGGCCGAACGCACCGTGCGCAAGCTCTCGCGCGTGCTGCGCACGCACTTCCGCCGCATCCGCGCCGCGGTGATCGGGCCGGACCTGTCGACCCGCCGCCTGCTGGTGGACAAGGTGCTGGCCACCGACTCGGTCAAGGACGCAATTGCCGACCAGGCACGGCGCGACAACTCCACGCCCGGCGAAGCGTGGAAGAAGGCCCATGGCTACGCCTATGAGATCGCCGCCGACTACTCACACCCCGTGGTCCGTTCCGCCAGCTTCCTGCTCACACCGGTGTGGAACCGGATTTACCGCGGCGTGCTGGTCCACCATCTGGACAAGCTCAAGCAGGCCGCGCCCGGCCATGAAGTGATCTACGTGCCCTGCCACCGCAGCCACATGGATTACCTGCTGTTGAGCTACCTG
Organism: Lysobacter sp. A03; assembly: GCF_000855665.1. Lineage (GTDB taxonomy): Bacteria > Pseudomonadota > Gammaproteobacteria > Xanthomonadales > Xanthomonadaceae > Novilysobacter. The sequence goes on from NZ_JXSS01000075.1 coordinate 27,393, forward strand.
CTCTACACCCGCGGCATCGTGCCGCCGCATATCGTCGCCGGCATCAACCTCAACCTGCCAGTCATCGGCACCCTGCTGCGCAAGGGCGGCGCCTTCTTCATCCGCCGCAGCATCCGCGGCAGCGCGCTCTACTCCACCGTGCTCAGCGAATACGTCGCCAAGCTGGTGTCGGGTGGCTACTCCATCGAGTACTTCGTCGAGGGCGGGCGCTCACGCACCGGCCGCCTGTTGCCGCCCAAGGGCGGGATGGTGTCGATGACGGTGCGTGCCTTCCTGCGCCAGCCCACCCGCCCGGTGCTGTTCCAGCCCGTCTACATCGGCTACGAGAAGCTGATGGAAGGCAACAGTTACCTCGACGAGCTGTCGGGCAAGCCGAAGAAGGGCGAGTCGGTCTGGCAGTTGCTGGGCGGCATCCCCAAGGTGCTGCGCTCCAACTACGGCCAGGTGGTGGTCAACTTCGGCGAACCGATCAAGCTCGACGAGGTGCTGGCCGAGCACGCACCTGAATGGGACGGCAAGTCGCTGGGCGACGACGAGAAGCCGGCGTGGCTGTCGGGGGCGGTCGACTCTCTGACCCAGCGCATCCAGGTCAACGTCAACCGCGCCGCCGACGTCAATCCGATCAACCTGCTGGCATTGGCGCTGCTGTCCACGCCCAAGCACGCAATGGGCGAAGGCGACCTGCTGGCCCAGATCGCCCTGTCAAAGACACTACTGGCCGAACTGCCCTACTCCGACCGCACGACCGTCACCCCGCATACGCCGGCGCAGATCATCGCCCACGGCGAGGACATCGGCGTGCTGACCCGCACCGCCCATCCGTTGGGCGACGTGCTGCTCGTGGCCGGCGACCAGGCGGTCCTGCTGAGCTATTTCCGCAACAACGTGGTGCATCTGTTCACCGCGACCTCGTGGATCGCCTGCTGTTTCCAGAACAACCGGCGGATGGCTCAGGAAAGCGTCCTGCGACTGGGCCGCAGCGTTTACCCGTTCCTGCAAGCCGAGCTGTTCCTGCCCTGGAGCGAGGAAGAGTTCGTCCAGCGCCTGACCCGCACCATCGATGTGTTCGTGCGTGAGGGCCTGCTGGAGCGCGTCAACGACGAGGAAAGCGGGATCCTGGCCCGCAACGCCGGCCAGACCGACGAGGTGTTCCGCCTGCGCGCCATCGGCCACTCGCTGCAACAGGCGTTCGAGCGCTACTACATCACCATCTCGGTGCTGGTGAAAAACGGCAGCGGCACGCTGTCCACCGGCCAGCTGGAGAGCCTTTGCCAACTGGCCGCGCAGCGCCTGAGCCTGCTGTATGCGCCGGCGGCTCCGGAGTTCTTCGACAAGACCCTGTTCCGCGGCTTCATCCAGAAGCTGCGCGAGTTGGGGCTGGTCCGGCTGGACGAGAACGCCAAGCTCGTGTTCGAGCTGCCACTGGAGGCGTGGGCACGCGATGCGCGCTTCATCCTGGGCCGGGAACTGCGCCACAGCATCGAGAAGGTGAGCCCGGAAGCGGCACGATCGGACGAGGATCCCGCGGCCACAGAATGACTGCGGTGCACGCCTTGCCGGCGTATTTTGCCGGCGCAACTGAACGGCGCTAGGATGAACCGTGGCGATCGGCACAGTCGCGAGCCGAATGCTGGACGTAGTCATTGAAGTACACCCGACGCGACCCCTGCCCGAGGAGGCCGCATGTCTCCTTCATCGCCTTCTCCAACGCCCCGGACTCAGCCCCCGTCCAGCC
>NZ_JXSS01000077.1 GCF_000855665.1 Lysobacter sp. A03
AAGGCGCGCGAGAAGAAGGGCGCTGCTGCCCCGGCGGCGGCATCCGCGCCTGCGACGGCTCCGGCAAAGCCCCGGCGCGGCAAAGCCAACGCGCACAAGCTGGCGCGGGCGGAAGAGCGGGTCGGCGAGCTGGAAGCGCTTCTGGCGGAACTGGAGGCCCGTCTTGCCGATCCGGCGGTGTACGCCGACGGCGGAGCGCAGGCCGTCGAGCTGGGCCGTGAGCAGGCGCGGTTGCAGGCCGAGCTGGATGCCGCGGAAGCAGAGCTCTTGCAACTCTACGAGGAAGACGCGGCCTGATTCGCCCAACACGCGCGGCCATCACGGCCATCGTGCTCAGCCGCGCGGATGGTGGCTGGCGTGCAGTTGCTTGAGTTTCTCGCGCGCCACCAGGGTGTAGATCTGGGTCGTTGACAGGGAACTGTGGCCCAGCAGCATCTGCAGGGTGCGCAGATCCGCGCCGTGGTTCAGCAAGTGGGTGGCGAAGCTGTGGCGCAGGCCGTGCGGGCTGATCTTCTGCGGGTCGATGCCGGCGCCGGCGGCGTAGCGCTTGACCAGTTGCCACAGCTTCTGCCGGGACAGAGGTTCGGCGGACCCGTCGATGAAGACCGCATCGCGGACTGCGCCGCCGGCCAGGCGCGGACGTGCGTGGGCGAGATAACGCTCGACCCAGTGGCGGGCTTCATCGCCCAGTGGCACCAGCCGGTCGCGATCGCCCTTGCCGGTGATGCGCAGCACGCCCTGGCGAAGGTTGACAGCGCCCATCGACAGGCCAGTCAGCTCGCTCGCGCGCAGCCCGCAGGCGTACATGAGCTCGAGCATCGCCCGGTCGCGCAGGCCCAGGTCGGTGCTGTCGTCGGGGGCGGCGAGCAAGGCGTCGACCTGGCTTTCGCTGAGGGCCTTGGGCAGCAGGCGTCAGGCGCGGCGGTTCCAGCAACGCGGTGGGGTCGTCGCGACGCGCGGCGCGGCGGTCCTGTCGGGCGCGGAAGGCGCGCAGGCTCGACAACAGGCGCGCGGTGCTGCGCGGCGAGTAGTGCTGGCGGCTGCGCCATTGCAGGTAGTCGTAGAGGGCGACGGGATCGGTGCCGGCCAGCCCGCCAGCGCGGCCGTTGCGCCAGCGCGCAAATCCCTGCAGGTCGCGGCGATAGCTGGCCAGGGTGGGCTTTGCGAGTCCGTTTTCAGCCCAGATCGCCTCCAGGAACGCCTCGATCAGCAGCGCATCCGCGTCAGCCAGCGGTGGCTGCGCCATGGCCACCTGCCTGCGCTCGGCAGGCGTGGTCGGCGTGGCGGGAGGTGACGGGTCGCTCATGCCCGCAGCTTAGCGGAGCGAGCCGCGGTGGCGTGGCCTAGAATTCCCGGGCTCCCAGAGAAGCGATGCCTCCAGATGCAATGCCGATGAATCCAGCGCCCGCTCCGTCCTCCCGTTCCCCGCGGCGCCCAGGCATGCCATCGTCCTCGCCGTTGCTTGGGTGGCGATTGCTCGCGCTGGTCTACGACTTCTTCCCGGTACTGGGTCTGTGGCTGCTGGTTGCGGCGATTTTTGTCGCAGCCCACCACGATGCCATCACCGGCGGCCTGCTCGGTACGCTGGAATTCATCGTCCTGTGGCTGGTTACCGCCGCCTACAGCATGGCAAGTTGGCGTTTCGGCGGGCAGACACTGGGTATGCGTCCGTGGCGCTTGCAGGTGGTCGGCGTGGACGGTGCGGTGCCGTCGTGGCGCGCGCTGCTGGTCCGCTACGCGGTTGGGAACCTCTCGCTGCTGCTGGCTGGGCTGGGGTTCTGGTGGGCGTGGTGGGACCGCGACGGACTGACCTGGCACGACCGCGCCAGCGGCACCCGAATGAGGCGGCTGCCGAAGGCGGAATGACGAAGCGGTCAGCCCGAGCGCTTGCGGAACAGCAACATCGACACCCCGACCATGATCAGCGTGGGCAAGGCATACGCGACCCGGAAGTCGAACTTGAACGCGCTGGCCATCTTCACGAACTGGGTTTGCAGCAACCAGAACCCGAGCGCGAACACGATGCCGATGAAAAGTCGTTTGCCCAGTCCGCCGCTACGCAGGCTGCCGAAGGCGAACGGGATGGCCGCCAGGCACAGCGCCAGTACGTTGAGCGGATAGAACCACCGGCCCCAGTAATGCTCTTCGTAGTCGCTGGCGTCCAGGCCATTGCGCTGGCGGTAGGCGACCGATTCGTGCAGCTCGCGGGCGGTGAGATAGCGCGGCCGATCGATGTCGGCGCTCAGGGCGGTGGCGTCCAGCTGCGAATCCCAACGCTCCTCGTCGACCTGGGTACGCGTCACCGCGTTGGCGTCGAAAGTGGTTCGGGTGACCTCGCGCAACAGCCAGCCGCCCGGGCGATGCTCGGCGACCTTGGCTACCGCCAGTGACTGCAACCGGCCGTCGTCCTCGAACTCATACAGGCGCACGTCGTTCAGCTCCAGCCAGCGGTCATCGCCGTTGCTGCGCTCCTCGCCGCCCTCGGCATTGAGGATGATCGCGCCCTCGCGGGCCCAAACGCCCGAATAGCGCGCGACGATCAGATTGTTCGAACGCGACGAGGCCTTGAGGATGTCCGCGCTGCGCTGGCCGATCGGCGCCAGCGTCTCGCCATTGATGACCATCAGGACGGTCAGCAGGGACAGGGCGATCATCACCGCCAGGGTCATGCGCCGGCGCGACAGGCCGATGGCGCGCAGCGCGGTCAGCTCCGAGGTGGCGGCCAGCTGTCCCAGCGCCATCAATGCACCGATGACCGCCGCGGTCGGGAAGAGTGTGTAGGCGTGGCGGGGGACGGTGTAGAGCACGTAGGTCAGCGCCTGGACGACGCCGTAGCTGCCTTCGCCGACGTTGCCGAACTCGCTGACCATCGACAGCATCATGTCCAGGCCCAGCAGCACGGCCCAGGTAAGCATCACCGTGGTCAGCACCGTGCGCGCCAGGTACAGGTCGTGGATTTTCGGAAAGCTCATCACGCGGCCCCTCATTGCGCTGCCACCTTGCGACGGCGCAGGCGCGGAATGGCGATCGCGCCGTCCTTGACGTACATCCACACCCCCACCGCCAGCAGCGGCAGGACCAGCCACCACAGTCCGAGCGCGGGCGGAATACGGCCGCTGGCCAGCCAGCCCTGCCCGACCTGCATCAGGTTCATCCCGATCAGGTAGGCGAAAAAGCCCATCATCGCGCCGCCGAAGCGGGCCTGGCGCGGCGTGCTGCGCGCCAGCGGTACCGCCAGCAATGCGAACGCCAGCGTCAGCAATGGCGGCGCCAGGCGCCCGTGCAACTGGGCGATGGACGCCCTGCGCGGATCACCCAGCAACTCGAGCGTCGGCATCGTCCGCGGGTCGTTGGGGTCGTAGCGCTCCTTGCCCGCCGGCAGGCGCACGTCGTTGCTGGCGTAGCGCATCAGCCGATAGTCCTTGCCGCCATCGACCGGTCCTTCGACCTGGAAGCCGTTGTCCAGGGTGAGGTAGCGCTCACCGTCGTCCTCCACGCTCAACGAGCCGGTGTTCGCGGTGGTGACATCCAGTCGATCTTCGTTCTGGCGGTAGATGAAGATGCGCTGGAAGCGGGTGCCATCACCGGACATCGAGCCGACGTAGACCACGCCCCCGCCGCCCGGGATCTCGGTGAAGCTGCCCGGTGAAAGGCCGGAGATGACCAGGTTGCGATTGGCCTCGTTGATCATCTGCCGCGACACTCGCTCGGCCTTGGGGCCCAGCCACAGCGAGCACAGCGCCACGATCACCACCACCGGGAGCACCAGCGCCATGACCGGGCGCAACAGGCGGACCGGACCGACGCCCATCGCGTGGATGACCGGCATTTCCGAGTCGCGGTAAAGGCGGCCGATGCCGAGCATCATCCCCAGCATCAGCGCCAGCGGCAGGATCAGCGGCAGCCAGCTGAGCAGCACCAGGCCCAGCTGGCTGAGCATCAGTCCCGCCGGCAGCCGCCCGGAGGCGATGTCCTTGAGCACGTCGGTAATCACGCCGCCGACGCTGACGACGAGCAGCACCACCAGGGTGGCGAAGGTGGATTGGGCGAGTTCGCTCAGCAGGTAACGGTCGAGCTTGAGCATCGGAGGCCTTGGACTGGCGCGCCACACGGCGCTTTTTTAATAAGACAGGGGCTTGCTTTAGACTTGCAGGTTCGTTCGCTCGCTTCCAGCCTGTTCGAACCGGCCGGTATTGTCGCCCGGATCGGCGCTTTCCGCCGCCGCGACAGCGCGAACGCTCCCTCCCACTTCCCGGAATCTGCTGCATGGCCCTCGAATTCGACCTGAATCATGATGAGCTCGCCACCGTAAAGGCGGACTGCATCGTCGTTGGCGCCTTCGCCGACAAAACCCTGAACGCCGCCGGCACCGCGCTCGACAGCGCGACCAACGGCCGCCTGAAAGCCCTCGCGGAGCGCGGCGACGCCAGCGGCAAGATCGGCAAGACCGCCATCCTCCACGATCTGGACGGCGTGACCGCGCCCCGCGTGCTGGTGGTCGGCCTGGGCGACGCCGACAAACTGGACGCCGCGCAGTACATCAAGGCCATCGACGCCGCCGCGCGGGCGCTGAAGACCGGTCCGGTCGAGCATGCGGTCTTCGCGATCGCCGATGCGCGGATCAAGGGCCGCGATGGCGCCTGGGCCGTGCGTCACGCCGCGATTGCCGCCGACCACGCCTGCTACACCTACACCGCCACCCTGGGCGAGAAGAACAAGGCCAAGGCCGGCGAGCCGGGCCTGCGTCGGGTCTCCGTCAGCGTGCCCTCGGGCATGGGCGATGCTGCCAAGGCGCTCGAGCAGGGCGCCTCGATCGCCGCCGGTGTCGCGTTCGCCCGCGAGCTGGGCAACCTGCCGCCCAACGTGTGCAACCCCGAGTATCTGGCCGACCAGGCGGTCGAGTTCACGGGTCGCTCCGGCGATACGTCCTGCGAGGTGCTGGAAGACGCGGAGATGGAAAAGCTGGGGATGGGATCGTTGCTGGCCGTGGCCCGTGGCTCGGCCAACCGCCCGCGCCTGATCGCAATGAAATACAACGGCGCCGGCGACGACAGCAAGCCCTACGTGCTGGTCGGCAAGGGCCTGACCTTCGACACCGGCGGCATCAACCTGAAGGTCCAGGGTGGCATCGAGGAGATGAAGTTCGACATGTGCGGCGGCGCCAGCGTGATGGGCACGTTTGTCGCCGTGGTCGGCATGAAGCTGAAGGTCAACCTGGTGGTGATCGTTGCCGCGGTGGAGAACATGCCCGACGCCGACGCCTATCGTCCTTCGGATGTGCTGACCAGCATGTCAGGCACGACGATCGAGGTCGGCAACACCGACGCCGAGGGTCGGCTGGTGTTGTGCGACGCGCTGACCTGGTCGAAGAAGTTCGAGCCGGTCGCGCTGGTCGACGTCGCCACCCTCACCGGTGCGTGCATGGTTGCGCTGGGCAAGTACGCCAGCGGCCTGATGACCAAGACCGACGACCTGGCCGAGGAGCTGCTGGCGGCCGGCGAGAAGACCTACGACCGCGCCTGGCGCCTGCCGCTGTGGGACGAGTACCAGACGATGCTGGAGTCCAGCTTCGCCGACGTCTACAACATCGGCGGTCGCTGGGGCGGCGCGATCACGGCCGGCTGCTTCCTGTCGCGATTCGCCGAGGACCAGCGTTGGGCGCACCTGGACATTGCCGGCAGCGGCAGCGAGGAAGGCAAGCGCGGCATGTCCACCGGTCGTCCGGTCGGACTGCTCAGCCAGTGGCTGATCGACCGCGCCGCGCAGTAAGCGCCGACCGCCGTGCGTGCCGATTTCTACCTGATCCAGAAGCCGCGGTTCCGCGAGGAGCCGCTGCTGCTGGTCTGCGAGCTGGCCCGCAAGGCCCAGCAGGCCGGGCAGCCCTGCATCGTGCTGGCGCGCGACGCCGCCCAGGCCGAGAAGCTCGACGACCTGCTGTGGTCCTTCGATCCTGACGCCTTCATCCCGCACCAGATCGTCGATCCGGAGATGGACGAGGGCGACGACGAGGAGATCGAGGTCCTCATCGCCACGCCCGAGCACGACGTGGCCCTGCGTCCGCTGGTGATCAACCTGCGCGATGCGGCAGTGGATGGCGCGTTCGAGCGCGTGCTGGAAGTGGTGCCGGCGGACGATTCCGCACGCGGCCCGCTGCGCCAGCGCTGGGTCCAGTACAAGGACCGCGGTTTCACCCTCAACAAGCACGACATGTAGCCGATGGCGCCCGGTCCACGGGTGCCTGTGTTCCTTATTTCCGCGACGATCCCGATGACCGACACCCTGGCCTCCAGCTACGACCCCACCCAGTTCGAAACCCGGCTGTACGAGCAGTGGGAGGCCAGCGGCGTGTTCAAGCCGAGCGGGCAGGGCGAGCCGTACAGCATCCTGCTGCCGCCGCCCAACGTCACCGGCACCCTGCACATGGGCCATGCCTTCCAGCACACCCTGCAGGACGCGCTGGTGCGTTACCACCGCATGCGCGGCTTCGACACGTTGTGGCAGGTCGGCAGCGACCATGCCGGCATCGCCACCGAGATGGTGGTGGCGCGCAACCTGGGCGCGGAAGGCAAGGGCGAGACCCGCGATTCGCTGGGCCGGGACGGCTTCATCGACAAGGTCTGGGAATGGAAACAGCACTCCGGCGACACCATCGAGCGCCAGATGCGCCGGATCGGTGCCTCCGGCGACTGGTCTCGCAGCGTGTTTACGATGGACCCGATGGCCGCCGAGGCGGTGGTCGAAGCGTTCGTCAAGCTGCACGAGGAAGGCCTGATCTACCGCGGCCAACGTCTGGTCAACTGGGATCCGGTGCTGAAGACCGCGATCTCCGATCTGGAGGTCCTCAGCGAGGAGGAGGACGGTTTCCTGTGGTCGATCCGTTACCCGCTCAGCGACGGCAGCGGCAGCGTCGTGGTCGCCACCACCCGCCCGGAGACGATGCTCGGCGACAGCGCGGTGATGGTGCATCCCGCCGACGAGCGCTATGCCCATCTGGTCGGAAAGACAGTGACCCTGCCGCTGACCCGGCGCGAGATCCCGGTGATTGCCGACGACTATGTGGACCGCGAGTTCGGCACCGGCGTGGTCAAGGTCACCCCGGCGCATGACTTCAACGATTACGCGGTCGGCCAACGGCACGGTTTGCCGCTGATCAACATCTTCACCCCCGACGCGGCGACCAACGACGACGTCCCAGAGCCGTATCGTGGCCTGGACCGCTACGACGCGCGCAAGGCGGTACTGGCGGATTTGGAGGCTCAGGGCCTGCTGGTGGAAACCAAGCCGCACAAGCTGCAGGTTCCGCGCGGCGACCGCACCGGCCAGGTGATCGAGCCTTACCTGACCGACCAGTGGTTCGTGAAGATGGACACCCTGGCCCAACGCGGCCTGGAGCTGGTGCAGGGCGTGGACGGCCGGCCCGGCACGGTGAAGTTCGTGCCGCCCAACTGGATCAATACCTATCGCCACTGGATGGAGAACATCCAGGACTGGTGCATCAGCCGCCAGCTGTGGTGGGGCCACCGGATCCCCGCCTGGTACGGCGAGGACGGGCGCATCTTCGTCGGGCGCGACGAATCCGAAGCGCGTGCCGTGGCCGACGCGGCCGGCTACACCGGCGCGCTGCGCCAGGATGAGGACGTGCTGGAGACCTGGTTCTCCTCCTCGCTGTGGCCGTTCAGCACCATGGGCTGGCCGAACGCCGAGCGCATGGCCGAGCGCGGCTTCGATCGCTTCGTGCCGTCCTCGGCGTTGGTGACCGGCTTCGACATCATCTTCTTCTGGGTCGCCCGGATGATCATGATGACCGACCATTTCACCGGCGAGGTGCCGTTCAAGGACGTCTACATCACCGGCCTGATCCGTGATGCGCATGGCCAGAAGATGTCCAAGTCCAAGGGCAACATCATCGATCCGCTGGACCTGATCGATGGCATCTCCGCCGATGACCTGGTCGCCAAGCGCACCACCGGCCTGATGCGGCCCACCGATGCACCCAGGATCGAGAAGGCGACCCGGCGCGAGTTTCCCGACGGCATCCCGGCATTCGGCGCCGACGCGCTGCGCTTCACCATTGCCGCGCTGGCCACCCACGGTCGCGACATCCGCTTCGACATGGGCCGCGCCGAGGGCTACAAGAACTTCTGCAACAAGCTCTGGAACGCCACCCGATTCGTGCTGATGAACACCGAGGGCGCGGGCTTCAGTGGCGTGCCGCAGCCGCAGACCGACGCCGGGCGCTGGATCCTGTCGCGGCTGGACCAGGCAGCCGCGCAGGCCGAAAAGCATTTCGCCGCCTATCGCTTCGACCTGCTGGCCCAGACCCTGTACGAGTTTGCGTGGAACGATTTCTGCGACTGGTTCGTCGAGCTGGCCAAGCCGGCCCTGCATGGCGAGGACAGCGAGGCTGCCCAGAACACGCGTCACGTGCTGCTGTACGTACTGGAACGGCTGCTGTGCCTGCTGCACCCGCTCATCCCGTTTGTCAGCGAGGAGCTGTGGCAGTCGGTGGCGCCGCGTCTGGGCATCGACGACACCACGATCATGCTGCAGCCGTATCCACAGGCCGGCGACATCAGCGTGGACGACGCCGAACGCGCGACCGCCGACGTGGAGTGGCTCAAGGCGATGGTGTCCGCGGTGCGTCGCGTGCGCAGCGAGCTCAACGTCGCGCCATCCAAACAGGTCACCCTGCTGCTGGCCGGCGCCAACGACCCCGAGCGCGAGCGCACCGCACGCTTCCATGGCTCGCTGTCGTTCCTGACCCGGCTGGAGCGCATCGAATTCATCGACGGCGTCGCCAACGCGCCGGCCGCGGCGACGGCGGTGGTTGGCGAGCTGCAGCTGCTGGTGCCACTGGACGGACTGGTGGACCTGGACGCCGAGCGCGCGCGGCTCGACAAGGAACTCAAAAAGGTCGAGGTCGAGATCGGCAAGTGCAAGGGCAAGCTGGCCAGCGAGACGTTCGTCAACAACGCGCCGCCGGCGGTGGTCGAGCAGGAGCGCAAGCGCCTGGGAGACTGGAACTCGCAGCTCGACGCCTTGGCGGCGCAGCGAACCCGGCTGGGATAAGGCCGGCCGGGGCGTCGATCCGGATTTCCGGTTCCCGCCTTGGCTCGGTCGTTCGCACAGAGTGACGCCGGTCAGGCGTCGTCGAACAGCTCCAGCGCCATCACCAGGGCGTCCTCGCGCCCCTTGCGCGCCGGGTAATAGCGCGGCCGGCGCCCGATCTCGTTGAAACCCTCGTCGTGGTACAGCGCGATCGCGTGTGGGTTGCTCGGCCGAACCTCCAGGAAGATGCGCTCCACGCGGCGCGCGCGGGCGATCTGCAGCAACACGTGCAGTAGCGCGCGGCCGTGGCCTTGACCCTGCAGCTCGGGGGCGATGCAGATGTTGAGGATGTGCGCCTCACCCGCGGCAATGCTGAGCAGGAAGTAGCCGACGATGGCACCGTCGCGCTCGACCACCCGGGCCGGGTAATCCGAGGCCAGGCAGTCGCGGAAGATTCCCTGGGTCCACGGAAATTCGTAGGCACGCACTTCCAGCGCATGCACCGCAGCCAGGTCCTCCGGGCGCATCGGGCGGTGCGGCAGCGGCTGGAAGGACGGTTCGGCAGCCACGGCGCTCACCCTCTTCGACGCGCCTTGCGCATCTGCCGCCACAACGAGCGCTTGGCCGCGGGCTCGGCGCGCAGGCGGGCCAGGTCGATCCGCCAGGCCTGTGCCGCGACCTCGAATACAGGTGCCTCCATGCGGCTGGCGCGGAGGATCGCCAGCAGCAGCGGATCGTCGCTGGGCAGCAGCGTTGGACGCGCCGCCCGCCGCGCGCCGCGGGCGGCTTCCAGCGCGGCTTTCTTCGCGGCAGCATCCGTGCGCGAGGCTCCGGCTGTCGGACCGGGGGCCGCCGCTTCGGACGTCTCGATCCGTCCCAGGATGGGTGCTGCTGGCGCCGAGGGCGCCGATCGCGGCGGCCTGGTGTCCGCCCCGTCGCCAGATGCGGCCCGTGGCGTTCCGGCCGTCGGTTTCTCTCTGCTGGATTGCTGCGCCGCTTCGTCCCCCGCCGCGCTGGACGCCGCGACGAGCTTCTCCTCACGCTCCCTCGCAGGCTGCGCCTGCAGGCAAGGATCACCGGCCAACAGCAAAACGGGATGTCCCAGGGCATGCAGCCATTCGTGTTGCTGGACCGACCACAAGCTCATGGCGTCGCCGTTTCCACCGGAGATCGGCGTACGCGCCGGTAGATGGCGTGTACCGGACCGGACATCGCGTAGATCGCGATGATCGCGAGCAGCACCCGCGGCGGATCAATGGCGATGGCCGCCACCACCGCGACGACCACCAGCACGGAAAGAAACGGCAGGCGATCGTGCTTGGGCCCGCCGCCCTTGAAGCTGAAGTAGCGGATCGGACTGACCATCAGCAACGCGGCCGCCACCGTGGCGAATACGGCCAGATAGCGCAATTCGACCCCCGAATAGCCCATCACGAAGCAGGTCCAGACAAAGCTCGCCAGCAGCCCTGCCGCGGCAGGACTGGCCAGGCCGATGAACCATCGTTTGTCGACCTGGCCGACCTGGGAGTTGAACCGGGCCAGGCGGAGCGCGGCGCAGGCGGCATAAAGGAACGCCGCCACCCAGCCGATCTTGCGCATGGTGACGCCGTCCAGCGACATCGATGCCAGCGACCAGTGATACATCACCAGCGCCGGTGCAAGTCCAAAGCTGATCAGGTCTGCCAGTGAGTCGTACTGAACGCCGAACTCGCTCTGGGTGTTGGTCAGGCGCGCCACCCGTCCGTCCAGCCCATCGAGGATGGCGGCGACGAAAATCGCGATGCAGGCGTTGTCGAAATGGCCCTGGGTTGCGGAAATGATGGCGTAAAAGCCGGCAAACAGGCCGCCCGTGGTGAACAGGTTGGGCAACAGGTAGATGCCGCGGGGTCGCTGGCGAGCCGGTGGGGTAATCGGTTGCGTAGGTTCCATTTCAGCAGTCTAGCGCTTGCTTGCGTTGCGGCGGGATGCTGCAATCATGGCAATGCCATCCCCCAACACCGCAATGGAAGCTCTCATGACCGGTCTGCCTGCTCTGCCTTTACGTCGTTTCGCGGCCTGTCTGGGCCTCGCCTTCTTCATGGTGGCGTTGCCGCTCTCGGCCGGTGAGTTGTTCCAGTGGAAGGATGCCAGCGGGGTCACCCATTACTCCGATGCGCCGCCGCCAAGCGGCAAATACCAGAATCGCCGCATTACCGTCGCAGGCGCCGGCACCGCCAGCGAAGCCACCGCGCAGGCGCCCGCGGAGAATGCCCAGTGCACTACCGCGCGTGCCAACCTGGCGCTGCTTGAGGGCGACGGCCCGATCCAGATGCAGGGCAGTGATGGCAACGGCGATGGCACCGCGATGAACGCAGAACAGCGCGAAGCGCAGAAGCAGCTGGCCCAGGCTGCCATCAACGCCTACTGCAACGGCGCGTCCGACCAGTAAGGGCGAGCCAACGTCGCGCCGCCCGGGTGCGCGCGCCCGCACGGGCTGACTTACAATGGTCGGCCCGTCGACCTGTGGTTTTCCGGACATGATCGTCCTCGAGGGCGCCTCCGCCCTGTCTGCGTTCCGACGCGAACGTCTCCAAGCCCGGCTCCAGAGCCACCACCCCGACGTGCGCCTGCTGGGTGCCTGGCCGGTGTACTGGGTCAAGCCCAACCGGGGTGCCCAGGTCGATGGCCCCGTTCTGGGCCGGATCCTCCAGGCCGGGTCGGAATTTGCGGCCCGTGAGGATCACGCAGTGTCGCGCTTCGTCACGCCGCGGCTGGGCACCCTGTCGCCGTGGGCGAGCAAGGCCACCGAGCTGGTCCGTGATGCCGGGCTGCCGGTGTATCGCGTCGAGCACGGCACCCGCTTCGACCTCGCCGGCTGGCCGGAGGATCCTGCGGTCTGCGACCGGCTCGCCGCCGAGTTGCACGATCCGATGACCCAGTCGCTGCTCACCTCGCGTGACGCGGCGCTGGCCTTGTTCGATGTTCCGCAGCAGGTCGCGCTGGAGCGGATCGACCTGGACGAACTGGAGGCTGCCAACAGACGTCTCGGCCTCGCTCTGGCCGATGATGAGATCGCCTACCTGCGCGAGCGCTATGCGGAACTGGGGCGCGCGCCGTCGGACGTCGAGCTGATGATGTTCGCCCAGGCGAACTCCGAGCACTGCCGGCACAAGATCTTCAACGCCAGCTGGACCATCGACGGCATCGACCAGCCGATGTCGCTGTTCGGGATGATCAAGCACACCCACGCGACCACGCCGCAGCACACGCTGTCGGCGTACAGCGACAACGCGGCCGTGGTGGCGGGCTACCCCAGCCAGCGCTTCCGGCCCGATCCGGTCAGCGCCGGTTACCGCCTTGAGGCCGCGGTGGATTCCGCGTTCTGCATCAAGGTCGAGACCCACAACCACCCCACGGCGATCTCGCCCTTTGCCGGCGCCGCCACCGGGGCCGGTGGCGAGATCCGCGACGAGGGCGCCACCGGCCGCGGCGGCAAGCCCAAGGCCGGCCTTTGCGGATTCACGGTGTCGCACCTGCGCATCCCGACCCTGCCGCAGCCCTGGGAGGGCGAGCGCGTGCTCAACCCGCGCATGGCCAGCGCGCTGGAGATCATGCTCGACGGCCCGCTGGGGGCAGCGGCGTTCAACAACGAATTCGGTCGCGCGAACCTGACCGGCTACTTCCGTACGTTCGAGCTGGCCGATGCCGCCACCGGCGCGAGCACGCTGACGCGTGCCTACGACAAGCCGATAATGCTGGCCGGCGGCCTGGGCGCGATGGACCGCATCCAGGTCGAGAAACTCGGCCTCAAGCCTGGGCATGCGGTGGTCGTGTTGGGTGGGCCATCGATGCTGATCGGCCTGGGCGGCGGCGCGGCCAGCTCGGTCGCCTCCGGCGACAGCGACGAGGCGGTGGACTTTGCCAGCGTCCAGCGCGACAACCCGGAAATGGAGCGGCGCTGCCAGGAAGTCATCGACAGTTGCGTGGCGCTCGGAGCCGACAACCCGATCGACACTGCCCACGATGTCGGCGCAGGAGGCCTGTCCAACGCGATCCCCGAGCTGCTGCACGACTCGCGACTGGGTGGCGTCATCGACCTGGCCAAGGTGCCCAGCGACGACCCGTCCCTGTCGCCGATGCAGCTGTGGTGCAATGAATCCCAGGAGCGCTACGTGCTCGGCATCGCCGCCGACCGCGTGGCCGAGTTTGCGGCGATCTGCGAACGCGAACGCTGCCCGTTCGCCGTGGTCGGCCACGCGACCGCCAAGGAGCGGTTGGTGGTGGGTTACGGGGTGACGGTCGAAAGTGTCTACGGAAGCGAAGGTTCCACGGCGGCCGCGGATGCCGGCGTCGCGGCGGCCGCGGGTGGCCACCCGATCGACCTGCCGATGGACGTGCTGTTCGGCAAGGCTCCCAAGATGCACCGCGACACCCGCCGCCCTGCCGCCCCGGCATGGCCCTCGTTGGCCTGGGCTGGTCTGGATCTGCGCGACGCGGCCCTGCGCGTGCTTGCGCACCCGGTGGTGGCAGCCAAGCAGTTTCTGATCACCATTGGCGACCGCAGCGTCGGCGGGCTGACCGCGCGCGACCAGATGGTAGGCCCGTGGCAGGTGCCGGTGGCCGATTGCGCGATCACGTTTGCCGGTTTCAGCGGTTTTGCGGGCGAGGCGATGGCGATCGGCGAACGCACGCCGCTGGCGCTGCTGGACGCCGCGGCGTCCGCGCGCATGGCCGTTGGCGAGGCGATCACCAATCTGTGCGCTGCTCCGGTCGATTCGCTGGACCGGGTCAAGCTGTCCGCCAACTGGATGGCCGCCGCCGGACACGACGGCGAGGACGCGTTGCTGTTTGATGCGGTCAAGGCGGTCGGCATGGAGCTGTGCCCGCAGATCGAGTTGAGCATTCCGGTCGGCAAGGATTCGCTGTCGATGCAGGCGCAATGGGACGTGGGCGGCGAGTCGCACAAGTCCGTATCGCCGGTGTCGCTGGTGGTCAGCGCGTTTGCGCCGGTCACCGACGTACGCAGTCAGCTGACGCCGCTGCTGACCTCCGGGCAGGACTCCGAGCTGTGGTTGATCGGTCTGGGCGCAGGCAAGCAGCGCATGGGCGGTTCGGTGCTGGCGCAGGTCCATCCGCACGCCGGCGGCGATGCAGCCGGGCTGCCAGCCTTTGCCGGCCAGTCGTCCGAGGACGGACGTCGGACGTCGGGCGTGCCGGATCTGGACGATCCCGAGCGCCTGCGTGCCTTTTTCGAACTCATCCGCGATGCACGCGCCGCGGGCTTGCTGCAGGCCTACCACGACCGTTCCGACGGCGGCGCGTTCGCCACCCTGTGCGAGATGGCGTTCTGCTCGCACACCGGCCTGGACATCAACCTGGACGGTTGGGGCGAGGACGCGTTCCGGACCCTGTTCAACGAGGAGCTGGGCGCCGTCGTCCAGGTCAACGCGGACGACCGGGTCGAATTTGCCGACCTGCTGGCCAGCCACGGACTGGTCGATTGTGCCCAGCGCATTGCCAAGCCAAGCACGGCGCCGAGTATCCGTGTCCATGGCGGCGGCGAGTTGTTGGCGCAATGGAACTGGGATGAGCTGTTCGATGCGTGGTGGTCGACGACCCACGCGATGCAGAAGCTGCGCGACAACCCCGCGTGCGCGGATCAGGAGCGCGCGACGATGCGCGATTTCAACGCGCCCGGGCTGTCACCGAAGCTCTCCTTCGACCCGGCCGAGGATGTCGCCAGCGCATTTGTCCACGTCCAGCGCAGGCCGCGGGTCGCGATCCTGCGCGAGCAGGGCGTCAACGGCCAGATCGAGATGGCCGCGGCATTCGACCGCGCCGGTTTCGAGGCCGTCGATGTGCACATGAGCGACCTGATCAATGGAAGGGTAGCGCTGGACGGCTTCAAGGGCCTGGCTGCCGGCGGTGGCTTCAGCTACGGCGACGTGCTCGGCGCCGGCCGCGGTTGGGCCACCTCGATTCTGGAGCACCCGGCGTTGCATGACGGCTTTTCCGCCTTCTTCCAGCGCGACGACACGTTCACTCTTGGAATCTGCAACGGCTGCCAGATGCTCAGTCAGCTGGGCTCGATCATCCCGGGTGCCGGTCATTGGCCGAGGTTCCTGCGCAACCGCAGCGAGCAGTTCGAGGCCCGCCTCAGCCTGCTGGAAATCGCCGACTCGCCGTCGATCTTCATGGCCGGCATGGCCGGGTCGCGGATTCCGGTGGTGGTCTCGCACGGCGAGGGCCGCGCGGCGTTTGCCGACCCGGCCGACCAGGCGGCGGCGCACCCGGTTGCGCGCTACGTGGCCGCTGGCGGACAGCCGGCTGTGGATTATCCGGCGAACCCCAACGGTTCGGCCAATGCGATCGCCGCGGTGACCAGTGCCGATGGCCGGGCGACGATCCTGATGCCGCATCCCGAACGTACCCTGCGCACCGCCAACCTGAGTTGGGCCCCATCGGAGTGGGGCGAGGACTCCCCGTGGCTGCGGATGTTCCGCAACGCGCGCGTGTTCACCGCTTGAGTTGCCACGACGGGGCGGGCACCCCGCCCCGCCCCGTCTTTTTGCGGCACTTCTGCCCGATTGTCCGGAGCGGCTCCCCGACGACGTAAACCCCTGCAAGCAACGGCCACTCACCGGCCAGGGTTGCGGGGAGGCATTTCGATGGGGGTCGTGATGCAGACGTTGGCACAAGCGGGCTGCCGCAGCCTCAAATCTGGCGCCGGGGTCGTCCTAGCGCACGCGGTTGCGGGCGTGATGGTCCTGGCGCTGGCGGCACTGGCCGGCTGCGCGGCCGACCAAGGCGCGGCAGTTCCCGAGGCCGCGCTGCCGCAGGTCGCAGATGACCTGCGCAGCGCACCCTGCACGGCGGTGACAAGGGACATGGTGTCGGCCGCTTTCTCCATCGATGCCGCGTTGATCGAGCAGTCCTCGATGTCGTCGTTGTGCGTCTATCGCTGGGAGGGCGAGGAGGAGCTGCTGGATGTCACGGTGCACGTCACTGCTGTGGCACCGGATGAGCGGCAGGCGCGGGCGCTGTTCGAGGACGCGACGTCGGGCGAGGGTGCCCGGTCATCGTCGCCGGAGGCCGGGCCGTTCGAGGATGTGGATGACATCGGCGATCAGGCCCGGTTCGACACCGCCAACAGTGACCTGCACGTCCTCAGGGACCGGGTCTATTTCACCCTCAACGCCTACTTCGGCCCGGCAATGGAACCGGTGGAGTCGTCCTCGGACGCAGCGAACGCGATCGACGCGCGCACGCAATGGTGGCAAGCCACGCTGCCGCAGCGCCGCCAGACGACGCAGACGCTGGCATCGGTCTGGATGGGTGACGACACGCGCCGCTAGACCGCGCCGGGCCATCGTGTGACCGCCGATGACGCGTGGCGTTCCTTGCAGCGTGTGCCCGCTCTTCGGCTGCGTGCGCGACCGCGGTGTATCCTCCGGCCCAAGGGAAGGCGACACAGTTGTCTGTCGCGTATTTGCGAGGAGGGACTCCGCGATGGAGAAGGGGAGCGGACCGGGTCGACCCGGAACGGATGATGAGCTTGAGCCGGGCATGGCCGGTGCGGGCGCCGCGGAACTGGCGCCGTTGCTGTATCCGGACCTGCGCCGGGCAGCGCGGGGCATCCGTGCCCGCTCGTCGGGCAGTGCGCTGCAAACAACCGCCTTGATCCACGAGGCCTATTTGAAGATGGCCAGCGTCGGGCCGTGGAAGTCGCATCGGCATTTCCTGGCATCCGCCGCGGTGGCGATGCGCCACGTGATGGTCGATGAGGCGCGCTCCCGACTGCGACTGTGCCGGGGCGAGGGCCGCACCCCCATCTCACTGGATGATCCCGACAACTATACGCAGGCGCAGCAAGCGCTGATGGTCACCGAATCGGAAACGCGCGTGGTGGTGGGTGAGGCGGTCGAGCAGCTGGCGGCGATCGAGCCGCGCATGGCCAGGGTCGTCGAGTGCCGGTATTTCGCGGGCTACACGGAATTGGAAACCGCCGACATCCTCGGTATCACCGAGCGCACGGTGCGCCGGGACTGGATCAAGGCGCGCGCGTGGCTGCAAAAGGAATTGGGAGACTACCGCGGCGTAACCGATCCGGCTGACGAGGACGCGACCTCCTGAGCCGATAACGACGCTTGTTACAAAAGGCGTCTACAGCCAGCTTCGTGTCCGCCCTCATTCGCGCCATTGCTGCTGGAGCGCGTCCAGCTGCGCCAGGTGGGCTGCACCGGCCGGGCCCATCGCCTGCAACCGTTCCCGCGCCAGCTTGAGAGCGGCGGTCGCCCGCTCGGCGCTTCCCTCACCGTGCTCGACCCGTGCGCGGGAAATCTCGAGCATCGCCGCGAAGGGGTGCTCGTTGCCGAAGGTCTCCATGATCGAGGGTCCCAGGCTGTCGAGCTTGGCGCGCGCCTCCGCAATCTCGCCGCGTCCGACCATCGCATCGACCAGCCCCAGGCCCGCGGCCAGCGCGATCGTTCCGGTCTCGCCGCCCGCGTGCTCGCGTCCCATGGCAATGGCTTCGCGCAGCAGGGGGATGGCCTCGTCGTGGCGGCCCAACTGGACGAGCGTCTTGCCCAGGTTGTTCATCAGTGCCGCCAGCGCACCAGACGGGCCGTAGAGCTTGCGACGCAATTCCAGCGCGCGGTAGAAGATTTCCGCAGCCTCTTCGCGGCGGCCCGATTGCACGGCGGCACTGGCCCAGTTGTTCAGCGTGTTGAGGGCGTCGGAGCTGTTTTCCTGGCCGAGCGTCTGCCAGATGGCGTGTGCGTGCTTCAACTGGACGATCGCGTCGTCCAGACGTCCCAGCTGGTAATACGCCAGACCGAGGTTGTTGATCAGTACCGCGGTGTCACGGTGCTGCAGGCCCGACAGTTCGACGCGTTCAGGGAGCGCCTCCGCCAACGTGCGCAGGGCAAGCTCGGCATCCCCCTGTGCCCGTTCGATCTGCGATTGCAGCAGACGGCTGTCCAGCAACTCCGTGCGGAACCTGTCGGGCCCGGCCTTCCAGAACTTCTGCGCCTGGTCGAGCAGGTCGCGTGCCTGGGCAGTCTGACTCTCGCGGAAGCTGACCTGGGCCAGATCGTGCATCGCCATCGCGCGCACGTGCTCGGCGACACCGGCGTCGTCGCGCAGCAGACGCACCAGCAGCGGCCGCGCGCCGGTGTAGTCGTTGATCTGGAAATACAGCTCGGCCAGGGCCAAAGCGACGTCCGCGTAGCTTTCCGGGTCGTCGGCGAACTCCTCGTGCACACGCTCGGCGGCGCGATCGAGCACCGACTTGGCGGTGACTTCCTCATGCTCCTGCGTGCCACTGGCGGAGCGGAACATCAGCATCAGGTACTGGCGCACGGCGTTGTTGCGCACCGCTTCGCGGCGTGCGTGGTCGCGCTCGATGGTCGCCTGGCGGCCCTGCCAGGCGACCCCCACGAGACCCAGCGCCAGGCTGGCGAACACAGCCGCGGCCAGCGCGTAGGCGACGCGGTGGCGCCGGATCCGGCAGCCCAGCCGGTAGCGGAGCGTCTGGTTCCTTGCGGCCACCGGGTGCTGCGCCAGATGCGCGCGCAGGTCCGATGCCAGCTCGCCCACCGTGCGGTAGCGGTGCGCTGGATCGACCTGCAGCGCTTTCAGGACGATCGCGTCCAGGTCGCCGCGCAGTGACTTGCGCAGCGGACCTTTGACCCGGTTGCTCGGCGCGTGTGGCGCCGGCAGTGACAGGCGCTCAAGGGCGCGGATCTGCGGCGCTCCGGTCAGCTGCCAGGGGCGTTCGCCGGTCAGCAGCTCGTAAAGGATCACACCCAGCGAATAGACGTCGGTTGCAGTGGAAACCGGAGCGCCGGTGAGTTGCTCGGGCGCGCAGTAATCCGGCGAAGCGTGGGCAGAGGGAGTGGCCTCGCCATCGCGTTCGCGGGACGGTGCCAGGTGTTTGGCGATACCGAAATCCAGCAGCTTCAGCCGCCCATCGGGCGTTACCAGCATGTTGCCGGGCTTGAGGTCGCGGTGGATGATCAGGTGCTGGTGTGCGTGGCCGACTGCGTCGCACGCCTGCAGTACCAGCGCCAGCTTGTTGCTCAGTCCCAAGCCCGCGACCCGGGTCAGCGGCACCCCTTCCACGTACTCCATCACTGCGAACGGGACGCCCCTGTATTCGCCGCCATCCAACAGATGGGCGATGCCGGGATGCTCAAGCCCGGCGAGGATCTGGCGTTCGGCCACGAAGCCGGCCCGGTCCTCCGCCGACTCCATTCGCATCAACAGCTTGAGTGCCGCGCGCTGGTCAAAGTCCTCGCCAAAGCGGTGGGCCATATAGACCTCGCCCATGCCGCCACGGCCGAGCAGCTCGTCGATCTCCCAGCGCCCGACCCGCGTTCCGGGAGCCAGCAGCGGGGGCGTCGGCGAGCGCAATGCACCGGCGTCGACGGTGTGGGTATCGGCGTCGTGCAGCAGCGCCTCCACCTGGGTGCGGATTCCCGCATCGGGTTCCAGATCCGCCAATTGGCTGGCACGCGCTTCCGGGGCCAGTTCGACGACCAGGTCGAACAGCTTCCATACCCGTTGCAACCGCTTTGCATCCTGCATCGAACCGCTCCCCGTTTCCCTGATGGGGGTAGGCATAGCGGTGCCGGTCCCCCGACCTGCGTCCCGTTTTCCCCCGAGTGGTTCCGATCATAGCCAAAGGCGGCGCCGGGCCGCGGTCCGCAGCCGCGTCCAGCTGATAAAGTCGAGCGTTCGAGGCGACAGGGACCCCACGTGGAAACTGCTGGAATCATTGCCCGGGTTGATGACATGGACGGCGGGGTCGATGCCCCGCTGGTCGATGCGCTGCTTGCCAAGGGACGGCTGAAGGACGCCGATCTCGTGCGTGCGCGGCGGCTGCACGCGGAGACCGGCGGTAGCCTGCTGGGGCTGCTGGCCCGGCTCGGTCTGGTTTCGGAGCGTGACCACGCGGAGACCGTGGCCGAGGTCCTCGAGCTGCCGCTGGTCAGCGCCAAGGACGTGCCCGAGCTGCCGCCCGAGGGGGTCGCGCTAACCACCAAATTCATGAAGCAGTTTGCGATCTGCCCGGTGGCGGAGTCTCCGGAGGCGGTCGAAGTGCTTGCGGCCGACCCGCAGGATCCCTACACCCTGGATGCGGTGCGCCTGGCGACGGGGCGCGAAGTGCGTGCCAGTGTCGCGTTGCGCTCGGAGATCGATGAGCTGATCGAGCGCTGGCATGGCCAGGGTCGCAGCGCGATGGGCACCATCATCGAGACCGCCGAGGGCGAGAGTGGCGGCGACCTGGACGACGTGGAGCACCTGCGCGACCTCGCGTCCGAAGCGCCGGTGATCCGGCTGGTCAACCTGGTGATCCAGCGCGCGGTCGAGCTGCGGGCCTCGGACATCCACATCGAACCGTTCGAGAATCGGCTCAAGGTGCGCTACCGCGTCGATGGCGTGCTGATCGATGGCGAGAGCCCTCCGGTCAACCTGACCGCCGCGGTGATCAGCCGGATCAAGATCATGGCCAAGCTCAACATCGCCGAGCGTCGCCTGCCGCAGGACGGGCGGATCATGCTGCGCGTCCAGGGCAAGGAGCTCGATCTGCGCGTGAGCACCGTGCCGACCGCGCACGGCGAGTCGGTGGTGATGCGTCTGCTGGATCGCGAGTCGGTGGTGCTGGATTTCCACGGGCTGGGTTTCACCGACGAGTTCCTGCCGCAGTTCGAGCACGTGCTGCAGCAGCCGCACGGCATCCTGCTGGTGACCGGACCGACCGGTTCGGGCAAGACCACCACGCTGTACACCGCGCTGAGCAAGCTCAACACGCCGGACGTGAAGATCATCACGGTTGAGGATCCGGTCGAATACCAGATCGAAGGCATCAACCAGATCCAGGCCAAGCCGCAGATCGGGCTCGACTTCTCGCACGCGCTGCGCTCGATCGTGCGCCAGGATCCGGACATCATCATGATCGGCGAGATGCGCGATCTGGAGACGGCGCGCATCGCAATCCAGTCCGCACTGACCGGCCATCTGGTGTTGAGCACGCTGCACACCAACAACGCCGCCGGCGGCATCACCCGGCTGCTGGACATGGGGGTGGAGGACTACCTGCTGACCTCGACCATCAACGGCATCCTCGCCCAGCGACTGGTGCGGCGGCTCGAGCCGACCCACGCCGAGCGTGTCCCGGCCACGGCCGACGAGATCGAGCGCTTCGAGCTGCGCCGCTACCAGCCCGAGGGCGAGATCCTGCTGTACCGCCCGCAGCCCTCGGCGCTGGCGCCAACCGGATACCAGGGGCGCACCACGATCATGGAGTTCATGGTCATCAACGACGCCCTGCGTAGCGCGGTGATGCGCCACGCCGGCATGGGCGAGATCGAGCGTATCGCCCGCGACGGCGGTATGCGCACGATGTACGAGGACGGCATCACCAAGGCGCTCGCTGGGCTGACCACGATCGAGGAAGTCCTGCGGGTCACCGAGGACGCCTGAGCCGATGGCCCTCTACAGCTACAAGGCGATCAACGCGCGCGGCGAGATGCTCGACGGGCAGATGGAGGCCGCCAGCGATACCGAGGTCGCGGCGCGCCTGCAGGAACAGGGCCACCTGCCGGTGGAAGCACGCCTGGCCAGCGAGGGCAGCGGCTTGCCGGCGTGGCGCACGCTGTTCAAGCCACGCCCGTTCGCCGGCGAGCGGCTGGTCCAGTTCACCCAGCAGCTGGCGACCCTGCTTGGCGCGGGCCAGCCGCTGGACCGCGCGCTGACCATCCTGCTGGAGTTGCCCGAGGATGAGGCCGCGCGCCGGGTGGTCAGCGACGTGCGCGATGCCGTTCGCGGGGGCGCGTCGCTGTCGACCGCACTGGAGCGCCAGCACGGCACGTTTTCGCGGCTGTACGTCAACATGGTGCGAGCCGGCGAGGCGGGCGGCAGCATGCACGAGACGCTGTCGCGGCTGGCCGATTACCTGGAGCGCTCGCGGGCGATGCAGTCGCGGGTCATCAACGCGCTGATCTACCCGGCGATCCTGCTGGTGATGGTCGGGCTCAGCCTGCTGTTCCTGCTGGGCTACGTCGTGCCCCAGTTCGCCCAGATGTACGAGAGCCTCGACGCGCCGCTGCCGGGCTTTACCAAGGTCGTGCTCGGGGTCGGCCTGTTCGTGCGGGACTGGTGGATCATGCTGGTCGTGGTCCCGGCGGTGGTGTTGCTGGTATTCGACCGCAAGCGCCGGGATCCGGTATTCCGCGAGAAACTGGACGGCTGGCTGCTGCGCCGACGCTTCTTCGGTGACCTGGTTGCCAAGGTCGAGACCGCGCGTCTGGCCCGTACCCTGGGCACGCTGGTGCGCAACGGCGTGCCGTTGATGGCCGCGTTGGGCATTGGCCAGAAGGTGCTGGGCAACCGGGTGCTGGCGGCAGATGTCCTGGCCGCCAGCGACGAGGTAAAGAACGGTGTCGCCCTGTCCACCGCGCTCGCGCGTGGCAAGCGCTTCCCGCGCCTGGCCCTGCAGATGATCCAGGTCGGCGAGGAATCCGGCGCGCTGGATACGATGCTGGTCAAGACCGCGGAGACCTTCGAGCACCAGACCTCGATCGCCCTGGACCGAATGCTCGCGGCACTGGTGCCCATTGTTACCGTCGTTCTGGCCGGACTGGTTGGTGTGGTGGTGATGGCCGTGCTGACGCCGTTGTATGACCTCACCAGTTCGATCGGATAACCCGCGGCCTCGGCGGCCCGCGCGCCGGCAAGCACTTTCCCACAAAGGACCTTCAACGATGCGCAACAAACGTTCCCTGACTCGTTCTCCCGCCCCCGCCGCGCAGGCCGGCATGAGCCTGATCGAGATCATCATCGTGATCGTGTTGATCGGCGCGGTGCTGACCTTCGTTGGCTCGCGCGTGCTCGGCGGCGCGGACCGCGCCAAGGCGAACCTGGCCAAATCCCAGGTCATGACGCTGGGGCAGAAGGTCGAGGCATTCCAGATGGATACCGGCCGCCTGCCGGCCACACTCGATGAGTTGGTGACGGCGCCGGGCAGCGCTGCCGGCTGGCTGGGGCCGTATGCCAAACCGGCCGAGTTGAACGACCCGTGGGGGCATCCGGTGGAGTACCGCACCCCCGGCGAGAGCGGTCCGTTCGATCTGGTCATTTTGGGCAAGGACGGCAAGGTCGGCGGCACCAGCGTCGACAGCGACATCCACTACGACTGACATTGCCCGAGCTCCTGCCAACGCCATGGCGCGCCCGGTCGGGCCGTGGGGTGCGTTCCTCTCGCGGTCGCCACGCGGGAATGTCGCTGCTGGAGATGCTGCTGGTGATCGGGCTCATCGCAGGCGCGAGCCTGCTGGCGGCGGCTGCGTTCAGCGGCGGCATGAAGGGCACCCAGTTGCGATCGGCGGTGAAGGAGGTCGCGGCGCAGTTGCGCTTCACGCGTACCCACGCGATCGCTACCGGTGAGCCCCAGCGTTTCGTGATCGATCCCGCGGCGCGTACGTGGCAGGCCCCAAAGGACCGTGCCGGCACCATCCCGGCCGCGATCGACGTGCGCTTCATCGGCGCCCGCCAGATCCAGCCTGCCCAGGGACAGGGAGCGGTGATGTTCTTCGCCGATGGTGCCGCCACCGGTGGACGGGTGCAGCTCAGCCGCGACGGCGCGGTGTGGGACATCGACGTAGCCTGGCTGACCGGGCAGGTCAGCGTGAAGCGGGCCGGGAGCGGGGATTGATGCAACCGGCCAGAGTCCAGCGCGGATACACCCTGATCGAGGTGATCGTCGCTTTCGCCCTGCTGGCAATGGGCTTGACCCTGCTGCTGGGGACGCTTTCGGGTGCGACCCGGCAGGTGCGCTGGTCGGCCGATGCGGGACGGGCGGCGCTGCATGCGCAATCGCTGCTGGATACCGTTGGTATCAGCGAGCCGTTGCGGGTAGGGCAACGTGAGGGCGACTTTGAAGACGGCCGCTATCGCTGGTCGTTGTCCGTGGCCCCATGGCAGGATCCGGCGCTGATGAACCTGCCGCAGGCGCCGGGCGATCCGTCGTTGGTTGAGTTGGATCTGGCGGTGCAATGGGGTGACGATGGGCCGGGTCAACAGTTGCAAGTGCGCAGCTTGAGATTGGCGCCGCCGAATGCCGCGGTGGAGGGCATCCGGTGAGGCGTTCTGTGGAAAGAGGGGAGGGCGTGCGCGGGCGATTGGCTATCGCAGGCCGTTGCGACGGCATCATTCGCGCGGGACCGGCCAGGGCGGCCGGGCGCGGCTTCACCCTGGTCGAAGTGATGCTGGCTACGGTGCTTCTCGCCGCCGGGCTGGCGCTCGCGTTTGCGACGCTGACAGCGGCCAGCCAGACCGCGACCCGGGGCGAGGCGCTGGCCGAACGCAGCGAGCGCATGCGCGCGGTGGAGGGATTCCTGCGCAGGCGCATCAGCGCGGCGCGGCCGGTTGCCTTCCACACCGGTCAGGCCAATGAGCGTCCGCAACGCTTCCTTGGCGAGGCCGAGCGGATGCGCTTCGTCGCCGACCTGCCCGATTACCTGGGTCGAGGCGGTCCCTACTCGCACGATTTCCGCATTGAGCGCAGTGGCGGTGCGCATCGGATCGTGCTCGCACTGGACATCGTGTCGGCCGGTGAAACCGTGGAGGATCCGCGTGGCCGTGCGCCCGACGTACTGGTCGATGGGCTGGCATCGGCGCGGTTCCGCTATCGCGGCATCGACCCGGAGAACGGCGAGCTGGGTGAGTGGACCGACCGCTGGGCGGCAGTCGATCGCTTGCCGGTATTGGTCGAGGCGAGCCTTACCGACGCGGACGGCGGCAAGTGGCCAACACTGGTCGTGGCGATTCCGCAGGCGTTGGGTGGCGCGACCGGACCTGCGGGTGGCGGCTGGTGACTGCGGTTGCCCGTCATTTGCATCGATCCCGGCACCGCAGTGGAGGCGCGGCCTTGCTGCTGGTGCTGTGGATGATCGTGTTGCTTACCGCGCTGGTGGGCGCTTTCGCGATGACGGCCCGGGTCGAACACATGCAGGGTCAGGTCCTGGCGCGTGGGATGGGCGCTCAGGGCGCCGCACGTGCCGGACTGGAATACGCGCTGCACCGAATGGCCCAGTCCGATCCGCGGGTGCAGTGGCAGCCCGACGGCCGGCTCTATGAGTGGGAGTACCAGGGTGCGCAGGTGCAGGTGCGGCTCGTGGCAGAAGGCGGCAAGGTCGATCTCAACCAGAGCGACGCGACGCTGTTGTCGGGCCTGCTGCGGGCACTGGGCAGTGATCCAGCCGAAGCCACGCGCCTGGCGGGAGCGATCATCGACTGGCGCGACGCGGATTCCCTGAGCCAACCGTCGGGCGGCGCCGAGGACTCCGATTACGCCGCCGCCGGTCGCGCCTACGGAGCCAAGGACGCCGCGTTTGAAAGCATCGCCGAACTGGAACAGGTGTTGGGCTTCACCCCGGCGCTGTATGCGAAGATCGCCCCGCACGTGACGGTCCACAGCCGGTCGCCGCGCCCCGACCCCGCGTTTGCGACCGCTCCGGTTCTGGACGCCATGGGCATGGATGGCGAACGGATTGTCGCCGGGCGCGGCGTCGTCGATACCGCGACCGGGCTGCCCCTGGTCGGGGGAGGCGCGTTGCCCTCTCTGGGCGGCGGTCCGGCAGCGAGCGGAACGTATAGTATCGACAGCCGCGCGCAACTGGCAGACGGCCGCCAGTCACTGTTACGCGCCGTCGTGCAGACCAACGCCCCCACGGGTCTGGGCGCGGCCTACACCACGTTGCATTGGGAAGAGGGAGCTTCGCCACGATGAGCCAGCCAGGTTCCACCTTCGGCGACCGCCTGGGGCGCATGGGCATGCGCGCGGTGCCGGGCGCGGGCGGCTATCTGTCGTGGTGGTTCCGATCGCTGGCCGCCTGGTTGCCGCCGTCATTGCGACAGGCGCTGGGCCTGGGGCGTGGTCGCCTGTTGCTCCAGCTCGACGGGGACACCCTGCATCTGCGGCGGCAACGTGACGATGCGCTGATTGATATAGAGCGCCTGCCATTGCCCGCGCTGGTGACCCGGTCAGGCGCCGGAGAGGACGCGCTCACCGCCCTGCTGGGTTCCCGTTTGGCCGAGCTTCCGCGCTGGCTGATGCTGCCCGCCGCCAGCAGCCTGACCCGGCGCATCAGTCTGCCGGGCAGTGCACTGGAGCGCTTGCGTGACGTGGTCGGTTTCGAGATCGACCGGCAGACCCCGTTTGCCGCCGATGCGGTCGCTTTCGATGCGCGCGTGCGGGGGCGCCGGGAAAGCGACGGCCAGCTTGATGTGGCGCTGGTGGTGGTCCCGCGGCAGCTGTTGGAGGACCAGCGCGCGGCGCTGGGTCCGCTGGCGTCGGGGCTGGCCGGGATCGACGTGGCCGGCGCCGACGGCTCGCCGCTCGGGGTAAATCTGCTGGCGCCGGCGGAGCGTCGGCACCGGCGCGATCCTGCGGCGACGTGGAACGTCGCGCTGGCTGTCGTTGCGCTGTTCGCGGTGCTGGCATTGATGTGGCAATTGCTGGAGAACCGCCGCAGTGCCGCAGACGCGCTCGAGCAGACCATCGCCAGCCAGGCGGAGTCTGGTCGGCGCGCCGCCGTGCAACGCCAGCAACTGACGGCGGTGCTGGAGGGGCAGGTGTTCCTGGACCGCCTGCGGGAGGAACGCGCGCCGGCCACCGAGATCCTCGATGAACTCACCCGGCGTCTGCCCGACTCCACGTATCTGGAAAAGCTGTCCATCAACGGTGAGCAGTTGATGCTGATCGGACTGAGCACGAAGGCGGCGGCGCTGATTGGCGAGCTGCAGGGCGCCGACCAGTGGCGATCGCCGGCCCTCGCCGGCGCGCTGCAACCTGATCCCGAGAGCGGTCGCGACCGCTTCACCCTGACTGCCAACCTTGCCTCTGCCG
The DNA here is from genome assembly GCF_000855665.1 of Lysobacter sp. A03. Lineage (GTDB taxonomy): Bacteria > Pseudomonadota > Gammaproteobacteria > Xanthomonadales > Xanthomonadaceae > Novilysobacter. The sequence goes on from NZ_JXSS01000077.1 coordinate 26,939, forward strand.
CGGCAAACACGGCTCCCGCGGAGGCCGCCGATGCGCCTGCACAATCCGGTCGCTGAAGCGCCAACGCGCCGCGACCGGTGGCTGGCGGCGGGCCTGCTGCTGCTCGTCCTGGCGCTCACCTACGGCGTGCTCGTGCATCCCTGGTGGACGGTGCCGATGCTTGAGGCGGACGCGCGGATCGAGTCCCTGCAACAACGCGAGCTGCGCCTGCGGATGCAGCTGCGGCAGGCGCCCCAGGTGGCCGAGCGCCTGCAACAGGTCAGGCAGGAGCAGGAGGGCATGCCAGGCTTCCTGCCAGAGGCGAATCCGGAGCTGGCCACTGCAAGCCTGATCCAGCGCCTGGAAACGGTCGTTGCCGAGGCGAGCCCCGGCAACCGTAGTTGCGCCATCACCAATCGTTCGCCGCTGGATTCCGACAACCGTCAATCCTATCCCCGCGTGGTCGCCCAGGTCCGTCTGCGCTGCGGCACCCCCGAGCTGAGCCGGGTGCTGTACCTGCTGGAAAGCGGCAGTCCGCGCCTGTTCGTGGACAACCTAAACATCCTGACCCAGGCCGCCTACCTCAGCACCCGCGGGTCGGCAGGCCGCGGCGGGCTGGATGTCTCCTTCGACCTGCAGGGCTATCTGTTGCCGCTCGACGCGCCGCCGCCTGCCGAGGTGACCGATGCGCGTTGACGATCTGGGGCCTCGCTCCTGGCTGCTGGCTGGCGTCGCCGGCTGGGCGCTGCTGGCGTGGTTGCTGGCCGTGGCCGGGATGGGCGGGCGGGTCACCGTGTTGGCCGAGGATCCGGGG